>CAWGBH010000010.1:0-2500 GCA_963820805.1 uncultured Alphaproteobacteria bacterium
ACGTAGCCCACGCATTATCAACTTCACCTTTGGCCACGGCCGCACGCGCTTCAGCACGAACTTTTTCCCATCGCTGTGGTTCGGGTACCATCCAACGAATAAAGAGGACAGACGATCGCGGGCGCCGCACCGGCAGCCAGGACCCATCGCCATCCGATTGGGCCCAAGAAAAGGTTGACTACCGCGGCGGAGAAAAATCCAAATGCCCACGCCATTTGCATCACTTGCATGGCACGAGCACGGTAGCGTTCAGGCCACGTCTCCGTGATCAAAGCGCCGGCGGTTGCCCACTCGCCGCCAATGCCGATGCCAGCAATCGTCTGAAGGATCGCAAGTTGCCACCAACTTTGCGCCAACCCGCTTAGTCCAGTGAAAGCGCAATAAATCAGGATCGTGATCACGAGTGTCCGGGACCGGCCGATCCGATCCGCAACTACGCCGAACATGATTCCGCCAATTCCCCATGCAGCGAGCTTAAGACCAACAATAAGTCCGCCGGCTTGCGCGATCACCGCCGGATTGGTCGATCCGACGAGTTCGCGCATGCTGGGAAACAGCACCATCGTAAAAATGTTGATGTCCATAGAGTTGAACATCCAACCCAAGAAACCAGAGGCAAGCGCCAGCCATGCTGTTCGCGAAATCTTGGTTTGGTCGGATTCCGCAACACCGGAAATGGTTGCGGTGCTCAATGTTGTCGACATAGTCGCCCCCTACCGTCCTGTTGGCCTAGTGACCCAATTTTTTTACAATTCGATCAGGTTTCCTGTTGCTGTCAAGGTTGAGTGACACATTGCAGCGCACAAGTGGTTCTTTTGGTGACGACTTTCGGCGCTCCCCTCGTTTCATTTTTGGGAATTGCAGCTTCAGGTAGCGCGATTTGCGCAACGCTCCCGGCAACCAGTCGTCTACGGCAAACTCTGCATTTGTCACCGTTCGGTAGCCACACGCCGCAGAACGTCTAGGAAAGCGTCGAATTTTCGTCGACCGACCAGGTGCGCCCACTTGTCTTCGAGCCTAAGCATCTCGTTCTGGCATATAGCGACAACGTTCATGCCCTTCCGGCTCAGATAAACTAATTTACGTCCGCCTGAACGCCCAGCTTTGCGGGTGATGTAGCCATGTTTTTCCATCTCGACGAGCACATGATTTATCGCCTGCTTGGATTGGCTTGCGCGCGCGGCTAAATCGCTGGGTTTCATTCCGTGGGGGAATGGGTACGCAAACAAAGGCAGGTGAGCGGCGGAAAGTTGGCAGTGTCCGCGCTTGGCGAGCGCAGCTAGCAGCCGCCGCCGTACCACAATTGTGCTGAGCCTTAACAACAGCGCGCCAACGTATGGCGGTTGGCGCTTTTGAAACCTCGGCATCGCGTCACTGTTCTTTTGCCGCGTTGACACTCAAACAAGACGTTTGTACCAACTCTCTAGTATAATAATTTTACCAACGGGCAAAGCCGGGGGCCGTCATGCTCAAACTTCCAGCTCACGATCGCTACGACCATGTAAACATCAATCAAAGGAAGGATTACAGCTGGCCCGGCAATAAGCGACTTGCATTTTATGTTGCTTGCAACGTGGAGCATTTCGCTTTCGGTACCGGACTGGGAGCAGACCCAGCACATCGCCAAGGGCAAAACACTCGGAATTATGCGTGGCGAGACTATGGGAACCGAATCGGGCAATGGCGTCTGTTTGAACTCTTGGATGAATTGAAACTTCCGGCCTCGATTTTGCTCAACAGCACGGTTTGTTACTATTACCCCGACATTATTGAAAAGATTAAACAACGACGCGACGACATTATATGTCACGGGCGTACAACAGCTGAAATCCATCCGCCATTTTGGGAGCATGACGAGTTGCTTGTCATTAAAGAATGCACAGAAATAATTGAGAAGTATGTCGGCGTTCGGCCGACCGGCTGGGATGGGGCCTGCAGCGCTCGAAACCAAAGTAACTCCGGACCTGCTAAAGGAAGCCGGCTACACGCATTTGCTTGATTGGCCCTTCGATGATCAGCCGATTTGGATGCGCACGCGAGCGGGACCGCTACTTTCGGTCCCCTACCCGGTAGAACTCAATGACTTCGGAACATTGCTGGCAAGAGATCACACTGGCCGTGAATATGCCGACATGATCGTTGATCAATTTGAGCAAATGCTCAAACAGTCGGAACGGCATCCCTTGGTTTGTTCGATTTCGTTACATGGTTTCGTGGTTGGACAGCCGTTTCGCTTGCGGCCGCTGCAACAGGCGCTCACCCATTGCGTTCAACATCGGCAAAAAGACCAAGTTTGGTTTACCACTGCCGGTGAGATTGCGAAGTACTGCTTTTCACTTCCGCCAGGGATAATTCCCGGCAGCTAAACCGGTAACGGAGATTGTGCCGCACAAAGGCTATAGCAGGAGCCAACATTGAGCCGGACAAGCCAAATGGCCGGTGTGCCCCTCACGCCCGAAGACTTCTTGAGACCCGAGCGCGTTGCCCTTGTGATGTGGGA
>CAWGBH010000010.1:12500-126036 GCA_963820805.1 uncultured Alphaproteobacteria bacterium
ATAGCCGCAACGAAGTTCTATTCGCGACACTTACGGTCGGCGGCGAGACGAAAAAGTTTTACCGATTCCAATCGCCCGGATGACGGCGTCGTCGACTACTACGACGAGACCGGCAAGAGCGCGAAGAAATTTTTGGTCCGTAAGCCCGTGCTTGCCGGCATAATGCGATCCGGTTTCGGCCTGCGCCGGCATCCGATCCTCGGATACACCAAAATGCATACTGGCGTAGACTGGGCGGCACCGAGCGGTACGGCGATCTACGCCTCTGGTAACGGGATCGTCGAGAAAGCGGGGCTGGAATCGGGCTACGGCAAATACATTCGCATTCGCCATACCAATGGCTATGAAACCGCCTACGGCCACATGACTGCGTTTGCGCGCGGCATCGACGAAGGCACGCGCGTGCGCCAGGGTCAGGTAATCGGGTTCGTCGGCTCGACAGGCCTGTCGACCGGCTCACACCTGCACTACGAAATATTGGTGAACGGCCGCTTCGTCGATCCAATGCGCATCAAGCTGCCACGCGGCCGGGTCCTGGATGGCCCAATGCTCGCGAACTTCGAACAGGAGCGCGAGCGGCTCGATGGCATCATGGCGCGCAAACCGGCGCGCGTCGCATCGAGCGCGCCAGCGGTGCGATAGACCACTTTGTGGTTTTCAATTTTGTCATGGCCGGGCTTGTCCCGGCCATCCACGTCTTTGGTCAAAGACAAATTAAGGCGGGGATGCCCGGCTCGAGGCCGGGCATGACGTTACAATGCTGCCTACGCCGCTTGCGCCAGCTTTCCGTTGAAAGTCAGCCCCAGCTTGTCGCCGGAAATGGTGACTTTCTGCCCATCCTTGATCGTGCCCGCCAGAATCATCTCGGCGAGTGGATCTTGCACGGACTTCTGGATCACGCGCTTGAGCGGCCGGGCACCATAGGCGGGATCCCAGCCCTTTTCGGCCAACCAGTCGCGCGCGCTTGGCTCAAGCTTGACCGTGATCTTCCGGTCATCGAGCAGCTTTTGTAGCCGGGTCATCTGGATATCGACAATCCTGCCCATCTCGGACTTCTTAAGGCGATGGAACAGGATAATCTCATCAACGCGGTTGAGGAATTCCGGCCGAAATGCTGCGCGCACCACCGCCATCACTTGATCCTTGACCGCGTCCGTGTCCTGGCCTTCCGGCTGATTGACAAGGAAGTCCGCACCGAGGTTCGACGTCATCACGATCAGAGTATTGCGGAAATCGACCGTGTGGCCTTGCCCGTCGGTGAGGCGGCCATCATCAAGCACTTGCAGCAGGACGTTAAACACATCCGGATGCGCCTTCTCGATCTCGTCAAATAGAACGACCTGGTAAGGCCGCCGCCGCACCGCTTCGGTGAGTGCGCCGCCCTCCTCGTAGCCGACATAACCCGGCGGCGCGCCGATCAACCGGGCCACAGAATGTTTCTCCATATACTCCGACATATCGATCCGGATTAGCGCGCTCTCGTCGTCAAACAAATATTCCGCGAGCGCTTTGGTTAGCTCGGTCTTGCCAACGCCGGTTGGGCCCAGGAACATGAACGAACCGATCGGCCGGTGCGGATCCTGCAAACCCGCGCGCGCGCGCCGCACGGCAGTCGATACCGCGCGCACGGCATCCTGCTGGCCGATCACGCGCTTGGCGAGCTCGTCTTCCATGCGGAGGAGCTTTTCCTTTTCGCCTTCGAGCATCCTGTCGACGGGAACGCCGGTCCACCGAGAGACAACGCCAGCCACATGATCGGCCGTCACGGTCTCCTCGACCATGGCAGCGCGCTTGCCTTCAGAAGCTTCAATGTCCTTCAACTTTTTTTCGAGTTCTGGAATACGGCCATAGGCCAGTTCGCCGGCGCGCTGGTATTCGCCGCGCCGCTGTGCATTGGCGAGCTCAGCGCGTAACTGGTCGAGCTCTGTCTTAAGCTTTTGTGCATCGGATAACTTTTCTTTCTCGGCCTTCCACCGCGTCGTGATATCGGCCGACTGCTTCTCCAGCGTCTTTAACTCAGCTTCGAGGCGCTTGAGCCGATCCTTGGAACCTGCATCGGATTCTTTCTTCAGCGCTTCCTGTTCGATTTTCAGCCGGACGACTTCACGATCGATGGAATCGAGTTCTTCGGGCTTGGAATCGACTTGCATCTTCAGCCGCGCCGCCGCCTCGTCGATAAGATCGATGGCTTTGTCGGGCAGAAAGCGGTCACTGATGTAGCGATGCGACAAAGTCGCGGCAGCGACGATCGCCGAATCGGAAATACGAATGCCATGATGTTGCTCGTATTTATCCTTGAGGCCGCGCAGAATTGAAATCGTGTCTTCGACCGATGGCTCATTAACAAAAACCGGCTGGAAGCGCCGCGCCAGAGCTGCATCTTTCTCCACGTGCTTTTTGTATTCGTCGAGCGTCGTGGCACCGATGCAATGCAGCTCGCCGCGCGCCAGCGCCGGCTTGAGCAAATTGGAAGCATCCATCGCGCCATCGGCTTTGCCGGCGCCGACCAGCGTGTGCATCTCATCGATGAACAGGATGATGCCGCCGTCCGAGGATGTGACTTCCTGCAGGACCGCCTTGAGCCGCTCTTCGAATTCGCCGCGATATTTTGCGCCGGCGATCATCGCACCAAGATCGAGCGCGAGCAGCTGCTTGTCCTGCAGACTCTCCGGCACGTCGCCGTTGACGATCCGCAGGGCGAGGCCTTCTACGATTGCTGTTTTGCCGACCCCCGGCTCCCCAATCAGCACTGGATTGTTCTTGGTCCGGCGCGAGAGGACCTGAATGGTTCGGCGGATCTCTTCATCGCGGCCGATGACCGGATCGAGCTTCCCATCTCGCGCCGCCTGCGTGAGATCACGCGCATATTTCTTGAGCGCGTCATAAGCATTTTCTGCGGAAGCGGAGTTAGCCGTGCGACCCTTGCGCAACGCATTGATGGCGGCATTGAGGTTTTGCGGCGTCACACCGGCCTTGGCGAGAATTTTCCCGGCTTCGGTGTCTTTCTCCACCGCAAGCGCAAGTAACAGCCGCTCAACGGTAACGAAGCTATCCCCGGCTTTCTCGCCGGCCTTCTCGGCGGCATCGAATACCCGCGCCAGCGCCGGATCCATATAGATCTGCCCGGCCCCACCACCGCTGACCTTGGGCCGCTTGGCGAGCGCGGCGTCAACCGCTTGCAGAGCCTGGCGAGATTGGCCGCCGGAACGGTCGATCAAGCCTGCTGCCAGTCCTTCCGGATCGTCGAGCAGGACTTTGAGCATATGCTCGGGAGCAAATTGCTGGTGCCCCTCCCGCATAGCCAGTGATTGCGCGGACTGCACGAACCCACGCGCGCGGTCGGTGTATTTTTCGAAATTCATGTCTCAACTCCCTCGGCCCACGAAGGCACCGGTCAAAATAACGGGTCCCCTAAGGCGGCCCGTACCGGCAATATGTGGGTTCAAATATCGCAGTTTGAAGAGGCGGACGGGTTGATATAGCTCAGGGTAATGGCTTTTCGAATGGCCTAAAAAACGTAGAAAATCCAATGACAAGCGAGCTCGCCCGGATTAACGCCATTTATCGCTATCCTGTGAAGGGTTTGTCGCCGCAGAAGCTGTCACGAACTCACTTGGCCCCTAAGGCAACCCTGCCCGCCGATCGCCTCTATGCTATCGAGAACGGCCCTTCGGGCTTCGACCCGGCAGCACCCGCTTACTTCCCCAAAGACCGTTTCCTCATGCTCATGCGCAATGAGCGTTTGGCATCGTTAAATACCGACTACGATGAAGCCAGCCATACGCTGACGATCCACTGGGAAGGTCGCGAAGCGGCGCGCGGCGATTTGCGCAGCAAGGAGGGGCGGCTCGCCATAGAGGCGTTTTTCCGCCGCTTCATGCCGAAGGAACTGCGCGGGCCGCCCAAGGTCCTCTTCGGCGGCGGCCACAGTTTCTCCGACGTGGCCAAGAAAGTCGTTTCGATCATTAACCTGGCTTCGGTGGCGGCGGTTGAAAACGCCGTCGGAGCGCCGGTGGATCCGCTGCGCTTTCGCGGTAACCTTTATGTCACTGGCTGCCCGGCCTGGCATGAATTCGGCTTGCTCGGCGAAACGCTCACGATCGGAAAGACGGCCCGTCTGAAAGTGGTCAAACGCATCCAGCGGTGCGCCGCGACCGACGTTGACCCGAATACCGGCATCCGGGACATGACAATCCCGCGAACGCTCATGGAGAACTTCGATCACACCGATTGCGGCGTCTACGCGGAGGTAATCGCCGATGGCGATATTTCCGTCGGGGACGCTGTCAGCTTCACCGGGTCATGACCGCAAGCACCGGATTGATCCATCGGCGCCAATAAAAAACGCGCCCCGCTCACCAGCAGGGCGCGTCTTTATGTTTCAGCGTTGGGATCAGCCGCCAGGTAACACGTAGGCGCTGATCCGCCCGGCCGGGTAGACCGAACTCGGCAACGGTGTGATTGTGGTTGCCGGATACGATGATCGGATTGCCATTCGGGTCGACCCCGCTCACGACACCGACGTGTCCGCCGCCATGACGGCCCATTACGGCGATGGCGCCAACCTGCGGCCCGCTCACGCGCTGGCCGTAATGCGCGTAAGCGCTGGCGAGATTACCGCCGCCCGTATGGCCCGTTCGCTTCAAGACCATGTCCATGAAAGCGCCGCACCAGAGGCTGCCGCGCCCCGTAGGATTGGTACCAATATACTTGCGAGCCTCACTCACCAGTCCATCGCTGGTGACGCCGCCGTAGGCGGAATTCGAATGCGATTGCGCCCGAGCGCGCGCACTGGCCAGAGATCCCCGGCCGTGCCGTCGGCCGCGAACGGCCGTATCGTCGGACGTCGCCGCGGCGGCTTGAGTTCCATCGAGTGAATAACGCGCGTCGCGTTCGGCCCCAGCCGGTTGCGATTGAAATGCCGTCGGCGCGGCATCCGGCGCACTCTGGCGATGATGGTGGTGGACGGGTCTTGCGAGGGCTGACGTTGCGAATGCCGCAACCGCCACCGAACACAACAACACTGACACTGTCGCCCGCCTTGTCTTAAGTTTCATCAGATAAGTCCCCTTAGCTATTCAAGCATTACACCGGGCCACTGTAGAATCAGCGCCCGGTGCGGTGTCTAAACGCCGTCCGCATATGGCAATTTCGTGATCAATGGAAGGTCTTTTCAGGAATGCATACCGGGTATTCGATATGTATACGCGGTCTCAAGAAAATATACGCTACATCATGTAACTTTTACTTGTAATTATATTTTAATACTGTCTTCGATACGATTTATACTATCAAGCAAAGCAATGCCCCTTCTGCGACACAGTTAAAGTTGCAGTGCAGCAGTTCCACACGAGACCGGAGATGCCGGAGATACGCGAGACCGGAGATGCCGGAGATAGAGGTGAAACCCGCGTCAGCCCTTACGGCTGAGCAAAAAAACCGCTTGTTCGCCGAAAAGATTCCAAAACCACCAAGGTGCATTCAGGCGCAGCGGCGACCCCCAGGCATTGAGCGCCACCGCCTTCTCCATTTTCACCCCGATCTCCGTGCAGAGCTGTCGGAAGTCCTTGATGGTGCAATGGTGGATATTGGGGGTGTCGTACCAGCTGTGAGGCAGAATATCGGTGCGCGGCATATGGCCGGCAAATAACAGTTGCAGCCGAACTTGCCAGTGGCCGAAATTCGGAAACGACACGACCGCGCGACGGCCAATCCGCAACATATGCTCGAGCACAATACGCGGGTGACGTGTTGCCTGCAGGGTCTGCGACAGGATGACATAATCGAACGCATCGTCGGGGTAGTCGGCGAGATCAGTGTCTGCGTCGCCCTGAATGACGGCCAGTCCTTTGGCGACGCACTCGTTCACGCCTTCGCGCGACAGTTCAATGCCGCGGCCATCGACTCCGCGGCTTTCGCTGAGAAGGCGTAGCAACTCACCGTCGCCGCAGCCGACGTCCAGCACTTTTGCACCGTGCTCGACCATCTCGGCGACCAAGACCAAGTCGATACGCGCGCCGCCGGGCGTCCGCGCCAGGTTCTCGACGGCCAAATCGGCATTGGCATGTGACAGGGTATTCATTGATCAACTCTTGGAAACAAGGCCACGCGCCTTGCCGGCCCCATCGAGGAAGCCTCGTACGATTGCGAATAATTCCGGTTCGTCGAGCAGGAAGGCGTCGTGGCCTTTGTCGGTGACAATCTCGGCGAATGACACGCGCGCACTCGCGGCATTCAATGCATGAACAGTTGCACGCGATTCCGAGGTCGGGAAAAGCCAGTCACTGTTGAATGAAACAACGCAGATGCGCGTGGGTATTCCCTTGAAGGCGTTTGCCAGCACACCATCGTAATCTGCCGCAAGGTCGAAATAATCCATTGCGCGCGTGAGATAGAGGTACGAATTCGCGTCGAAACGTTCAACAAACGATATTCCCTGATGGCGCAAATAAGATTCGACCTCGAAATCCGCATCAAATGAGAAGGTCGGATTCGAACGGTCCTGGAATTTGCGGCCAAATTTTCGATGCAGCGCAGCGTCTGATAGATAAGTGATGTGCGCACCCATACGCGCGACTGCGAGACCGCGACGCGGATTGGTATCTTCCAAGAGATAGCGTCCGCCGCGCCATTCCGGATCAGCCATGATTGCTTGCCGGCCAACCTCGTGGAACGCAATGTTCTGTGCCGAATGACGGGTCGCACACGCGATGGGCAGTGCGCAGAAAACACGCTGCGGGTAACTTGCCGCCCATTGTAGAACTTGCATGCCGCCCATCGAGCCGCCGGCGACGGCAAACAATGTCTCAATGCCAAGATGATCGAGCAGCATGGCCTGGGCGCGGACCATGTCGCGAATTGTAATGACGGGGAAGCTGAGCCCCCACGGCTTGCCTGTCTTTGGATCCGTCGACGACGGTCCGGTGGTGCCCATGCAGCCCCCAACAACGTTCGGGCAAATCACGAAATAGCGTTCGGTATCGATGGGCCTTCCAGGCCCCACCATCGTTTCCCACCAACCGCCTTTCTTGGTGACTGGATGCACGCTGGCGACGTGCTGGTCACCAGTCAGCGCGTGGCAGATCAGCACCGCATTGGAGCGTGCGGCATTAAGCGTGCCATAGGTCTTGTAGGCGATCTGAAAAGGCGTCAGCTCGACGCCGGCATCGAGTTTGAGCGGCTTGTCGGAGCCGAAATGGGCGATAAGCGAGTTCGTGCGGCTGGTCCGCCTCGCGCGGAGCATCCGCCGCCTCTTTCGCGGTGGTCAA
The DNA here is from genome assembly GCA_963820805.1 of uncultured Alphaproteobacteria bacterium. Lineage (GTDB taxonomy): Bacteria > Pseudomonadota > Alphaproteobacteria > Rhizobiales > Xanthobacteraceae > Pseudolabrys. The sequence goes on from CAWGBH010000010.1 coordinate 19,769, forward strand.
ATTCGCTTCGCCCATGTCGCCTGTGCGCTCCCGGCGCGCTACCCGCATCGCGGGCCGATTAGAAGAGGGTTTACTGTCAATCTAGCAGAGTACAGTCAACGTTTTCTTTGATTTCAGGCCCCGGCCCACTTATCAATGCCGTCATGGCGAAGCCCCCACAACCACCCTCGCTGGCCGATCTGCGCAAGGAGATCGACCGCATCGACGAGGCGATGCACGCGCTGCTGATGGAGCGGGGCGAGATTATCGACCGCCTGATCGCGGTCAAAGGCAGCCAGGAAGCCGGAACGTCCGCGTTCCGCCCGGCACGCGAAGCGGAGATGATGCAGCGGCTGGTGAAACGCCACAAAGGATTGTTGCCGCTCGATACGGTCGAAAGCATCTGGCGCGTCATCATTTCGACTTTCACGTACGTGCAGGCGCCATTTTCCGTACACGCCGACCTCTCGGCGGGCGACGCGCTGATGCGGGATTCCGCCCGCTTTCATTTCGGATTTACCGTCCCGTTTGTTCCTCACATGGGCGCGGCGGGAGTTGTTGCCGCGATATCGGCATCCAAAGGCGATCTCGGCCTCGTGCCCGCCGTCGACGTGGCTTCGGCCGGCGCATGGTGGAGCGCGCTTGAGTTCGATGCCGCGCCAAAAATTATTGCGCGGCTGCCTTTCGTGGAGCGGCCGGACCATCCGGCCGCCTTGCCGGTGTTCGTCCTTTCCCGCGTCGCGCCCGACGCGATGGCAACCGAAGCCGCAGTGTGGAGCATCCGCGTCTCCGGCTGGGGCGCGGGTCCAGCGCAGGCGTTGGCGGCAAAGGCCGGTTTCATCGCCGTGCCCGATCGTGCCTTCGATGGCGCCGCGTTATTGGTAACGCTGCCGAAGGGGACGAGCCTCGAATCGATAAGCGCGGCTTTGGTTAAGGCTGGGGCAACAGTGCGCTCGGCAGCCCTCGTCGGAAGCCACGCAACCCGCTATACGGTTGCCGCCGATAAGGCCTGATCGTTCGGAAACACTGATGACCGCGAACCGCCCGCAACCGCGCCCCGGCGTGCTCGAGATTGCCCCTTATGTTCCGGGCAAGAGCACCGCGCCGGGCGTTGCCAAGGTATTCAAGCTCTCCTCCAACGAGACTCCGTTGGGGCCGAGCGCGAATGCCATCGCCGCCTATCGCGCGGCCGGCGAGCACCTGCAGGATTATCCCGACGGCTCGGCGTCAGCGTTGCGCGACGCCATCGGTGCTGCCTTTGGCCTCGACCCCGATCGCATCGTCTGCGGAGCCGGCTCCGACGATTTGCTCAATCTCCTCGCGCGTGCCTTTCTCCGCGACGGCGACGAAGCGATCTATACGACGCACGGCTTCCTGGTTTACCCGATCGCGACCATGGGCACCGGAGCGAAAGCGATCGCCGCCTCGGAAAAGGATTTTACGGCAAGTGTCGATGCGATCCTTAAGGCGGTAACGCCTGCTACCAAAATCGTCTTTCTTGCCAATCCGAATAATCCGACCGGTACCTACATTCCGTTCGATGAGGTCAAACGGCTGCAGAAGGCGTTGCCATCGAACGTATTGCTCGTGCTCGATGCCGCCTATGCGGAATACGTGCAGCGAAATGACTATGAGTCCGGTATCGAATTAGTCGCGACCACCGACAATGTCGTGATGACGCGGACTTTCTCGAAGATCTACGGGTTGGCGGCGCTGCGCCTGGGCTGGATGTATGGACCGGCGCATGTCGTGGACGCAGTGAACCGCATCCGTGGACCGTTTAATGTCAACGCGCCGGCCATCGCAGCGGGCATCGCGGCCATTCTAGACACTCGGCACGTGGAACACGCGCGCGCGCATAACACGCAATGGCTCGCGTGGCTTACGGACGAAATCGGCAAGCTCGGCCTTGCTGTGACGCCAAGCGCTGCCAATTTCGTGCTTATCCACTTCCCCGATACCAAAGGGCGTACCGCTAAGGACGCGGATGCTTTCCTCACGAAGCGAGGCCTTATCTTGCGCCAGGTCGGCGCCTACAAGCTGCCGAATGCATTGCGCATGAGCGTCGGCACCGAGGAGGCTAATCGCCTCGTTGTCCAGGCACTCAAGGAATTCCTGGGGAAGGCCGCGTGAGCAAGCCAGCGACATTATTCAATCGTCTTGCGCTGATCGGCGTCGGGCTCATCGGGTCTTCGATTGCGCGCGCTGCGCGTTCGCAAGGTGCAGCGCGCACGATCGTGGCCACCGCACGGTCACCGCAGACGCGCAAGCGTGTCGCCGAGCTGGGCCTCGCCGATCAGGTTGTCGAAAGCAACGCGGCTGCGGTCGATGGTGCTGATCTGGTCATCGTCTGCGTTCCGGTGGGAGCCTGTGGCGATGTTGCGAAGGAAATAGCACCGCACCTCGCCCCCGGCGCCATCGTCTCCGACGTTGGTTCCGTGAAGGGTGCAGTCGTGCGCGACATGGCGCCCCATCTGCCCAAAACCGTGCATTTCGTACCGGCACACCCGGTGGCCGGGACCGAATATTCCGGTCCCGACGCCGGCTTTGCCGAACTGTTCGTCAACCGATGGTGCATTCTCACGCCGCCAAAAGGCACCGACCCAAAATCGGTGGAGAAACTCGCCAAATTTTGGCGTCTGCTCGGCGCCAACGTGGAAACGATGGCGCCCGACCATCATGACTTGGTCCTTGCGATCACCAGTCATCTGCCGCACCTGATTGCCTACACCATTGTCGGCACGGCCGACGAACTGCAGACGGTCACGCGTTCGGAGGTGCTGAAATTTTCCGCTGGTGGATTCCGGGATTTCACCCGTATCGCCGCATCCGACCCGACGATGTGGCGCGATGTGTTCCTCGCGAACAAGGATGCTGTTCTCGAAATGCTCGGCCGCTTCAACGAGGATGTTTCGGCTTTGACCAAAGCGATCCGCAAGGGCGACGGAGATGCGCTTTTTGAGCACTTCGAGCGCACACGCGCCATCCGCAAAGGGCATCGTCGACATCGGCCAGGATTCGCCGGCGCCGGATTTCGGCCGGCCGCATCCGGACCTGCCGCACGAACCGCTGCCAAAGCCTTATGCGTCGGAAAAGAGCTAGAACAACGCAGGCGTATTGCCGATTGGCACCGGCCCAAGGAATACCGCGCCATCGGTGAAACGTAGTGGCAACGTCACCGCTTTCTTGCCTTCGAGCGTGGTCTGCTCACCAAGCAAATTTATGCCAAGTGAAATATTCGCGCCTGCCTGCTGCCGCGCCACACCGCCTAACCCGGGCGCCAGCCGATCGAGTGCTCCGACGAGCTTGTCCATGTTCGGCGAGCTTTGCACGCGCTGCTGGGCGCCAATTGCCGTCAGGAACTGATCGAGCCCAGCCATTGTGACACGGAGCTGCCCTTCGAGCCGGCCGTTCTCGTTGAGCGACAAGCTGCCCTCTCCGATCGCAAGGATATCGCCCTGCTGGACGCGCGCCTTGGTCACATCGATCCGGCCGCCCGCCGCCTGTATTTCACGGAATCGCACGGACCAAGGCTTCGGCGAAAAATCATTCAAGCCGCGAAGCAGCGCCGTAATGTTGGCGTCTATCGGTTGTGTGGCTGCGGGATGCAACGTTGGCGCGGACGCCTGGTCGAGTTGCAGCGCGACCTCGATCACCGGCTTGTTGGCGGCAGAGCCTTCGGCCATGCGACCGTGAATCTCGATGTGCTTGGCACGCAATAAATTCTGGCGGTCGCCATCTTTCATGCGGTCGACGGCCGGACCGTCGAACACCAGGGACGCGCGTTCAGGCGACGCCGGCGTGCCGCGCACGCTCGACTGCGCGACCTTCCAGTCGGCGATGACATCCGGCAGCTTCCCCGGTTCACCAATCGTCAAAGGACCGTGGAATTCACTGATGAGCAAACCGGGTTGATAGACCTGCGCCAAGACGATCAGGCCATTGGTCTTAAGCTCAACCGGCGGCTGATTGCTGCGGAAGAGCGCCGAGGCCTTGTCGCAATTCACCTCTATGCGGAATGGATATCCGCCGACGGACTGCGAGCTGCAGTCATAGACTCGTCCGGCCTTCGCCTCCCGCGCGCGCCAGCCATCGATCGTCACCTGCGCCTTGTCGGCGGCGTATTTCCAAATCCCGGTCCATCCGGCAACCACCGCAAACACGACGAAAAGAAGAATCGTGTAGCGAAGACCGGTCCGTCGGCGTGATTGCAGGCTTGTTGGGTCGCGCATCATTGAATTCAATGACCTGCCGAATGCGGCGTTTGTGCGCCCGGGCCACGGACGGGTTGCAGGAAAACCGGCCCCCTGTTACCCGGACGCAAGTCGCCGTTCCCTCCAACACCGTGGTTCAATGCCGCCACGATGAACATACGTTCCGATCAAATCAACGAGGACTTCTGGGTCTTCGCCTATGGGTCGCTCATGTGGCGGCCCGGCTTCGATTTTCTCGAGCGCCGAAACGCACGGCTCGTGGGAGCCCACCGCGCACTCTGCGTTTATTCGTTTGTACATCGCGGAACCCCGGAAAAGCCCGGCTTGGTATTCGGGCTTGATCGCGGGGGCAATTGCCGTGGGATTGCCTACCGGGTGGCATCGGACCGCCGAACCGAAACGATCGAATACCTGCGCGGGCGCGAACAGGTTACCCTGGTTTATCGCGAGGCATGGCGGAGGGTCTGGCTCGACGACGATCCGGAAGAAAGTGTGCATGCGCTTTGTTATGTCGTCGATCGAGGCCATCGCCAATACGCCGGACGGCTGACGCTCGCGCAGCAATTGCACTACGCCCGACAGGGCCATGGCCGCTCGGGGCCGTGCCGCGACTATGTGCTGGCGGCCCTGAAAGAACTGCAAACGCTCGGAATTCGTGACGCCGATTTGCATGTGCTGGCCGAGCAGCTTAAAGGCGTTCACGAATCGGCCACAGGTTGAGAGCGCATCACCGACCGTACTTCGCCCGGCCCTCTGCAATCAGCCGTGCCGTCGCCGTTTCGATGTCGTTTTGCAGCCGCTCGAAGAATGCTTCTTTGCCGAGGCCCGGCGGTATCGGATCAAGGATCTCGGCCACAACCGTGCCCGGAAAGCGGCGCCACGAGCGGCGCGGCCAGAACAAACCCGAATTGAGCGCGATCGGAACGCACGGAACTCCTCCCGCAACATACAGGTGGCCGACGCCGGTCTTGTATCGCGGCTCTGCGCCGGCCGGGCGCCGCGTGCCCTCGGGAAAAATAATGAGCTGACGATCGTCGGCCAGCTCGATGCACGCACGCTCGACCATTGCAGCGAGAGCCTGGGCCCCACCACCGCGATCGACCGGCACCATGCGACCTTTGATGGTGAGCCACCCAAAAATCGGAATCCATTGCAGCTCGCGCTTGAGGATGAACACGGGATTATCGATCAATGGCAGCAGCGCGAACGTTTCCCACGCGGACTGGTGTTTTGCCGCAACGATGATCGGGCCCTTGGGGATTTTTTCGCGTCCCCGGATTTCACAATCGATCCCCGCCACCACGCGCAACAGAACGAGGTTCGTGCGGCCCCATGACTTCGCCACCGCGACAATAGCGCGATAGGGCATGAAGAAAGTCGGCAGCGCCGCGATCAGATAAATGATCGTGTTGAGATAGAACAACACATTGAATGCAATCGAGCGGAGGAGAATGACCACTGACGCTCCTTCAGACTGCGCTGTCGGGATCGATACGCATGCGGGTGCAGGCTAGCAAATATTTCAAGTATTCGAGAAATAGTAGCCGCGCAGAATCCGCGTTCGACCACCAGGGCTCAGCCTTCGCCTTTTCCGAGATGACGGGGATAGGCAATCAGCGTGACGTCAGGAAGTTGATGTTCGAGCTCGGCCATCGCGCGCGGCATATGCCAGTTCGACGTCACCACGATCAGCGAATTGAAATTGTGACCCTCGTGCCCAACGTCTGGTTTCGAGCGCATTGCCGAACGTATTGAGCGCGGAACGGTCGAGGTCAATGCAGCAGGTAAAATATTTGGAATAGAGGGGCGTGAGCCGGGCGATTTCCTTAGCGCTTGTGGCGCGATGCACGCCGGTGATCAGTAGTCGCTTTCCGCGCTCGGTCGCCAACAATTCAATTGCATCGGGAATTCGCGCGGCAGCGCCGGTGAGTGCCACGATGCCGTCCGCCTTGGTGTCGAGCGTCACCTCCTCGCTCGGAATGTGCGAGACAAACAGGACGAACCCGCCAGCGAGCAGAATGATCCCGGTGGCGCCGGCCGCCATGGTCAAAAAGCCGATCCAGCGGGCAACACTGGCAAACATCAGTCGATCGTCTCAAGCGTGTTGTTAACGGTATGCCGCGACGTCAGGGCAGTCACCAGCCCGACCAGTGCGACTTGCCCCAGCAATGCAAAATAGCCCGCCAGACCGATGGAAAACGATCCAAACAGTGCCGACGTTTGATCGCCGCCCGCGGTACCGGCAAACCACCGGCTCGTTACGCCGGCAAGCGCAAACAGGACGATCGCCGCGCCACCGCCGATGGCACCGCCCTGCAGCCCGAGAACCAGGAAGTGATGCTGAAAATGCCGCGCGATGAATCCGTTTTTCGCGCCGACAAAATGCAGCACCTCGATCACCGCCTTGTTGGTCGCCATGGCCCCGCGGGTAGCAAAGGTCACCGACAATATGGTCGCAGCGAACATCAATACCAGAATGAAAATTCCCGCAGCGACAGCCGTGCCTGCCATCGTGCGCATGCGATCGATCCAGCCACGGTGATCATCGAGCATGGCACCCGGTACTTGGTCGGCAAGCATCCGTCGCAATTGCGCGAGATCGGGCGCGGCATCCGACGCAATCTTGACCACAATCAATCGCGGCACTGGCAATTCGCTGAGAGAGAGCCCACTCCCGAGCCAGGGCTCGAGCAGTTTGGCGGATTCCTCTTTCGTGTATGGCCGCACTTCAACAATCCCGGAAGATGCGCGCGAGATCGAGACCGCCTTATCGACCGCAGCGTCGAGGTCCCGGCCGGGTGCGGGCATCGATCTGTATTGTGATTTCCCGCGATATGTCCGATTGCCATTCACCTGCGGCCTTGCTCACCAGCATCGCCGCACCGGTCGTCAGCGACGCCAGAAACGTCATGATGGCAACGACCGCGACAAGCGAACGACCCGAAATCGAATTACGCGGCACGAGAGCCGTTTCGAACCGCGGCAATGGCTCGGTTGGTTCGCGCATCGGCGTTGCCAATTCGGCCAGGCGGATGTCCGTCATCGAATATCCTCAGTCGTAAATATGCAGCCGACCGTCGTGCAGGACCAGGCGCCGCGCATCGTACTGATCCATCAATGCAATGTCGTGAGTAGCGATGACGACTGATGTGCCGGACTTGTTCAGCTCGATAAACAGCCGCAACAGTCGCTGAGCCAAACTCGGATCGACGTTTCCGGTCGGTTCATCGGCTAGCAACAATTGCGGCCTCGCGATCACCGCACGCGCAATAGCGGCGCGTTGCTTCTCGCCACCCGAGAGCACCGGTGGCAATGCCCACATGCGCTCGCCAAGGCCTACCCAACGCAGCAGCTCAACCACTTCGTCGCGGTAACTATCCTCCGGACGCCCCATAACGCGCAGTGGCAACGCGACATTTTCGTATGTCGTCATATGGTCGAGCAGGCGGAAATCCTGAAATACGATTCCGATGCGGCGGCGCAACGTCGCCACCGCATCCCGCGAGAGCGTCGCAACGTCGTGGCCGAATTGGGTGATCAAGCCTCGCGTCGGCTTTAGCGACAGGAACAACAGGCGCAACAGCGAGGTCTTTCCGGCTCCCGATGGCCCGGTCAGAAACTGGAATGAATGCGGGTCGATACGAAACGTAAGGTCGCGGAGCACTTCGGGCCCCAACCCATAGCGCAAACCCACGTTCTCGAATCGGACCACCCACCCTCTCCGAAAAATTCCCCTCAAGGCCGCCGAATCACTGCCCGGCCGTGGTCCCGGGACGCATTTCGAGAGCCATTTGCTCTCCCCACACGCATCCGTCCGAACCGCGCTTTTACAAGAATATCACGACGCCGCCATAGCCGCGGGAGGGTAAGTCACCGAATTCGCCTCTCTTTTCAGGACTTATCATGGTTTCCGATCCATTAACGGTCGGCTGGTACGTTTGGGCACCCGAAATACCGCCAATACCATGCTGATTGTCTGTCCGAACTGCTCCACGTCATACGCGATCGAGCCGGCTTCGCTGGGCGCCGCCGGCCGTTCGGTGCGTTGCGCACGCTGCAAATCGACCTGGTTTGCGGATGGCGCGACACCCGCGCCTGAAATGACGGCGACGGCCGACAACGGCGCCACGGAAGGGTTCACCGGCGTCATTCGCCCTGATCAGCCAGTCAAGACCTCGCCGAGCGACCCCGAGATTTCACGAGAGCCTGACGACGACGCGCACAATGACGAGCCCGCGCAAAGCAATCCTGTAACCGCACCGGCGGAGGTTCCCGCGCCGGAGCCAGTTGCAATCGCTGACGCGCCCTCATTGGTGCCCACGATTGCTTCGCCGGCACCCTCTGAGACTGCGGCACCGGAACAGGACGAGATTGATAATTTCGTCGTTCGGCGCAAGCGATTACAGGCGCGGCGCAAGCAGGCGCGCCGTTCGTCCCGCTGGACTGCCATCATCCTAGTGTTGTTTGCCTTCAACGTCGCGCTGATCGGCGCGCGCAGCGAGGTCGTTAGATTTTTCCCGCAGACAGCTTCGCTGTTTTCGGCGGTGGGGCTGCCGGTCAACTTGCGCAACTTGAAATTCGAAAACATGAAGATTTCGAAGGAGACGCAGGAGGGTCTCTCCGCGCTCGTCATCGAAGGCACGATCGTCAGCGTCACCAATAAGCCGACCGAGGTGCCACGCCTCCGATTTGCCGCACGCGACGCAGCCGGACAGGAAGTCTATACTTGGACGGCACTTCCAAGCCGCAGCATTCTCGGGCCCGGCGAAAAGATGGATTTCCGCAGCCGCTTTGTCTCACCCCCTGAAAATGCAATCGACGTGATGGTGCGATTCGCCGGCGCACAAGATGCAGCTCCGGGAGCCAAGTGAGACAATGGCGAGAATCCTGATTGCCGACGATGATGACACGCTTCGCGAACTCCTCGTGCGCGCGCTCGGTGACGACGGCCATGTTCTCGACCGAGTCAGTGGACGGCGCCACCGCTCTCGATGCGCTGAGTGAATCAAATGGCGAATTCGATTTGCTGCTGAGCGATGTAAAAATGCCGAAGGTCGACGGTATCGAACTCGCACTCGCGACCGGCCGCGATCATCCCGACATTGCGATCATGCTGATGACTGGATATGCGGATCAACGCGAGCGCGCCCATGGCTTGGACGCGCTCGTGCACGATGTCATTTCCAAGCCGTTTTCGATTGATCAGATCAAGGGCGCCGTACGCGAAGCATTGGTGCTCCGACACTAGTCGGCCGCGTCGATATCAAAAATCCTTCAGCAGCCGCTCGATATATTCGAGTTCGAGCTGCGGGCGGAAGCTCTCGCCAAAACGCTTGCGAAGCTCCTCCAGGATGCGGCGCGCCCGCTGGGCATCGATTTCTCCCGGCACTTTCACCGTGACGTCGTCGCCATAATCGCGGCCACGCATCGGCCGGCCGAGCGGATCCGTTTCCTGCTGAGCCCGCGCCTGGCCGCGGCCGGGTCGCCCGTTCGGACCCGGGCCCATGCCTTGTTGTTGCATCGATTGCGCCAGTCCCTGCGCACCTTTGCGCATGGCGTCCAGTGCGCGCCCCTGGCTGTCGACCGCGCTGTCAGCGTCTCCCTCGCCGAGCTGTCCCTGGGCCTGGCCCATGGCTTCGCCCGCATCGCCGAGTTGGCCCATTTCATTACCCTCGCCCTGCTGGCCCTGCTGACCTTGCTGGCCAAGGCCGTGCTGACGCAGCTGATCGAGGAGCTTGTTGAGGCGATCGCGCAGCCCTTGCTGGTCCTGCTGCAAATCGCCCATTTGGCGATCGCCTTGGCCTGGTTGACCGCGCTGACGATCGCGGCGCATGTCCTGACCCTGCTTGAACGTCTTGTCGCGCAATTGCTGTTGTTTGCGGATCACGTCCCCTAATTCGTCGAGTGCCGACATCATGTCGTCGTCGGCATCGTCTCCGCCGGAAGCGCCCGGCCGCGCCATTTGGAGGTTTTCGAGCATCGACTGCAATTGATCGAGCAACTGGCGCGCAGCATCCTTGTTGCCGGAACGCGCCATCTGCTCGAGCCGATCGAGCATGCTCTTGAGGTCTTGCTGGCTGAGCGTACGCGTATTTTTGTCGAGCGGCCGCGAGAGCTGCTGAGGATTCTTGCGCATCTCTTCAGCAAGCGCTTGCAGGAATTTGTCCATCGCCGCGCGCAACTGTTCCATCAGTTTTTTGATTTCTTCTTCGCTGGCGCCGCGTTCGAGCGCTTGGCGCAACGCTTCTTGGGCCTGACGTAACGCCTGCTCTGCCTGCGAGACATTGCCGTCCTCAAGCTGCACGGCCATGTCCCACAATCGCGCGACGACCTCGCGGAGCGCGTCGTCACTTTTTGCGTTCTCGAGACCGTGGTAAATCGAGCGCAGACCAAGATAGACCCCGGATTCCGGCGTGAAGCGGTCCGGTGCAATCGTGAGAGCGTCGAGAGCCGTGAGCACCGTCGGTTTCGTCTCGGCATCAAGCGCGAGGATGCGCCGCTGCTCGATGAGTGCCCGAGCCAATGGTTTCACGAAAATTCGCTGTGGTAACGTTATGTCGCGCGGCTGACTCCGCCCCTCGTTGCCCGCCTCGTCGCGTGCCGTAAGCGTTAAAACAACTTCCGCCCCGGCCCAAGCGTGCTCGGTGAGATCGTGTGTGGTCTGGGCGGCTCCCGAACGGGTGCGCGCCTGCGGCAACGTGAGCGCGTAGTCCGGCGCCGCGAACAAGGGATGACGGACCTTGTCGCCGGGCTGTTCGTCTTTGAGGGTGAACGTCGCTTTTGCTTCAACGACCCCGTAGTCGTCGTCCATCTTGTAGTCGAGCCGCAGCGCTCCGCGCGCCTGCCGCTCTGGCTCTTTTGTCAGTTCGATATTCGGCGCACGATCGGGGATCGCCGTGAAATTCCAGACGAGATCGCTGCCGAGCACGCCGTGCACGGCGACGGACCCGTCACCCTTGATCAAAAGGCGCTGCTCCTCGGTCCCAGCTGGCAATGGCGCGCGTGCTTCGGCCGGCGCATCTTCGACGCCACCTTTGCGAACAATGTCGAAGCGCACCTTGCCGGTTGAGCGGATCACCAACTGGCTGCCAGCTGGCACCGCGACGGGCGCTGCATTCTGAACATTTTCTCCCGGGCGCAGCCCCGGCAGCATCACCGGCGCGCGGGCGGTATAGACGGGAGGCGTAACCCACGCATCGATGCGGAAATTCGCCGGGGCAACGACCCCGCGCCAGTCGAAAGCCGCAGTAACGCGCTTGACGCGCTCGCCGCCGGCCGCAAAGAAACTCGCCGCAACAAGAATGAGGACCAGCGCACGAAGCGCCATGGGATCGCGCAACGACAACCGCGGCGTCGGCCACCCGGCTTTGAATTTGCGCGCCGAAAGCAGGGCGCGTTCGACGTGAGCGCGCCACAGCGCCTGTGCCACCGGATCATGGCTGTTTGCGGCAATGTGATCGGCAACGGTGGTGGCCGGACGGTGTGTCTCACCGGTACTACGATCGAGCCGCCGCAACCCATCATACGCGCTGGGCAGCCGAAGAACGAACAGAGGCAGCGCGGCTGCAGCGGTCGCAATCAGGAAAGCAATCAACCCGACCGCACGCGCGAGCGGTGGCAAAACCAGCCACAGACCTGCCCATGAGAAAGCGAGAAACAGACCGGCGACCGTCGCCAGCGCCGCGATGACCGGCCACAAGCGTTCCCACAACAAACTGCTGCGCGCACGCCTCAGCGCTCGCACCAACAGAAGCCGCGTGGGCTGATCCTGATCGTCAGGCCGGTCGTTCAAGTCGTCCAAAAGCCACTCCGTCGCCCGGGCTCAGGAGAATCTCATCTTGGTCAGGCTAACACGCACCGAATTGACGGGCCACGCGTGTATTTATGCGCCTACAGCCAATCCGGCACGCGATCGAGCGCAATTAATTGGTCAACTTCAAGGCGCGGGCGGACTAGGGCCCATTTCGCGCCATTGACCAGGACTTCCGGCACCAAAGCACGCGTATTGTAGGTACCGGCCTGAACCGCCCCATAGGCGCCCGCTGTCATAACGGCGAGAAGGGCACCGCTTGCGGGTTCCACCATATCGCGGTTAACGGCGAGGAAATCTCCACTTTCACAAACCGGTCCAACCACGTCGGCCCGGATCCGAGCGGCCGACGCAGCCTGTTCCGCAACCGGCCAAATTTCGTGATGTGCATCGTAAAGCGTCGGACGGATGAGATCGTTCATGGCGGCATCGACGACGACGAAGTTTCTCGCTTCGCCATGCTTCACGAACAGGACACGCGTTACCAAAATCCCCGCGTTTCCCACGAGCAAGCGGCCGGGCTCGAAGATCAACCGGCAATCGAGACCGCGGGTGGCACGCTTGACCACCTCGGCGTAGGCCTCGGGGTGTGGCGGCAGCTCGTCGTTGTCGCGATACGGAATTCCCAGGCCACCGCCAAGATCGACATGCGAGATCGTATGGCCGTCAGCGCGCAACATGCGCACAAACTCCGCGAGCAGCGCGAAGGCATTGCCGAACGGATCGAGCTCGGTGATCTGACTGCCGATGTGCATGTCGACGCCGGAAACTTTGAGACCCTTCAGCTTGGCCGCATGGGTGTAGACCTCGCGCGCACGGCTGATCGGGATGCCGAACTTGTTCTCGGCTTTGCCTGTTGCAATCTTGTGATGAGTTTTGGCGTCAATATCGGGATTGACGCGCACGGAAATATTTGCGGTGCGTCCCTTCGACGCCGCAATCGACGACAGAAGTTCAAGCTCGGGCTCGGATTCTATATTGACGCACAGAATTCCTTCGTCGACCGCCATCGCGAGTTCAGACGCGGACTTTCCGATGCCAGAGAACATAATTTTGTCGACAGGAATGCCTGCCGCACGCGCGCGCTTGAGTTCGCCGCCGGAGACCACATCAGCACCGGCGCCTAATTTGGCGAGCGTACGCACCACGGCCTGATTGGAATTCGCCTTCATCGCGTAGCAAACAAGCGCGCTTACGTCGGCGAACGCACCGGCGAATACCTGATAGTGCCGGACAAGCGTCGCCGTGGAATAACAATAATACGGTGTGCCGACCGCTGCCGCGAGCGTATCGAGGTTCACCGCCTCGGCGTGCAATACGCCTCCGCGATAATCGAAATGATGCATGGCGCGCTCAGTTGAGCAGGACGTCGAGAGGAATGGGTTTGTTCATACCGTTTGGCGCCAGCGGTTTTCCGTCGGGCCCGAGGATGGGATGGCTTTCCCTGGTGCCCGCGCCAGCCGGTGTTGCTTGGTCGCCCGCGACTGACGCCCCCGGCGGCAGATCGAGCGGTCCCTTGCGGCCGCAAGCTGCCAAGCCAAGCGACGCAGCGAGCGCGCCGATCATGGCGAAGCGGAGAAATGAACGTCCATGGCGCCTCAAGGCACACACTCCTAGCTTGGATCCACCATAACAAAGCATGCAAACAAGGCGAAGTCAGGATTTCTCTTTTCCGAGCTTGCGCAGCCATTTTTTTGCCTGCGCGCGAACGTTCTTGGGCGCCGTGCCGCCGAAACTCGTCCGGCTCTTCACCGACCGATCAACGGAGAGAACGCTGAATACATCGTCGCCAATTTTCGGCTCGATCTCGCGCATAGCCGCGAGTGGTAACCGATGGAGAGCGACACCTGCTTCGGCCGCCTTCGCCACGATCCGCCCGGTGATGTGGTGCGCCTCACGAAACGGGACTTTCAAAGTGCGCACAAGCCAATCCGCAAGATCGGTGGCGGTGGCATAGCCTTCACCAGCCGCCTTCTTCATCCGCGTTGCATCGGGCTCCAGATCGGCAACCATCCCACCCATGACAGCGATCGACAGCAAGAGTGCAGCGAGAGCGTCCATCGCTCCCTCTTTGTCCTCTTGCATGTCTTTGGCGTAGGCGAGAGGCAAACCTTTCATCACCACCAGCAGCGCATTGAACGCACCGACGATCCGCCCCGTTTTTGCGCGTACCAGTTCCGCGGCATCGGGGTTGCGTTTCTGCGGCATGATCGACGAGCCGGTGGTGAACTTGTCTGACAACCGGGCCAAGCCCGTGAGCGGCGAGGTCCATATCACGATCTCTTCGGCAAGCCGCGATAGATGCACCGACGTAATTGAGGCGGCGGCAAGGACCTCCATGACGAAGTCACGATCAGAAACCGCATCGAGAGAATTGGCCATTGGCCGATCAAAGCCGAGTGTCTTTGCGGTCATGTCTCGATCAAGCGCGAAGGACGTGCCGGCAAGTGCAGCTGCACCAAGAGGAGATTCATTCAATCTCTTTCGCGCATCTGCGAACCGGCTGCGGTCGCGCGCGGCCATCTCCACATACGCAAGCATATGGTGACCGAAAGTCACTGGCTGTGCCGTCTGCATGTGGGTCAGTCCGGGCATCACCGTACCCGCGTGCACAATTGCTTTCTCCACCAACATACGTTGGTACCCAGCGAGCGCGGCATCGAGTGCATCAACGGTGTCGCGCATCCATAACCGGAAGTCGGTTGCCACCTGGTCGTTGCGCGAGCGTGCGGTGTGCAGGCGTCCTGCCGCCTCACCGATCAGCTCTGACAGGCGCCCCTCCACATTCATGTGGATGTCTTCCAAGGCGCGCTTGAATGAAAACTTTCCGGCCTCGATTTCTGACAGGATCGTGTCTAGACCGTGAGCGATCTTTTTCGCATCGTCTGCCGTAATGATGCCTTGCTTGGCCAGCATGTCGGCATGGGCCTTGGATGCAGTGATGTCCTGACGGTAGAGATGCCGGTCGAAATCGATGGAAGCGTTAATCTCCTCCATGATCGCACCGGGGCCAGACGTAAACCGCCCTCCCCACATTTTGTTGCTCATGGCATATCCACCAAAGCGCTCATGACCGGGTCCCAATCCAGCTCCGCGAAAAAACGCCTCGCCATGGTTTTAGCAGGCGGAATCGCCGGAATCGTCGTTGGGCTTGCGGGGGTATACGGGATTGCGACCCTTACGCGCAATGTGGGCGGCGACGTTGCCTGCCGCCCGTCCGTCGCTTTGGCCAATAAACTGGCGCCATTCGCGACCGGCGAGGTGGCCGCCGTTAACGTTGCCAAGAGCCCGTTGAAGGTGCCCAACCTCGCTTTCCAGGATGCCGCCGGCAAGCCCGTGACGCTTGACCAATGGCGGGGGCGCGTTGTGCTGCTCAACCTCTGGGCCACCTGGTGCGTCCCCTGCCGAAAGGAAATGCCTGCGCTGGATGCTTTGGAGCAGCGGCTGGGCGGGCCGGGATTCGAGGTGGTGGCGATCAATATCGATACTCGTGACGCCGACAAGCCCAGGGCCTGGTTGAAGGAGGTCGGGGTGCAAAAGCTGAATTTTTACGCGGACCCGACTGCCCGGACATTCCAGGATTTGAAAGCCATTGGCCGCGCCTTCGGTATGCCGACCACGTTGTTGATTGACGCACAGGGTTGCGAGATTGGTAGCGATCGCGGGACCGGCCGAATGGGCGAGCGAGGATGCGATCAAATTGATAAACGCGGCACTCGGCTCATAGGCCGATGCCTCGCGCGCGCGAGCCGACTACGCGGTGATATTCAGATTCTGTCCCACGCCAGCAGCAACATTCGCGAGGCTGGCGATGTTTTTCTGCGCGGCATCAAGGACCTGAACGATAGAGCCCGCAGCATCGGCATTCATGCGCAGCATCTTGGCCGCGACGGCCATCTGCACGCCGCTCATCTGAGCGCCCACCAAAGCTGTGGCAATTGATACCGGATCCATCCCGGCTCACTTCTACGCCGCCTTTATCAACGAAACATAAATGCCGCCCGCGGGCGCTTGACACGCCGCATACGGTCCTATACTTAACTATATGGTTTACTATCAGAAGCCAGACCTCAATCGTACGTTTGCCGCGCTTGCTGATCCGACGCGGCGCGCTTTGCTCGCGCGGCTGAGCGAAAATGAAGACCTGTCGGTCAGTGAATTGGCCAAACCGTTTTCAATGTCACTGCCCGCGGTCATGAAGCACCTCGACGTCCTGTCGGAAGCCGGGCTTGTCGGACGCGAGAAGAATGGTCGCATCGTGAGTTGCCGCTTGCGTGCGGAACCGATGCGCGAAGCCAACGATTGGCTCAATCGATATCAGAAATTCTGGACCGAGCGGTTAGATCGACTCGCTTCTTTTTTGGAGGAAGACACATGGCTACCGTCACAACCAAGCCCAGCCTCACAATCAAACGTCGATTCAACGCACCGCCGGAAAAAGTCTTCCAGGCGTGGACGGACTCGAAAAAAGTAGCGCGCTGGATGGGTCCCGGCGACGTCACGGTGCTCAGCGCCGAAAGCGATCCGCGCACCGGCGGCCGTTATCGTTGGCTCATGAAAGCCCCGAACGGAGAAGACCACGACGTCAGCGGCGTTTACCGCGAGGTGGTTCCGAACGAGAAGCTCGTTTTCACATGGGCTTGGAAGTCCACGCCGGAACGAGAATCGCTCGTGACGTTGACGTTCAAAGGCGACGGCGACGGCACGCTGTTCACACTCACGCACGAGCAATTCTTCGACGAAGACGCGCGTGATCGCCATCAAATGGGCTGGAATGGCGCGATGGAGAAGCTCGACAAGTACCTCACCGCCTAATGACAGGAGTTACCCATGCCCCACGAATGGTCGCACGGACACTTCTACTGGAATGAGCTGATGACTCGCGACGCCGACAAGGCGAAGAAATTCTACAGCGATACCGTCGGGTGGAGTTTTGAGGCAATGCCGATGCCCGACGGCACCTATTGGGTTGCGAAATCGAACAACGAAGCGGTCGGCGGTATTTTCCCGCTGGCCAGCCCACAATTCGACGGCGTACCGGAAAGCTGGATGTCTTATTTGGCGGTCGACGATGTCGATGCGCGCGCAAAAAAGGCACAGTCAGCCGGCGCCAAACTTATGCGGCCGATTTTCGATGTGCCTGGTGTCGGGCGCATTGCAATCCTCACCGAACCGGGCGGCGCGGGGATCGGCTGGATGACCCCGCCAAAGGCATAGTGGAGTAGCAACATGCAACACAAAGTCGTTTCCCAAAGCGAATGGCTCACCGCGCGCAAAGCGTTTCTCACGAAGGAAAAGGAATTTTCCGACGCGCGCGACAAATTGAGCGCGGCACGGCGCGACCTGCCCTGGGTCAAGGTGGAAAAGAACTACGTGTTCGAAGGGCCGAACGGGCGGGAAACGCTATCCGACCTGTTCGGCGGGAAAAGCCAGCTTATTATCTATCACTTCATGCTTGGTCCCGGCTGGGTGCAAGGCTGCCCGAGCTGTTCTTTCCTCGCCGATCACTTTGACGGCACAATCACACATCTCGCGCAGCGTGATGTGTCGCTGGTCGTCGTATCGCGCGCCCCGCTGGCGGAAATCGAAGCCTACAAGAAACGCATGGACTGGAAATTCAAATGGGTGTCATCGTACGGCAACGACTTCAACCATGATTTTCACGTCTCGTTCTCGAAAGAAGAGGTCGCAAACGGCGCCGAATACAATTATTCGACCGGAAAAATCCCAAGCGAAGAGTTGCCAGGCTTGAGCGCCTTCATCAAGAACGACGCGGGTGCCGTCCTGCACACCTATTCATCCTATGCGCGCGGCCTCGACACGCTCATCGGTACGTACAATTTCCTCGACATGGCACCGAAGGGCCGTGACGAAGACGCCCTGCCCTGGACCATGGCCTGGGTGCGCAGACACGATGAATACGAGCGGTCCCCGGTAGTGTCGCGAACTTCGTGCTGCGGATAACTTTCGCCCAACAGGGAGAAAACTGAGATGACGGCTTCAGTCACTGCGCTCTACGCGGGAATACTGGCGCTGATTGTGGTGGCGCTCGGCATCAACGTCACTATGCACCGGGTCAAGTTGAGCATAGCGCTGGGCGACGGTGGCAATCCGCAGATGCTGCGCATGATCCGCATCCATGCCAATGCGATTGAATACCTTCCGATCGCGCTTGTGCTGATGCTTGCCTATGAAATGAACGGCGGCTGGCACATCGCCCTGCACGCCGCCGGCATTGCACTCGTACTTGGCAGATTGCTGCAGACCGCGGGCATGTGGAATTCGGAAATTCCGGGCTTCGCCCGCGGCGCAGGCCAAAGCCTGACGTGGCTCGCGATTGCGGCGCTGGCAGTCCTGAATTTATTGAAGCTTGCCTGAGTTACCGCGTCGGGACTGGTTTCTCGCCGCGATAGTCATAGAACCCGCGCTGCGTCTTGCGACCAAGCCAGCCGGCCTCAACATATTTGACCAGCAACGGGCACGGCCGGTATTTCGAATCCGCGAGCCCCTCGTGCAGCACCTGCATCACCGAGAGGCAAGTATCGAGGCCAATGAAGTCGGCGAGCTCGAGCGGACCCATGGGGTGATGCGCGCCGAGCCGCATCGCGGTGTCGATCGCCTCGACATTTCCAACACCTTCATAGAGCGTGTAGATCGCCTCGTTGATCATCGGCAGCAAAATACGATTGACGATAAAGGCCGGGAAATCCTCCGACACGGCAATCTTCTTGCCGAGCTTGGAGATGAATGCCTTGCTGGTCTCGAAAGTGGCGTCATCCGTGGCGATGCCGCGGATCAGCTCCACCAGCTCCATCAACGGCACCGGATTCATAAAGTGAATGCCGATAAAACGCTCCGGGCGGTCAGTCGATGACGCCAGCCGCGTGATCGAAATCGACGAGGTATTGGTTGCGATAATCGCGTCGGTTTTGAGCGACGCGCACAGATCAGAAAAAATCTTGCGCTTGACCTCTTCCTTCTCGGTCGCGGTTTCAATCACCAGGTCGCAGTCAGACAGCGCATCGTATTTTTCGGCTGGCTTGATGCGAGCAAGAGCGCCCTTGCGATCGTCTTCGCTGATCGCTTTCTTACCGACCTGGCGCGCCATGTTTCCGTTGATCGTCGCCATCCCGGCTTTGATCCGGTCGGCGGACAGGTCGTTGAGCAGGACCGAATATCCCGCGAGCGCGCAGACATGGGCGATCCCGCTACCCATCTGACCCGCGCCGATTATTCCAATACTCTAAATCGTGACCGCCATGTCTTTGATCCGATCGATGCGAAGTCCGGCTTCTCGGCTTCGAATTCGGTTAACTTTTGCTTCTTCTTTTTCTTTGCGCTTTTACGACGTACCGTCTCACGACACCATTGGTGGAACAACAATATTGAAATGTGGTCAACGCTTGATCTTGTCGAGTTCCGCAGCAAGTTCCGGTAAGGCTTGGTAGAGATCGGCCACCAGACCGTAGTCCGCCACCTGGAAGATCGGTGCCTCTTCATCTTTGTTGATAGCAACAATGACCTTGGAGTCTTTCATCCCGGCGAGATGTTGAATCGCGCCGGAAATTCCAACTGCAATGTAGAGCTCAGGTGCCACGACCTTGCCGGTCTGCCCGACTTGCCAATCGTTTGGTGCATATCCGGCATCGACCGCCGCTCGTGAAGCACCCACCGCAGCCCCGAGCTTATCGGCAACGGGCTCGATGAATTTGGTGAAGTTGTCGCGACTTTGCATAGCGCGCCCGCCGGACACGATGATTTTGGCAGAGGTCAATTCCGGCCGGTCGGACTTCGACAGCTCCTCACCAACAAACGTTGAGAGCCCGGGATCGGCCACGGCGGCCGCGTTTTCTACGGACCCTGAGCCACCGGCGCCTGTCGCTTGAAATGTCGACGTACGCACGGTGATAACTTTTTTGGCGTCCGATGATTTCACAGTTTGGATCGCATTCCCCGCATAGATCAGTCGTTCAAAGGTATCGGATGAAATCACCTTTGTAATTTCGGAAATCTGCATCACGTCAAGCAAGGCGGCGACACGGGGCATGACGTTCTTACCGGTCGTGGTGGCCGGCGCAATGATCACGTCGTACTTGCCGGCAAGAGAGACAATGAGCGCAGCAAGAGGTTCGGCAAGATGATGCTCGTAAGGAGCGGCATCCGCGAGCAATACCTTCTTCACGCCATCAAGTTTGGCCGCAGCATCAGCAACCGCCTTGCAATCTTTGCCGGCGATGAGGACGTCAACGTCCGCACCGATCGCCTTGGCGGCGGTGAGTGTCTTATTGGTCGCATCTTTGAGCGATTTGTTGTCGTGTTCAGCAAGGAGAAGCGTGGCCATCTAAAGTACCCCTGCCTCGTCCTTCAGCTTGGCCACCAATTCAGCCACCGAAGCAACTTTGACGCCCGATTTGCGACCGGGCGGGTCGCTCGTTTTCAGTACCTGCAACCGCGGCTTCACGTCGACACCATAGGCGTCCGGTGCTTTTTCCTCGATTGGCTTTTTCTTTGCCTTCATGATGTTCGGCAACGACGCATAACGCGGCTCATTCAGCCGAAGATCGGTGGTGACGATCGCCGGCATCTTGAGCTTTACCGTCTGCAAACCGCCATCGACTTCGCGTGTCACGCTGATGGCGTCACCATCAATAGCGAGCTTGGATGCGAAGGTGCCTTGCGACCAATTCAGCAGCGCCGCCAACATTTGGCCGGTTTGATTGCAATCGTCGTCGATGGCCTGCTTGCCCATAATCACGAGCCCGGGCTTTTCTGCATCGATGATGCCCTTAAGGATCTTTGCCACCGCGAGCGGCTCGACCACACCGTCCGTCTTCACCAGAATGCCGCGATCAGCACCCATGGCGAGTGCGGTGCGGATGGTTTCGGAACACTGAGCGGGTCCAATTGAGACAGCGATAATCTCGGTAGCCTTGCCGGCTTCCTTCAGACGAATTGCTTCTTCGACTGCAATCTCGTCGAACGGGTTCATCGACATCTTGATGTTGGCAAGCTCAACGCCGGAGCCGTCCGGTTTGACGCGAATCTTGACGTTGAAATCGACCACCCGTTTTACGGGCACCAAAATTTTCATGATCCCTTATCCCGGACCGCTTTCTGAGCAGTGGGGGCGGAAGCTAAAGGCCGCCCCATCAGCATGTCAACGTTTATGCTGCGGCGCACGCAATGCTATCGATTTTGGCCGGGGGCCCAGAGAACGTCTCCCGTGCCCTTATCGTTCGCATAGCGGCCAGCAACAAAAAGATAGTCCGAGAGCCGATTCACGTATTTGAGTGAGGGCCCAGAGACCCCCTCGCCCGGCTTGTCTTTAAGCTCCACCATGATCCGTTCGGCACGCCGACAGATCGTGCGGGCAAGATGCATATAGGCGGAAGCCGGACTTCCTCCGGGAAGAATAAAGGACGTCAGGGGCGCCAGCTCCGCGTTGAGCCGATCGATTTCGCCTTCCAGCCAGGTGACCTGGGCGTCGGTCACGGTCAGCCTCGCACCTCCGGGTCCCTTTTCGGCCAGGCATAAATCGGCTTCAACGTCGAACAGGTCGTTCTGGATACGGCCAAGCGCGGGGTCGAGCGTCTTGTCGCCAGTAGTGTGCAGCCGTACGAGGCCGATCACGGCGTTGACCTCATCGACAGTGCCATAGGCCTCTACGCGGAGATCGTATTTCTTGCGGCGAGCCCCTGTCCCGAGCGACGTCGTGCCGTCATCGCCGGTTCGCGTATAAATGCGGTTAAGCACCACCATATCAGCCTCGCGGAGTTTTTCGCTGCTCTGGAGATTCGGAGTAAGCTTTATCTTACCTTGTTTACGACCACAAAACCGGGGTGACGCTCATGCGTGTTCTAACGATTGCTATTGCCATCGCATTCCTCGCGTTGCCGGCCACCGCGCCTGCACAGGCTTGCGGTGGTGCCGGTCTCCATTCTGCAAAGGCAGCCACAACCGATTATTCCGCAGCCAAAAAGAAAAAGCCGCAGCAACCGAAAGAGAAAGTGGAATATATGCGCGCAGCCCCGATGAAGTGAGCGCGCGGCGCGTTTTTTCGACTTAACGGCCCATTGCCCAGATCGTCGCCATGATGACGATAATGGCGACGAATTGCAGCAGCACGCGCAGCCGCATGAGTTTCTGCGAGCGGTTCGGCGAACCGCCGCGCATCATGTTGACCAAGCCAAGCACCAGGACGATCGCAACCGCGACAATGGCTGCCGGCACCAGATAATGCGACATGAAGTTGGACATAGGGTGCGCGTTCTAGCACCGGCGAACGCGCTCGACCATCGCGCGTGAGCGCCAATCGGTTTGCAGATTAAGCCAATTAATTTTTCTCGCCTATAAGTTGCAATTCGTTAGCATCCCCCAAAAAAGTGCGTAAGCCGGGTGGCGTATGGGGATCTGCGTCGGGGGCGAGGCAGAGGCCTGCTCCTTTGAAATCAAGGGTGAAGGATCTGGGTCCTCACCACACGCTCGGAAACGGGAATTCGCCAGGCCAGGAGCCCGTCGAGCCGCACTCGACGCACCCATAGACGACCTGCTCGTCGCTGCCGCGGAACGCGCCTCGGAGCAGCTAAAAATTAAATGGCCGAAACGCTGCGCGGCCACATTGCACGTGCTGACCAGGGCGGTGCCGGCCTTGGCGGGCTCGCTGATTGCTTTGGCCGCGTTCACACGTGTCGGCACGCTCGTCACGTCCATTCTCGCGATGCTTCCGATCGCATTCCGACTGTGGTGTGTCGTGCGACCGGTCGCAGCTCCTGCTGATCCATGGCCACCATTTCCAGCGACGCTCGACGAAGAACTCCCCGTCTATAGTGTGATTGTCCCACTGCGCGGCGAAGCGCGGGTCGTCGATCAACTGTTATCGGGAATCGAGCGGCTGAACTATCCAGCCGACAAACTTGACGTCATCCTTGCTGTCGAGGCCGATGATCACGAAACTCGTGACGCTATTACCGCTCGCAGGCATCGTATCCCAATCACCGTCATTCCGATTCCACGGACCGAACCAGGCACGAAGCCAAAAGCGCTCAACGTCGCGCTTCCCCTCGCACGCGGCATGTTCACGGTGATCTACGACGCCGAGGACCGTCCGGAACGCAATCAATTGCGCGTCGCCTTGAAAGCGTTTCGTTCGGCGGGCAATGAACTTGCGTGTGTTCAGGCACGCCTTTGCATGGACACCAAGACAAGCTGGCTCGCGCGCTATTTTACAGCTGAATATGCCGGACATTTTGACGTATTTTTGCCGAGACTTGCAGCATCGGGGTTGCCATTACCGCTTGGCGGTTCATCCAATCACTTCCGCACTAAAACGCTGCGCGAGGTCGGTGGCTGGGACCCCTATAACGTCACAGAAGATGCCGATCTCGGCATGCGGCTCGCCCGTTTCGGTTACCGATGCGGCGTGATCGATTCCACGACCTATGAAGAAGCCCCGGCAGATACGCGCCGTTGGCTTAATCAGCGCTCACGCTGGTACAAAGGCTGGATGCAGACTTGGCTCGTTCATATGCGGGAGCCAATGCAGATTTTTCGCGAGCTGGGGCTGGCCGGATTTCTGACATTTCAGCTTATCGTCGGCGGCAATGCTTTGGTGGCGCTGGCGCACCTGGTCCTTCTGATCGCACTTTTGGTGAGGATAGTCGCCATGGCTTTATGCGGTGGCGATTTGATGCTCGTTTTTTGGATCTCGTACCATCTATCGGTCGCAGCCATTGGTCATGCGGCGGCGGCATCTCTCGGTTATTTCGGGCTGTCGCACCGGGGCGTTCCCAACAAGGCTCTTATTTTAATTTGGACACCGTTCCATTGGCTGCTGCTCTCAGTCGCCGCGTGGATGGCGGCTCGGGAATTGATCGGAGGCCGTTCCACTGGAGAAAGACCGAGCACGGACTCAGCAAGTCGAAACTACAAATAGCGTCGTAACTCGGTTGCGGCCTCTTCGGGCCGGCGCTTAAGGCTAAAGGGCGCAACGAAGCGCCCCTGCTTATCCATCAGATAGACCAAGGCCGTGTGATCCATCGTGTAGTCGCCGTTCGTCGTCGGTACTTTCTTGGCGTAGACACGATAGGCTTTTTCCGCAGAATCGATGGCAGCGCGATCGCCGGTTGCCCCGCGTAAATGTCCATCGAAGCTCGACAGATAATCTTTCATCACCGCGGGTGTGTCGCGTTCGGGATCGACGGTGATGAAGAGCGCACCCGTTCGATCAGCATCTTTGCCAAGCGCATGCATGATTTCCGAAACGTCAAACAGCGTTGTAGGACACACGTCCGGGCAGTGCGTGTATCCGAAGAACACCAGGAACGGCCGCCCCTTGATGTCGTTATCGGTGATCGGATCACCGTTCTGGTCGATCAGTTTGAACGGACCGCCGATCGCGGAGGCGCTTCGGTGCGCCACTAATATTTCCTGTCGCGTAAAGAAACACGCCGGTGAAGACCACCAGCCCCGTCAGAAAAGCAGAAAGGATCAGGAGAATCTGTGACGTTCGCGCGGTCATTGCGCTTCAGCTTTTTTCAAAAACACGCCATCCACCCGGCGCGAACCATTTCGAAAAAGACGGCGGTGCCATAGTAGGCCCAAAGCCCGAGAGTCCCTGCGAGCAACAACACGACGACCAGCGTGGCCAGCAGCAGCGGCCGCGACAGCGTGGCAGTTGAGACGATCGCCGCCATGGGTTTCTCCGAATTCGTCACCGTTAGCTTAGATAAGTCCCGGCAGGACCTAGCGCAACGCGGGCCTAGTCCGTTGCGCGCCTTAGATTAACCATCCTACCACCAATATATACCGGCGATTCGATGGTATCGAGGCCCCGGCGTTGACTCGATAGGTTAAAGCCGCGATGAATAGATGAGAATTCATGAATATGGACATCTACTACCCCGCATGGAGAACATGATGCGCAGCGCATTTGCCACGGCTCTGGCGATCTCGATATCGGCCGCCGCGACGGCTTGGGCTCAGAATGCGCCGGCCCCCGCGCCCTCGTCAGCGGCCCCAACGTCGTCTGCCGCGCCGGCGACAAAATGTGACAATCCGAACGCGCTCGGTGTGTCGCGCGTGATCGAGATCGATACCACTGGCGGCCCCGGATTCGGTTTTGAGCATTTCAAGGCCTACGACTTCCTGCGTGACCATGAAATCGTGCTTACGTTCGACGACGGTCCGTGGCCGGGCAATACGCCTGCCGTGCTCAAGGCGCTTGGCCGACCAATGCACGAAGGCACTGTTCTTCCCGATCGGAAAGCATGCCGGCTGGCATCCAGAAATTATGAAGCAAGTCGCGGCGGCTGGGCACACCGTCGGTTCTCACACCTGGTCGCACAAGGATTTGTCGAAAGCCTCCGAACAGGATGGCAAGGACGAAATCGAGAAAGGCATCGCGGCGGTGAGCATCGCGTTGGGCAACAAGCCAGTCAGCCCGTTCTTCCGTTTCCCCGCGCTGCGTCACCCGCCGGAGCTGGTCAAATATCTCGGCGAGCGTAACGTCGGTATCTTCTCAACCGACATGGACTCATTCGATTTCAAGATGCGCAAGCCGGAGCAGGTCATCGCGTCGGTGATGAAAAAACTCGAAAAACGCGGCAAAGGCATCATTTTGATGCACGACTTCCAGCAGGCGACTGCGCATGCCGCGCCTGAGTTGCTCAAAAAACTCAAGGACGGTGGGTACAAGGTCGTACAAGTGGTCGGCAAAACTCCAATCGAGCCGAAGAAAGAATATACCGACATGGTGCTCAAGGAGATGGGCGGCGGACTGGATGAAGCGCGCCCCATGTCGAGCGTCATCAAGACCATCGGCGGCGACTGATACACACCGGTTACCGAGACAGCCGGCCGCGCAGCATCGCGCGGCCGGCTTTTTTTATGCCGCTGCGCTAAGGACCTGCCCTGTGCTAGTGTTCCGACAGGGAGAAATGCCAAACCGGGGGTCGCAAAATGAGCGTTTTAATCGTGGCTTTTGGCGCGCTAGCGGCAATTTGGATAGTGGTTCTGGTGGGGTCGCCGTTTTTCGGCCCGAAGTAGGCTCCGCGCCTGACGACGGCATTCACCGTGGCGAGAATGCCGTGAAAATAGAAGTCGCCGCGGTGGCGTGATCATAGGCAATGCGGCTTGCTACAACGAACAGTGTTGTCGCCAGCACCACGCGAAGTGCGCGCTCCGGAATGCGTGTCGCAAAGTAGCTGCCTACAAAAATGCCCGGCAGTGAGCCGGCCAGCAGCGACCCCATAATATGCCAATCAACCGAACCCATCATCCAATGTCCGGTCCCTGCGATGAGCGTCAGTGGGACAGCGTGCGCGATGTCGGAGCCCACGATTTTCGCCATCGGAAGCTGCGGGTAGAGCATAATCAACGCGACAACACCGATCGCACCAGCGCCGACCGATGATATCGAGACAAGAACTCCAAGCAGCGCGCCGACCAGAACCGTGTTGACTGCCGTCCGCTGCGGATCGAGTTCAGTCACGCGGGCGCGGTAGGCCGCAACGATGGCGCCGCCAAACACGAGCACAAAAGCAGTGCAGAACAGTGCGCCGCTGAGAACAAGCGTGATCAAATTGCGCGCAGCGTCGCCACTCAGATTGAAATGTGACAGTGCAGCAAGCGTAACGATCGTAGCGGGAACACTGCCGCACGCGAGTCGTCTAACGACGCGCCAATCGATGCTGCGCGCGAAGCCGTGAACGAGACTGCCCCCCGTCTTGGTGACGGCCGCATACAACAGATCCGTGCCGACCGCGGTCGCTGGATGAACGCCGAACAGAAGTATCAGGAGCGGGGTCATGAGTGAGCCCCCGCCCACGCCGGTCATGCCGACCAAAGCACCGACCGCAAATCCAGACAGCGAATAGAGCGGATCGATCATGAAAATAAGCCTCATTCCGTCCGAGAGGCGACCATTAATCTAAGCATGGCGGCGACGGGTAGTCATCGGGCGAAAACACGAAACGCCTATGCGTTCCCACTGTTCCTTGCAATTTTCGCAAATGTGATCCCTGTTATCGCAACCAAAAAATACCTATTTTAGTTCGATTACAGACGCCCGGCCGCAAAAAGCGGCCATTTGCCGAAATGGATGGCTAATGTGCCGGATATCGTCACTGTCACGATCAATCCCGCGATCGACATTTTCGTCAACGTGGGGCGCATTGAGCCGACACGCAAATTGCGTTGCTCTGCGCCGAAGCGTGATCCCGGCGGTGGCGGTATCAACGTAGCGCGCGTTGCGCATCGCCTTGGTAGCAAAGTTGCGGCGATCTATCCGACCGGCGGTGCAATCGGAAAATTGTTGCATCGCCTGGTCGAGCGTGAAGGCATCGATAGCCTGGTAACGCCCTCGCACGTTGAGACACGAGAGAATTTCACCGCCTACGAAGAATCGACCGGAAACCAATATCGCTTCGTGCTCCCAGGCTCGGCGCTTCACCGCGCCGAATGGGAGGCGGTGCTGGATAAACTCGCGTCACTGGCGCAGGCTCCGAAATTCGTGGTTGCGAGTGGGAGCGTGCCGCCGGGTGTGCCGGAAGATTTTTTCGCACGCGTCGCGGTTGCTGCAAAGCGGCTTGGTGCACAGTGCGTCATCGACACTTCCGGCGCAGCATTGAAAGCTGCGCTCGCTGAAGGTGTTGCGTTGATCAAGCCAAATCTAGTCGAGCTCTCCGACCTCGTCGGCGCGCCACTCGATAACGACCATGCGCGCATTGCTGCATGCCGAGAACTTACGACCGGCGGACAGACAAGAGCCGTCGCACTCACGCTCGGCGAACACGGCGCGCTACTCGTGACAGCCGATCGCGTCCTTCGGTCCCAACCACTTGCAATCGAAGCGGTCAGTACGGTTGGCGCTGGTGATAGCTTTGTAGGCGGGTTAGTAGCTGCACTCGCCTCGGGAAAGTCGTACCTAGAAGCATTTCGTGTCGCGGTGGCTGCCGGATCGGCTGCTGTGCTCTCACCCGGCACGGAGCTTTGCCAGACGGATGACGTGCAACGCTTGCTCCCGCAAGTAAAGATCACCGAATTGGCGCACGCGCTTGCGTGAATAAATAACGCCCTCGGGGATTTCTAACGCCGTGTCGGCACTCGAGCCTTGGCTTCGACGGGTGGGCCAATCTCGCTTCGTACGACTTCAAGCACGCCCATCCAAATGATGAGCGGGAAATACAGTAATAGTGGCATTTTTTTGCCTCGCGTTCGGTTCTCGAGGGTAACGCGGAGAACCAGTCGGCGTTCCACCGATCACAGATGCGTGTTGGCTACATCGTCGTCCGTCGCTTGTGCGCGCAAGGCATCTTGCAAGCGCGATTGTAAAATATTCTCATTCTACGTGCGCGAGTTATCCCCGCACCGAGAAGTCTAAAACGTTCGATGCTGCAACGGTTCGTCGCTAGGACAATTTGTTAAACGCTTTTCGTATAGAATTAGATTTACCGACCATTAATAAACGGCTCAGAAGTGCCGAAACGGCCCAGTAAGGCGCATTCGATGTATCAGCATAGGTCATTGATTTCCGAACTTGAAGATGCAGTCCGGCGCGGGTCTCAGGAAAAACGCGCGGTCACTCTCAAACGCGTTACCGATTTATTTTTGGGCGAAAACGAACGACTCAACGAAGAGCAAATTCAGGTATTCGACGAGGTATTGGGTCATCTGATCACGCGGATGGAGTCGACCGCCCTTATCGAACTAAGTGAACGTCTCGCGCCAATTAACAACGCTCCTATTAAGGTCGTTCATACGCTCGCACGCGACGATGAAATCGCAATTGCTGGGCCGGTTCTCTCGCTGTCGGATCGCCTGACCACTCCCGATCTTATTGAAATTGCCCTGGCCAAGAGCCAGGCCCATTTGCTGGCCATCTCCAAACGCAGCAGCCTCAGCGAGTCTTTGACCGACACTTTGATCGAACGCGGGGACGAACACGTTATTCGCAAGTTAGCTGAGAATGCAGGCGCCCAGATCTCTGAAAAAGCGTACGCACAACTTGTGGACCAACCGAAGGCCGACGAGACACTTTTAGAAATACTCGGTTTGCGCCTCGATATTCCATTGCATATTTTTCGCCGCCTGTTGCAACGAGTGACCGAGGCGATGCGAGAACGTCTTATGGCGCTGGCCCCGCCAGAGAAGAGAGACGACATCAGGGAAGTTCTGGCCAGCATTTCAAATGAAGTTATCGAAAATGAAGAACTGGATCAGGATTTCTCCGCGGCTCAGCGCCTTATCCAGTTGATGCGTGAGAATGGTGAACTCGATCAAGTCGCACTGCTGGAGTTCGCAAAATCTCGTAAATATGCAGCAACAGTCACCGCACTCGCCACGTTATGCTCTGCTCCAATTGACATGATCAAGCAGATGCTCAACGACGGCCGCAATGAACCGCTGCTGGTGCCTTGTAAGGCTGCAGGAATCTCGTGGCCTACCTTACGTGCTCTCTTGCAAGATGATTTATTAGGGAAAGTTGCTACGGAAGACGAGCTCAAAAAATTGAAAAGTGACTACGCCAGGCTTTCGCCCTCGACTGCAAAAAAACTGCTCGAGTTTTGGTGCGAGCACCACATGCCGAAAAATTCGTAAAACGTTGGAGCGGGCGAAGGGAATCGAACCCTCGTATGCAGCTTGGGAAGCTGCCGTTCTACCATTGAACTACGCCCGCGGAATTCCAGAATAGCGAATGGCGTACGCGCGCGGCAAGCGCGCATACAGTTTCTTAGACCTTGAAGTGTTTGGAGAGCTTCAGGCTTTGTGCCTGGTAATTCGAACCGATACCCTGGCCGTACAGTTTTTCTGGCCGCGCAAGCATCTTCTCAAAGACCAAACGGCCGACGATCTGGCCATGTTCAAGGATGAAGGGGACCTCGCGTGAGCGGACCTCCAGCACCGCGCGCGAGCCTTTGCCGCCCGCGCCCGCATAGCCGAACCCCGGATCAAAGAAGCCGGCATAGTGCACGCGAAATTCTCCAACCAGCGGGTCGAATGGCACCATCTCGGCGGCGTAATCTGGCGGGACCTGTACCGCTTCCTTGGAAGCAAGAATGTAGAATTCATTGGGGTCGAGGATCAGGCTTTTGTCGGGACGCGCTTGCATCGGTTCCCAAAAATCCAACACGGCATAGCCGCCACGGCGTTCAACATCGATGAGCCCAGTGTGGCGTTTGGCCCGATATCCAACCAATCCGCCCGGCCCCAGGCCGGAAAGATCGACGCTCACTGCAACACCCTCACTGACGTCGGCGTTGTCGGCGTCTACCAACCGTTCGCGCGAATGCAAGTCGCGCAACGATTGGCCCTCGAGCAGTGCGTGACCGTGGCGAAAGCGAATTTGCGACAGCCGTGATCCTTCGCGCACAAGGACCGGGAACGTGCGAGGGCTGATTTCTGCATAAAGCGGCCCATGATAACCGCCTTCGATACGGTCAAACCCGCGCATTTCATCGGCAATCACGCGGGTGAACACGTCGAGGCGGCCGGTCGAACTTTTCGGATTGGCAGCGGCGGAAATATGGTCTGGCAGTGCAAGGCTTTCCAGCAGCGGCACGATGTAAACGCAGCCGGTTTCTAACACTGCGCCGTCGGTGAGGGAGATTTCGTGCAGTTTAAGTTCGTCGATGCGCTGGGCGACCGTAGTCCGGCCAGGCAAGAAGCTCGCGCGCACGCGAAAAGCGACCTCGCCCAAGCGCAGGTCGAGGCTGCCCGGCTGGATTTGATCGGACGTCAGTGGCCGTTCGGATAAAATTCCGCCGCTCGCGGCGAGCGCCGCGATCATGCGGTCGGGCAAAATGCCCTTTTCATCGATGGCAAAGGAAAGTGTCACGGCGTTCCTATTTTATAGCGGCGCCGATCTAACCCGAGGAGTGCCTTGACGGGAAGCGGTGGGTCCCGCTACAAACAGCTTATCCCGTGGTCATTTGAGCCGGCCGGCTTGCAGCCACGTTAAACAAGTCGCTAAAAGGCCGGGGACGCGTGAGCCCGGCCGAGATTTTTCTCCGGCCGGTTTTTTATTGGCCACGCGCATGGTCCCGAAAAGTGGTTGCCGGTTTTCGAGAAAGATCATGCGCAGGGCCTAAAGGAGGCCGTGATGCCCGCGTCGACGAAAAGCTACCGACCCGAAACCCGCCTGGTTCATGCCGGCACACTACGCTCGCAATTTGGCGAGACCTCGGAGGCGTTGTTCCTCACTCAAGGCTACGTCTATCCCACCGCAGAAGAATGTGAGGCGCGTTTTTCCGGCAAGATTCCCGGCTATGTCTACTCGCGCTACTCCAATCCGACCATGAGCATGTTCGAGCACCGCATGGCCGCGTTCGAAGGAGCAGAGGCCGCGAGATCGACCGCGACCGGCATGGCCGCTGTGACCACCGCACTGATGGGCCTGGTGAAAGCCGGCGATCACGTCGTCGCCGCTAAGGCACTTTTCGGGTCTTGTCGTTGGGTCATTGAGGAATGGCTGCCGCGCTTTGGTGTTACCTCGACGCTCGTCAACGGCACCGATCTCAATGCCTGGAAAAAGGCGGTGACCAAGAACACAAAGGTTCTGTTCATGGAAACGCCGACCAATCCAACATTGGAAGTGTACGACATCTCCGCGGTCGCGGAGATTGCCCACAATGCCGGCGCCAAACTGGTCGTCGATAATGTGTTTGCCACCCCACTTTACCAAAGCCCGCTTACGCTCGGGGCCGACTGCGTCGTCTATTCCGCGACCAAACATATCGACGGCCAAGGTCGCGTTCTTGGCGGCATCATTCTGGGCTCCGAAAAGCTGATACTCGATCACTATCATCAGGTCCTGCGACAGACAGGGCCGTCACTGTCGCCGTTCAATGCATGGGTCCTGTTGAAGAGCTCTTGAGACAATGCCGGTGCGGGTACAACGTCAGACCGACAATGCGGGAGCAATCTCCACGGCGCTTGCCGGCCACAAGAAGATCTCCCGGCTAATCTATCCCGGACGTTCTGATCACCCGCAGGCCGAGATTATCCGAAAGCAGATGCGCGCCGGCTCGACGCTCTGTTCATTTGAGGTCAAAGGCGGCAAGGAAGGCGCGTTCCGTTTCCTCAATGGACTGAAGTTGATCGGCATCACCAACAATCTTGGGGATGCAAAAAGCCTGGTCACGCATCCCACCACGACCACGCATCAACGGTTGACGCCGGATCAGCGAGCCGAACTCGGGATTGGTGATGGTCTGATCAGATTTTCAGCCGGACTCGAACACTCCGACGACCTGATCGAGGACCTGCTGACCGCGCTGGACAAAGTCTGACGAAAGCCGCTTAGGGCACCAAATGCGACGCGGCGGTCGCCGACATCGTCGGCCGCTGCGCAGCCTCAGCAATCGCGTTGCCGAGGCCCTTCGCCATGCAAGCATAGCTCCAATCGTTCATGTGCAGCCCGTCAGGCGACACAAACGCTTCAAACTCCAAGTGGTCGACATTGCGCCAGTGCCGCATCACCTCGAAGCGACGGAAAAGGTCGACGTCTTCCTTTTTCGCAGTAGCGGAAATCAGAGCGACCATCGACTCGGCGTCTGGTTTTGCAATCACCTTTGGCGCGAATTGCGGGTCGATCAGCACGACATCGGCGCCGACGGAGCGAATTTTCTCAAGACCAATACGGATCATGGCCCCATGCGAGGCGACCTGATGACCGCGAATGACAGAATTCGTGCCGAGCTGCCACAGCACAAGGTCGGGCTTGGCAACAAGCACCGCGGAATCGAGCCGAGCGAGCATGTCCGGAATTTCTTCGCCGCTGACACCACGGTTGATCATCGTAATCGACGACTTCGGGAAGTGCCGTCCGAGTTCAACCGCGAGCTGACTCGGATAGGTCGCTGTCGCCGAGCTCGCGCCAGCACCCGCAGTTGACGAAGAGCCGAGCGCGACGATGGTGATCGGTTCGCCCGTCACAAGTTTCCGAGCGACGTGTGGCAGAGGATTGGCGAGCCGGATAAGGTCGAGCGGCGCATCGCAAGTCGGCGCCGCAGTCTCCGCGCGCACAGGCAACGCGAGTGAAACTCCCGCGAGCAGCGCTGCGGCGGCAACCGAGGTCTTTACCCAATTCGTGGGTTCATTACTGCGCAAAGGCGAATCCTCAAATTAAATTAGCGGCTGCCGTTGACCGGCGGTTCTTGTGGTTTTGCCGCTGCGATCACTAGGTCAGCGAGCAATCTCCCTATGCAATCATGAACTCGCTCGGCTGTGTCAAGCTTTTTCGTTGCAGAGTATAAATCAAACGTCCCGAGGTCGCTCCATAATCTCATGATGCTGAAACGATCGAACAGGGGCACTTCATGTTGCAACGCAACCCAACGCATATCTTCCGCATACGTACCAAGGGCAATCATCGATTCCGTGCGCGGACTGTATTGAGCGTTGATTAAAACAACATCAGCGCCCGCGGAATGAGCAATATTAATGCCGCTGTCGAGGGCTTGGCTGAATTGATCTGGATCAATCGAAAGCATCGCGTCGACAGTTCCGGTCTGCCAAACCAGAAGCGCCGGTTTGGACGCGCTTAATAAAGCCGGCAGCGCCTTAACCATCTCGGCAGCGGTCCGTTTTGCTTTAACGTCGGTTGTAAGTTTGACGTCGACACCGGGCAGTTGCTGGGTGAGCGCTTGATGCAGACGCGCGGGATAGGCATTCGTTGCACCGCTCGAGCCCGGCAGCTGCGAAGAACCCGCACCAAGCACCAACACGGTCAGCCGCTTCGCCGCTAAGGCCTGCGTGACGTGCGGCAATCGGAAACTTGATTCGGCCAGATTTTCTGCAACACGGCATTCGGCCGGAGCTTCGGCCCAAACCGGACCAGCACCCAGCATCATCGACGCCAGCAACAGCAAGCGCTTCATCATACGTCGCCCCCCGCATACCCCGGCCTAGCGGCAGGCGGGCGCGGTCCCCCGCCCCGTCGTTCTGCTTGTCTATACCACGAAATTAGCGCCGCAACGGCAACCATGATCGCAACGCCTAAAATGCTCACGACCACCTGCGTGAGGACGCGGTTGGAGACCTCGGTGAAAACAAAATGGGCAGCAAACGACAAGAAGACGCCGATGCAGAACGTTTCGAGCGAATGCTGACCGCACACGATCGCCGGCCAGAAAATCCGCAACTTCAATGCCGGCCAGTGCCGAGGTACGAAAGCAACTGTGATCACAGCGAGAGCGAGGAAATGCATGATCCGGAGCACATCAAGATTGGTCTTGTCGATCGGATAAATTGCATCACCAACAAACTTCGGCACGAACACGGCAAGCCGCGGGAAGTACCAGGTCATTGTGATTGCGAATGCAAACAGGAGGTAGGCAAAAGCCAGACCCACGATCGCTCGGGAATGGATCCAGCGGGACAGATTTTGCGCGCCGCCAAGCGCGCACCATGCACCAAAGACAAACAGCAATTGCCACGCGAACGGGTTGAATGCCCAGGTTCCGCTTGGATAGGCCGGGAGGTTCCATTCAAACAGCCACATTAGCGCATAGAGCGAAGCCGACGACAGCAGCGCAATCGACGGCGCCCGCAACAGCAGCCACAGCATTGGGGGAAACCAGGCCAGCAACAAAATATACAGGGGCAATATGTCCATGTTCACTGGCTTGAACTTCAGCAACAACGCCTGAAGGATAGTGACATCGGGATTTTTGAGAAAATCCAGCACGCCCATTTCTTCGGTATAGAGTGGGTTGTCGAAACTGTTCGAGACATAGGCAATTTCGGCGAGATAAATCGCGAGCAGGAAGACGTGGGCGACATAAATTTGCCATGCGCGCTTGAGGACGCGGGCGGAAGCGACGATGAACCCATACTGCTGCATCGCGCGTCCATAGACGAAAGCTGCTGTGTAACCGGAAATGAAGACGAAAATCTCGGTTGCGTCACTGAAGCCGTAATTGCGGATCGTAATCCAGCTAACCGCATTCGATGGAATATGGTCGAGGAAAATCAACCAGAGCGCGATGCCACGGAACAAATCAAGCCGGAGATCGCGTTCGGTCGAAACCGGGGCCATGTGCGGCTTTTCTTTCGTGCGCTCTTTCGGTCATAATCCCGGGCATCGAGCGAATGGCAAGCCCTGGGGAAGTAAATTGTGCGGCATATAGATGTATCGCGCCGTAACCCGCAAGATTGAAGTCACCGTCACGCCCCGCTTTGTCTCGGAGCGGTCGTCGCCGAGCAACGGCTATTTTTTCTGGGCTTACACCATCAACATCACGAACCTGGGCAAAGAGACAGTGCAGCTCAAAACGCGGCATTGGCGCATCACCGACTCGCTGGGTCGCTTGCAAGAAGTCAAGGGGCCCGGGGTCGTGGGCGAAGAGCCTACTCTCAAACCTACTGAGTCCTTCGAATACACCAGCGGTGTGCCGTTGCCGACGCCATCGGGCTTCATGGTCGGGAGCTACGGTATGGTGACGGAGGCGGGAGAACACTTCGACATCGAGATCCCCGCTTTTTCACTCGACTCGTCCTACGCCGAGCGCACGATTAATTAGCATTGGCGTCCACCTCGCCGGGCGCGAAATTATAGTTCGCACTACAAAACTCACAGGTCACAGAGATCTTGCCGTTCTCGACCATATGGTCGCGGTCGTCCTGCGAGAAACTCTTGAGCATGGCTTCGACATTCTCGCGAGAGCATGTGCATTCCGCGCGCAGCGGGCTGGTGCGGAATACGCGCACACCGGGCTCGTGAAAAAGCCTGTAAACAAGCTGCTCGCTGGAGAGCGCGGGGTCGATCAGCTCGACATCCTCGACGGTCGAGACAAGTGCCTGGCCTTCCAACCAGGCGTCATCTTCCGCAACGATATGCGGCTCGACACCCTCGGGAGCGTCGCCGGGATGAAGATCTGCAACACGCGCGCGCTCAGGAGCCTTTGGCAGAAATTGCAACATGATGCCGCCCGCACGCCAGCTATGGCTCGCGCCTCCCGGTCCAGCGCGCAATTCCTCGGCGACGGCGAGCCTCACCCGCGTCGGAATTTGCTCGGACCGAAGGAAGTATTCGTGCGCTGCGTCTTCAAGCGAACCGCCATCGAGTGCGACCAGTCCCTGATAGCGGTTCATGTCGGCGCCCTGGTCGATCGTCATGGCGAGGTGACCCTTGCCAAGCAGTGCACCGCCACTCGTCTCGCCTGACTCAATTGCCGCAGCAACGCGATCCTTGTCGAAGCGCGCGCACGCCCGCACTTTATCCGGTGCGATGAAGTCCACGACCAGCATGCGCACCGGTCCATCGCCCTGCGTTTGCAGGATGAAACGGCCATCGATCTTCAGGGCCGAGCCGAGCATGACCGTCAGCACCATCGCTTCGCCGAGAAGCTTGGCCACGGGCTGCGGATAGGCGTGCCGCGTGAGGATCTCGTTCACCGCGGGGCCGAGGCGCACGACCCGCCCGCGCAGATCGAGTTTAGCGACCTCGAACGGCATGACGGTGTCGTCGGCAGTCGTGGCCGATGGTGCGCGAGACGGAATAGCGATTTGAGGGTCGGTCATGGGCCCTATGTAGAGTGCAAACGCAAAATTTCGAGGGCGGCTCATCGTCCCGGCATGGCCAGGCACAACATTGAAAGGTCACCGCATTATCAGGCGTCGGCGT
Source organism: uncultured Alphaproteobacteria bacterium (assembly GCA_963820805.1). GTDB lineage: Bacteria > Pseudomonadota > Alphaproteobacteria > Rhizobiales > Xanthobacteraceae > Pseudolabrys. The sequence continues at coordinate 56,394 of CAWGBH010000010.1, forward strand.
GCAGGCACCAGGCGAGCAGCCCTTTTTGCGCATGCAGCCGGTTTTCGGCCTCGTCGAATACGACGGACTGCGGCCCGTCGATCACCTCGTCCGTGACCTCCTCGCCGCGATGGGCCGGCAGGCAGTGCATGAACAGCGCATCCGGCTTTGCTTTCGACATCAGGCGACCGTTGATCTGATAGCGCTTGAGCACATTGTGACGGTGCTTGCCGTCGCGATCGCCCATCGAGACCCACGTATCGGTCACCACGCAGTCGGCGTCTTTGACCGCCGCCTCCGGATCATCCCCGATCATGATCGCGGCACCGGATGATTTCACCCAGTCCATCAGCCATTTCTTTGGTCGCAATTCGGCCGGTGTCGCGACCCGCAGCTGGAAATCAAAGCGTTCGGCCGCATGCATCCAGCTGGCAAGAACGTTGTTGGAATCGCCGCTCCAGGCCACGGTGCGCCCGCGGATGGGCCCGCGCTTTTCCTCATAGGTCATGACATCGGCCAGGACCTGGCAGGGATGCGAACGTCGCGTGAGCCCGTTGATCACCGGAATCGTTGCATGGCGCGCGAGCTCGGCCACCGCCTCGTGGTCGAGGATCCGGATCATGATCGCGTCGACATAACGCGAGAGCACGCGGGCTGTATCCGCCAACGTTTCGCCGCGTCCGAGCTGCATTTCCTGCGCCGTCAGGAGGATCGCCTCGCCGCCGAGCTGGCGCATGGCGACGTCGAATGACACCCGCGTTCGCGTCGAGGGCTTGTCGAACACCATCGCCAGCGTCTTGCCGGCGAGCGGTGATACGATAAGGCCCCGCGCGCGCTCGGCTTTCATGGCCCGGCTTTTATCGATCAGCCCGGCCAGCACCGGCTTCGGGATGTCGATGAGATCGAGGAAATGCCGAACACCGTTTGAACTCATGACGCCACCTGCTTGGCGGCTTTCGCAGCCTGCCTCGGATGCGCTTGAGCCAGGCGCGTGCATGCGCGATCGATGCATCCGATCGCCTCGGCAATTTCTTTTTCGCCGATGATCAGCGGCGGCAGGAGCCGCACGACATTGTCGCCGGCGGCGACCGTGAGCATCTTTTCCGAACGCAGCTCGTCCACCATTTCGGTGGCCGGTGGAACCATACGCAGCCCCATCAGCAGCCCTTCGCCGCGCACTTCGGCAATCACTGCGGCATGGCGATCCTTCAGTTCGGCCAACCGCTGTTTGAGCAATAGCGCATTGCTCTTCATGCGATCGAGGAAGCCATCGGCCGCTATCACATCAAGCACCGCGTTGCCGACCGCCATCGCCAGAGGATTGCCGCCGAAGGTTGAACCATGCGTGCCGGCCGTCATGCCTTTCGAGGCTTCCGTCGTCGCCAAACACGCACCAACCGGGAAGCCACCTCCGAGCGCCTTGGCAATCGTCATAATGTCAGGGGTAACGCCGGTGTGCTGATAGGCGAACATATCGCCAGTGCGGCCAATGCCGGTCTGGATCTCGTCGAAGATCAACAACAGTCCGTTATCGTCGCAGAGCTTGCGCAACGCGCGCAAAAACGTGTGCGGCACGACGCGCACACCGCCTTCCCCCATAACCGGTTCGATCATGATCGCTGCGGTCTGCGGACCGATGGCCTTCTTGGTCGCTTCAAGATCGGCGAACGGCACCTGGTCGAAGCCATCGACCGGCGGGCCGAAACCTTCAAGATATTTCTTGTTGCCCGTCGCAGCGATGGCCGCGAGCGTGCGGCCGTGAAACGCGCCTTCGAACGTGATGATGCGGTAGCGCTCCGGTTTGCCGGACGCCGATTGATATTTGCGCGCCATCTTGATCGCGCATTCGATCGCCTCCGCGCCCGAATTCTGGAAAAAAACCGTGTCAGCAAAGCTCAACGCGCAAAGCCTGTCGGCCAGCCTTTCACCTTCCGGGATGCGATAGAGATTGGAGACGTGCCAGACCTTGTGCGCCTGTTTGGTCAGCGCCTCGATCAAAATTGGATGCGCGTGGCCCAATGCATTGACGGCAACGCCTGAGGTGAAATCGAGATAGCGATCACCCTCGGCCGTGATAAGCCAAGCGCCCTCGCCCCGCTCGAAAGCGAGATCGACCCGCGCATAGGTTGGCAATACATGCGAGCTCACGGCCGGCTTCTTCCATCGAACAAATTCGTTGGCACATGATCCGGTCCGAAAACTGGTTCCCACTTTTCGGGATCATGCGCTTTCTTGTGCGCACGACCTTTTCCGGACTTCGGTGAATACTTTTCGGATCATGCGCGCGCCGAAAAGAAATGTGCCGCCTCGCCGGGCGGCACTTTTTTCATTTTATTGCGGGCCCTCGTGCTGTCAACCACAGCACCAAGGTGGGAATCTGACTCAATTGCGCCGCAAGCGCGGATTTTAAAGGAAAACCTGTTGGTAGCTGCGCTCGGAGGCTTGCCAGACCTTGCAGGAGAGTCACTGCCTATTGTAGCTTTCTCGTCAGGTAGTACGACATCTCGTGCCACCGACTGATTTCTGGTCCATCCCTGACGCGTACAGCGTCTGGCGCCTGATAGGGCGTCCGACGACAGGGCTGGATTCCATCCAAGGCCTTGAAGCCTGAGGAGAAAATCCAATGAGCTGGACGGACGAGAGGGTCGAGCTCCTAAAGAAGTTATGGGCGGATGGGCTGTCCGCCAGCCAGATTGCGGCAGAGCTCGGCGGCATCACCCGCAACGCGGTTATTGGCAAAGTTCACCGTCTCGGCCTCTCAGGTCGGGCCAAAAGCCCGTCCTCGACGGCCCCACGGCCGCGCAAGGCGCGTTCCTCGGGCCACATGATGCGCGTGCCGCGCGCTTCGATGCGCGGGAATACCGCACTCGCGTATGACTACGACATCGAGCCGGAGCCCGAGCTGATCGAAATTCCGCTCGAGCAGCGTAAAACTTTGTTGCAGCTGAGCGAGAAAACCTGCCACTGGCCGGTGGGCGACCCTGGGAGTTCGGATTTCTTCTTCTGCGGCGGCGACACTGCAAACGATCTGCCCTATTGCTCCTATCACTGCCGCGTTGCCTATCAGCCGGCCAGCGACCGCCGGCGTGACAAGCGGCCGTTCCGGAACTGATCGCAAAAATACGACTATGTTTTTCATGGCCGGGCGCGAGCCCGGCCATTTGTTTTGCGGTCCGGCGGCCGAAACAAGTCCGGCCATGACGCCTGGGGGGGCGTGATGTGGCCAATTCTCCGCTCGTCCCCGCGAAGGCGGGGACCGAGTGCTGGATCGCCCGGGGGCACGATCATTGCCGCACTGTTTGTCCTGTCGTCCCGGGCGAGCGTCAGCGAGACCCGGGACCCATACTCCGCAGCATCTCGATAGTGCACGGCGTATGGGTCCCCGCTTTCGCGGGGACGACAGCAGAGCGAGCCGGACCCGAAAGCAGGGACGACGGCAAGAGTTTGCTTCCGCGCGCCTGCCCTCCGCTCGTCCCCGCGAAGGCGGGGACCCAGCACTGGATCGCCCGGGGGCACGATCATTGCCGCACTGTTTGTCCTGTCGTCCCGGGCGAGCGTCAGCGAGACCCGGGACCCATACTCCGCAGCATCTCGATAGTGCACGGCGTATGGGTCCCCGCTTTCGCGGGGACGACAAGAAGAGTTTGCTCCCACGCCGTTCCATCTCACCGATTCAATTTTCAAACAGCCAATTTTCAATCAGCCAAGCGTGATCGCCCGTGTTCTTTGCCGAGGCCCCGGGAAGGCTCGTCTCCCGTCCCTCGCACATGCGAGGGGATGGAGCGCCGTGCGGCGCAACCAGCAGTCCAACGCCTTCGTGGCGTTGACGCGCCTTTGCGACAGGCACGTTTCGCCACACGACGCTCCATCGCGGCTTTTCTGTCCCCGGGACCGTGCTTCCGGGCGCGGACACCTCATCCAGGCAGCTTTCGCCGCCCTTCATCCACGCCACGTCCAGCCATTGAAGGCAGCCCCACGTAGTTGGAGCGGACGGCGACCCGGGGCCTCCCGGAGGCGTGGCTGCGAACCACGCCCGCGGGCGCCGCATCCGGCCCCACCCGTCATGACGCCTCATGAGAGCGCCCTCTGGTGGACCGAACGCATAGGATTATAGTCAGTATAGGATTAAAGTCAATCCTGATTGTGGAAACTCTCTCCGCTCATGCCCGCGCAAGCGGGCATCCAGTTCTTATTGGGCTGGATCCCCGCCTTCGCGGGGATGAGCGGGCTGTGTGATTGCGGAAACCCGACGTGGAGGGTTCGCCGCCGTGCCGGCGCGTTCAATTCATCCGGCCGAAGCGGTCATCGAGCGCGTAGCCTGCCCCGCGGACTGTGCGTATCGGGTCGGCCATCTGGCCGCGATTGATCGCCTTGCGCAGCCGGCCGACATGCACATCGACGGTGCGTTCGTCGATGTAAATGTCCGAACCCCAAACACCGTCGAGCAATTGCTCGCGCGAAAACACACGGCCCGGGCGTTCCATCAAGAATTCCAGCAGGCGGTATTCGGTCGGGCCCAGATCGACCGCACGGCCGCTGCGCGACACTCGTTTTTTCTCGCGGTCGAGTTCGATGTCGCCAATGCTGAGGATTGTGGCAACGCGTTCCGGGTTGGCGCGGCGCAGCAGCGCCCGCACCCGCGCCAGCAACTCCGGCACCGAGAATGGCTTGACGATGTAATCGTCGGCGCCGGTGGCGAGCCCGCGTACCTTTTCACTTTCTTCGCCGCGCGCGGTCAGCATGATGATCGGCAACTGGCGCGTCTCGGGACGCGCCCGCAGGCGCCGGCACAATTCGATTCCCGACAACCCGGGCAACATCCAGTCGAGCACTACAAGATCCGGCGTGCTCTCCTTCAAACGCGTATCCGCTTCATCGCCGCGGGCCGAGGTCTCGACCTCGTAGCCCTCGGCCTCGAGATTGTAGCGGAGCAGCATGGTCAGCGGCTCCTCGTCCTCGACGATCAGGATGCGTGCGTTCATGCGAAGGCCTTCTATCTCTCGCCCGCACGCAGCGCGGCAATGGTCGTGGTATCGCCCTTCGGCCGCTGGTCGGCGATCGGGCGCCCTTCGATAATATAGTGAACCGTTTCGGCAATATTCGTCGCATGGTCGCCCATGCGTTCGATGTTCTTGGCGCAGAACATCAGATGGATACAAAATGTAATATTGCGCGGGTCTTCCATCATGTAGGTCAACAGTTCGCGGAATACCGACGTGCAGACGGCATCGATTTCCTCATCGCCGCGCCACACCGCCATGGCTTTCGTCACATCGCGGCGGCCGTAAGAGTCGAGCACCAGCTTCATCTGTTGCAGCACAAGGTCGGTCATGTGCTCGACGCCGCGGATGAGCTTGGGCGGCGGAAACTCGCCGTTCAGCGCCATCACGCGCTTGGCGATATTCTTGGCGAGATCGCCAATGCGCTCGAGATCATTGGCGAGACGCAAAGCCCCGACAACTTCGCGCAAATCGACCGCCATGGGCTGGCGCCGGGCGATGGTGAGCACCGCCCTTTCTTCAATTTCTCGCTGCAGGGCGTCGATATTAGCATCGGCGGCGGTGACCCGCTGGGCGAGTGTGGTGTCGCGCTTGGCAAGCGCATCTACCGAATCCGCGACCTGTTTTTCCGCAAGACCACCCATCTCCGCGACCATGCGTGCGAGATCCTGCAGATCCGTATCGAAGGCCTTCATCGTGTGGTCGGTCATTGTCATCATCTTTCGATCTCTGCGTTCGCGCTATCCGAAGCGGCCCGTGATGTAATCCTGCGTACGCCGGTCGGTTGGCGAGGTGAAGATACGGGTCGTTTCGCCGAACTCGACCAGTTCGCCGAGATACATGAAGGCCGTGAAGTCCGACACGCGTGCGGCTTGCTGCATGTTGTGGGTGACGATTGCGATCGTGTAGTCGTCTTTGAGCTCGTCCATGAGCTCCTCGATTTTTGCCGTGGAGATCGGGTCGAGCGCCGAACACGGCTCATCGAACAGGATCACTTCCGGACGCACGGCGACAGTGCGGGCAATACACAGACGCTGCTGCTGACCGCCGGACAGCGAGAGCCCGTTGGCACCGAGTTTGTCTTTTACTTCTTCCCAGAGCGCTGCACGCTCAAGCGCTTGCCGCACCCGATCTTCCAATTCCGATTTCGGCAACCGCTCGTACAGACGAATACCAAACGCGATGTTTTCGAATATTGTCATCGGGAACGGCGTAGGCTTCTGGAACACCATCCCGACTTTCGCTCGGAGGAGATTCAGGTCCTGCGAAGGCGAGAGGATATTGTCATTATCGAGCCGAACGTAGCCAGTGGCACGCTGGTTGGGATAGAGGTCGTACATCCGGTTGAGGATGCGCAACAATGTCGACTTGCCGCATCCAGACGGACCAATGAACGCTGTTACCTTGCCCTGATAGAGCGACACGGAAATATTTTTGAGCGCGCGGTTGTCGCCGTAATAAAAATCGAGGTCGCGTATCGTGATCTTCTCCTGAAGATCCTCGGCGTTACCCGGCGTGTGACTAACGTTTGGGACCGTGTATGCAGTTGCCACGCTCATGACGATTTCCTCTGGGACGCGAGGGTCCTGGCGATGATGCTCAACGCGAGCACCGCCAATGTGATGATAAGGGCCCCGGTCCATGCCAGATCCTGCCAATCCTTGTACGGGCTCAGCGCAAACTGGAAGATGACGACCGGCAAGCTGGCGACCGGAGCGTTCAGATCAAGGCTCCAGAATTGATTATTGAGAGCGGTGAAGAGCAACGGCGCGGTTTCTCCGGAAATTCGCGCAATCGCCAACAGCACGCCGGTCACCATCCCGGCCTGGGCCGCGCGATAGGCAATCTTCCGGATCATCAGCGACCGCGGCAGGCCGATAGATGCGGCGGCTTCACGTAACGTATCCGGAACGAGTGTGAGCATGTCCTCGGTCGTGCGCACCACGACAGGAACCACGATGACCGCCAGCGACACCGCACCAGCCCACCCGGAGAAATGGCCCATCCGGGCGACCATAATTTCGTACACAAACAGACCGACGACGATCGACGGTGCGCTCAAGAGAATATCATTGATGAAACGCACAACCGTTGTCAGCCTGTCGTAGCGACCATATTCCGCCATATAGGTTCCGGCCAAAATGCCGAGCGGCGTGCCGATCGCGACTGCAATGAAAGTGAGAACCAGGCTGCCGACGATCGGATTGAGCAATCCGCCTGCCGAACCCGGCGGCGGCGTCATCTGGGTGAAAACATCAAGCGAAAGGCCGCTGAAGCCCTTCCACAGCAGGACACCCAGAATTACGACCAGCCAAACGAGGCCGAATGCCGTCGCAGCAAAGGCAAGCCCCATGGTGATGACGTTGCGGCGGCGGCGCTTTGCGTAGAGTGAAGGTGCCGGTATTACCATTGTCATACTCCGATCCGCGCATTGAGACGCATCAACATGAAGCGCGCGAACGCAAGCACGATAAAAGTGATGACGAACAAAATGAGGCCGAGCGCGATCAGCGCCGAGGTGTAGAGATCACCAACCGCTTCCGTGAATTCATTGGCGATTGTCGCCGAGATGGTGGTACCGGGCGCGAGCAGTGAACCCGATATGCGGTGCGCGTTGCCGATGACAAAAGTAACCGCCATCGTCTCGCCCAGCGCACGCCCGAGCCCCAGCATGACGCCGCCAATGACGCCGACGCGCGTATAGGGCAGCACAACAAAGCGCACAACTTCCCAGGTGGTGCAGCCGAGACCATACGCCGCTTCCTTGAGCACCGGCGGCACGGCGGTGAATACGTCGCGCGAGATCGACGTAATGAAGGGCAGCACCATGATCGCAAGGATCAAACCTGCGGTCAGTATGCCTATGCCGTACGGCGGACCCGCAAACAGTGTCGAAAAAACCGGAATATTGCCGAAGAGGTCTATCAGGAACGGCTGCACATACTGCTGCAGGAACGGTGCGAATACGAACAGGCCCCAGATGCCATAGATAATGCTGGGGATGCCGGCGAGCAGTTCGATAGCGATGCCGATGGGCCGTCGCAGCCACATCGGGCACAGTTCGGTGAGGAACAATGCGATGAACAAGCCAACCGGTACAGCAATCAGCATCGCGACAAACGACGTGACCACCGTCCCGTAGATCGGTGCGATAGCACCAAATTTTTCTGTGACGGGGTTCCATGTGTCGACGAGCAGAAAATTCAGGCCGAACGTCCGCAGCGCCAGCCAGGAACCCTGCATCAGAGAAATGATGATCCCGCCGAGGATGACGAGAACAGCGATCGCGGCTGCACGGGTCAGGTGGCGGTAAACGGCGTCGCCAAATTGCAGGCGCTGGAGCACCTTTGCGCGATCGACCTGCGGGGTCGTCATTACGGTTCCGCCCTGCAACGCTACATCAACCACGGATCGCCTCCCCGAAGGCTGCATCCGGCTCTCCCTTTGACTAAACGCACGTCGGGGGAGCCACTCAAGCGGCCCGAAGGCCACAACACAAGCCGCGATTTCGCGGGCAGTGGACAAAGAAAAGGCGCCAGGGGCGCCTTTTCCCGTTTTGCGTCGGACTTAGTAAATCGGCTTGCCGCCATCGTCCTTGATGTCGCTCTTCCATTTGTCTGCGATCAGGCTAACGACCGCGTCGGGCATAGGGATGTAGTCCAGGCTCGACGCCATCTGGCTGCCGTTCTTGTAGGCCCACTCGAAGAACTTGAGCGCTTCCTTGGTTGCTGCCGGATCCTTGGGCTGCTTGGGCAGCAAGATGAAGGTCGCGCCCGCGATCGGCCAAGATTTTGCGCCAGCCGAGTCCGTCAGGATCATGTAGAAGCCCGGAGCATTCTGCCAATCGGCGCCGGCCGCTGCCGACATGATGGCGTCGGGCGAAGCCTCGACCGTCTTGCCGTCCTTGTTGACCATTTTGGTCGTGGTCAGTTGATTTTGCTTGGCGTAAGCGGTTTCCACATAACCGATCGAGCCTTTCGTCTGCGCCACGTTATTGGCGACACCCTCGTTGCCTTTAGCGCCAATGCCGCCCGGCCACTCGACCGAGGTGTTGCTGCCCACCTTCGACTTCCAGTCTGCGCTCACCTTCGAGAGATAGTTAGTGAAGACGAAGGTGGTGCCGGAACCATCGGACCGATGCACGAGCGCGATCGCTTGCGACGGCAGCTTCACATTGGGGTTCAACTTCTTGATCGCCGGATCGTCCCATTTTGTGATTTCGCCGAGATAGATCTTGGCGAGGGTTGCGCCATCGATCGTGATCTCGCCGCTCTTGATGCCATCGAGATTCACGACAGGCACGATGCCGCCCATCACGGTCGGGAATTGGATGCAGCCGATCTTGTCGAGCTCGGCCGGCTGAAGCGGCATATCGGATGCGCCGAATGTCACGGTACGTGCGCTAATCTGCTTGATGCCGCCGCCGGAACCGATCGACTGATAATTCAGTCCGTTTCCGGTGACCTTTTTGTAGGCGTCGGCCCATTTGGCGTAGATCGGATAGGGGAATGTTGCGCCGGCACCAGAAATGTCGGCGGCGTTGGCCGGAACGAACGCGGCGGCGGCGATGAAACCGGCGGCTGCCAATGCGGTCCAGTGTTTCAAGGGTTCTCTCCATGTTTGCGGCCGAAGTCAGCCGCGGGCCGCAAGCGACCCACTGTTCCGCTGCCTTCGCGCCCAATCTTTTGGGCGGCCGCTGTTGCTTTAAAAGACGCTCTCCACGACGGCTCCGGACGTTTTTTGTTTTGCTTGGAACTGGCAAAATCCGAAGTCGCGGTAAGCCATATGCGTCGCATGTCACCGTTCTATAAAGCTTCGGTGACAGTCACATGACAATTCAACCAATTGAATTCGTTCAGGCTTCTCCCGACGATACGGAATCGCCGGTGTGCAACGGCAAATGCATTGTGAAGGCCGCGCCGGCGCCTGGAATGCTTTCAATGGTCAGACGCCCGCCATGCCGGTTGAGGACGTGCTTGACCAAGGCCAGGCCCAAACCTGTCCCGCCTTGCGCCCGGCTGTCGGCCACATCGACCCGATAGAAACGCTCGGTGAGCCGCGGCAGATGCTCAGGAGCAATCCCGGGGCCGTAGTCGCGTACCATCACACGCGCCTCTGACGTCGCGCTGCGGGTCTGCCCCCGCGCCAGCGTAATGTCGACCCGCTTTCCGGCGGCACCATATTTTAGTGCGTTCTCGACCAGGTTCTCGAGCGCGCGGATGAGCTCATCACGATCCCCCAGCACAACGAGTGGGTCGGCCGGCGCGGAAACTTTGATGTCTACGTCGCGATCGCGCGCCAGCGTGTGCAAGCCGTCGACGACCTGGCGCACGATCGGCACAAGATCGACAGGCGTATTCGGTTGCAAGTGGACATTGAGTTCGATGCGCGACAACGACAGCAAGTCGTCGATCAGACGCGCCATGCGCGTCGCCTGCCCTTGCATGATCGCCAGGAATTTCGCGCGTGCCGCTGTGTCGTCCTTGGCAGTCCCTTGCAATGTTTCGATGAAGCCGAGCAGTGCTGCCAAAGGCGTGCGCAGCTCATGACTGGCGTTGGCGATGAAATCGGCGCGCATCTCCTCGACCCGACGCAATGGGGTGAGATCGTTGAACGTCATCAGCAAAATGTCCACTGCACCGTCGCTGCCGTTGGCAAGCCTGACCGGAGTAACGAACGCTTCGAACCAGCGGTCACGCGGCACCCGTTCAAAAAATTCCACGTGTTGCGGTTCGCGGCGCTTGCTGGCGCGGCGGATTGCGTCGACGAGCTCGGGCATTCGCAGCGTGATCAGCGCGGGCTCGCCGCGCCGCAGTGCAGGCGCGATGCTGGTGGCCGCATCATTGTAAGCAATAACCTTGCCATCGCGATCAAGTACGATCGCAGCGCCAGGCAATCCGCCGATGAGCTGATCGATCAAGAGAGTCTGCGGCGGCGCGAGCGTGCGGCCTACGGTCGACGCAACCCCGCCACCGGTCGCGACAACGGTCCGGCCGAGCAAAGCCCGCCATGCGCCGCGCAATCGCGCCCCCAATCCAGCGGCGGAAGGAAAATCGCGGCGGTCATCGTCTATCGCCATGATCAGTCGGCGTCGGCTTTCTCGGCCTCGATCTCGGTACGGATCGGTTCAGTCACTGATTTTATTGCATGCGGCTCCAGCGCGCGCCGCGTGCCGTGTATGTTGAGCCATATTTCGCGCGACCCCAGAATGACCAGCGCGATCGCGAACGGCACGATGTAATAAAGCAACCTGAACAACAGCAAGCCGGCCAGCACGGATTCCTTATCGTATTGCCACAGGGCCACGAGCATCGCGGCGTCAAATACGCCCAGCCCGCCGGGTGCGTGGCTGGCGAAACCGAGCAGCGTCGCCGATACAAACACCACCGCCATGGTGATGAATCCGACGCCGGGTTCGTCCGGCAGCAACATGTACATCGCGAGCGCACAGAAACCGAGATCAAGGATGCCGATACAAATCTGGAGCAGCGTGGATGGCCCGCTGGGTAATTTAACTTTCCAGCCGCCCTGACCGATTTCGCGCGGAGCGCTCCACACCCAACTCACGTAAGACACAAGAACTATCAGCATGCCGATGCCGATGCCGCGGTTGATCCATGGCGGCAGTTGATCGATCGGTCCGGCGGCTTGCGGATGATAGGCGACGCCGAGACCGAGCACGGTGGCATTGCCGAGCCAGAACGTCAGACCCGCAACGAAACAGATTTTTGCCACCTCGACGGCGTCGAGCCCGTAAGTCGAATAGATGCGATATCGCACCGCACCGCCCGTAAACACCGTCGCACCGATATTGTGGCCGATCGAATAGCTGGTGAACCCGGTGAGGGCGGCGACGCGATAAGGGATTTCCTTGCGGCCAATGGTACGCAACGCGAACCAGTCGTAAAAAGTGAGCGTGAAATAACCGCAAGCGACAAAAAACGCGGCAGCGGCAATATTTTTCGATTCGGTAGCTTTCAGCGCTGCGATAACCTCATCGACGTTCGTATCGCGCAACATGTGGAACAGCACCACGAGCGCAATCGTGATGATGGCGATGCTTAACAGCAGGCCGATCTTGTTCCACCCGATCGTATTCTGGAAAAATCGCGCCACAGCGCGCAGCGACTTGAGCATTATTCCTCCGGTTTAGCGCCGGCCACATGGCGACACCGCGCGCGCCGATTTGGCGCATCTTGTTCGTCCCCTAGCAGAACTCCAATCGCGGGGCGAGTGTATCGCCCCTGCCCCGGCTTCTCACAATCTGATAGCGTGGTTGAAATAAGGCCGTCGACTGAACGATCATGGCGCCGGCCACCGGGAGGTCACCATGGTTAAATCTGAACCTGTCATGCCCCGCCGCACCATTCTCAAAAGCGCTGGATTAGCAGCCGGTGCCGGACTTCTCACCGGTCTGGCAGGACCGGCACAGGCAGCAGAAGCCGAGATCTGGAGCCAGGATTATTGGGCAAAAAAGGGCGACGTCCCGCTATATATGGTCCGCAAGCGGCTCGGTGCGCCAAAAGCCGGCGAACCGTCGCGGCCGATCCTGTTTCTGGTCCACGGCTCGTCGGTGACATGGCGTATTTTCGATCTCGATGCGGCCGGACACGGCGAATATTCGATGATGAACGTGTTCGCCCGCTGGGGTTACGACGTTTGGACTATGGACCACGAGAACTATGGGAAATCGGGCCGCACCAACGGAAATTCGGACATCGCGAGCGGTGCCCAGGATCTTAAAGCGGCAATGCAGGTCGTGGTGAAAGAGACCGGCCGGCAGAAGGCGCATTTCATGGGCGAATCGTCCGGCGCATTGCGCGCGGGACTTTATTCGCAGATCGAGCCGGACCGCGTCGACCGGCTGGTGCTCGCCGCGTTTACCTACAAAGGCACGGAATCGCCGACGCTAAAGAAACGCGCCGAGCAGCTGGAGCTTTTCCGCACGCACAATATGCGCAAGCGGGACCGCGCCATGATCGAAAGCATTTTCACGCGCGACAAACCCGGGACGACCGACCCTGCCGTCGGCAAGGTCCTTGCCGACGTCGAATTACAATTTGGCGAACAGGTGCCCACGGGCACCTATCTCGACATGACGGCCAACCTGCCGGTGGTCGACCCGACAAAGGTGCAGGCGCCGGTATTATTGGTGCGCGGTGAATACGACGGCATCGCGACTGTGGAAGACCTGTTCGATTTTTATCGACAGCTCCCGCACGGCGACAAGCAACTCGTCATCCTGCCGAACACTGCGCATTCGGTAGCGGTCGCCATCAATCGCCATTTATTTTGGCACGCAGTGCAAGCCTTCCTCGACATGCCGGCACCGACAGCAATTTGAGGTCGCCTTAAAGCTTTGCGGTGAAAAACCCGCGCAGCGCGGCTGTGGTTTCGGCGGGCGCCTCGTCGGACAGATAATGTCCGGATGGCATTGCCTTGGCGCTCACGATATTGGACGCGTAGCGCTGCCAGATTTCTGCAGGCCCGGGCTTGCTGTTGCGGCCGACGCCCCCGGTTGCACCCCAGAGCAATAGAACCGGGCATTCGACCTTCCGGCCGGCTGCAAAATCTTTTTCGTCCATTTCCAGATCGACGCCGGCTGCCGCGCGATAATCCTCGCAGATGGCGTGAATGGTTGCGGGGTTTCGAAAGCAACGTTTGTATTCGGCAAGTGCTGCGGGGTCGAAGAAACTCAGGCCCTGTTTTGTTTTCGCCAGTTTCTTCTCGATGAACCAGTCAGGATCAGCGCCCATCATCCGCTCCGGCAGATCAAAGGGCTGAATGTTGAAAAACCAGTGCCAGGAGAATGTCGCCCATTGCTTGTTGATGTTGTTGAACAGGTGATGCTGCGGAATGATGTCGAGGATGGCCGCGCGCAAGACTTTTTCGGGCGTATCAAGACACATGCGATGCAACACGCGAGCGCCGCGATCGTGGCCGGCGGCATAAAACTTGTCGAAGCCGAGTGAGGCCATCACCTCGACCTGATCCTGCGCCATCGCCCGGAAGGAGTAGCCGGAATGGTCATCGCCGCCTGGCGGCTTTTCCGAGTCGCCGTAGCCACGCAAATCGGTGCACACAACCGTGAACTCGCGGGCAAGTGTAGGCGCGATCCTGTGCCAATTGAGATGCGTGAATGGATTGCCGTGCATCAGCAACAGCGGCGGCCCTTTGCCGCCGGTAACGGTCACGATGCGCGCACCGCTCGTCTTGGTTTCGCTGCGAGTAAAGTTTTCGAACATGGGCGGCCCTATATAGCGGTCACGGCCGCGCTTGTCTCCGCCATCCACAATTTGCGCTCGTCAAAGCTAAGACGTGAATGCCCGGCACAAGGCCGAGCACGACGTTGAGGCATTACACCAGAGAAAAAGAAAAACCCCGACTTCGCTTGGCGAAGCCGGGGCTATTTCCCGCCCATGATCGGCTCGCTTAGTCGCAAACCGTGACGCGACGCACGCGCGGGCCAACTGGCGTACTGACGACTTGCTTGGTGACGTAGCATTCCGAGGCGACATAAGTCGTCGGGGCGTAGATGCCGATACCGTAGCCCCAGCCGTGGCCCCAGTGGCCGTGACCGTGCATATGCGCGGAAGCGGAGGTCGGGATAAGAGCGGTGGCACCGATCGCGATGGTCGCACCGAGCGCGAGAGCAAATTTGCGGAACATGGCGGCTTCTCCTGTTTCAAGGGATGCGGTTGTCACATCCTGAACATGGGTCGCCCGCCCCCTGCGGAAGGTTCAAACGGTCTTGGCACCTTCTCCGACTTCGCGGCGCGGTGACGCTTTTTTCACGCCAAAAGCCGGTAAATACCGGCAATTGACGCCTTTCGCTTGCCCGGACGCGTCGGAAAAGGGGAAACTAGGCCGATCACCCCGGGCGGCCAGTGCACTCAACTTTCTTCGATTTGGCTTGAACCTGGGCGCCCGCCCACGCGACTTATTCACGAGCCGATTGTTCTGCGATGCAAACGACTTCGGATGAAGCTCTGATCTCGCGTATCGCAGGTGGCGACCGGCTCGCCATGCAGGTGCTCTACGCAAGGCACCATGTCCGGGTGTACCGGTTCGTACTCCGGCTGGTGCGCAACGAAGCGACGGCGGAAGACTTGATCAGCGACGTGTTCCTCGATGTCTGGCGGCAAGCCGGAAAGTTCGAGGGCCGCTCCGCCGCCTCAACGTGGATGTTGAGCATCGCGCGGTTCAAAGCTCTGTCGGCGCTCAGGCGCCGGCCGGACCAGGAACTGGACGACGAAACGGCCGAGCAGATCGAAGATCACGCTGACGATCCCGAGACGGCTTTGGCGAAGAAAGACAAAGGGTCGGCCTTGCGGCAATGCCTGGCCAAACTTTCGGCAGACCACCGGGAAATTATCGACCTCGTGTACTACCACGAGAAGTCGGTGGAAGAAGTGGCCGAGATCGTCGGCATCCCGGAGGCGACTGTGAAGACGCGTATGTTCTACGCGCGCAAGAAACTCTCCGAGCTCCTGAAGGAGCAAGGAATTGATCGAGGTTGGCCATGAACGCGTCGAAACAAGAAGCGCCCGAACGGGAGGAGATCGAAGCTCTCCTGCCGTGGCATGCTGCGGGAACGCTCAGCCGCCGCGATGCGCAACGCGTCGAAGAGGCGCTGGCGCGCGATCCCGAGTTAGCCCGCCGTTACGCGCTGGTTCGCGACGAGTTTGGGGAAACCATTCACCTGAATGAGACGCTGGGCGCGCCGTCTGCACGCGCGCTTGAGAAACTATTCGTCAAGATCGATTCCGAGCCGGCGCGCCGCCCACCGGCCTCACTTGGGCTTGGCAACCGCATCTCCGAATTTTTTGCGAGCCTGTCGCCGCGCACATTGGCCTGGTCGGCGAGCGCTGCCGTGTTTGCGATTCTCTTGCAGGCCGGCCTGATCGCCGGTGTCATGCTGAAGGAAACGAAGACGTCAGGCTATGTGACGGCTTCGGCGCCGACCACAGATCCCGGCGTCGGCGCGTTCACGCTGATCCGTTTTGCGCCGCAGGCATCGTCCGACGACATCACCAAGTTCCTCGAGGCCAACAAGCTCTCGATTGCGGCCGGTCCGATGGCCGGCGGGCTCTATAAAGTTCGCGTCGCGGTCACGGGAATTCCTAAGGGTGAACTCGCCCGCATCGTGAAGAAGCTGCAGGAAGATAAGGTCGTCAGCTTCATCGCCACGACCGAGTGAGACTGAACGACACTGTCGTCGTCAAAGGTCATGCCATGACTATGCAACGAACAGCTTTGCTCTGCCTGATCGCGGCGGTGTTCATGGCATCCGCCGAGGGCGCTCTTGCGCAGAAAATGATGAGTTGCGGGCCCTCTTCGAACGTTGGCGTTGGCAGACCGACCGGCCCGTCCGGCGGCGGAGATTTTCGCGGTGGCGGCTATCGTGGCCCCGGCTGGGGCGTGCCCGGCGCCATCGTGGCTGCGCCCCAAGGCTACCCGCCCAATGGACCCTATTTCGACGATGGCGGGCACGGACCTTCACGGTCGCAACAAGCGAACCGGCGTGGTTCGAGCGGCACGCCGCCGGCGAACGAACGCAGGCTGGTGCCGGACGAAGTCGTGATCGAGCTTTCGAATTCGGTCACCGCTCAACAAGTCGACGCATTGCAACGCCGGTACCGGCTGACACGAATCGAAAGCCAGGCCTTCGCGCTCACGGGCACAACGCTTTATCGCTGGCACATTCCGGATCGCCGCTCGGTCGCGACAGTGGTGCGCGCCCTGGAAAGCGATCGGGCCGTGGCGTCCGCACAACCGAACTATTTGTTCGCGCTGCAAGATGGCGACATCAATGCAGTCGTCAATAACGAAGGCGACGCCGCGCAATATGAACTCGCCAAGTTGCGGCTGCCGCAGGCACACACGCTCGCGAAGGGCGACAATGTCCTCATTGCGGTGATCGACTCGGGCATTGATACCAATCATCCCGAACTTGCGGGCTCCATCGCTGATAGCTTCGACACGCTCGAAGCGGCGAAGGCGCCACACCAGCACGGCACGGCCGTCGCCGGCTTGATTGCGGCGCATGGCAAGTTGATGGGCGCGGCGCCGGACGCACGAATTCTTGCAATTCGCACGTTTGACCCGGCGGGCGCGGCCGCGCAGGGCACGACATTCAATATTCTCAAAGGGCTCGATTGGGCCGCGGCGCACGGCGCCCGCGTGATCAACATGAGCTTCGCCGGACCATCCGACCCCGCGATTCATCGCGCGCTGGAGTCCGCGCATAAAAAAGGCATTGTCTTGGTCGCGGCCGCCGGAAACGCCGGAGCCGCATCGCCACCTCTTTATCCGGCTGCAGATCCGAACGTGATCGCCGTAACGGCGACCGACGCAAACGACAAATTATTCGAGCAATCCAACCGTGGCCGGCACATCGCAATAGCCGCGCCCGGCGCGCAAATTATGGTCGCTATTCCCGAGAGCGGCTATGAGGTGTCGTCCGGCACGTCGTATTCCGCAGCCGAAGTCAGTGGCATTGTGGCGCTGATGCTCCAACGCAAAGCCGATCTGACGCCCGACCAAGTGCGCGCGATCCTGCGGGCGACCGCCAAGGATCTCGGCCCGAAAGGCCCCGACATGATGTTCGGCGCCGGTCTCGCCGACGCGTATGGAGCGCTCACGGCAGAACCGGCGCCCCTTGCAGCCGCGGGCGCCCGGCCCATCGAACGCGTCAGCACCGGCGCTCGCTGACCCATCCCCATAATCCTCTTGCTCTCCGGCTACAAAATCGCCACTTCTTGAGCCTTGCCCGCACGTCGGAGACCCAATGACCACCGTTGACCTGCCGCCGACCATGCCGTTGCGCGTGACGCGCAACGAAAAGATCGCCGACGGCATCCATCTTCTGGAATTTCGCGATTCAGGCGGACGACCCTTGCCGCAATTTTCCGCCGGCGCACATATTGGCGTGCGTGTGCCAAACGGGCTGCTGCGCAAATATTCGTTGTGCAACGATCCAGCCGAGCGCGACCGCTACCAGGTCGCGGTCAAACGCGAGAGCAACGGCCGTGGCGGCTCGTGCAGCCTCATCGACGATACGAAAGCCGGCGACGAGTTGGACGTGATCGCGCCCGTGAATGATTTCGGACTGCCACCACGCGCGCAAGATTTTTTATTTATCGCGGGTGGCATTGGCGTGACGCCATTCATGGCGATGATCCGCGAAATTATGGCGCAGGGAAAGCGCTTCCGTCTGTTCTATTGCTCGCGCTCGCCCGAAACGACCGCATTCCGCGACGAGCTGGCTGCACCGGAATTTAAAGACAGCGTCGTCATCCACTACGACCAAGGCGACGCATCGCGATCCCTCGATCTGCGTCCAATTTTAGCGGAACGAAAAAATCGCGAGCATCTCTACTGCTGCGGGCCGCGTCCGCTCATGGAGGCGGTGCGTGCAATGACCGATCACTGGTCGCCCACGGCCGTACATTTCGAAGCTTTCAGTGAGGCCGAGACCCACAAAGCCGATGACAAACCATTCATGGTCAGGCTCGCGCGCTCAGGTGCGGTGCTCGAGGTGCCGACGGACAAGACCATCCTTGAAGTATTGCGGGAGCATGGGCTCGATGTCCCCAGCTCGTGTGAAACAGGCACGTGTGGCACATGCCGAACGAAAATGCTGGCGGGTGAAGCCGACCATCGCGACCTCGTCCTGGCCGAACACGAACGCAAGGACACAATCATGATTTGTGTCTCGCGCGCGCGGACCAACGAAATCACCATCGACCGTTGAGTGACCGTATTATTTCTGGATCGCGCGCAAATAGGCGCGCACCGCCAGCGCGTCGTCGTGGCTGAACTTGAACTCCGGCATGTCGGGATGGCCAGAGGAGATTCCGCGCTCCAGCACGCGCGGAAACTCATCGAGATCGACAGTGCGCCCGAGCTCACGAAATGGCGGCGCGTCAGGATGCCGGCTTTTTCCCTTCGGACCGATCGCATGGCAACGTCCACAGAACTCGGCAACGAGCTCTTGACCGCGACTGGCGGGATCCTGCGCCTGCGCCGTGGCGCTGGCAGCAAACATGGCGGGCAATACAAAGACCGTCTGCAGAAATTTCATGTGGGCATCTTTATCAAAGAGTGGCGCGCCGGAAGGGATTCGAACCCCTGACCCCCAGATTCGAAGTCTGGTGCTCTATCCAGCTGAGCTACCGGCGCCTGCAGGAGAAGGGTGGCGCGCCCGAAGAGATTCGAACTCCTGACCCCCAGATTCGTAGTCTGGTGCTCTATCCAGCTGAGCTACGGGCGCTTGATTCCGCTGCCGGAAACCGGCGCACGGGACCGGGCATAGCTATCGTCTTGATCCTGCATTGGCAAGGGTTGCGCCAGTTAACGCCTAGGCCCGTTGCGTTGATTGGCGGGCCCAGGCAAGCGCCTCATTTTCGATGCGGATCCGATACGCAAGCAGCGCTGCATTGGCGAGCGAATAGATCAAGGCAAACACGGGCAGCCCAAGCGCCAGCGGAACGACGGCAATCTCCAGCGCGACGATCAAATAGTTCGGATGCCTGACCCAACGGTACGGCCCGCGCGCAATGGGCTTGGCGCCCGGCAATACGATGACGCGCGTAGTCCATCGCCGGCCGAGACTTGCTATGACCCATAAGCGTCCAACCTGCAGGACGACGAAAAGCGCCAGCCACAATGGAATGATCGGCCGGTCATAGCCGAGCACGAACAGGCCGAGCAGCCAGGACGCGTGCAGCGCAATCATAAGTGGATAGTGAGCCGCACCAAATTCAATGCCGCCTATTGTGCGAAGCCGGCCGGTATTGAATTGCGCAAAGCCAAGTTCAACCGACCTTTGCACAAAGAGGAACGCGACCAGCCAGGCTCCGTCACGCATGCGCGACCTCGAGCGCCAGGAAATTCGCAGTGAAGCCCGGGCCAAGTGCCGAGAGCACGGCCGGCCCGCGCAAGCCGCGCTTCAGTGCGCGTTCAAGGACAAATAGAACCGTGGGTGCCGACATATTACCGTGTTCGCGCAGGATCTCGCGTTCATCTCGCAAAGTGCCCTTTTGCAATTCGAGGGCAACCTCGATCGCGTCGAGCACCTTGGCACCGCCCGGATGGCAAACGAGCTGTGGCGCTTGCAGGCGCGCCGATTTTATAAAGCGCCGAACCGGCGCGGCCATACGCTGCTCCACGAAACGTGGCAGCGAACGTGACAGCATCACCCGAAAGCCGATCGGATCGATCGTCCACCCCATGATGTCGAGCGTGCGAGGCCAGGTGTGTTCAGCCGCCGCGCCGACGCGCAAATTAGCTTTGTCCGGGCCCGCCCGCAACACGACGGCGGCAGCTCCATCTCCAAACAACGCAGACGAGATCACGTCAGCTTTGGTCCCGAGATCTGGGCGAGACGTGAGCGTGCACAGTTCGACCACGACCACAAGTACGACCTCACCTGGATCAGCGCGCGCGAGACGCGCGCCGAGCGCCATACCGGAGACGCCACCGGCGCAACCCCGCCCGAAGACGGGGACCCGCATCACTGAAGGCCGAAACCCCATTTCGGATGCGACACGTGCTTCAATGCTAGGCGTCGCAATGCCCGTGGAGGAGACCGTCACAATGACATCGACGTCGCGCGCAGAGATTCCAGCGCGATTGAGAACCGCGCGAGCAGTCTGCATGAACAATTCGCTCGAACTTTCGAGATAAGCTTCCGTGCGCTCCGCCCAGTCATGTGGAGCACTCAGCCATTCGAGGGATCGAGCCGAATAACGCCGCTCGATACCGGCATTGATGAATACGTCAGCCAGTCTCGGATAGCGCGCAAACATGCGCGCATAGACCTGGCGCGCAGCATCGGCAACCGCCAGCTGCTCGAGTTTGTGAGGCGGCACAGCGGTCGCGACCGCAAGCACGTTCACCGGCGGTACCATGCGATATCCTTCGAGTAGTGGATGCCCCTACTCGATGAACACCGTAGGTTGCAGTCTCTTCCCGGCTTTAGGCGCGGACCCGTTCACCACGTCGTGTACTGAGATCGACCGCGCGATCCGGAATCGTGATGCTGAAGGTGGCGCCGATGGTTCCCGGCACCAGGCGGATCTCGCCGCCATGCGCACGCACGAGCTCAGCCGCGATGGCCAAACCCAACCCCGTTCCACCGGCGCGGGCGGAGCCCTGGAAGGCCTGGAACATATGTGCTTGTGCCTTTTCGGGTACGCCCGGTCCCGTGTCCGATACTTCGATAATGACCACACTGCCTTCGCGGCGTCCCGTGATGCGAATCTGATCACGCGCCGGGTCGCGCGTGCCACGGGCTTCCAGCGCCTGCACGGCGTTACGCGCGACATTGACGAGGACACGAAACAATTGATCGTGATCGGCTTCTACCGTCAGGCCACGTTCCACAGCGACAATCCAGCGGATCGGCACGCCAAGGCCAAGCCCGAGGGCCTCGTGCACTTCCTCGATCAGCGGTTCAACCTGAACGGTTTTGCGCTCGGGCGGTGGTTCTTGCGCACCACCATAAGAGATTGTCGATTGACAGAAAGCGATTGCGCGTTCGAGGGCGTGCATCAGCTTCGGTGCGAAGCGCTGGACTTTCGGATCTGGCAGAGTCGATAGCTGGTCCGAAAAAAGTTGTGCCGATGCCAACAGATTGCGCAGGTCATGATTGATCTTGGACACCGCCAGCCCGAGCGCCGCCAGACGGCTCTGCTGATGCAGCATTGAAGCAAGCTCTCGCTGCATGGCAGCGAGCTCTCCTTCCGCGGTGCCGATTTCATCGAGCCGCCCGCTTTCTGCAATGATACGCGACGGATTTTCGGGGTCGGCGCGAAACGCGACCATGTTGCGCGTGATACGCCACATCGGACGCACCAATAGGTAATGCAGGGCAAAGAATACGAGCATCGCCGTGATGCACGAGATCGCGAGCGACAGCAGTAAAATGTTGACCGAGAAGGTCCACATCGCCTTGTACAGCGGCGCCTCGTCGAGAATGATTTCGAGGAAATCGCCGCCCATGGGCGCCGCTCCAATAACGCGGATGACATCGCCCGGCTTGCTGGCGAGCAGCGTGTCAAACGCGTCGACAATGGAACGCCACCACGACACTTCCCGCATGTCGATGTCCTGCGCGATCGCGGAGGGCATGTCTGACGCAGCGAGCAAGCGGCGCTGATTGCCCATCTTCATCGCCACCGCACGCGCGCCGATGCTCTTGAGAATCTGTTTTGCGAGGCTTTCAGGCACCATGCCGCTCGGCGCCGCATCGAGCACAAGTGCTGCTGTATGCGCCGCGGCCAAACGGTCGTTGAGCCAATTCAGCCGAAAATTGGCGACGGACGGCACGTAAATTAAAACTTCGGCGACCATTACAAAGAGAATGGTGAGGACCAGCAGCTTTCCGGAAAGGCCGACGCGCGGCGTCCGCGCCGGCCGCGGATTCGCGTCAACCACGTCTGCCGTTGGTTCGGTTGCCGTTTCCAAGATCGCCTCAGCCAAAGATTCGCAACCAACCAATGATGCGCCGCACCCAAGAACTCGTCAAACCTGGCGCGAAAAAGTCGAGGGCTGCACGTTTTCCGAGTTCCGACAGCGTTGGATATGGCAGCACAATCTCAGTGAAAGAACGGATGTCGAGACCTTGAGCGATTGCGAGCGTCCACATTCCGATCAATTCACCCGCGTGCGCACCGACAATCGTCGCACCTACTATTTTACCCTTGCGCGTTGTGATGACTTTTATGTGACCGTGCGTATCGCGTTCGGTCTGCGCGCGGTCGTTGTCATAATAAGGCCAGCGCGCCACACGAAACTGCATACGGCTCGCACGCGCCTGTTTTTCTGTAAGGCCGATATGCGCGAGTTCCGGCTCGGTGTAGGTCACCCACGGGACGGCGTTGTTATTGACGCGCCCCGGAAGACGAAACAGCGCGTTCCGGATCACCAGACTCGCATGATAGTTCGCCGCATGTGTGAACTGTAACTGCCCGGCGGCACAGTCACCGATCGCATAGACGCGCCGGTTACGGGTCTTGAGCTTTTTGTTCACCAGGATACCGGTTCGATCGCAGCGGATTCCTGCTACGCCGAGATCAAGTCCATCTATCTCAGGCTTTCGCCCCGTAGCGACAAGCAGGTGACTGCCGGTAATCGTCTGTTCCGCTCCAGCAGTTTCGATCGTCGCCGTCACAGTTGCGCCTGCATGCGTGATTCCGATGACATTCACCCCGCTGCGGATAACGACACCCTCGCGCTCCAGCCGGTCGACCACGATCGCCGCACATTCCGGATCGTCTTTGGCGAGCGGCTGCCCCGCTTCAAGCACTGTCACCGAACTCCCCACACGTCGAAACGCTTGCGCCAGTTCCATCCCCGTGGGCCCGGCGCCGATGATAATGAGATGCGCGGGTCTTTCCTTGAGATCGAAAATCGACTCATTGGTGAGATAAGGTCCGCTATCGATTCCGGGAATTGGCGGCACGGCCGGCCTCGACCCCGTTGCGATAACGAAACGGCGCGCGCGGATTTCAATGTCGCCGGCCAGAACCGTATTGCGATTTTTGAACTTCGCGTGCTCGCGGATGACCCGGACCCCAAGCCCGGCGAAACGCTCGGCCGAATCCGTCGGTGCAACCGACGCGATGACGGAGTGGACGTAGTCATGCACCTTTGTGAAGTCGATGATGCCTTGCGCAACCACTCCGAACTCATTGTCGCTTCGTATCGCCTCAGCGCGTCTTGCCGCCGCCAGCATCGCTTTCGACGGGATGCACCCTGTGTTGAGACAATCGCCGCCCATCTTGCCGCGTTCGATCAGGACCGTCGGCACGCCGAACGCGGCCGCGGCCGCGGCGACTGACAGGCCGCCCGGGCCTCCACCGATGACACAGAGATCGGGTGTGAGCGTTTCCGCCATGCCACTGCAACTCTCGTCGCCAACTCCAATGTCAGTATTACATGGCTGCGCGCGAGCGCGCCCGCCAATGCTTCAGTGCGACCGGCAACAAACAGAGCAGACCCAGCGCCGCAAGCGCGGAGATCAGCTCGGGCGTAAGGACATCCATTGTATCAAAGGCGATGCGGCAACCGGATTCACCGGATGCGATGCATTGATTGTACGAGTTCTGCTGTGCGGTGATGACACTATCGAGCCCCGTACCGGCCATAGCGAACACAATAGCGCCCGGGATGATCCCGAGCGCGGTCGCGGCAACGAATGGGGCGAGCCCCACACCGGCAAAAGCCGGCACCAGATTGACCACAAAGAAGGGAAACGCGGGTACCAGCCGTAGAAAGAGAAGATAGCTAAACGCATCATTCCGGAATTCCTTGGCAAGCTGGTTGGCGCGGGGCCCTGCCCATCGAAGCAATGGCTCGCCCAAAGCCGTACGCGCTACAAGGAAAATGAGCATGGCGCCGAGGGTTGCGCCAATCACCGCCGCGGAAGCCCCGATTACAACGCCGAATAAAAAGCCGCCGGCAACGGTCAGGAACGTCGCTCCAGGCAGCGATAATGCGACGGCGCCGATATAAAGACCGATAAAGGCAAGCACGGCCAGCAAGCGATGTTCGGCAACAAACGTGTCGATTGTGGTCCGGTGCCGAACCAATGCCTCGAGCGAAATACCGCCTTTACCGACGGCAAGGTAAGCGATCCCGGCAAGCACGATGACCAAGGCCAACGGCAGCAGCCGGCGAGTGAGACCGCGCGGTCGGGAGGCCGAGGGCAAGTTGGCGGACATTCACGATTTATACACGAGGCGCAGTCCGGAACGGGCTAACATCACTGCCTTGTGAGGCTTTTGGGCCTCGATTTGCCGGCCGGCAGGCGGTCGCATTGACGGGCTAAAGCCCCTCCCTTATAAGCCGCGCAAATCGTATGCCGGCCCGAAACAGTTCGGGTTTCTTGGCGTTTTGAGGACGGCGTCCTCCTTTCCACGGCGCCACCAGCGGAGAAACTGAAACGTGAAGCGGACCTATCAACCGAGCAAGCTCGTACGCAAGCGCCGTCACGGTTTCCGCTCGCGTATGGCGACCAAGGGCGGCCGCAAGGTCTTGTCGGCGCGCCGGGGGCGCGGACGCAAGCGGCTGTCCGCCTGACGGCGGCGAAGACGCCGCGCATTGCTTCCATGGAACGGCTGAGGCAACGGGCGCATTTTTTAGCGGCGGCATCCGGGACCAAGGCACCGGCGCCGGCGTTCGTGCTTCAGGCTCGCAACCGGCGCGACGACGGACCGGCACGGTTCGGATTTACGGTGTCGAAAAGGGTCGGCAATGCCGTCGAGCGCAACCGGGTCCGACGCCGCTTGCGAGAAATTGTGCGGCTCTCGGCCGCAACCCGGCTGTGCGCCGGGCATGATTATGTGCTGATCGGACGGCGGGCGGCGCTCAATTTGCCGTTTGCCCGGATGACAGAAGACTTCGAAGGCGCGTTGCGGAGAGTACATGCGGGTCGCAGTGGCAATACGGAATCGCGATGACGGACAATAAAAATACCATCCTTGCCATTGCGCTTTCAGCGCTGGTGCTGCTCGGCTGGCAATATTTCTTTGCTGTGCCGCAGGAAAAAGCACGGCAAGAGCAATTGCAAGCGCAGCAACAGAAACAGAGCGTCCCGACGCCGGCGCAGCCCGGCCAGCCGCCAGCGCAAACAGCGACGCCCCAGATTCCCGGCCAGGCAAACGCGCCCGCCGCGCCGACCACCATCGACCGGCCCGCAGCGCTCGCCGCGTCGCCGCGTTTGCCGATCACCACCGACAGCGTGCAAGGGTCGATCGCCCTCAAGGGCGGACGCATTGACGATCTGGCGTTGG
The DNA here is from genome assembly GCA_963820805.1 of uncultured Alphaproteobacteria bacterium. GTDB lineage: Bacteria > Pseudomonadota > Alphaproteobacteria > Rhizobiales > Xanthobacteraceae > Pseudolabrys. The sequence continues at coordinate 82,174 of CAWGBH010000010.1, forward strand.
TCAAGTTCCGGGAAACGGTCGATCCGAAGTCACCACCTATCGTTTTGCTCTCGCCGTCCGGCACCGCCGATCCGTTCTATGCTGAGTTTGGCTGGACGGGCGCGACCGGAACCAATGTCAAATTGCCGACGTCGGAAACGGTGTGGCAGCAGACAGGATCCGGCGCGCTCAGCGTCGGGCACCCGGTAACACTGACTTACGACAACGGTGAAGGGCTCGAATTTCGCCGTACCATTGCTGTCGACGATAAATATCTTTTCACCATCAAAGATGACGTGAGCAACAAAGGCACGAGCCCTGTCTCACTGTTTCCCTATGCACTGATTTCGCGTCACGGCACACCGCAGACCGCCGGCTACTACATCCTGCATGAAGGGCTCATTGGCGTACTCGGCGAATCCGGCTTGCAGGAATACACCTACAAAAACATTGCCGAGAAAAAGGTCGTCAATTTCGACGTGACGAATGGCTGGCTCGGTATCACTGACAAATACTGGGCGGCGACGCTGCTGCCGGATACGACTGCGCGGCTGAAGGCCCGATTCTCGACAGGCACGCTCGGCAGCATCCAGACCTATCAGACGGACTATCTGCTCGACGCCCAGACGATTGCCCCGGGCGCAACTAAGTCGGTCAACGCGCGATTGTTTGCGGGCGCCAAGGAAGTCGCCGTCGTCAACGACTACGACAAGCAGCTCAAACTCAACCGTTTCGATCTTCTGATCGACTGGGGCTGGTTTTATTTCATCACCAAGCCGCTCTTTATCGCCATCGATTATCTCTACCGGCTGGTCGGGAATTTCGGTCTCGCGATCCTGATCGTGACCGTACTGATCAAGGCCGCCTTCTTCCCGCTGGCTAACAAATCCTACGCCTCAATGGCGAAAATGAAGGCGGTGCAGCCCCAAATGACGGCGCTGCGCGAGCGTTTCGCCAACGACAAGGCCCGGCAGCAACAGGAGCTGATGGAGCTGTACAAGCGGGAAAAGATCAACCCGCTGGCCGGATGTTTGCCGATCGCAATTCAGATCCCTGTCTTCTTCTCGCTCTATAAAGTCCTGTTCGTCACCATTGAAATGCGGCACGCGCCATTCTTTGGCTGGATCCATGATCTCTCGGCACAAGATCCGACCAACGTCTTTAATTTGTTTGGCCTCATCCCCGTCGACCCGACCCTGCTGCCGGTCATCGGCCATTTCCTCCATCTCGGTGCGTGGCCGCTGATCATGGGCGTGACGATGTGGGCGCAGATGAAGCTCAACCCCGCGCCGCCGGATCCGACGCAGGCGATGATCTTCAACTGGATGCCGCTGATTTTCACGTTCATGCTGGCAAACTTCCCCGCCGAACTCGTGATCTATTGGGCGTGGAATAACTCGCTATCGGTGCTGCAGCAGAGCGTCATTATGCGCAAGCACGGCGCCAAGATCGAATTGTTCGACAACATCAAGTCGTTGTTCGTAAAGAAAAAGGCGTCGTCGTAATAGCGACAAACGCATTCCACGTCATGGCCGGGCTTGTCCCGGCCATTCATGTCTTTACTGTTGCCATGCCTGTAGGACGTGAATGCCCGCGCCCTGTGCGGTCATGACGTCGAAGGATAAGCGGCGCCAATGAACTCTGCTCCATTTACCCGCACGGAAATCGAGGCCGGACGACAGCTTTTCGCCGGTGAATGGCACTTTGTTGCCGCGGCCGGCACACCGGCGTCACTGCCGCCGATGCGTGGCGTCGAGATCGCGTTCGCCGGCAGATCCAATGTGGGAAAATCGAGTCTCGATCAACGCACTGACGGGCCGCAAAAACCTCGCGCGCATTTCGCGCACGCCCGGACGCACGCAGGAACTCGTCTTTTTCAACGCAGGCGGACACCTCAACGTAGTCGACATGCCCGGGTACGGCTACGCCGCAGCGGCAAAAACAAAGATCGCGGCATGGACCGCACTGATCGACGCCTTTTTCCGTGGCCGCAGCAACCTCGCCCGCATCTATGTGCTGGTGGATGCACGTCATGGCCTTAAACCGACTGACGAACCTGCGCTCGATGCGCTCAGCCAATCGGCGGTTAGCCACCAGATCGTTTTAACCAAATGTGATGCGTTAAAACCGAGCGAGCTCAGCAACCGTATTGCGGAGGTCGAAGCAGCATTGGCAAAACGACGGGCTGCCTTTCCGACCGTTCTGGCGACCTCCTCCCGTGACGGGGCCGGAATTCCCGAATTGCGCGCGGCTATCGCCAGGCTTCTGGACGAAAGGCGCCGCTGAGCATTGTCGGAGGCCGGTTGCATCGGCTAGAACCCCAGCGACCGCAGAAGGCCGAAGCGATGAGCAAAGCTCCCAGGATCAGCCCACAAGACCAAGCCCGGATCCTTTCCGAAGCGCTGCCGCATATGCAGCGCTACGACGAGGAGATCGTCGTCGTGAAATACGGCGGTCATGCCATGGGCGAGGAAAACACCGCGCGCGATTTCGCCCGCGATATCGTGTTGCTCGAGCAAGCCGCCATCAATCCCGTGGTGGTGCATGGCGGTGGTCCGCAGATCGCGGCCATGCTCAAGAAGCTCGGCATCAAATCGGAGTTCGCCGCCGGACTGCGCATTACCGACGCTCCCACCATCCAGATTGTCGAGATGGTGCTCGCCGGATCCATCAACAAGCAGATCGTTGGTTACATCAATGCAGCCGGCGGCAAGGCCGTCGGGCTGTGCGGCAAGGACGGCAATATGGTGCAGGCCCGGAAGGTGACGCGCACGGTCGTCGATCCTGATTCCAATATTGAAAAGATTGTTGATCTTGGCTTTCGTCGGTGAGCCGGAGAAAGTCGACCTGACGGTGCTCAATCATGTGCTCGGCAAGGAAATGATCCCGGTGCTGGCGCCGGTCGCAACCTCGGCTGATGGCGGCACATTCAACGTCAATGCTGATACATTTGCAGGAGCCATCGCAGGCGCTCTCAAGGCCAAACGCCTGCTTTTGCTCACAGACGTTCCGGGCGTCCTGGATAAATCAAAGAACTTGATTCCCGATTTGTCAGTCGCCGATGCGCGCAAGCTGATCGCGGACGGGACGATTTCCGGCGGAATGATCCCCAAGGTCGAGACTTGCATCTATGCGCTCGATCAGGGCGTCGAAGGCGTCGTCATCATGGACGGCAAGGTCCCGCATGCGGTGCTCCTCGAGCTGCTGACAGATCATGGTGTCGGCACCCTGATGCACCGGTAAAACGGCCCCAACAGGTTTATTCCCGCGCGAAGCGGGACAAGCTGTTGGCAATTCCCTGCCCTTCGGATGCCGACTAGCATGACCGCATGATTCGCGGTTTCGTCCTCGCAAGTGCCGCGTCAATCGTTTGGCTCGTGGCGGCAACGCCGGCACAAGCCGAACTAACGCTTTGCAACCACACCAGTTACCGAATGGATGCCGCGATCGGCATCGAAAAACGCGTCAATGTCTCGACACGCGGCTGGTTTCGGCTCGACCCCGGGCAGTGCCGGCAAGCACTGGACGGGCCACTCGACGCCGACATGGTTTATGTGTACGCGCGCACGCCTCCCGTCTACGGCACCGCACCGCTGCCACAAAACGGACAAGCCGAATTCTGCGTTCGCGACGGTGATTTCAACATTGCCGATGCCCGCGGTTGTCCCACGAGCCAACAGGTGCGCTTCAGTGCGGCCAAACCATCGGATTCGCCAAAAGGCCCGGTGGTGAATCTCGCCGAAGAATCCGATTACGACGATGTGCAGGCGCGGCTTGCGGGAATTCAGCGCTTGCTGGTCATCGCCGGCTACGACGCTTATCCGATCGATGGCGTCCCTGGTGCCAAAACGCAGGCTGCGATTATGAAATTCCTGAATGACCGAAAGCTTGCCGCCGACACGGCGTCCGCGCCGAGTTTCTTCGACACGCTCGTGACCGCGGCGCTTAAGCCGGAAGGTCTCGGGTTTTCCTGGTGTAATGACACCAAGTACACGGTGATGGCCTCGCTGGGCGTCGTCGAGATGGGCGCGATCGTCACGCGTGGCTGGTATCGCGTCGACGCCGGGCAATGCGTGCGGCCAGATCTGCGCAACGATCCGCACCGGCTCTACAGTTATGCAGAGGCAGTCGATGCAAACGGCCGCACCATCAAGCGTGGCGATGTGCCCGTTGCCTGGGGTGGAACCGTTGCGCTCTGTACCCGCGACGGACGTTTTGAGCTTGCCGACCACAAAGACTGCGCAACGCGCGGCCTGAATTCGGCGGGCTTTACCGTCATCGATATTGGCAGCCAACCAACAACGACCGTCCGGTTCAAGGAACCATAATTCGTGCCAGAAATGCCACGTCCAGCGCCGCGCGGTTTCGGCCACGTCGAAACGTGGGTGTTCGACCTCGACAACACGCTTTACCCGCATCACCTCAATCTCTGGCAGCAGGTCGATGAGCGCATCCGCACTTACGTCTCGGACTTCTTGAAAGTGTCAAAAGACGAGGCTTTCCGCGTGCAGAAGGACTATTACAAACGTTATGGCACCACGATGCGCGGGATGATGGCCGAGCATGGCATGAAGCCGGATGACTATCTGGAATTCGTTCACCAAATCGATCATTCGCCGCTGGTGCCAAACCCAACGCTCGGCGCCGCCCTTGAAAAACTCCCCGGTCGTAAGCTCATTCTCACGAATGGCACGCGCAAGCACGCCGACGCTGTGATGCAGAAGCTGGAAATCCATCACCATTTCGAAGATGTGTTCGACATCGCTGCTGCCGATCTTGATCCCAAGCCGTTGCCGCAGGTGTATCAGCGATTTCTCACCCGGCATGGCGTCAACGCGACAAAAGCAGCGATGTTCGAGGATCTGGCGCGCAATCTGGAAACGCCGCACGCGTTAGGCATGACCACTGTACTGGTTGTGCCGGAAGGCCAGCGCGAAGTGTTTCGCGAGGCGTGGGAGCTCGAAGGGCGCGATGCGCCGTACGTCGATCACATGACCGACAATCTCACAGGATTTCTGGAACAGATCGTGCGGCGCTGATTACGCGCCCGGAACCACTTGCTGCATGAGGACAGCAAGGCCGATGCCGGCAATTCCGGCGCCGGCAAGCCGCAGCGGCGAAATATCGGCGGAACGTTCGGCGATACTGCGCGCAACCATCACGGCCCCAAGCACAACCACGCTCTGAATAACCGCCAGTCCGAGCAAGTAAGCGAACAGCGGTGTCCGCTCAGCGCCGTAAATCGATTCGCCGAATGCGTAGCCATGCACGAGACCGACGAGAGCAAACAGGACGAGCGCGGCGCCTGTCGACATCTGCCGCCGGCTGAGCATCAAACCGCCGAGCGCGATGACTGTCAGCGCGACCAGAATTTCCGCGCTGGGGACAGTCGCACCGTGGAGATGCAGCGCGACGCCCGCCATCATCGCCACGACGAAGGCAACGGCGAGCCCTACCGCCGACCGGTGCGCGGCGGCAAGGCAGCCAACCGCCACCACCGCGGCGAGATGATCGAGCCCTATGATTGGATGCCCGGACAAAATGCCTTCGCCAAACGTTGCCGGTGTGCGGCCGCCCATGAGGTGATGGGCCAATGCGGGTGCGTTGCTCAGCGCCAGCGCAGTCAAGCCTAAAACTAAACGTGCGAATTGCCGATTCAAATGCCGATTCATGCGCGTTTCTCCGATTCCAACTTTAGCCCGGCGAGCGCGTCTTGACATCCCCTGCCCCGCCCCCGACAAACCGCAGCCGAACGAGCCGGAGCGACCATGTCAAACGACAAGCTTGCCAGCATCATCGACGAAGCCTTTGAAGGCCGCGACAAGATCGGCCCGAAGACCAAGGGTGCCGTGCGCAAGGCGGTGAAATCGGCGCTCGACCTGCTCGACACCGGCAAAGCGCGCGTTGCCGAGCGAAACGCCGACGGCCAATGGCACGTCAATCAGTGGCTCAAGAAGGCGGTCCTGCTCTCGTTCCGTCTCAACGATATGAGCGTGATCGCTGGCGGCCCGGGAAAGGCCGTGTGGTGGGATAAGGTCGACTCCAAATTCAAGGGCTGGAACGCCGCGCGCTTCAAAAAGGCCGGCTTCCGCGCGGTCCCTGGCAGCGTCGTCCGCCACTCGGCCTTCATTGCGCCTGGCGTGGTTCTCATGCCGTCTTTCGTCAATCTCGGCGCCTATGTCGATTCAGGCACCATGATCGACACCTGGGCGACGGTCGGCTCCTGCGCGCAAATCGGAAAAAATTGCCACATCTCCGGTGGCGCCGGCATCGGCGGCGTGCTCGAGCCCCTGCAAGCGGGCCCGGTTATCATCGAAGACAATTGTTTCGTCGGCGCGCGCTCGGAAGTTGCGGAAGGCGTAGTCGTACGTACGGGCGCGGTGCTGTCGATGGGCGTCTATCTCGGCGCCTCTACGCGTATCGTCGACCGCGAGACCGGCTCGATCACGCAAGGCGAAGTGCCACCTTATTCCGTTGTCGTGCCGGGCTCGCTGCCGGGCAAGAGCGGCGGGCCGGGGTTATATTGCGCCGTCATCGTCAAGCGCGTGGATGAACGCACGCGATCCAAGACGAGCATCAACGAATTGTTGAGGGATTGAGCGATGTCCTCCGCAGGGCAATCCACACTCCGCTCATTCCCGCGCAATGATTGTCTCTGGGTCCCCGCCTTCGCGGAGACGAGCGGTTAGCATATGAGCGCCGATCCCGTTGCAATTGCCCGCGATCTGCTGCGCTGCCCGTCGGTGACGCCGGCGGAAGGCGGCGCGCTCACGTTCCTCGAGGGCGTATTGAAAACCGCGGGTTTCACCGTACATCGCGTGACGTTTCGCGAGCCCGGCACAGAGGACGTCGAAAATCTCTACGCCCGTATAGGTACTGCAAAGCCGAATCTGGTGTTTGCAGGCCATACCGACGTGGTCCCGCCGGGCGACGAGAAAACCTGGAAGCATCCGCCATTTTCCGGCGAGGTGACGAATGGCGAGCTGTACGGCCGCGGAGCGGTCGACATGAAGGGCGGCATCGCCTGCGCGGTTGCGGCCGTGCTCGATCATCTCAGCCGTCATGGCGGTAAGCCAAAGGGTTCGATCTCGTTTCTAATTACCGGGGACGAGGAAGGCATCGCGGTCAACGGCACGCCAAAGCTTTTGAAATGGGCGGCCGAGCGAGGCGAGACATTCGACCATTGCATTCTCGGCGAACCGAGCAATCAAAATGAACTCGGTGACACCATCAAAATTGGCCGGCGGGGCTCGCTCAACGGTCACGTCATCGTCACGGGCAAGCAGGGTCACGTCGCCTATCCGCAGCGCGCAGAGAATCCAATTCGCGGACTGACGGCACTTATTGCAGCGTTGCAAAGCGAGCCGCTCGATCAAGGCAGCGCACAATTTGGTCCATCTCATCTCGAATTCACCTCGGTGGATGTGGGCAACAAGACCGTCAATCTCATTCCGGGTGAAGCGCGTGCGCAATTCAACATCCGCTTCAACGATAACCACACGCTCAACTCGCTGAAGAAACTGATCGAGCAACGCGCTGCGAAAGCGTCCGCTGGCAAAACCAAATTTTCATTTCAATGGGAGCCATCGAACGCCGGCGTGTTTGTGACAAAACCGGGCCCATTTACCGAATTGGTCGCAAATGCGGTCGCGGAAGTCGCTGGCCGCAAGCCGGAGCTGTCGACGACGGGCGGCACCTCAGACGCGCGGTTCATCACGCACTATTGCCCGGTGGTCGAATTCGGCCTCGTGGGACAGACCATGCATGCAGTCGATGAGCGCGTGCCGATCGCCGATTTGCGGGCACTGACGACGATCTACCGCAAGATTATCGACCGCTATTTTGCCGGTGGCGGCTGACGCGTCTTCGCGGTCGTCCCCGCGAAGGCGGGGACCCATACGCTGTGCATTCTCGATAGACCGCGGACTACGGATCCCGGGTCTCGCTTCGCTCGCCCCGGGGATGATGGCCAAAACTCAATAATCGACCTTCATCAGATAAAGCCCATCCGGCGGGGCCACCTGACCGCACGCCGCGCGGTCGCGCGCATCGAGCGCCTTACCGAGGTCGTCCGCACTCCATTTGCCCTCGCCGACCGCCACCAGCGATCCAACCATGGACCGCACCTGATTGTGCAAAAAAGAGCGGGCCTTGGCGGAGACACCGATCTCATCGCCATTGCGTTCGACTGCAAGCACATCGAGCGTTTTCACGGGCGAATTTGCCTGACATTCGGTGGAACGAAACGTCGTGAAATCGTGCTTGCCGACCAGACGTTGCGCAGCCTGGTGCATGGCATTCGCATCAAGCGGTCGCGCGACACGCCAGGCGCGGCCGACCTCGAGGGTGAGATCGGGCCGGCGATTGATGATCCTGTAGAGGTAATGACGCTTGACCGCCGAGGTGCGTGCGTTGAAATCATCAGGCACGCGCTCGGCCACGAGAACCGCGATCGGGTGCGGGCGCAGGTGCGCATTGAGCGCATCGCGCACGGTATCGGTGTCCCAATCCTTGGTGAGATCGACGTGCGCGATCTGCGCACGCGCGTGAACGCCGGCGTCGGTACGTCCGGCTCCCTGCACCAAAGTCTTCTGGCCCGAGAGCGCTTCGATGGCCGCAGTCAGCACGCCCTGCACTGTGATCTGGTCGGCCTGAATCTGCCAGCCGCAGAACGGCGTGCCGTCATATTCAACCGTGAGCTTGTAACGGGGCATAGCTGACCTGCGACCACCGGGCCTCGTGGCCCGGCGATCCAGTAAACACGAATTCAGCAGAAGTCACGCGCCGCGGCTGGAAATTCCGGCTTCACGAAAAGACACCAGCCGGCGCTGAGCTTCGTCCCAGAGCACAAGGCGGACACAGCCGAAGCTCTGCAGCAGCGTCAGTCGGCCGACATTGCGCAGCTCCGGATGGTCATTCAGCACGCGCGGCAGCCGATAATAGGGAATTCGGCTGTGCAAATGATGCACGTGGTGGATACCGATATTGGCCGTGAACCAGCGCAACAGCAGTGGCAGATCGTAATGCGACGAACCGTGCAAGGCAGCGTCGTGCAGGTTCCAGCCGCAGTTCTCGTCCCACAATGTCTCCTCGAACTGGTGCTGGACATAGAACAGCCAGACGCCGAACACGGCGGCGAAGAGCATGATCGGCAAGTGGACGAGAAAAAACGCTTTAACGCCGATCAGCCAGATCAAGACCACGGCAATCAGCGCGATCCCCACGTTCGTTCCCTGCGTACTGATCCAGGGTGTCCAACCGTTCCGCATCAACCCGACCGGCAGACGGTGTTGCAGGAAAAAAAGATAAGCGGGCCCGATGCCGAACATCACCAGCGGATTGCGATAGAGACGATATTTCAACCGGCCCCAGCGCGAGCGTGCAAAATATTCGCGCACCGTCAGTGTATCGACATCACCGATGCCACGGCGGTCGAGATTACCGGAGGTGGCGTGGTGGATGGCGTGGGTGCGGCGCCAGAAATCGTACGGCGTCATGGTGAGAACGCCAATGACGCGGCCGACCCAATCATTGGCCAGCCGATTCTTGAAGAATGCGCCATGACCGCAGTCGTGCTGGATCATGAACAGGCGGACCAAAAAGCCAGCCGCCGGGATCGCGATCAACAGAGACACCCACCAATATCCCAACGAATAGATGAACCACGCCGCGAACCAGAGCGCGACTAACGGCAGCGCAGTGATCGCCAGTTCAATCACGCTACGGGCGCGGTTTGATTCGCGGTAGCCGTTGAGGATTTGGGTCCACAGGCGCGCGTCGGCAGCAGAAATGTCGGTGTTATGTCCGATGCTCAAGATGTTCTTCCAGGTTAGTCACAGCCGCGCCGGGATCGACGCATCGAGCACGCGATAGGGGCCGTAACGGGGAGGAGAAATACAATTGCCCCGAAATAGGGGCTTTTTAGTGGTTCTGATTCCCTTCGATAGTTAACACGTTAGCCTACCTGCGTCCCGGTCTTCACCGGCGTGCCGCGCAGAAATTCTTCCGCACTCATCGGCTGTTTTCCGGCGCGCTGCACTTGTACGAGCTGCACTGCCCCTTCTCCGCAAGCAATCGTCAGCTTGTCGCCAAGGACGGTACCCGGCGCCGCCGAACCATCGCCCTTCATCGAACGCAATACTTTTATGCGAATGTCATCGAGTTCAAACCATGCACCCGGAAACGGTGACAGACCGCGAATGTGGTCGTGAACCGGTTTCCATGGCTTTGTCCAATCGATGCGCGTTTCGTTCTTTGAGATTTTTTCCGCGTAGGTCACGCCGGCTGAAGGCTGCGGCGTGAGTGATAAAGATCCACGCTCGGCGGCGGCCAGCGTGCGCAACATCAGATCGGCACCCAACCGCGATAAAGCGTCATGCAATTCTCCTGCGGTCATGTCGGCGGCGAGCGGCATCCGCTCGGCCATCGCCATGGCGCCCGTGTCGAGCCCTTCGTCCATCTTCATGATGGTGACGCCGCTCTCTCGATCGCCCGCCATGATGGCGCGGTTGATGGGCGCAGCACCACGCCAGCGCGGCAAGAGCGAAGCATGCACATTGAAGCAGCCAAGTCGCGGCGCTTCGAGAACGGCTTTCGGTAGAATGAGTCCATAGGCGACGACGATTGCGACGTCAGCGTTGTGTGCACGAAAAGCTTGCTCTGCGTCGCTGTCCTTGAGCGTCTTCGGCGTGAAGACGGGAAGCGCCAGCCTTTGTGCTTCACGCTCGACCGGCGTGTGCTGCAGGTCCATCCCGCGGCCGGCCGGCTTGGGAGCGCGGGTATAGACCGCAACGATCTCATGGCCGCGCGCCGCGAGCTCGATCAGCGTCGGCACCGCGAAGTCGGGCGTGCCCATGAAGATCAGGCGAAGCGACATGAATGATCCGGCAAAATATTAATAGCTTGTGGTGACGAGGCTCGCCCCCGCCAAGACGCTAGACAGCATGTTAGCCGATATGATGCGAAGGCTCTTTGTCCTCGGATAGCGGCTTTCCGCCTTCCGTCTTCTTCGCCGCTTTCTTGAATTTCTTCATCACCATACTGCGCTTGAGCTTGGAGATGTGGTCGATGAACAGAACGCCATTGATGTGGTCTATCTCATGCTGCAGGCAGGTCGCGAGCAGCCCTTCCGCATCAATCTCCTGCGGCTTGAGGTCAAGGTCGAGGTATTTCACTTTCACGGCCTTCGGCCGCTCGACCTCCTCGTAGTATTCCGGGATCGACAAGCAACCTTCTTCGTAAGTCGCCTTTTCGTCCGAGGTCCAGATAACCTCCGGATTGACGAAGACCAGCGGCTGTTTCGGCTCGTCCTTCTTGGCGAGATCCATCGTGACCACACGTTGCGGCACGCCGATTTGAATCGCGGCAAGCCCGATACCGGGCGCGGCGTACATCGTCTCGAACATATCGTCGACGAGCGCGCGCAGCGGCTTGTCGATGGCCTTTACCGCCTCCGATTTAAGCCGCAACCGCTTGTCGGGAATGATGATGATGTCACGAACCGCCATGGTCGCGATGTAAGGGCAAGAGCCCGGGCGGTCAATGTGCCTTTGCCCTTGAGCCACCGGCACAATCGACTTACCGTTCGCCGTTCGTTCGCACGGCTGGCAAATCAAGGTAGAAGCCACGCTCGCGGGCGCTCGTTCTGTCACTGAGAGTAAAGCCATGAGCCTTGTATCTATCGGATTTCTGATCGTCGGTCTGATGTTGGGAGCAGCAATTGGATTGCTGCTCGGCTGGCTTCACGGCAAGCAAAAGGCCGCACAATTGTCGAGCACTCTCCAAGCGGAGCGACAACTCAACTCTGAGCGTCTGGCAAATATGAAGGAAACTTTTTCTGCTATCGCGGCAGAAGCATTGCAGAAAAATAACGTCGGATTTCTCGGTCTCGCAGAGCAGACATTCAAGCGCTACCAAGATGGCGCCGCTAACCAACTTGAAAAGCGCGAGAAGGCTATCGAAGGCATGGTCAAACCAGTAAAGGAGTTGCTAGATAGGTTTGACTCAAAAGTACAGGAATTAGAAAAAGCACGTGTGGGTGCTTATGAAAGTATTACTGCTCAAGTGGACGGCCTACTTCAGTCCCAAAGGGAGTTGCAATCCGAAACGGCGAATCTCGTACACGCTCTAAAAACTCCTCGGGTGAGAGGCCGATGGGGTGAAATTCAGCTTCGGCGCGTCGTAGAGCTCGCCGGCATGATCAACAAATGCGATTTTCTTGAGCAACAATCGGTTAGAACAGACAGTGGGCGCCTCCGGCCCGACATGATAGTTCGGCTGCCGGGAAATAGCACAATAGTCGTCGATGCCAAATCGCCGATAGATCAGTATCTTCTCGCAATGGAAGCTGAAGATAATGATGCTAGAGAGGCACACCTTAGCCAATACGCGGTCCAGATCCGTGGACATATGTCTGCCTTGAGCAACAAGGCATACTGGGATCAATTTAAGCCTGCGCCGGAATTTGTATTTATGTTTCTGCCGGGCGAGTCATTTTATAGTGCTGCTTTACAAGTTGATCCTTTGCTAATCGAAGGAGGCTCAAATCAACGTGTCATCCTAGCCACACCGACGACTCTGATTACATTACTTAAGGCGATTTCATATGGGTGGCGACAGGAAAGACTCGCGGAAGATGCAGAAAAAATTGGTACGCTAGGAAAAGAACTCTACGAACGAATTTCGACCTTGGGGTCGCATTTCGTCGGTCTGGGCACAGCCCTCCGTGGCGCGGTTTTAAAATACAATGAAGCACTCGCCACTTTGGAATCTCGGGTACTTGTGAGCGCGAGACGCTTTAACGAATTGCCAATCCCCGCCACTGACAAAAAAATTGAAATAATGAATCAAATTGACGTTAGTCCGCGGGAGCTTCAAATTTCCGAATTAAAGATTTCCGAGCTGAAACAGAGTCCGGATTTAATTCCAATAACAGCTCCGAAACCCGGGACCAACGACTAGCCCAATGGCAGTTTCCCCCGACGCGCAGGCACGGCCGTCATGGTTCGACGCGATGGCCGTCTACTGCAAGCCGCGCGTGCTGATCGTGATGTTCCTCGGCTTCTCGTCCGGCCTGCCGCTCGCATTGTCAGGCGCGACGCTACTCGTATGGATGCGTGAGTCGGGTGTCGACCTCGGAACCATCGGCTTGTTTGCGCTGGTCGGCACGCCTTACACCGTGAAATTCCTGTGGGCGCCACTGACCGATGCCCTCGACGTCCCGCTGTTGACGCGCTGGCTCGGGCGCCGCCGCGGGTGGCTGGTATTCACGCAATTTCTGCTGATCGCGGCGATCATTTTCCTTGGCTCCTGCAATCCGGCGACGGCGCCAGGCATGGTCGCTTTTGGTGCCCTTTTGGTTGCTGCCACCTCGGCCACACAAGACATTGTGGTCGATGCCTTTAGGGTCGAGAGCCTGCCGGAAAACGAGCAGGCTGCCGGGATGGCGGGTTACGTCGCGGCCTATCGCATCGGTATGCTGGTTTCCACCGCCGGGGCGCTTTTCCTGGTGAGCGCCATTGAAGCCCGCGGCTTTGACAAACAGGCAGCCTGGCATTGGGGCTACGTCGCGATGGCCGCGCTTGTGCTCATCGGCACCGTGACCGCGCTTGTTGCGACCGAGCCCGGACGCTCGGCACAGGCCGCCGCCGCCCACCTGGGGCAGAAACCCTTCGCACGCGTCGTCGAAGCCGCCGTCGGCGCCTTCAAGGATTTTCTCAGCTACAAGCTCGCCTTGGTGATGCTGGCCTTTGTGGTGCTGTTCAAATTCACCGACGCGCTTTCCGGCGCCATGACCGCGCCCTTCGTGATCGACCTTGGGTTTACCCGAAACGAATATGCCGCAATCGTAAAGGGCGTCGGACTTGCTGCGCTATTGCTCGGCGGTTTTGCGGGCGGATTTATTGCGCGTGCCCTTCCACTCGCACCGAGCCTCTGGGTCGGCGCTATTTTGCAATCTGTCGCGAATCTTGCCTTCACCGCGTTGGCCGTGGCTGGCGCGAATACGACGATGCTTGCGTTTGCAATCACGGTGGAGAATTTCACCAGCGCCATTGGCACGGTGATGTTCGTCGCTTACCTGTCAGCGCTTTGCCGGAACCCGCTGCACACCGCGACGCAGTACGCGCTGCTCACAGCGCTGGCTGCCGTCGGACGGACTTATTTGTCATCGGGTGCAGGATTTATTGCCGAGGCAACCGGCTGGCCTTGGTTTTTCGTAATTTGTGCGTTGGCCGGCATTCCGAGCATGGTGCTGCTTGCATGGCTGCAGCGGCACGGACACTTCACGCGCCTCGACCCAAAGAAGGCCTAGGCTTAGCGAGAAAAAACAGCAGCCTCACGTCTTTTTACTTTTACGAGTTTTCGCACGCGTACTCGCAGGCGCTTTTTTCTTCAATTTGCTCTGATTGAAATCAACAGCGGCTCGAACGAGATTTTTCAGAGCACGCGCATTGATTTTATCACCCGCGAATAAATCGATTGCTCGCCACCTGTTGCCTTCGAGGCCTGCATTGAAGAGCTTGTCAGGATCTGGGAGCTTCGCCCCTTGCGCAAAGGTTAGCTTCACCTTTTCTTTATGAGCGTTGGCTACCGCGATTATTCCATCGCGCGACCACACCGGGCTTCCCATCCACTTCCATTCCTCGATGATCTCCCGGTCAGCCTCGAGGATACTCTTGCGGATGCTGGCGAACATTTTGCCGCGCCAGTCTGTGAGTTTTACGATCAACTGGTCGATACGTTTCGAGGGATTCATTGAGTCTTTATGCCTCGAATGTGGCTCGGACAGATGCTGTTTCGACGGGGCTTAGAACAGCGTACGCTGCTTGATCGCTGCCGTCAGCGTGCCTTCGTCGAGATAATCCAACTCGCCACCAACCGGCACGCCATGGGCAAGGCGCGTCACTTTAACGTTGGCGTCCTGCAAAAGTTCGGTGATGTAATGTGCGGTCGTTTGGCCATCGACCGTGGCGTTGAGCGCCAGGATCACCTCTTTTACCGGCGCCTCATGCGCGCGCGAAATCAGCGTATCGATGGCGAGATCGCGCGGACCGACACCATCGAGCGGCGACAGGGTACCCCCGAGCACGTGATAGCGGCCGTTGATCGCGTGCGCACGTTCCAAAGCCCAAAGGTCGGCGACATCGGCAACCGCAACAATAATGGAATCGTCGCGCCGGGGATCGGTGCAAACTGTGCAGGGGTTCTGCGTATCGATGTTGCCGCATACCTTGCAGATTTCGATTTTCTCCATGGCCGTTTCCAGCGCAGCGGCAAGCGGAGCCATAAGCAATTCGCGCTTTTTGATCAGATGTAACGCGGCACGGCGCGCAGAACGCGGGCCGAGACCTGGCAGGCGCGCCAGCAGCTGAATCAGACGCTCGATTTCGGGTCCGGCAACGGCGGTAGGCATGATCAACCTGTCATGGCCGGGACAAGGCCGGGCATGACGACCGGGAGACTTCCACGAAGCATAATTAGCCCAATCCCAATCCCGGCGGCAGCGGAAGGCCGCCGGTGACAGCCTTCATCTTCTCTTGCATCACCCCTTCGGCCTTGCGCCGCGCATCAGCGTGCGCCGCGATGATGAGGTCTTCGAGAATTTCTTTTTCCGAAGGCTTCAAAAGTGAATCGTCGACCTTGACGCCCTTAAGATCGCCTTTGGCGGACAACGTCACCGACACCATCCCGCCTCCGGCCGTGCCCTCGACCTCTATAGTGTCGAGTTCGGCTTGCATGGCCTGCATCTTGGACTGCAGTTGTGCCGCCTGCTTCATCAGGCCTAAAAAGTCCGCCATCACTCGTCCTCACTGTCGGGCAAAACGTCTGGCGCTGGCTCGCCGACGTCGGAATTCTGCGTCACGCCAACGATCTTCGCACCCGGGAAACGGTTAAGCACCGCCTGCACCAGCGGATCGCTCTGCACGCCGCGTTCGATCTCAGCCTGCTGGGCGTCGGCCTGCGCACGCATCGTCGGCGCGCCCTCTTCCTTGGAAACCACCACAATCCAGCGCTTGCCGGTCCAGCCGGTCAGCTTGCGCTGAAGATCGTGCACCAGCGTCTTCGGCGCGCTGGCCTCAAGCGCGATCTCCAGCTGGCCGTCTTCACAACGGACGAGCCGCACATCGCGTTCCAGCGCCATCTTGGCGGCGATATCGCGCTTTTCAGCAGCGAGCGCGATCAACTCGTCGAACGACCCGATGGTGAGAGTGGGTGCCGCGACCGCAGGCTGGTCGAGCTGGGCAACCGGATCGTCCGCCGGGCGCGGCGACACGGCAACTGACGAACGCGGCGAGCCGCGCGGCGCCTCGTAGCGCGGGGCATAGCTTTGCGCCTGCGCCACACCGCCATTACCTTGCGGTCGCGCGGGCACTGGCGAGTTGTCGCTGAGCGCGCGGACAACCTCATCCGGCGTCGGCAAATCGGCAGCGTATGCGATACGCACCAGCACCATCTCGGCAGCAGCGACGGGACGGCCGGAGGCCTGCACCTCGGCAACGCCTTTCAACAGCATTTGCCAGGCGCGCGATAACACGCGCATCGACAATTGTGCCGCGAAAGCGCGGCCCCGCGCACGCTCGGCCTCAGACAAAGATACATCGTCTGCAACGGCGGGGACGACTTTGACGCGCGTGACGAAATGCGTGAATTCAGCGAGATCGCCCAGCACGACAGCGGGATCGGCGCCAACCTCGTACTGCTCCCGTAATTCTTTGAGGGCGGCGGCGACATCACCTTTCATCAAGGCCTCGAACAAATCGACCACACGCACGCGATCGGCCAGGCCCAACATCTGCCGCACGTCTTCTGCACGCACCGGGCCCGCGGCATGGGCAATTGCTTGATCGAGGAGCGAAAGTGAATCGCGCACCGAACCATCGGCAGCGCGCGCGATCAACGCCAAAGCGGCGGGTTCAATTTCGACATTTTCCTTGGTGGCGATATTTTCGAGATGTTTGACCAAAACGGCGGCATCGACACGCCGCAAATCGAACCGCTGGCAGCGGGACAGAACGGTCACCGGTACCTTGCGGATTTCCGTGGTCGCGAAGATAAATTTGGCGTGCGGCGGCGGTTCTTCCAGCGTCTTTAGCAACGCGTTGAAGGCGGCGCCCGACAGCATGTGCACTTCGTCGAGGATGTAGACCTTGTACCGCGCGCTCATCGGCGCATAACGAATGGCGTCATTGATCTGCCGCACGTCCTCGACGCTGTTGTGAGAGGCGGCGTCCATTTCCAGCACGTCCGGGTGCCGGCTTTCGATGATCGCCTGGCAATGCACGCCCATCACCGGCATTTTGATTGTGGGTTCCTTCACAGAACCATCGGGCAGTTCGTAATTCAGCGCGCGCGCGAGAATGCGCGCAGTCGTGGTCTTTCCCACGCCGCGCACGCCAGTGAGGATCCAGGCTTGCGGGATGCGGCCGCTCTCGAATGCGTTCGAGACCGTGCGCACCATGGCGTCCTGCCCGATCAGGTCGTCGAAGCTAGCCGGCCGGTATTTGCGCGCGAGCACGCGATAGCCCTCGGCCGGACTATCGGCCGGGGTGGGACCGCTTGCAGCGGATTTTCTGAGCTCGCTCATCGTGCCATCCGCTTCGCCACCGCGCCGCGCGCGGCCTCATCGCAAACGAATCGTGGAATTGGTGGGAGGCTGACGAGCGACCCGAACCGCGCTCGTTAGGGCTGCTTCCTTCCGGACCTGACCCGGTTGGCGAGTGGCTCGTCCACCGCCAACCTCCCGCGTCCTATATCGGTCCTAAGGCCGCCGAAAGCAAGCAGCCCATGCGCGGCCAGTCACGCATGGTCTTGACCCGTCGGTCCATCTGGCGATTCTGCTTGTGGAAATGTCTGAGAGGCCCGGGCCAGGCCCGCGGTGTGGACGATTATGGAATCGGCTTGGTCGCTCCATCCACAGTTGGAACAGGACACTGTCGCGATCTGCGACCTTGCGCTTACTCGTGTGCTGCTGGCGAACGATGCCAATTACCCCTGGCTGATCCTGGTGCCGCGTCGTCCCGGTATTGTCGAACTCATCGACCTTGAGGAGGACGCTCAGATCCAGCTCCTCGGAGAAATCGCCAAGATGTCGCGCGCGCTCAAAACGGTTACCAAATGCGACAAGCTCAATATCGCCGCGCTCGGAAACCAGGTGCCGCAATTGCACGTGCACGTGATCGCGCGCCGGCGTGACGACGCCGCGTGGCCAAAACCGGTATGGGGCGTAAAAACCGCGATCGCGTACGACGCAAGCCGGAGAAAGACGCTGCTCACCGCGCTGCGCGCGCTGCTGCGGTGATTAAACAGCGGACAGCGATTTCTGCCCCAAGTAGGCGGTGTACTGCTTTTCTTCAACGAGTTCTGAATTCAGAAGTTCATTGATTGCGCGTTTAAGCTTCGAACGCTGGTCGTTGTTGATATACACAGAGCGTGCGAGCTCAATGAATGCGCTATCAAAAGTGCTTTGCGCTTCCTTCGCGCGAATTTGATTCTCGATGTCCCAAAGTTTCTCGTTAATGGCTTTCAATGCCATCTTCAATTCCGCTAACTCGGCCGGCACCGAAGCGTCCGCAACAACTTTGTTCAGTGCGCCAAGCTCGCGAGCGACATTCGCAATAGCGTCGGCAGAAGACAGACGCTGCTGCTTGATCTCAAGGATGGTGATCTTGTCAATCACTTCGCCCCAAGACAAAGCGACCATCGGTACATTCTTCTGCGCCGACTCGGGCGATGACATCCTTGCTTTCCTGCATTTGCGCGGCGCAAATATGGACTGCGCACGGCAATACTGATAGCAGAAGACTAAACAAAATAGCCAAATTCTTGCAAGGATACACGCGGCGGCCATCGATAAAGCGACAATCAGGGCCTGCTCGCTTCGGTTCTATGAAAAATCATGGTTGCTGCGCCTCACCGAATTCTCGTTATCTCGTTGCGTCGCATCGGCGACGTCCTTCTGACGACTCCGCTGATCCGCAGCCTGCGCCGCGCGTGGCCCGGATGCGAAATCGATGTTCTGGTGTTTCGCAATACCACCGGCATTATCGCCGGTAACCCCGACATCAATCAGGTCTTCACTCTATCGTCACGCCCGACGACCATTGAGAGTGCACGTCTGCTTGCGCGCCTTTGGCGGCGCTATGACATCGCGATTTCGACCCAGAGCGGCGATCGTCCGACAGTCTTTGCTTATGCGGCGGGTCGGCAGCGCACAGGGGTGACGACCGACAGTGACTCGTGGCTCGCACGCACGCTCAAACGCATCGCTCTCCATCGCAACGTTCCCGCGGCGGAGAAGCTTCATCGCGTCGAGCAGATGCTGCGGCTTGCCGACGCTCTCGATATTTCGCGTGTCCCGGAATTGGTATGTCCAGCCCCCGCACCGCGTTCACAGGTGGCCCTTGGCGACAGTTACGCTGTGATTCATGCGGCGCCCATGTTTGCTTACAAAGAATGGACGCCGGATGGCTGGCGCGCAGTCGCCGCCGGCCTCGCAAAACGGGGGCTTCAGGTCGTTGCAATCGGAGGCCCTGGCGACGCCGAGCGAAGCTATCTTGAGTCAGTCTGGCGCGGTGTCGCAGACGTCCATCAAGTCGGCTGGGCCGAAACAATGACTCTGCTGGCCAAGGCGCGGCTTTACATCGGGCCCGACACATCCGTCACGCATCTTGCTGCGGCGGCGGGGCGTCCGACCGTTGCTCTCTTCGGCCCAATGGACCCTCGCGTTTGGGGTCCTTGGCCTGTCGGTGGGCTTGCGACACCGTGGGAGGCGAGCGGCACAATCCAGAACCGCCGCAACGTATGGATCGTACAGAACCCGTTGCCTTGCCTGCCCTGCACCTTCGAAGGATGCGAACGCCACATCGGCAGCCGAAGTGTGTGCCTTGATGAACTCAGGCCCGAGCAAGTCCTGGCCGCCATCGATCAGGCCATCGCTTGACCACACCGCCTCGCCATTTCAAGCTCTCTCAGCGCCTGCGTTCAGTCTGGAGTGCCGTATGACGTTTCGTATCGCTCTTGTGCAGCCGATCGCCAATCGGATCGAGGAAGCCGAGAAGAATATCGCTGACGCGGTGGGCTTCATCGCGCGCGCCAAATCCGAGGGCGCCGAATTTGTCTGCTTTCCCGAAACCTATCCGGGCCCCTGGCGCATGCCGGCAACATTCGATCCCACGCCACGTATTGCCGAAGCGGCCTCGAAGCACGGCATCAATGTGGTTTATGGCACCATCGAACCGCTCAGCCACAATGAGGGGACTGCGCATAATCTGATTTGCATGGCCTACGGCGACGGGCGTGCGCCGGCGAGCTATCGCCGAACCCACCCGAATGGGCCGTGGATCTACACGGGCGGCCAATGGTGGGAATTTCAATACGTTCCCGGCAATGAATTCCCGGTGTTCGACACGCAACAAGGCAAAGTCGGCCTCGCCATGTGCAGCGAAGCTTACATGCCAGAAGTGACGCGGGCTTTGGCGCTGCGCGGCGCCGAACTGATCTTTATGCCGGCTGGCACCGACAAGCGGCGGTTATGGGCGACCTGGCGTAACCTGATCTGGTCGCGCGCCATCGAAAACCTCGCCATCGTCGTTACAACGCAAAATTTGTTCAGCCAAGCTGAAAAAGGCCTCGCAATGGTGGCCACGCCAGAGGAAATTCTTTTTGAGAGCACTGCCGCCGGCATGTTTGTCGTCGATGTGAGCCTCGACCGCGCACGCGAAATGCGCGCAACCAACGACACCGTGACCTCTGCGCTCAATTACGGCGCCAAGCAGGGCGTGCTAGGACCGCAATGGCAGCGGCCAGAATTGCGCGAAGTCATGTACCCGCGCGGCGAAGCCGCCGAGTAAGGATTGCGCCGACGAAGTCGTCGTGCGAATTTGTACGGCACATGCCTTTTCGTCCAGATCTCGGCCCCAGACCCCGTCTCGGATATTCCGACAGCCGCATCGAACGCGCGGCGGAGCTGCGCCCCGATGCCGCCGCCATCGCTGGTCTTTCGCGAAGCGCAGATGCACAAACCTACGTGATTGGCGGCGACTGGATCGTGATGAAGAAGGGCTCGAGCATTCACGAGCCGCTGTTCACGTTACCGGAGGCAGAAGCACTCAGCCCTGCGACTGAAACGATTTTCCTCGGGTTGCTCGACGGTGCGCCGCGGTTTGGCCATGGCATCAGTCCACAAGCCGCAGATGTCCTAAAAGCGCGCGAAGACCTGCATGTCACCGACCTCCGCTCAATCGCTGTTCAAGGCCTGGTCGCCTCCGATCATCTGCCTCCGATTGCGGAGGCCAAGGCGGTGCTGCACTGGCATGCGCGCCATCGCTTTTGCCCGAATTGCGGAGCCGCCACGCGATTGGTGCAGGGCGGATGGCGGCGCGATTGCCCACAATGCAAGGCCGAGCATTTCCCACGCACGGATCCGGTCGTCATTATGCTGGCATCAGACGGTGAGCGTTGCCTCCTCGGGCGCTCACCGAGATTTGTGCCGACCATGTGGTCGTGCCTTGCCGGCTTTATCGAGCCGGGGGAATCAATCGAGGATGCAGTGCGTCGGGAAACGCTCGAAGAGGCCGGTATTTCCTGCGGGAGCGTGGTCTATTTTGCCTCGCAACCCTGGCCGTTTCCCACGTCGCTGATGATCGGATGCCATGCCGAGGCGCTCACGCACGATATCGTGGTCGATCGAGAGGAACTTGAAGACGCCCGGTGGTTTAGCAAGGGCGAAGTCGAGGCCATGTTGATGCGCAAACATCCGCAAGGGCTCACGACCCCGCCGCCGGTTGCAATCGCACACCACATCATCCGCGCTTGGGTGGAGGACGAGATCAGCTTTGACTGAACGCGCACCTAAAAGTCCGAAAATTTTGTGCTCCGGGATAGCCGTGCAGGACATCGTCATGCGCGTCGAAAGTTTCCCTGTGCCGGGCACCAAGGTGGCTGGAAGCGAATTTATCATCACCGGAGGCGGCTGCGCCGCGAATGCGTCCGTGACGATCGCCCGGCTCAAAGGGTGCGTCGCGTTTGCCGGGCCGCTGGGTGATACCGATGACGCGATCAGTAACCGCGTTCTCGCGGATCTCGGCAAGGAAGGCGTGGATTGCAGTGGTGTCGCGCGGGTCGATCGCGGCACGGCGTCAGTGTCGCTGATTCTTCTCGATGCAGCCGGCGAAAAAATCATTGCGACCCGCCGTGGCACCAACCTTGGCGGCGCATTGCCGAAGGACGCCGCAGGGTTGGTGGCAGACGTCGATGCCGTCCTGGTAGACAACCGTTTTCCCGAATTCGTCACCGCAGTTTGCCAAGCCGCATACAAACGTAAAATCCCGATTGTGATCGATCTCGATCAGACAACGACCGTTGACGACCCGCTGCTCGCACTGGGCACTTACGTCGTGTCATCGGCGGAAGCTTTGTTTGGGACGACCGGCCTCGAGGACTATGGCAAAGCACTCAAGAAACTCGCCGAACACATTTCAGGTTTTCTCGCGATTACCGACGGGCCGAACGGTGTCTATTGGCTCGAACGCGGCGAACTCAAGCACCTGCCTGCCTTCAAAGTGAAAGTGATCGACTCGCTTGGCGCCGGCGATGCTTTCCACGGAGGCTTCACACTTGCGCTTGCAGATGGCCGTGAGCTTCCGGACGTTTTGCGCTTTGCCAGCGCCACAGCCGCACTGAAATGCACGAAATTCGGAGGCGCCTCAGGCGCGCCGACGCGTGCCGAAGTCGATGCCTTCCTGAAGCAAAATAGTTGAGAGCATTATTTCTTCGAGGGACAAGGCGCGCCGCAAGGTGCGCAGGCTCCGGCGAAATCCTCCGGCGACACCGCACGGCCACTCGACGGGCTCGAGAGGTGATCGAGCAATATTGCGGTCATGCCGATCAGCACAACGACGATGTAAACTGCTCGCATTGGCTACTCTCGCGACAGACCGAACAGCGGCCGTAGGCGGATTCCGATCAGGCAGCCGGTAAGCGCGGCAAGAAACCAGACCCAACCGTGCAGCGAACCGGAGGCAACGCCCCCAACAAACGCGCCGATATTGCAGCCAAAACCGAGGCGGGCGCCCCACCCCATCAACAAACCGCCCACGCCGGCGGCCAACAGCGATTTTGCGGGTGGCCATGCACCGGCGGCGAACGGCTTGCTGGCGGCGGCCGCCGCCATTGCACCGAACAGCATTCCGAAATCGGTGAGGCTCGACGTGTCGGACAAGACGGAGTTCTGACAACGCGCGCTTGGGACCAGGCCATTGCCAAAATGCTGTATGCGACAAGTCAAAGCCAAGCGCGGTCGCAGCTTTCGCACCCCAGACGGTGTAGCCGAACGTCACGCTCCAAGGATGCCCGCCAGCCGCAAACACCGCCACACACAGGAGCCCTATGACGATTCCGCCTATCACGTAGTTGCGTGAGGGAACGAAATTCGCGCCACGGCTGCGGGCGAATGCGATGATAAGCGCTGCGGCAATCGCAATGCTGGCAAGCGTGGCCGCGAGCCCTCCCCACGGGCCGAGATAGTCGGAAGCCAAAATCGGGTCTATTCCGCCGAGCGCAAGAAATGCCGGCAATGACAGGCTGCCGAACACGCTGCCGACGACAAAAAACAGAAGCGCAATCAGCATGCGCCCCGAGCCGCCGCCGACTGTGTAAAGCGTGCCGGAGCCACAACCATTGGCAAGCTGCATTCCGATACCGAATACAAAAGCGCCGATGATAAGGGACGGGCCAAGCGGGGCTATGGCTCCACCATAATTCTGCGCCAGGGCAGCGACCGGCACGACCGCAAGCGCGCAGATCGCGATTACGATAAGACCGCCGAGGAGGCCGCCTGCTTCTCCGCGCGTCAGGAAACGGCGCCACGAAGCTGTGTAGCTGAATTCGGCCTTGAGGAACGCAATGCCGAGGCCGAAACCGCCGAGAATGAGCGCCGCAGAAGCCGGTTGATGATCGAGCAGGACGAGTGCGAGCAGAATCGCAGTAGCGCCGAGCGCAAGCCCAAGGAAAAGACGATCGATGCGAACGGCCGCGCCCGAGCTGGACGCGGCCAAGCTTACTGTGGACATAGAAACTCCAGAGCGCGGGTCAGGATCCGAGGCCAAGGGCCTTTTTCAGATCGTCCCATTTCGTGCGCGAGGATTCAATCGGCCGGCTGGCATTGCTGGTCCACTCGACCATGGACCCGGCGTAAAGCCTCGCTTCCTTGCGGCCGAGGAGTTCGTGCAGCACGAACCAGTCGGTCGCCGCCCAATGTCCGGTGTTGCAATAGCTCACCACGCCACC
The DNA here is from genome assembly GCA_963820805.1 of uncultured Alphaproteobacteria bacterium. Lineage (GTDB taxonomy): Bacteria > Pseudomonadota > Alphaproteobacteria > Rhizobiales > Xanthobacteraceae > Pseudolabrys. The sequence continues at coordinate 106,438 of CAWGBH010000010.1, forward strand.
GGCCGGCACGGCGTTGGCAATGGCTGCGAGCTCAGCCCTTGGCTTTAACCGATTGGTCTTCGAGTTGTAGAATTCCGCGCTGTCGATGTTCAGGGCGCCTGGAATGTGGCCATAAGCCTGGGAAGCCGGGGCTTTCTCCTTGCCGTGGAAAAACGACGCCGGACGCGCATCGACGAGCGTGGCCCCGCCCTTCCCTTCAATCGTCTCAACATCGGTGGCAAGCGCCAGGATGCTCCTGTCGACCGCTGCGGTGAAAATCTTCGGTGACGGCGCGTTCGTTCCGGTTTCGGTCGGCAGTTGGGCCTGTCGCCATGCGGCGATGCCGCCATCGAGGATCGAGACGTTCTTCACGCCGGCATATTTCAGCGTCCAATAGGTGCGTGCGGCTGAACCGAAATCGAGGACATTGACGCCGGCGGGGACCACCACAACGTGAGTGTTTTCGTCGATTCCAAGATCGCCAATCAGCTTTTCAAGTTCCGCCACCGTCGGCACCATGAACGGCACGTCATTGCGGGTCACGCGCCACCCGGCCTTGTCGTAGTCGCTATGAATGCTGCCGGGAATGTGCGCGGCGGCGTAGGCCTGCGCTCCGCCGCCGTCGATAGCCGAACGGATGTCGAGTACGACCAAATCCTGACCAGCGCGCTGGGCGCTGAGCCATTGTGGCGTCACCAGCGGCTCTGCATGCGCGGATGCCACGGACGCGGCCAATGCGCAGCTAAAGAGCATCGCGGCGCCGAGCCGGCGCAGGAGGCGGACGGCATTGAAACCAGATGATGTTTTCATGGCGTGGACTTTGACGTTGATGGATAGATTGTCCTTGAAATAGAATTTTTTTCTCTATAAAGACAGAGTTGTCGTATAAATAAGAATATTATTCTACCATATTAAGTACGTCAGCATGCTCGTTCCAAATTTTGAAGGGTGAGAGAATGGACGCCATCGACCGGAAGATCCTTGCTGTCGTTCAAGAGGACGCGTCGCTTTCGGTTGCCGAAATAGGCCAGCGCGTCGGATTGTCCTCCACACCGTGCTGGAAACGACTACAGCGCCTGGAAGCCGATGGGGTCATCACGCGCAGAGTCGCCATCATCGATCCCGAAAAGGTCGGCCTCGGCATCACGGTATTCGTGTCGATCGAGACCGGCGACCACTCTCAAGACTGGCTCAAACGCTTTGCCGATGTGGTCGGCGCGATGCCGGAAGTGATGGAGTTTTATCGGATGGCCGGCGACGTCGATTACATGTTGCGCGTCGTCGTGCCCGACATCGCGGGATACGACGCGTTCTACAAAAAGCTGATTGCAACAGTGCCGTTAAAAAACGTCACCTCGCGATTTGCGATGGAGCGGATCAAATCAACGACCGCGTTACCGATCGCCGACACTCGTTAGGCGGAACGGCGCGCTCTCAGCTGCAGGCCGTGCCATTGAGAACCGGCGGGGTAATCCGCGGGCTCATGTACATCACGTCCGACAATGTGATTGGGCCAGTGATGTGATTGAAACCCGTGTAGCCGGTGACCGGTTCATATTTGTAACTCACCTCGCTGAATACGAGAGAGGAACTCGGCACGGACAAGTCGGCGGGCACTGTAACGGCGCTTCCGGGTGCACGGGGAGTCGTATTGGCAGTCGCTGCGCCCCACGCCACCGTCGCGTGGCCGCCCGCATCAATCTTGATGCATGACACCTTGGCCGTCAAAAAACCCGTATAAGGCGACATGACCGACGTCGATGCGGTCAAGATATTATTCATGACGGTCGTGCTGAGCGTCTGTGTCTGCGCCGTGAGGTTGGCAAGCGTTCCCGCGGTCAAAGTGACTTTTCGGTCCGCGGCCACGCCATCCGAAATCTCGACGCAGCCGATGTAGAGCCCGATCATCAGCGGCGCCAGAATGGCGAATTCAATGGCAGAGGTGCCGCGTCGGTCGCGGCGAAGACTTCGCAAAGCGCGTCGCACAGAGAACATCATCGCTTTCATGTCAAACACCTAGTGGCAAGCCGCCGTGGGGCTCGTTACGCCCGTGAAGGGTTCGTTACAGAAAACTGCTGTCGCGACCAGCAGACGCTTGTTTCCATTCAGGTTGGACAGATTGTTGCCGAGCAGAGAAACGTAGATCGGCCATTCATAGTAGAGTGTGACGACCTCGATATCGCCGTCGCTGCCGGGACTGAAGTTCAGATTCGCTGTATCGAATTGGCCATTGTTGATCGGCGGCGGCGCGCTGTTGACAGCGGCGAAGCTGCTGTAGGTCCGGACGTCGACGTAAACACCGTTGACGCAGTCGAACAGTCCGGCGACGCGCGCGCAGACCTGATTTTTAAAGTCGTCCTTGCTCCAACCATTGGTTTGCGCCTGACCGGTCATGACCAGCCGCGCCGAATCTTGCACCGCAGTTTCAAGCGTCTGCCCGGCAAAGAAAACCAGGGCGGTCTCGAGAATGGCGAACGTCAGCGCAAGGAACGGAAGCGCCACCAAACCGAATTCGACGGCCGCCACACCACTTTGCTGGCGCACAAAACGGCGCGCCGAGCGTAAAGGCAACAGCCGCTTAAGGCGGGTTGCGATCTTGCGTCGTGGGAGGTCGAGCATGACAGGCATCTCGATTGCTAAAACGGTGCCGAAACACCGCAATCCATAGCAACAGCGCCTTTTTTAATTCTTGCCAAAATCCTAAGGAACCGCGGCTATCGCGTTAAGCGATCGCTAACCGTCTTTCGACCCGCCTAGCGCGGTGGCGCGGCTTGAGCCTGGCCGTTGCGGGCGCCGCTCTGGGTCAAAGCAGTATTGAAATAGTTCGGCGCATCACCGAGCGTGATCCGGTGCTCGCAATCGGGGGCGCAGCTAAGGGTTTCTCGCTCGACACCCTTGTAGACAACGACAACGTCGTCACCGCTGGCGCCAAGGACCTGTATGGTCTTGTTCATGAGGGTGTGACCCGCCCGGTCAAGCGCCAGCAGATTGGTGGCGCCAAAACCTTTGCCGGTAACGATGAGAACGCCCCCGCTCTGCAGCGAGGCGTCGGCAATCAACGGGTTTCCGATGACGATCGTTGCGACCTTTTCAGGCAGTTGCATGATCTGCGCCTGGTCGACGTTGATCGTGACCGTGTCGGCTTGTGCTGGCATCGCCCAGAGCGGGCCCACGGCTGTCAAAGCCAAGGCCCAATAACCCAATTTTTGCCTGAACCGCCCCGACAAGGCCGACATTGCGCTCTCCAGCACCCGACGCACAACAACAGGACCGCCGCATGAATGCCGGCGGATACCACTCATCAAGGTGACCGCAAATGGTGAATGAAGTGCAAAGAGTTTACGGCAACTAGCGTTGGAATGGATATAGCATTTGGGCGCCGAAGCTTTCCGGGAAACTGGTGTCATCGATGCCATAGGCGTCCGGCAGGACCTTTTCCGGCATGTAGAAGGTACAAAACAAGATATCCCAAATCGGAAACGTGCCCGCGAAATTCATGGAGCCGCCGCGATCTGCCGCAGTGTGATGCCAACGGTGAAAAACTGGCCCGGCAATGACGTATTTGAACGGCCCTAGTGTCCAGTTCAAATTCGCATGCACGAACGCAGACGTGGCCGTGGTGAATGGCCCGACCCACAACATCACATTGGGAGAGATCCCGGCCAGCAACAATCCGACGTCAACGAGAACGGTACCGAGGAAGATATTGACGGGATGGAATCGTGCCGCAGAAATCCAGTCGAGTTCTTCCGAGGAATGGTGGACGGCGTGATACTTCCAGAGACTGACGCCGTGAAACCCTCGATGGATCCAATACGTCAGAAAATCCGACACAACGAGAAACGTTATGGCCTGGGCCCAAAGCGGCATCTCCGCCAGCGGGCCGAATCCATTATCGTAGAATTTGAGAAGAGCCTCGGTCCCGCGAATGTCATAAATGTAAGCGGCCCCCATCACCATCAGACCGATGCGCACGAAACGGGCCGCCAGAGGGATCAAAAACCAATAGCAAATGTCGGTGACGATCTCGCGCTTACGCCACCACGGGCGACCGGGATTGCAGGCGGACCAGTGGGTGAGCACTGCGAAGATGATCCCGAATGCGATCGAAATCGGAATCAGCTTAAGCATCGTTTCGCCGGCGACTTTAACAACTGAGAGCATCTCGGCGAGCATGGCCGGAAACCTGCGTATGCGTGTGTGCGGTCTGTTGGTATCCGATCGCCCGGTTAAAATGGCGTGAAAGACGGTCCGAAAGGGCCAATCTCAAGTATTAACGTAGGGGAAGCTGCAAAATTCGCGCGCAGGTCGACAATTCGAATACTAAAACCAAAAGTACAAATTAGGTATTGGTACGGACTATTTGATATCCAATAGTATAGTTTCAATTAATGTTTTGTTAACTCTAGGTTATCGCGAGTTGTAATTTGTTAACCACAGTACTTACACGAGGAATATAGACAACAAACTCCTATGTTTTTTCGATCAAATTAACTCGCACGCAAGACCTGCCGATTTACGTTTTGCTCAGCGTCAGCCGAGTTCGAAGTGTCGGTCCGCCCGCTGGTATCAACTCAGCGAACGCAGTGCTGCGTGTGGATCTTTGGAGTTCCTGATGAAGAAGTATGTGTTGCGCTTTGTGAAAGACGAATCGGCTGCTACTGCAATCGAATATGGCCTCATCGCTGCCGGTATCTCCGTGGCAATAATCGCGGTCGTTAACGGTCTCGGCACGAACCTGAACGCCAAATTCAACACGGTCTCCACCCAGCTAAAGTAATCGAACTTCGCTGATCGAGTGCGGAAGTTCCGTCTCATTGCGCCTTTTTGCGTGCAATTCCCTCACCTCTTTTTACGCCGGCTAAAGGTCGCGGGTGCTAACCGAACCGCAAGCTTAGGCGGCGTAACGTGGCGCCATCGTATGACAATCGGTGGCTAGGAACGCGCGATGATGGTGACGGATGTAATTAGGCTCCTGCTCTTCCCCGCTCTGATGGCGTTTGCCGCATCGAGCGACCTATTCACGATGACCATCTCGAACCGGCTTTCGCTTGCGCTTGCCGGCGGCTTTTTCCTGCTCACGCTGATCACCGGCATGAGCCTGTACGCGTTCGGAATGCACCTCGCAGCTGCCGCGGTCGTGTTGATCGTCGCCTTCATTTTCTTTTCGCAAGGCTGGATTGGCGGCGGCGATGCCAAACTCGCAGCCGCGACCGCTTTATGGTTCGGCTTCGATTTTCTTCTCGATTACTTGATTTATGCGTCGCTCTTCGGTGGCGCGCTTACCCTGATTATTCTCCAATTCCGCAAGCTTCCGCTGCCAGCGCCACTTGCACGACAAGGCTGGATTGTGCGCCTGCATGAAACGGATGGAGGCGTTCCGTATGGTATTGCCCTCGCCGCTGCAGCGCTCGCCGTCTATCCCAAGACTGGCTGGATGCCTGGATACGGACTCTGAATTCAACGGCGTTACTGCCGCAATACAATATTAACTCGATTTAGATACCGCTCCTTAACCATACCTTGACCTTTAACTGGTGAAATCCGGTGCAAGCGGCGGCATCGGCCGCCATGTGGTTTTACGCGGCCAAGCCGGCCGTCTTGTCACGGTGAGAGTGAGCGTATGAAAGCTGCACGTGTCGTAGTGCTGACAGTCGCCATAGCAGCAGGTGGCGTTGCCGCCCTGCTGGCTGGCCGGTCCGACAAAACGCCCGCGCCTGTCGTGGAGGCGCCGAAGTTCGACACCGTCGACGTCCTGGTGGCGAAGGCGGACATCCCGCGAGGTCAGGCCCTTACACCCGCAGATTTTTCTTGGGAAGCCTGGCCCTCGAGCAGCGCCGGTAGCAATTTCATACGCAAGAAAGATCGCCCCAAAGCACTCGAAAATCTCACTGGCATGATCGTGCGCGCTCCTTTTGTCGCCGGCGAGCCGATTCGCGAAGCGAAATTGGTCAATGCCAAGGGCTCCGGCTTCATGGCCGCGATCCTCCCGTCCGGCATGCGGGCGGTTTCTACGCAAATTTCCCCGGAGACGGGCGCCGGCGGCTTCATCCTGCCGAATGATCGAGTCGACGTGATCATGACGCCGCGTGCCAGCCGCGATGCAGACAAGGGCGGCGAACACAGCAGCGAAACCATCCTTCGCAATATCCGCATCCTGGCCATCGATCAGACCATCGAAGAAAAGAACGGCCAAAAAGTTGTCGTCGGCAAGACCGCAACGCTCGAACTCTCGTCGAGCCAGGCGGAAACTTTGGCGTTATCGCAGCAACTCGGCACGTTGTCGCTGGCGCTGCGCAGCATCGCCGACGGTTCGTCCGACGATTCGAATTCAGACGCGGCGGATTCACGCCGTAACATCAATGTTGTCCGGTTTGGCGTCAGCACGGCGACCACACCGCGATAACCGACTTGGGGGATGAGGGGGACATGGCGACCAGGACACTGACCCGTACCGCCGCGCTAGCAGCACTGATTGCTGTCGCCGGAGTGACACAAGTTACTCCAGCAATGTCGGCCGAGGCGACTGCGCGCACTCCCGTCATCCAGGTAGCAGCAAGCGAAGCGACATCTCGTTCAATTCCGCTCGGAATTGGGAAATCCGTTGCCATCGACTTGCCGGCCGACATCAAGGATGTGCTCGTTGCCGATCCCAAGATCGCAAATGCGGTGGTCCGCTCTTCACGCCGCGTCTACATGATCGGCGTGGCCGTCGGTCAGACCAACATTTTCTTCTTCGACGCCGATGGCAAACAAATCGCCGGCTTCGATATCGCGGTCACACGCGATCTCAATGGTGTGCGTGCGGCCCTCAAACAGACAATGCCGGATGCCGATATCCACATTGAAGGCGTGGGCACAGACGGCATCATGATCTCCGGCAGCGCCGCAAGCGCCGCAGAGTCCCAGCACGCATTCGACCTTGCCTCCAGGCTGGTCGGCGACGGCGGCAAGGTTGTGAACGGCATTACCGTGCGCGGGCGCGATCAAGTCATGCTCAAGGTCACAGTCGCTGAAGTTCGACGCGACGTGATCAAGCAGCTCGGCATCGACCTTTCCGGAAGCTTCAACTACGGCACCGCGGTCGTGAACTTTAATACCAGCAACCCGTTCTCGGCCACCGGCCAAGCGCTGAGTAACACCGCACTTGCGGGCACTTTCAACACGGTGACCGCAACGTTGCGCGCAATGGAGCGCGCCGGCGTGATCCGCACGTTGGCCGAGCCGAACCTAACGGCAATCTCCGGCGAAACCGCCACCTTCATCGCAGGCGGCGAATTTCCGATCCCGAACGGACTGTCGTGCGACACCACCAGGTCGCCACCGCTCTGCCAACCGCAAATCACGTTCAAAAAATTTGGCGTCAGCCTTGTGTTTACGCCCGTCGTTCTGTCGGAAGGCCGCATCAGCTTGAAAGTGATGACCGAAGTCTCTGACCTCTCGACCGAAAACGCCATGACCTTGCAGGTCACCGGCTCGACGACATCGCTGACCGTTCCTTCGATCCAAACGCGTCGCGCCGACACCACGGTCGAAATTCCGTCCGGCGGTTCGCTCGCTCTGGCCGGAATGATCCAGGAGCAAACGAAACAGTCGATCAACGGCATCCCCGCCCTGATGCAGGTCCCTGTGCTCGGCGCGCTCTTCAAGAGCCGCGACTACATCAACCATCAATCCGAGCTGATGGTGCTGGTCACTCCCTACGTGGTTCGCGCAGTTGCGCAAAAACAACTTTCAAAGCCGGATGATGGGTTTGCCGATCCAAGCGATCCGCAAACCGTCCTCCTTGGCCAGCTGAACCGCATCTATGGCGTCGCCGGCAAGAACGAAACTCGGCCTAACGGCGACTATCACGGGAAGTACGGATTCATCCTCGATTGAGTGGGACAGACATAATGACGGCAATCAAAAACGCGGTGGCCAAGCGCCGCAACCGATCGGCGCTCCGCCTGCTGGCGGCCGGCGGCATCGCAGCTTCATTGGCCGGCTGTTATGAAGCGCCAGTCGGAAAAGTCGAATACCCGAACGACTACCGCCTGCGTCACCCGATTACCGTGCGGGAGGGGACGCAATCCGTCGAAGTCATGATCGGCCGCAACCGCGGCGGGCTTACGCCGAGCCAAAGCGCCGATGTGCTTTCGTTTGCACAAGCGTGGCGTCATGAAGCAGGCAGCGGCATCATCATCGACGTACCGCAAGGCAAGTCCATCGACCACGCTACCGCCAACTCGATGCGCGAAATACGTTCTATTTTTGCGGCCATCGGTATCCCGTCCAACGCCATCTACGTGCGTCATTCCCGGCTGGGCCCGACTTCGATAGCAAGCATCAAGCTCAACTACTCGCGGCTGGTCGCGGAGGCAGGCCCGTGCGGGGAATGGCCGCTCGATCTCGGCCCCTCTTACAACGCCAACTCCGCCTACATGGACAATCAACCGTATTGGAATCTCGGCTGTGCAAGTCAGCGCAATCTTGCGGCGATGGTCGACAATCCTGCGGATCTCGTGCAGCCCCGCGGTAAATCGCCCCCCTATGCGCCGCGTCGCTCTGTTGTGCTCGATCGTTACCGCAAGGGTGAAAATCCGTCCGGCACTTATGTTGGCTATGACGTCGGCAAAATCAGCGATGTAGGAAAATGATTAAGAACGCTCAGCAAGTCGCGGTCGCTGAAGGAACACGGGTGCCAGGCGAAAATGTCGCCGAGGCGCATATTGCGCCGGCACCACGCGTTTCAGTCCAGGCATTTTGCGAGACGGTCGAAACTGCTGCGTCCGTTCAGGCAGCCGGTGAAGACCGACGCTTGGCAAAGGCGCACGTAAAAATACAGATGGGCGGCATCGCCGCGGCGATGGAAGCCTATAACAATTCGCCCACGCCCAATGTGATCCTGATCGAGACCGACAGCCACACCGATGGCATCCTGGTCGGGCTCGATAAGCTGGCAGAGGTGTGTGACGCGGGGACGCGGGTTATCGTGGTAGGCCGCGTCAACGACGTTAAGCTTTATCGCGAACTGACCCGCCGTGGTGTAAGCGAATATCTGATGATGCCCATTGGCACCATCGATATCGTCCGCGCGATCTGCGGGTTATTTTCGGCACCGGACGCCAAGGCGGTCGGTCGCATCATCGCCGTAGTCGGCGCCAAGGGCGGCGTCGGCGCTTCCACCGTCGCCCACAATATCGCATGGGCAATTGGCCGTGATCTTTCACTCGACACGGTCGTCGCGGATCTCGACCTGCCGTTCGGCACTGCCGGCCTTGATTACAACCAGGACCCGCCGCAAGGCGTCGCCGATGCCGTCTTCTCGCCGGACCGTGTTGATACGGCCTTCGTCGATCGCTTGCTGTCGAAATGTACCGATCATTTGAGCCTTTTGGCTGCACCAGCGACACTTGATCGTGTCTACGACTTCGGTGTTGAGGCCTTCGACACAACGCTCGAACTCTCTGCGTAGCACCATCCCCTGTGTCGTTCTTGACGTGCCGCATTTGTGGTCGGGCTGGACAAAGCGGCTTCTGATCGGCGCCGATGATATTCTTGTGGTGGCGGGCCCCGACCTCGCCAACCTCCGCAATGCAAAGAATCTGATCGACCTGCTGCGCACCTCACGTCCGAATGACCATCGCCCGCACTACTGCCTGAATCAGGTGGGTGTGCCGAAGCGGCCGGAAATTTCGCCGACAGATTTCGCAAAAGCCCTCGAAAGCAATCCAATCGCGGTAATTCCGTTCGAACCGCAATTGTTCGGACCGGCCGCGAACAACGGGCAAATGATTTCCGAAGTATCGGCGAAACACAAGACAGCGGAAATGTTCCGTGAAATGGCCCAGACCCTGACAGGGCGCGCAGAGACGAAACGCTCCCGCGGCGGTTTGCTTTCACCACTGCTATCGAAGTTCATGAAGCGAGCCGGCTGAAAACTGGGAGTGCATCGCCTTGTTCGGTAAGCGTAGCGCAACATCGGAGGCTCGCGTTCCGGCGCCCGCACCGCTTCCGCAAGAAGCGGCTGCCGCGCCGCCACCAGCGGCCGAGCCTTCAACCTCCGGCGCCAGCGCGCCGGTGGAAACCGGACGCACGCCATTTCCATCTGATGGGCTTGGGGCCCCGCTGGTCTCAACACCGGCCGCGGCCCGCGCCGCGCCGGCAAATAATCTGCCTTCTTCGGTCGATACCCGGCGTTCAAAATCCTATTACGAGACCAAAACCACGATATTCGGCGCGTTGATCGAGGCGATCGATCTTGCGCAGTTAGCGCGTCTTGACGTCGATTCAGCGCGCGAAGAAATTCGCGATATCGTCAACGAGATCATCGCGATTAAGAGCATTGTGATGTCGATCTCCGAGCAGGAAGACCTGCTCGACGATATCTGCAACGATGTCCTCGGATTTGGTCCGCTCGAGCCGCTGCTTTCACGCGACGATATTGCCGACATCATGGTGAATGGCTCCGGTACCGTTTACATCGAAGTCAAAGGCAAGATTCAGAAGACAGCCATCCGTTTTCGCGACAACCAACAGCTTCTGAATATCTGCCAGCGCATCGTGAGTCAGATCGGCCGCCGCGTCGATAAATCCTCACCGATTTGCGACGCGCGCTTGCCAGACGGATCGCGCGTTAACGCTATCGTGCCGCCGCTGGCAATCGATGGCCCCGCACTCACAATCCGCAAATTCAAAAAGGACAAACTGACCCTCGATCAGCTTGTCAAATTCGGCACAATCACGCAGCAGGGCGCCGAAATCCTCCGCATCATCGGTCGCTCTCGCGTTAACTCGCTGATTTCAGGCGGTACCGGTTCCGGTAAGACGACACTGCTTAACTGCCTCACGCAGTTCATCGACGACGACGAGCGCATTATCACCTGCGAAGACGCCGCCGAATTGCAGTTGCAGCAGCCGCACGTTGTAAGGTTGGAAACACGTCCACCAAACCTCGAAGGCGAAGGACAGGTCACGATGCGCGACCTGGTACGAAATTGTCTGCGCATGCGGCCTGAACGCATCATCGTCGGCGAGGTGCGCGGACCCGAAGCGTTTGACCTCCTGCAAGCCATGAACACCGGTCACGACGGTTCGATGGGGACGTTGCATGCCAACAACCCGCGAGAAGCCTTATCTCGACTGGAATCGATGATCACCATGGGCGGCTTTTCATTGCCGTCCCGCACCATCCGCGAAATGATCTGTGCCTCTGTCGATGTCGTCGTCCAGGCCGCGCGATTGCGCGATGGCTCGCGCAAAATCACCCACATCACCGAAGTCATGGGGATGGAAGGCGACGTCATCGTTACTCAAGACCTGTTCATCTACGACATGACCGGTGAGGACGCCAAAGGCAACATTGTCGGCCGTCATCGTTCGACCGGGATCGGCCACCCCCGATTTTGGGACCGCGCCCGTTACTACGGCGAGGAAAAACGACTGGCCGCCGCTCTGGACGCAGCAGAAGTCGCGAACGAAACCGTCAGAGCCTAAAGCGGGAGCGCGCTTTGCAGATTGTCGCCGTCTTTTTCCTGGTCGCCGTCGCTATCGGCGGCGTGGCATACGTATTCATCTATCCGTCCCTGTCAGGCGAACGCAAAGCTGCACAGCGCATGCTGAGCGTTGCCAAGACGGAGCCAACAGCGCGCGCGGCGCGCGGCCCGCAAAAATCCCGGCGCGACACTATCGAATCCACGCTTAAGGATTTCGATGAGCGTCATAAGAAAAGCAAACGAATACCACTCACGGTCCGAATTACACGAGCCGGTCTAACGTGGTCCAAAAGGCAGTTTGCAATCATCTCGGCTGGTATTGGCTTGGCCTTTTTCGCCGTGGGTTCTCTCTCGGGCGCCGGCTTGATAGGCGCAGCAGCTCTGGGATTTGCCGGCGCCTTCGGTGTCCCGCGTTGGCTGCTGTCCTATTTGAAAAAACGCCGCGAGTCGAAATTTCTGGCTGCGTTTCCAGACGCGGTCGACGTCATCGTCCGCGGTGTCAAGGCAGGATTGCCCTTGCATGATTGCATAAGAATGATCGTCGCCGAGGCGCCGGAGCCGCTGAGAACCGAATTTCGCATTATCATGGAGACGCAAAGCATCGGCATCCCGTTGGGAGAGGCCTGCGCGAAATTGTATGAGCGCACGCCGCTGCCGGAGGCCAACTTCTTTGGAATCGTCGTTGCAATCCAACAGAAGGCCGGCGGTAACTTGTCGGAAGCCCTCGGAAACCTTTCAAAGGTGCTGCGCGACCGCAAAAAGATGAAGGCCAAGATTCAAGCCATGTCTCAGGAAGCGAAAGCTTCTGCCGGCATCATCGGCGCACTTCCAATCGCGGTGATGACGTTGGTCTATCTCACCAGCCCGCAATACATCTCGTTGCTTTTTACCAACTCCATGGGTCACCTCATGCTCGCTGGTTCTGCGATCTGGATGACGATGGGCGTGCTGGTCATGAAAAAAATGATCAATTTCGATTTTTAGGCCGCAGGCAAATGCTCGATATCCTGATCAATGCACTCAATGTCCAGACGGTCACGATGATTCTTGCGGCCGTCGCAGCGGCGGCGACTGTGTTGACGCTTGCAATGCCATTCGTATTTGCCGATCCGCTCGACAAGCGCATGCGGGCCGTCGCTCTTGAACGCGAGAAAATTCGCCAGCGTGAACGCGAGCGCATGGCGCAGGAAAATCAGAAGGTAAAGTTACGGCAATCGCCAAAGCAATACGTTCAGACCATTGTCGACCGCTTCAACCTCACCAAGTGGGTCGGCCAGGAGGAAGCGCGCCTTAAGCTCGTACAGGCGGGGTACCGCGGTCAGGCGCCTTACGTCACATTTTTGTTCGTTCGCATGATCACGCCGATCGCAGCCTTTCTGTTCGCCGTGATTTATCTATTTGTCCTGCTCAAACTTGACTATCCAAACATGGTCAAGATCGCCGTTTGTATTGGCGCCGCCTATATCGGCATGCATCTGCCACTGCTTTTGCTCAAGAACAAAATCAAGCGACGCCAACTATCCATCAAACGCGCGTTTCCCGACACACTCGACCTGCTGCTGATTTGCGTTGAATCAGGCATGTCGATAGAGGCCGCATTCAGAAAGGTCAGCGACGAAGTCGGCACACAATCTGTGGCGCTGGCAGAAGAGCTCACGCTGACAACCGCCGAACTGTCTTATCTGCCGGACAGGCGCCAGGCCTATGAGAACCTCGCCAAGCGAACGGATCTCGATGGGGTCAAATCGGTCTGCATGGCCTTGCAGCAAGCCGAACGCTACGGCACGCCGCTGGCCACCATGCTGAAAGTCATGGCGCAGGAAAATCGTGACATGCGCATGTCGGAAGCCGAGAAAAAGGCTGCCGGGCTGCCGCCGAAGCTCACCGTGCCGATGATTCTCTTCTTCCTGCCCGTGTTGTTCATCGTTATTCTGGGGCCAGCGGCAATCAAAGTGATGGCGTTGCAATAGCGGCCAGGCCGCTCGCGCATTCACTTTCAAAGTCTGACAGCAGCGATCAGGAGCCGGTGTCTGGTCCCGGCCCATAGGCGCGGCCCATTTTCTTCCAGTCGCCCTGCTGCGCAAGCATCTGTTTCAAATAGGCGACGTTGGCCGCAGCTTCATTCGGGGGCAAATCGGCGCTCGCGATTTTTTCCGCTTCGGGAAAACGTCCGCGCAGACCAACAACCAATGCAAGATTTTGCCGTACTTTCGGGCCCGCGTTTGGCTGCGCGACTGCACGGCGGAGTGTCAGCTCCGCGTTTTTTAAATCCTTGGTCAGCATGTACGAGAGGCCAAGATTCGAAAGGACCGCGGGTTCGTCGGGTACCATTTTCAGGGCGTTGGCGTAGTGACGTTGCGCCTCAGCGTGTCGGCCCATCTGATCGAGGACGGCTCCCTGCACGTTGAGAATATGCCAGTCCGGATTGTCGGGCGTATGTGCACGATCAAGCGCTTCGAGCGCCTGTTGGTATTGGCCTGCGTCGGCGAGTGCGCGACCATAGGCTCCGACCAAAGGCATGCTGCTCGGATTGCGAATCGACGCCTGCTCGAGGACGGCGACTGCCTGGGCCCGTTGGTCGGTTGCCCTTAATGCCCGCGCGTAAGCGATCGCCGCTTCGGGATCGGCGGGGTTTTGGCGATAACGTGCACCCAATTCGTCCAGCGAACGGCGAGCGTCAGCTTGATTGAACGACGTTGCCCCAACCGAACCGGTGGTGTCCCCCGCTCCAAAATTGGAGCAGCCACCAGCCGAGATCGCTAAAACGGCCGCTATCGCGGCCGATGCAAAGAGACGATGGGCGTGGGTTTTCAGCAGCATATTCGAGCAATAAAACGTTAACCCTAACGCTTGGTTAACTTGTAAGACTCTCCCGCTATAGGGTTTATGATTGGCCCAATGGATCTAGGCCTTTCCCGCCATGAAATGGAAATGCAGGCGCGGGCGCGAACTTTCGCCGCGCAGGTAGCGTCCGCACGCGCCGCAGCCATCGACCGCGACGAGCAATACCCCTGGGACGTCGTAGAGGCCCTGAAAGAGGCCGGCTTCCTCGGCATGACTCTCCCGGTGGCGCTGGGCGGTCAGGGCCGCTCCTTCCTCGATGCCGTCCTTGTGATTGAGGAAATGGCCAAGGCCTGCACTGTCACTGCGCGAATTGTCGTCGAGACCAATATGGGCGCGATATCGACCGTGATGGCCTATGGCAACGAGGCGCAGAAGAAGCTGGCGGCCCGGTTGGTCCTGGACGGCGACAAGCCGGCGATCTGCATCACCGAGCCGGATGCCGGCTCCGACACCACCGCCATGACCACCCGTGCCGACAAACGTGGGGACACCTACGTCCTCAACGGAAAGAAGCACTGGATCACCGGTGCCGGGGTCTCGCGCTTGCACCTGATATTCGCCCGCGTGTTTGACGAACAGGGCGATGAATTGGGAATCGGGGGCTTCCTCGCGGTGCGCGGAGAATCCCGAGGTCTGCACATCGGCAAGCGCGAGCAAACGATGGGCCTGCGCGGCATGCCGGAAGGCGAGATCATTTTCGAAAATCTGGAAGTCCCGGCCGCGATGGCCGTCCTCCCGCCGATCAGGCTTTCGCCGCGGGTTCGCCGAATTGATGAATGCTTATAACAGTCAACGCGTCGGCGCCGGCACAGTCGCTATGGGCATTGCCGCGGGCGCGCTGGATCATGCATTGGAGTGGATGAAGACGCGCGAACAGTTTGGCCGTCCGATTGGCGAATTTCAGGGCCTACAATGGATGCTTGCGGACATGCAGACTCAGCTCACCGCCGCGCGATTGATGCTTTATCAGGCCGCGCGTTCGCGCGGCCCCGAAAACAGTGTATTTCCCGATCCCATGCTGGCGGCGCAGGCCAAGATTTTCGCTTCCGAAACAGCCATCAAAATCGTCAACGATGCACTGCAATTTTTTGGCGCCCGCGGCTATTCGCGCGAATTGCCATTGGAACGCATGGCACGTGATGTGCGCATGTTTACGATCGGCGGCGGTACGGCGCAGGTCCTCCGCACGCTGGTTGCATCGAAAATGCTCGGTTGGAAGCTGCCACAGACGCGTGACGGCTATATGCCGAAGCCGTCAATGCGGGACGCCGCGGAGTAACCATGCATCCTGTCTTCGCAAGCGCCGGCAAAATGCAGGCTGTGCCGATCTTGTTCGTAACCGCCGCGAACTTTGCGGAAGCGACCAGAATCCTCGACGACCGCGCACACGTATTCATTCGCGCCACGGGCTACGAGCCCAAACCGGGGCGTCATCTCATCGTGCCCGGGCCGGACGGAAAGCTTGCGGCCGTCTTGTTCGGGCTCGAGACCGACGACGAGCCGGTGAAGGATCTGTTCAGGCCTGGTCAGCTTGTTGGGCTTTTGCCGCCCGGCACCTATCGCTTCGCCAACGCGCCGCATAATGCACGCCTGGCCGCTCTGGCCTTTGCACTCGGGGCCTACCAATTCACCCGTTACCGAAAGGTGGACACGCGCAATGTGCGGCTGGTTTTACCGGACGGTGTCGACGGCGAAGACCTCACTCATATCGCCGAAGCGGTGACGCTTTGCCGCGATCTCATCAATACGCCGTCCAACGACATGGGTCCGGCTGAATTGGAAGCGGCCGCCCGCGCGCTCGCCAAGCAACATTCCGCCAAGGTACAGGTCACGAGCGGTGACGCGCTCGTCAAGAATTTCCCGCTCGATCCATGCCGTCGGGGCCGGCTCGGCGCGCGCGCCACGCCTCATCGACGTCACCTGGGGCAAGGTCAGCGATCCGAAGATCACGCTGATCGGCAAAGGGGTTTGTTTCGATACAGGTGGTCTCGATATCAAACCCGACACCGGCATGCTGAATATGAAGAAGGATATGGGGGGGCCGCGACCGCATTGGCACTAGCACATATGATTATGGCGCGCGGCCTCAACCTCCGCCTCCGCGTTCTCATTCCCGCTGTCGAAAACTCGATTTCCGCTACGAGCTTTCGTCCACGTGACGTCTACGTTTCGCGCAAGGGTATTTCTGTCGAAATTGGCAATACGGATGCCGAAGGCCGTCTGATCCTCGCGGACGCACTCGCGCTCGCAGACGAGGACAAACCATCGCTGATCGTCGATTTCGCGACCCTCACAGGCGCTGCTCGTGTCGCCCTCGGACCCGAGGTGCCTCCGTTCTTCACGGATGACGATGCCCTCGCGGACGAACTCATGCGTGCGGGCGGCGCCGAAAACGATCCCGTGTGGCGCATGCCGCTGTGGCGACCCTATGAGGTGATGCTCGATTCGAAAGTCGCCGATCTCAACAATATTGGGACAAGCGGCCACGGCGGCGCGATCATTGCGGCGCTGTTCCTCCGCCGCTTCGTGACGGCGCCCTCCTGGTTGCATCTCGATATTTTCGCATGGACCCCATCGGCCAAGCCCGGACGGCCGGAAGGCGCTGAGTGCCAAACGGCGCGCGCCCTTTATGCAATGCTCAGCGCACGCTATTCCTGACATGGTCGCGCTCGACCCCCGCATTAATCCCTTCCGCCCCGACGTCGCGGCAAGACATTTGCAAGGCCATGTCGAAGCCAAACGTTTCGTCGAAGGCACCCGCTACCAAGTGGTGGAACCGCTGACCGATCTGCGCGGCGCGCCATCGCATGACGCAAGGCTGAGTACCCAAGCGATCTTCGGCGAGCGAGTTACGATTTACGAAACTACCGAAGAAGGTTGGGCTTGGGGCCAGCTGGAGACTGATGGGTATGTCGGCTGGCTATCGGCAAATGCAATCGGGCCAACGGGCCCTTCTCCAACCCACAAGATTTTCGCTCTCCGGGCATTCGCGTTCCCCGCGCCGGACATCAAGCTGCCCCCAATTGCAGCGCTGCCCATGGGCGCAACGCTCGCCGTCGCGCGCCAGGATGAACGCTTCGCTGTCACCGCAATCGGCTGGCATATTCCGAGCGCGTTATTGGCGCCGATCAAAACGCATCATGCGGATTTTGTGTCAATGGCCGAACATTTTCTCGGGGCGCCGTATTTATGGGGCGGCAAAACTTCGCTCGGGCTGGATTGCTCCGGCCTCGTCCAGGTCGCACTACAGGCCGCGGGCATCCCCTGCCCCCGCGACAGCGACATGCAGGAACTGGCACTTGGTAAATTGTCTTCGCTCGCAAGCCTTCGGCGCGGGGATATAGTTTTCTGGAAAGGCCATGTCGCGATTGCTCGTGATTCCGAAAGCTTAATCCATGCGAACGCCCATCACATGATGGTGGCGATCGAACCCGCCACGCAAGCGATCGCACGCATAGCAGCGGCCGGGAGTGAAATCACTGCAGTGAAGCGCGTAGTCTAGCCCAATAGTTCGGCGATCCGCCCGCGATTCAGCTTGAGCCACTGCAGCCCAATAATCATTGGGCTGCTACGCATCTTATTTTGATCGAGACCTGCAACCGCGAGATCGATCGACACGCGGTGGACAAATAATTTTTCTCCGTCGGGCGTCGTCAGCGAGCCTTCTTGGATTTTCGTGGCGTCAACGGCGGCAAGAAAGATCGTGACTTCCTCGTCCGTAACTCCGGGCGTGCTGAGATACGTGAGCAATTCGAAAAGTTTTTGGGGTGCGATGCCGGTTTCTTCCGTGCATTCACGCCGCGCCGACTTCGATCAAAGATTCGCCGGGCTCCACGCGCCCCGCCACGAACTCGACCATATCGCCGTGACCGTTGGCAAGTTGCGCCGGCAGGCGGACCTGCCGGATCAGGACGAGTTCCTGACGCGCAACGTCGATTGGGATGACGACCACGACCTTGCCACCGCTGAGAACGTCACGTTCCTGCACGACAGGCGGATTTTCGCTCTTCAGGGTCATCTGATAGCGGTAATAGTCGCGATAGGCCTTTGCGAGCAGCTGCGGCGGCGACAGAACAATGTCCGCGGGCAGATCGGCTAGGTCCCGGCGTTTGGACATGGATTCTTACTGCGACACGACGCCTTCAGGGGCGGTTTCCAGATTGAAAGCGGCAGCGAACAATGCGCGCGTGTAGGCGGTCTTCGGCGCCTTGAACAATTCCGCCGCCGCGCCCTCTTCCACTGCTTTTCCGTTTCGCAAGACCAAGAGCCGGCTCGCCAGCGCAGCCACTACTCGCAAGTCGTGCGATATAAACATGTACGTCAAATCGCGGCGTTTCTGCAGGTCACGCAGCAGGTCGACCATTTGCGATTGAATGAGCATATCCAGCGCGCTGGTGGGCTCGTCGAGCACGATGAAGGTTGGCTCCAGCACCAAGGCCCGCGCAATCGCAATACGCTGGCGCTGGCCTCCGGAAAATTCATGCGGATAGCGGTGCCGCGTCTGGATATCGAGTCCGACTTCGGTCAGCGCCGTGACAACGCGGTGCTCACGTTCCGCAGCCGACAGGTGCGGATGATGCACCTTAAGACCTTCCTCGATGATGTCCGAAACGGACATGCGGGGCGACAACGAGCCGTAAGGATCCTGAAACACGATTTGCATGTTTCGTCGGAAGGGCCGCATTTCCTTGAACTTCAGGCCCTGGATGCCATTGCCCATAAAGACGATCGGACCATCGGATGAAATCAGCCTGAGGATAGCAAGCCCAAATGTCGTCTTGCCGGAGCCGGATTTGCCGACAACGCCGAGCGTCTCACCTTTGCGTAATTCGATGCTGATGCCATCGACCGCCTTAATGTGTCCGACCACCTTGCGCATCACGCCGCGCTTGATGGGGAACCACACTTTCAGATCTTTCGTCTCGACGACAATCGGAGCATCGGGACAAGGCGGCGCCGGGTCTGGCTTTGGCTCGGCTGCAAGCAAGGCGCGCGTGTAAGGGTGCTCGGGCGCTGTGAAGACGCGTTCTACTTCGCCCTGCTCTACGATCTTACCCCGCTGCATGACGCATACCCTGTCCGCAACTTTACGGACGATGCCGAGATCGTGGGTGATGAACAACATCGACATGCCGAGCCGCTGTTGCGTGTCTTTCAATAATTTCAGAATCTGCGCCTGAACAGTGACGTCGAGTGCGGTGGTCGGTTCGTCGGCAATCAGCAGGTCGGGCTCATTGGCGAGGGCCATGGCGATCATCACGCGTTGGCGCTGCCCGCCGGAGAGTTGGTGCGGGTAGCT
>CAWGBH010000011.1:0-265325 GCA_963820805.1 uncultured Alphaproteobacteria bacterium
AAAAGATCGGTCCAGCCGCCAAAATAGCCCTGCACCGCTCCGGCGGCGATACCGATGACCGACGATACAATCGTGAGCGCCAGTCCAAACAACACAGAAATACGAAATCCGTAGATCAGCCGCGCAACCACATCGCGTCCGCCGTCATCGGTACCGAGCCAGTTCGTCTCGCCCTCACCGCATTTGGCGAAACCGTGGGTGGCGGCATATTCGCAATCCTTTTGCGTCAGCAACCATGTCGGCTTGGAAGGGAACGGCGACGGTGGCTTGCTGACCTGTGTATTGTAGGAGAATCGAATTGGCGGCCAGACGATGGTTCCACCTTCCTTCTCGATTAATCCCATCAGATATTCATCGCGAAAATCAGCTGCTGTGCCAAACAGGTTTGGGTCCTGGATTTTTGCGAAGGCAGTGTCCGGATATGTAATGACGGCCGGGAAAAAGAATTTCCCGTTCACGTGGATGAAAATCGGCTTGTCGTTGCAGATGAATTCGGCAAAGAGCGACACGATGAACATCGTCATAAAAAGCCATAGCGCACAATAGCCGCGTCGGTTGGCCTTGAAATTCTCCCAGCGCCGCTTGTTGAGTGGTGAAATCGCGATCGCACGACGCGTCGGCGGTGCGGCCAGTCCCATCGGGGATACGGCCGTTTCAGGCGGCTTGATGCCAGCGCGCACGTCCACCTCAGACCTCCCGCGTCTCGAAGTCGATGCGCGGATCGATCCACGTGTACGTGAGGTCGGATATCAGGTTCACGATGACGCCGATAAGCGACAAAATATAGAGTGTGGCGAACACCACCGGATAATCGCGATTGAGGACGCTTTCGAAGCCCAGCAAGCCAAGCCCGTCGAGCGAAAAGATCGTCTCGATCAATAACGACCCTGTAAAGAACGCATGCACGAATGCGGATGGAAAACCCGCGATAACAATGAGCATCGCATTTCGAAACACGTGGCCATACAGCACCTGATTGTTGGTGCAGCCTTTGGCGCGTGCGGTCAGGACATATTGCTTGCGGATTTCCTCGAGAAACGAGTTCTTGGTCAGCAATGTCATCGTCGCAAAGGCAGACAACGCCATCGATATGATCGGCAACGTCAGATGCCAGAAATAATCCAGGATTTTTTGCCACCAGGGCAATTGCCACCAGTTCTCGGAGACAAGGCCACGCAGCGGAAACCAGTCGAAGAACGAGCCGCCGGCGAACAGAATGATCAACAAGATCGCAAACAGAAAGCCGGGAATCGCATAGCCAATCACGATTATTGTCGAAGTCCACATATCGAAGCGTGAACCATCGTGCATAGCCTTGCGGATGCCGAGCGGAATGGAAATCAGATATGTGAGCAAGGTCATCCAGATGCCGAGCGACATCGAGACCGGCAATTTTTCCTTGATCAGCTGCAACACGCTAACATCGCGGAAGTAACTCTTCCCGAAATCAAAGCGCGCGTAGTTCCACAACATCAGGCCAAACCGCTCGTAAGCGGGCTTGTCAAAGCCGAATTGCTTCTCGAGCTTCTTGATGAATTCCGGATCGAGGCCTTGCGCACCACGATATTTCGAGCTGGAGGCGTCGACCTGAGACGCGCCCTGGGCTAAGCCGCGGCTGCCGAAATCGCCGCCGGGTGAGCCCGAAATGCGCGAGGTGGCGCCCGTGTCGGCGCCGGTCAATTTAGCGATAACTTGTTCTACCGGGCCGCCAGGCGCGAATTGCACCACGACGAATGCCACCAGCATGATCCCGAACATCGTCGGGATAATGAACAGCAGACGTCGGATAATATAGGCGCTCATAAGCCCTCAGTATGTCATTCCAGCCCGGCACGAAAGCCGCGACCTGAAAACAAGGGCGCGGCCTGAAACAAGATACTCAGCCTAACCTTTTTGTCCCAACTTCGCTGCCTTGTCGCGGTCGGACCACCAAGTCTCGGGAATGCCCCGAAAATAGCGGGGTTTGCCAGCGGGATACCCGAAGACATCCCAATAGGCGATCCAATGCGACGCCTTATACCAGTGCGGTATCCAATATCGCCCAGAGCGGATGACGCGATCGAGCGCCTTGCAAGCGGTGGTGAGCTCATCTCGGGTTTTGGCGGCGATGATGATGTCGACGAGCATATCGACTGCCGGATCAGCGATTCCGGCAAGGTTTTGTGTGCCTTTCGTCGCCGCTGCTTGCGACGAGAAAAAAGTGCGCAATGAGTCCCCCGGTGTCGCGGAAAAGCTGAAGCGCTCCACGGTCAGATCGAAATCGAAATCGTCGACGCGTGCGCGATACTGGACTGGGTCAACAAGACGCAAGGTCGCGTCGATCCCGAGTGTGCCGAGATTCTTGATATAGGGCAGATGATGCGGCTGGAAAGTGGGTTCGTCACTCAGGAACTCGATCGTGAATTGTTGCCCGCTCGGCAGAAATCGCTTCCCATTCTTGATCGTGCAGCCAGCGTCGGCAAGCAATTGCGCTCCGCGCCTTAGCCATTGCCGGTCTTGCCCGGACGCGTCGGTGACCGGAGGCAGATAGGCTTCGGCGAAAACTTCATCCGGTAGCTTTCCGCGAAACGGTTCGAGCAATGCAAGCTCGGCGGCATCGGGTTTACCGATCGCCATCATTGGCGAATTTTGAAACACAGAGTGAGTACGGTCATACGACCCGTACATGATATTCTTGTTGGTCCATTCAAAATCGAAAGCATCGATCAGCGCCTCGCGCACGCGCCGGTCCTTGAATTTGTTACGCCTCGTATTGATGAACCAGCCCTGCGCGCCCGATGGCGTGTCATCCCCCAGGACTGTGCGCTTTACCTTGCCGTCCTTGAACGCCGGAAAATCGTAACGCGTCGCCCATGTCCGCGACGTGAATTCTTCGCGGAACAAATAATTTTTGGCAGTGAAACCTTCGAAGCCAACCTCTCGGTCGCGGTAGTATTCGAAGCGTACGATGTCGAAATTATTCTGTCCGCGTGAAACCGGAAGATCGGCGCCCCACCAGTCTTTCACGCGCTCATACTCGATGAAGTGGCCGACTTGAAAACGCCCGACTTTGTAGACGCCGCTTCCGAGTGGAATATCGAGCGTGGATTCGTCGAATGACTTCGTCGAATAATAAGCGCGCGAGAAAATGGGCAATGAAGCGACAAACAAGGGCACGTCGCGCGCGCGCTTTTCGGCGAAGCGCACGACGAGCGTGCGATCGTCGATCACTTCTGCTCCGTTGAAATCGCGCAATTGCTGCGTGATGATCGGATGGCCTTTTTCCTTCAGCGTCGTCAGCGACCAGACCACGTCATGCGCGGTGAGCGGCATGCCGTCATGGAATTTCGGTTCCGTCCGCAACGTGAAGCGATACGTCAGACCGTCGTTCGAAATGCGCACACTGCGCGCAGCGAACCCATACATCGCGTCGGGCTCGTCGCCTGAACGCGTCATCAGGCTCGCAAAGGTGAGCTCCATGCCCTGCGCGGCATCGCCTTTCAGAATGTAACTGTTGAGAGAATTGAACGTCTGGAAAGACTGATTGAATTGTCGATTCGGACCAATCTGGGAAAATACGCCGCCTTTCGGCGCATCCGGATTGACGTAGCTGAAATGCGGAAAATCCGCCGGATACTTGAGATCGCCGAACGCCGACATGCCGTGCCGGTCGGTATCCTGCGCCGCCGCGGGAGCACAAAAACGCCCGCCGACGCTCGCGGCCGTCGCACCGGCGAGAACCGTCAACGCGCCGCGGCGGCTAAGTTTCATTGCGTCATGACCGCTGCGGCACCTTCGCCGCCTTGGCCGCATCCCACCACCATACAGTCGGAAACGCCGCAGCTCCGTATTTCGGCATGGTTTCGGGATGACCGAACCGGTCCCAGCGCGCCGTGCGCTGTTTTCCGTAAGTCCATTGCGGCACGACGTAGAAATTCCACAGCAGAACCCGGTCGAGCGCCTTGGTTGCGGCGACGAGATCATCCCGATCCTTTGTAAAAATCACACGCTCGATCAGCGTGTCGACTGCCGGATTTTTAATCCCGATAAGATTTCGCGATCCCGGTCGATCGGCCGCCTGCGAACTCCAGAAATCGCGCTGCTCATTGCCCGGCGACAACGATTGCCCCCATGAGGCAACAATGATGTCGAAATCCCACTGCCGCAGCCGGTTTTCGTATTGCGCGGAATCCACCACGCGCACGTCCACGCGCATTCCGAGGCGTTCAAGCGAAGGTTTGTAAAATAGTACGAAGCGCTCGGTAGCTGGATCGTCCACCAAAAATTCGAAGCGAAAGGGTTCACCACTCTTGGTGTTGACCAACTTGGTGTCCCGGATTTCGTATCCTGCGTCACGCAGCAACGCGAGCGCTTCCCGCAAATTGTTGCGAATGGCCTGCTGATCGCCGCCGACCGGATTGGTATAGGGCTTGCTGAACAGATCCGCCGGAATCTTGTCTCGAACGGTATCGAGGATCGCCAGTTCCTTGCCCTCAGGAACTCCCGATGACGCGAGTTCGGTCCCTTCGAAATAACTCGATATGCGTTTGTACTGTCCGAAGAAAACCTGTTTGTTCATTTCTTCGAAATCGAAGGCAAAATTGAAGGCGCGTCGCACGCGCGGGTCTTTGAACTTGTCGCGCCGGGTATTGAAGGCGAAAGCCTGCATGCTGCCGGAATTGCGGACCGGGAATTCCTCCAACACTACGCGCTTGTCACGAACGGCAGGAAAATCGTAGGAGGTCGCCCAACTCTTGGCACTATTCTCGGTTCGCCAATCGACCTGATCGCCCTTGAACGCCTCAAGGGAAACGGTGGAATCGCGGAAATATTCGTAGCGGATCGTCTGGAAATTTCGGGTACCGATAATCACCGGAAGCTCCTTGCCCCAATAATTATCGACCTTCTCGTAGACCAACGAGCGGCCTGGCGCAAAACTCTTTCAAACGGTATGGCCCAGACCCGAGCGGCGGCTCGAGCGTCGTTTGCGTCACGTCTCTCTTACGACCCGACTTGTCAGAACCTTCCCAATAGTGCTTCGGCAATACCGGCAGTTGCCCGACGATCTGCGGCAGTTCGCGATTGCCGGGCCCATCAAAGGTGAACGTGATCTCGCGTTCTCCGGTCTTTTCCACTTTGGTGACATGACGATAGTAGGCTCCGTAAAACGGACTGTTCGTCTTGAATATGTCGAACGAATAAACGACGTCGTCGGCCGTCACCGGCTTGCCGTCATGCCAGCGTGCTTTCGCATTCAAGCGATATGTAACCGACGAATGATCGTCCGGATGACTGGCGACTTCCGCGAGGAGTCCGTATTCCGTCGAAACCTCATCGAGTGCCGGCGTCATGAGTGTTTCGATGAACAGCTCGGTTCCAAGCGCGATGCTGCCCTTCACGCCGGCTACGACCGTATTGAAATTGTCGAAGGTACCGAACGCGATCTGACGCACGGTGCCACCTTGCGGGGCGTTCGGATTGACGTAGTCAAAATGCTTGAAGCCATCCGGATATTTAACGTCGCCAAACAGCGACAGCGCATGCTTCCAGTTCTGTGACTGGGCCGCGGCGCGCCTGACGAACGCCGAGGCGCCGATGACACCGAAGGCGGGCGCAACGAACGTCGCCGCGGTGGCACGCAGGACAGACCGACGGCTGAATTTCATGCAGGGGCTCCGCGCACCAAATACTCTTCGTGATGCAATCGCCGGGGATTATGTCGGTTTTTCGATACCCTGCCAGCCGGGCCCGGTGCGACAGATAGCTCTACCGTCAAATTGTCGTGGTTTAGCGCCGCACTAGACGCTCAAACGAACGGCCGGGCAATGGGCCCGGCCGTTTGGTTACGACACTGTAATCCTGGCTACTTCTTGGCTGGCTCGCCGCCCGCCGGAGCGTTTTCCGCGGCCTTCGGCAGAGGAACGGGATTATCGGCAAGCGTATGCAGGAAATCGATCACGTCGGCACGCTGCTCCGGGCGAGACAGGCCAGCAAATGTCATAGCCGTCCCCGGAATATAGCCACGCGGATTGGCGAGAAATTTGTAAAGTTCGTCGAAGGTCCAGTTGCCGCCCTTGCTCTTCATCCCTGCCGAGTAATTGAAGCCAGCCTCGGATGCACGCGGACGGTTCACGATATTCCACAGATTGGGGCCAACCCGATTCGGGCCGCCTTTCTCAAACGTATGGCATGCCTGGCACTGCTTGGCGGTGCCCTGGCCCTTTTCGATCGATGCCTTGGCCAGCAAAGTTTCCACCGGCGGATCCGCCTCTTTGGGGGCGCCCGCTTTTTCGCCTTCGCCCTGCTCCTTGACCGCAATGTTGAAGCCAGGCTTGGCCGGCTTCTCAGGCGCGAAAATCGCGTTGGCGCCAATATTGAGTGCGAGCGTGATCAGGCAGGTGCCGAGGATGGCGCCAAGGATCTTGTTAAGTTCGAAGGAATTCATCGAATTACGGCTCCCGGAGCGGGACGTGATGGTGCGGGGCGTTCACCGCCAGGGCCCCGGCGGCGGCGATGAGATACCGGTTTGCCCGGGCTCTGGCAACCCGTATAAGCGCCTGCGGCATTTTCGACATCCGTTATGTGCGGCCGGGCGACCCGGCAACCCCCGATGGCCGACGCAATTATCCTCATCCCGGCACGCCTCGCGTCCACGCGTTTGCCCGGCAAACCGCTCGCAGACCTGCATGGTTTGCCGATGATCGTTCACGTTTTGCGGCGCGCTGAAGCCGCCCAAATCGGCGAGGCCGTGGTCGCGACCGACTCGGAAGCTGTGGCTGCGGCAGTGGAAAAAGCCGGCGGCCGCGCCGTTATGACGCGCAGCGACCACGTGTCCGGTTCGGACCGAATCTACGAAGCGCTGGAAGCCCTCGACCCGGAGCAGCACATCAGCACCGTCGTCAACGTTCAAGGCGATCTGCCGACAATCGAGCCTGCCGACATCCGGGCCGCACTAACCCCTCTTGATGACAAACAAGTCGACATCGCCACCCTCGCCGCAGTCATCACTGATCCGCTCGAACGGACAAATCCAAATGTCGTGAAGGTTTCGGGGCCGAAGATTGCGCCCGACCGCCTTCGCGCAAAAAGTTTTACGCGCGAAAACGCGACCGGCGCTGGCCCCCACTATCACCATATCGGCCTTTACGCTTATCGGCGCCGGGCGCTGGAACGGTTTGTCAAATTGCCGCCGTCCGTTAACGAACAGCGCGAGAAACTGGAGCAATTGCGCGCGCTAGACGCCGGCATGCGTATTGATGCCATGGTCGTGAAGAGCGTCCCGCTCGGTGTCGATACGCCTGAGGACCTCGCCAAAGCGCGTGCCATGCTTGCCGGTTGACTCAAACCTGAAGGTCTGCGTACGGATCGCGTCTAAAGGAACGGGCGATGGCAAAAAAGAAGATCATCTATCAGGGAGAACCGGGGGCAAATTCGCATCTTGCCTGTCGCGAAGGCTATCCGGACCATGAGCCGATACCCTGCCCCACGTTCGAGGATTGCTTTACCGCGCTTGTTGCCGGCGACGTCGACCTTGGGATGATCCCGATCGAGAATTCGGTCGCCGGGCGCGTCGCCGATATCCATCATCTGATGCCGACCGCAGGCCTGCACATCATCGCCGAATGGTTTCTGCCAATCCGCAATCAGTTGATGGCACCAAAAGGCGCAACTCTCAAAACAATCAAGACCGTACAAAGCCACGTGATGGCGCTCGGCCAGTGCCGCAACATCATTCGTGAATTGAAACTTAAACCGGTGGTGGCCGCGGACACCGCCGGTTCGGCGCGGGAAGTCGCGGAAGCTAAAGACCCTACGCGTGCCGCAATCGCTTCGCGGCTGGCGGCCGAGATCTACGGACTTGATATTCTGAAGGAGAATGTCGAGGACGAGACGCATTCAACCACGCGCTTCGTCGTTCTATCGCGCGAGAAGAAATGGGCGCAGCCCGGCAAGGGCAAAATCATCACCACGTTCGTGTTCAGGGTACGAAACGTTCCGGCGGCACTTTACAAGGCGCTTGGCGGATTCGCGACCAACAGCGTCAACATGACGAAACTCGAAAGTTATATGGTCGGCGGCAATTTCTTCGCGACCCAGTTTTATGCCGATGTCGAGGGGCACCCCGACGACCGCGCTTTGGTGTTCGCACTGGAAGAGCTTGCGTTCTTCTCCAAGGAATTGACGGTGCTCGGCGTCTACCCCGCGCACCCGTTCCGTGACACCTTCAAGGAAGAAAAAGACTGAGGCTTTCCGCCGTCACACCGCGACGCGCCCAAGGAAGCCCTCGATACCGCGTTGAAGGCTCGCGGCAGCGGCCTCAACGGTATCCGACGCTTCGAGCACCTTGCTAGCCGCGCTGCGCGTATCGCCGACCGCCCGCGTGACCTCATCCAGGACACCAACCATCCCCTTCGCGCCTTGCGCTGCGCTCGCCACGTTGTGCGAAATCTCGTCGGTCGCGCTGTCTTGCTGCTGCAGTGAAAGCGCGACGGCCGAGGTGTAACCATCGATTTCACGCATGCGTTCGGTATTGCGGCGAATCGCGTCGACCGCAACACGAGTTCGAGCTTTGCACCGCCTCAATCTGGCCTGCGATCTGTTCGGTTGCCTTCGCCGTTTGCACGGCAAGCGATTTGACTTCCGACGCGACAACCGCAAAACCGCGGCCCGCCTCTCCGGCGCGCGCGGCTTCGATCGTGGCGTTGAGCGCAAGCAAATTGGTTTGTCCAGCAATGTTGCGGATCAGATTGACGACGTCACCGATCTCCTGAACCGTGTCGGTGAGGCGCGTCATCTGCTCGTTGGTCGTATTCGCTTCCACGACCGAATGCGATGCAACTTCCGCTGCCTGGCTGATCTGGCGGCCAATTTCCCCAATCGAGGCGATTAGCTCTTCCGCCGCGCTTGCAGCGGCGGTCATATTTGCAGCGGCTTCGTTCGAGGTTTGTGCGGCGCCGGCGGCGCGCTCAGACGTATCGGCCCGACGAATCTGACAATGTTACTGCAATCGACTTCAGCGCTCCGCTACTTTCCGTAACAGTGCGCAGAACAGCCGCAACGCTTTCGCGGAAGGATCGGATTTCTGTTTCGATCTCTACACGGCGGCGCTCTTGTTCGGTCAACGCTGCGCTTTTTCGTTCGGCATGGATTCGCTCGGTGATGTCATCGTGAGTACCAATCCAATATTGGCCACCTTTAATCGGCCGATTGACGACGAGCACGGAACGGCCATCGGGCGTTTCGACGATCCGGTTCATGGATTCGCCCGTGCGCACGGCCGCCAAAATCTCGGCGCGATATTTCTCCGCATCGATGTTCAGGCTGCCGGTCGTTATCCGATTTTGAATGAGATCCATAAGCGAACAGCCAGCTTTCACAACGCTGGACGACAGGCCGTACATTTCAACATAGCGATCGTTGCAGACGAGCACCTTTTCGTGCGCATCGAACAGGACGACACCTTGAGTCATATTGTTGAGAACCATGGACAGCAGATCGCCGTCACCGCCGCGGATGGCCGTGGCACGCTGCCGCTTGCGAAGCGCAAGCGCGACCACTGCCAATCCGCAAAGATGGCGATGGCGTAGATCTGCCAGTTCGAGTCCAAGATGCTGGTCAAGACAGCCCCACCCGTCCGATCGCCGATTTTATAACGTTGTAAGGTTTTATTAATTGTTAACCGGCACGGCCCGTCACGCAGACCGCTGCTGAGCCTGCTCGAAACGCGCGACGAAGCGCGGGGAAAGCTTCCGAAGGCGATCCATATCGACTCGGCCAGAGCGCGTTATGTAACTCATGGCGAAATCGATGGGCCGCAATTGCATATGCTGCGCAAAGTGCTCGTACCAGTTTGCACTGCCATTAGCGCCCGTGACAAGCTTCTCCAGAATCGGGCGCCGCGCCGCTTCGTAGGTCGAGAGCGCTGTATCGATATCATCAGGATACACGGCCAGCGCTTTGTCGAGCGCAATTGCGTCTTCCATCGCCAATCGCGTGCCGGAACCGATTGAAAAATGCGCGGTGTGCAAGGCATCGCCGATGAGGACATGGCGGCCGACAGACCATCGTTGGTTGTGCACGATCGGAAATTGACGCCAGATCGAATTGTTCGAAATCAGATGATGGCCATCGAGTACCGGCGCAAAAACCGATTCGCAAACGCTGCAAGAACGAGCCTCGTCCATCTGCTCGAAGCCTGCTCGCGAAAACGTGGCTTGATCGATCTCGACGATAAAAGTGCTTAGATCTGGTGCGTAGCGATAATGGTGTGCATTAAACGCGCCGAGCTCGGTTTCAATGAAGGTCTGCGTCAGTGTCTCAAAACGTTTGGTGGCACCGAACCAGGCGAAGCGATTCGTGAGCAGGCTCATGCTTGCACCAAATTCTTTTTCGTGGCTCCGTCGCACCAGTGAATTGACCCCGTCGGCGCCGACGATGAGATCGGCGCCGGCCAATTCATCGAGACTTTTCACGACGCGTCGGTAGTTTGGCTGCATCCCGACTGAATGCGCACGCTCCTGCAACAAATTCAGCAGCTTGAGGCGGCCAATTGCGGCGAAGCCCACGCCGTCGATTGTCACGCGCTCGCCACGATGAACGATCGCGATGTCACTCCATGATTCCATATGCGGCGCAATCGCCGAAAAAGTTGGCTCGTCGTCCTCGCGCAAGAATTCCAGCGCCCTGTCGGAAAACACCACGCCGAATCCGAAGGTGGCGTCAGCCGGATTCTGCTCGATGACGGTTACATCCGCGTCGCGTCGGCGGCGCTTGATTAAATAGGCGAGATAAAGTCCCGCGGGGCCGGCGCCGAGGATGACGATACGCATTAAATTCCAATCCGAGCTCGATCCACCTCATCCTGAGGCCGATAGAGACAGAAAATCAAATCGTCTGGTTATAGGCGCCCACTTCCGGATGAGTACGCAGCACACCATCGACGGCTTTAAACATGTCCCGCATGCGCTGCTCGGATACCGGACTTTCGACCACCACAACGAGCTCCGGCTTGTTGGACGAAGCGCGCACCAGGCCCCAGGTGCCGTCTTCAACGGTGACGCGCACACCATTCACCGTGACCAATTCGCGAATCGATTGACCCGCGACTTTCGTGCCATTCGCTTTTGCCGACTCGAACTCTTTCACCACCGCGTCCACGATGCCGTATTTCTTCTCATCATCGCAATGCGGTGACATCGTCGGCGATCCCCACGTCTTTGGCAGCGCCTTGCGCAAGTCCGCCATGCTCTTCCCCGGATTACGGTCGAGCATATCGCAGACCGCGAGCCCGAAAATCATGCCGTCGTCGTAGCCACGGCCGAACGGCTTGTTGAAAAAGAAATGTCCCGACTTTTCGAAGCCGGCGATTGCGCCGAGCTCATTGACGCGCCGCTTGATGTAGGAGTGGCCGGTCTTCCAGTAGTCGACTTTGACACCATTCGCTTTCAACACTGGATCGGTCAGGAACAGCCCGGTCGACTTCACGTCCACCACAAAGGTCGCGTTCCGGTGGAGTGTCGACATGTCGCGCGCGAGCATCACACCCACTTTGTCGGCGAAGATTTCTTCGCCCTCGTTGTCTACAACGCCGCAACGGTCGCCGTCGCCGTCGAAGCCGAGCGCGACGTCGGCCTTGTTCATGAGCACTGCATCGCGCATGGCATGCAGCATCTTCATGTCTTCGGTGTTGGGATTGTATCGCGGGAACGTATGGTCGAGATTGCAGTCCAGCGGCACCACCTCGCAACCGACGGCCTGTAATATTTTCGGCGCAAACGCACCCGCGGTACCGTTACCGCAGGCGGCGACTACCTTGAGCTTGCGTTTGAGCTTCGGCCGCTTGGTGAGGTCGGCAATGTAGCGGTCAGGGAAATTCTCCACAAAGACGTAACTGCCACCCTCTTTGAAATCGAATTTTGCCCCTAAAACAATTTCCTTGAGCCGCTTCATTTCCACGGGCCCGAATGTGAGCGGGCGATTGGCCCCCATCTTCACCCCGGTCCAGCCATTGTCATTGTGAGAAGCTGTAACCATCGCGACGCACGGCACGTTGAG
This sequence comes from uncultured Alphaproteobacteria bacterium, assembly GCA_963820805.1. Taxonomy (GTDB): domain Bacteria; phylum Pseudomonadota; class Alphaproteobacteria; order Rhizobiales; family Xanthobacteraceae; genus Pseudolabrys. The sequence continues at coordinate 12,034 of CAWGBH010000011.1, forward strand.
CTCGAACTGCGCAAAATAGGCCATCGGTGTGATGACGAGACCGATGTCATGCACCTTGCAGCCTGACGCCATTAGGCCTGAAATCAGCGCCATTTTCACCGACGCGGAATAGCTGCGAAAATCGTGACCAGTAACGATCTCCGGTTTCACGTTCAACTCGCGAATAAGGGTGCCGAGACCGAGCCCGAGGGCCTGAATGCCCATCAGGTTGATTTCTTTTTCGAGAAGCCAACGCGCATCGTATTCGCGGAAGCCTGTCGGCTTTACCAGCGGTGACGATTCATAGGCGTAGGTATTTGGTTGCAGCGCGGATTTCGGTGTTGGAAACATCAGATCCTCGAATAAAGAGCGGCAGGAATTCAATACCCTAACGCCGGAGTGGCGCAAAGCGCTCCGTCAAAGTCATTTCGCTGTGTAGCTGAAGTGGCGGCCTACTGTTCGAGCACGAGGCGGCCGTTAGCGTATTCGTAGCGCTTGAGGCGTGACAGGAACGAGACACCGAGCAAGTTTTTCGCCAGCGCTTCATCGGGCAATACGATAGCCGGCACGTCGTACACCGTGATGCCACCGACCTCGATTCGCTCGATCTTGGCTGGCGCGGCTTTGATTTTTCCATTGGCTGTGACGGCGGTGGCGGTGTAGTCGCGAGGCTGCAGGCGTATTCCGGCCTGCGCGGCCGAGGATTCGCGCAGCACGACGAGCGACGCACCGGTGTCGACGACGAAATCGACAAACCGTCCCTCGACCCTGGCTTCGACCTCAAAATGACCCTGACGGTCCGCTTCGAGCATCAGACTACGGCCCGAGCTGGTCGCTTCACGCGGTTCGTATGACGGTTGCACGACCGCTGCCTGGACGTCAGCGGAATGTTCGATGGTGTTGTCGGCGAAACGCGCGACATACCCACCGATCACAAGCAACGCAGCAGCGAAAAACAGGAGCGGACGCATGGCAAAGTCCGATGATGCAGGCAGAGTTCTGGCACGCGGGGATCAAGGGTGGCTTAACGCGCCACGAGGACTTCGCGCGCTTTCAGGCATAGTGAGTTGGCGGTAAGCGGATTCCCGACAATTGAAGCTATTCGCCGCAGGACCCACCGAAACGATTGGCGCCGAGGCTATTGGCCGCGCGGCTTGGCGCGGCGGGTGGCCGGCGCCGTCAATGGATCGTCCGGCCAGGGATGCCTCGGATAACGGCCGCGCAGGTCGGTCCGCACGTCTTTGTAGCTGCCCCGCCAAAACCCCGGCAGATCGCGCGTCACCTGAACCGGACGCTGCGCCGGCGACAAAAGCTCGACCAGAAGCGGCACACGGCCGCCCGCGATCGTTGGGTGAACGGCCAGCCCGAACATTTCCTGCACGCGGATCGAAAGTTTCGGGCCTTCTTCGGCTTCATAGTCGATGGGGACTTGTGAGCCGGACGGTGCCGTAAAATGTGCCGGCGCCTCGGCGTCGAGACGTTTACGCAGGTTCCACGGCAGCAAGGCGTCGAGCGCCGCCGCGAGATCGTCCGCACCGATCTGCGAGAGCGCGGTCTTACCGGCAAGATAAGGTGCCAGCCATTCGGCGGAAGCGGACGTCAACGCGTCATCGGACAGGTCAGGCCATGCATCGCCCTCGGCGCGGCGCAGGAATATGACGCGGTTGCGAAGCTGAAGCTGGGCTTTGCTCCACGGCAACTTGCCGATGCCGAGCGCAGCGACGCCCTCCGCCAATAGCCTCGCGCTGTCGGCACCCGGCGCGACCTGTTTCGTCTGCTCGGCCAGCACCACGGCGCCGAGACGCCGGCTCCGCCGCGCACGCAATGCGGCGGACGCGCCGTCGAAGGTCACTGCTTCGCGATCCTCGATTTGGCTTGAGAAACGCGCCTCGATTTCGGCGAGCGTTATCGGCGCGGCGAGCACGATGCGGCTCGCGCCCGCAGCGCCGGTCAGTTCGGCTATCACCAGAAACGGCTCACGCGCGAGCACCGACGCGGGATCGACCACGCCGCCACGGCCATTTGCCAAGAGAAACGTGCCGCCACCACCGCCGCGATTGCGAGCGATGCGGTCCGGGTAGGCGAGCGCGAGAAGTGAGCCGGCAGAATCGTCGCCGACGTCTTTTTTGGCAGCGGCGGTTTCAGCCCACCGCTTCACCATCGCACGCGCATCTTCTGCACGGCGCGAGCGATCACGGCGAAATTGATCGAGGCGATGCCGGAGATCGACGTCGTCGCCGCCCAGGCCGCGTTCGGTGAGAATGGCAGCGATATTTGCAGCGAGCCCGCCGGTACCTTCGACAGCAGCGTCGACGACCATGCGCGCAAGCCGCGGCGGCAGGGGGAGCGCGCGCAGCTTCCGACCCTCTTCGGTGATGCGGCCGTCGGCGTCGATCGCACCAAGCTCAACAAGGAGGGCCCGGGCTTCGCTGAGTGCCGCCCGACGGTGGCGGATCGAGAAACGCCAGTTTTGACGGGTCGCTCACGCCCCACTGCGCCAGGTCGAGCAGAAAAGACGACAGGTCGGCAGACAGAATTTCCGGGCGAGTATAGGGCTCCAACGAGCCCGTCTGCGGCTCGTCCCATAAGCGATAACAAATGCCTGGTTCGGTGCGTCCGGCACGGCCGCGGCGCTGATCGGCGGCCGCGCGCGAAACGCGTACCGTTTCCAGGCGGGTCAGGCCCACATCCGGTTCATAGCGCGGCACGCGCGAGAGGCCACTGTCGATTACGACACGCACGCCCTCGATGGTGAGCGACGTTTCAGCGATCGAGGTCGCCAGCACCACCTTGCGCCGGCCTACCGGTGACGGCGAAATGGCACGGTCCTGCTCGCGGGCATCCAGCGCCCCAAAAAGCGCGACGATGTCGGTATTCGAGTTGGTCACGCGTTCCTTCAGCAGTGCTTCGGTGCGGCGGATTTCGCCCGCACCCGGGAGAAACACGAGGAGCGAGCCGCTCTCGGCGCGCAGCGCGCGCATGGCTGCCTCCGCCACCTGCCGCTCGATTGGCGCGCGAGCGTCGCGGCCGAGATAACGCGTTTCCACCGGATACGCGCGGCCTTCGCTTTCGACCACCGGTGCATTGCCGAGCAACGTCCGCAACGCGGGCGCCGTCCAGCGTTGCCGACATCACCAATAGCTTGAGATCGTGACGCAGGCCCTGCTGCGCATCGTACGCAAGAGCCAGTCCGAGATCGGCATCAAGCGACCGCTCGTGGAATTCGTCGAACAGCACCGCGGCAATGCCTTCGAGTGACGGATCGTCGAGCACGAGCCGCGTGAAGACGCCTTCGGTCACAACCTCAATTCGCGTGCGCTTCGTAACCTTCGACCCGAAGCGCACCCGCAAGCCTACGGTATCGCCAACCTGCTCGCCCAGCGTCGATGCCATGCGTGCGGCGGCGGCGCGAGCCGCAAGCCGGCGCGGCTCCAGCACGAGAATTTTTTTGTCTTTCGCCCATGCTTCGTCGAGCAGCACCAGCGGCACGCGCGTGGTCTTGCCCGCACCGGGCGGAGCGACCAGCACGGCGGCATGATGGCGCGCAAGCGCCTCCGTTAAACCCGGCAGCGCCGCGTCAATTGGCAGAGATGTGTCGAAGGTTCGCATTGTTTGCAGAGCCATCATCCGCGTTAACGGATGATCCAGTAACCGCGGGAATTCTAGAATGACGCGATGTCAGTGATTACCGGGTCCCCCGCGCGAGCGGGGGACAACAACTTTTTGCAATGGGAATTATGGCTGACATCAGGTGCGCGCCCGGCCGATGCTCTCGTAGACAAAGCCGTGCCGGGCAATTTCGTCCGGCCGATACACGTTGCGCAAGTCGACCAGCACCGGTTGCGCCATGATCATCTTCAGCCGCTTGAAATCCAGTGCCCGGAATTGCTCCCACTCGGTGACAATCACCAGCGCCGAGGCGCCTTCGGCACAGGAATAAGCGTCGTTGCAAAACGTAACGTTGGTGAGGCTGCCCTTCGCCTGCTCCATGCCGATCGGATCGTAGGCGCGCACCTTCGCACCCATGTCCTGCAATGCAGTGATGAGCGGGACCGACGGCGCCTCGCGCATATCGTCGGTATTCGGCTTAAAGGTGAGCCCCAGCACTGCGACCGTCTTCCCGCGCAGTTCGCCGCCAAGCGCCGAAGACACCTTGCGTGCCATCGCCCGCTTGCGGGCGTCGTTGACCGCCGCCACCGCCTCGACGATGCGCAACGGCGCAGCGTGGTCCTGCGCAGTCTTGATCAGTGCGACCGTATCCTTGGGAAAGCATGACCCGCCATAGCCCGGGCCTGCATGCAAAAACTTCGAGCCGATACGATTGTCGAGGCCGATGCCGCGGGCGATTTCCTGAACGTCAGCCCCGACTTTTTCAGCGAGATCGGCGATCTCATTGATAAAGGTGATCTTGGTGGCGAGGAACGCGTTGGCCGCGTACTTGATCAGCTCAGCGGTTCGCCGGTCAGTGAACAAAATTGGCGACCGATTGAGGTAGAGCGGCCGGTACAGCTCACTCATGACCTCGCGCGCGCGTGTATCCGCGCTGCCGATCACGATGCGGTCGGGATGCTTGAAATCCTGGATGGCGGCGCCTTCACGCAGGAACTCCGGATTGGAGACCACCGCGCATTCCGCATCAGGCCGGGTCTCGCGGATGATGCGCTCGACTTCGTCACCGGTGCCGACCGGTACCGTCGACTTGGTGATCACGACGGTAAAGCCATCCAGTGCGCGCGCAATTTCGCGGGCCGCTTCATGGACGAAGCTGAGGTCGGCGAATCCGTCACCGCGGCGTGAGGGCGTGCCCACGGCGATGAAAACGGCATCGGCAGCGGCGACCGCGCCGGCCAGTTCTGTCGTGAATTTGAGCCGCCCGGCACGTGTGTTGGCGGCAACCATATCGTTCAGCCCGGGCTCGTAGATCGGAATTTCCCCGCGCAACAGCGCCGCGATCTTCGACTTGTCCTTGTCGACGCAGGTCACCTCATGGCCGAAGTCGGCGAAGCAGGCGCCCGAAACAAGTCCGACATAGCCGGTGCCGATCATGGCAACGCGCATGGAATATCCATCATGAAGGTGACAAACCGTTTCCGGTCAAAGCCGAATGCGTCTGCATAGCAGACGTAGTCCACAGTGGCGAGAGGTGCAGGACAATATGCATTTTCTGTGGCCGCATTTTTTTGGCCAATTGATTAACGCAGCGTCCGGGGCCACATTCGGAGCCATGCCAGCCTCCGCCAAATCCAATACCGCCAAATTAAAGACGAAAGTCGCCACGCCAGCGTCCGCGCCAGCAAACGCGCCTCGCCCGCTCAAGAAGGGCGATCACGTGTTCCTGGTGGACGGTTCCGGTTACATTTTCCGCGCCTACCACGCGATCCGGTTCGAGCCGCGCACGCCGGACGGGACCCATGTGAATGCCGTTTACGGCTTTTGCAGCATGCTTTGGAAGCTCCTTAAGGAAATGAAGCCGGATGAGCGGCCGACACATCTCGCGGTGATCTTCGACAAATCGGAGAAGACCTTCCGCTCCGAGATGTACAAGGAATACAAGGCGCATCGGCCGCCCCCGCCCGACGACCTCATTCCGCAGTTCCCCCTCATCCGCGATGCGGTGCGCGCCTTCGATATCCCGTGCCTCGAGCAGGCCGGCTATGAAGCCGATGACCTGATCGCGACTTACGCTCGCATCGCCTGCGAAGCCGGTGCGACCGCCACGCTCGTGTCATCCGACAAGGATCTCATGCAGCTCGTGAACGACTGCGTGGTCATGTACGACACCATGAAAGATGTCCGGATCGGCATTCCGGAAGTGGTTGAGAAATTCGGCGTGCCGCCGGAGAAGGTCATCGAGGTGCAGGCGCTGATCGGCGATAGCTCTGACAACGTTCCGGGCGTGCCAGGGATCGGCGTGAAGACCGCGGCCCAGCTCATCGGCGAGTATGGCGATCTCGAAACATTGCTCAAGCGTAGCGGCGAGATCAAGCAGGAGAAGCGCCGCCAGGCCCTCATCGACAACGCTGAATTGGCCCGGATCTCGAAAAAACTTGTCACGCTTGACGATAAGGTGCCGCTTGAGGTGCCGGTCGAACAGCTTGGCGTGCGCGAACCGGACTACAAGAACCTGATCGCCTTCCTCAAATCGATGGGATTCAAGACCCTGACTCAACGCGTCGCCGATAAAAGCGGCATTGACGCGAGCCAGGTGAGCGCGGATGCAAAATCGCCGGCGGGTTCGCCGCCGTCCGCCGATACGGCGGCATTACCGCGGACGCCAGATAAATCCACTGCGAAGACGGCGCCCGCGCTGCCTCTTTCAGGCGGCGGCAAACGATCCGACGGCGAGCTCACCCCGATCGCGCTGGCAACTGCACGCAGCGAAGTTGCACGCACAGCCAAGATCGACCGCAGCAAATATGAGACGGTCCGCACGCTCCCTCGCCTGAAGGAATGGGTCGCGCGCGCGCACCAACTGGGTGTGGTCGCAGTCGACACTGAAACCACAAGCCTTGACGCTATGCGCGCGCATCTCTGCGGCTTTTCCCTCGCGCTGGCGCCGAATGAAGCCTGCTATGTGCCCATCGGGCATCGGGAGGGCGGTGGCGAAGGCAAAGGCGATCTGTTCTCGCCGGAAGCCAAATTGTGCGAAGGGCAAATTCCGGAGCGCGATGCGCTTGCCGTGCTCAAGCCGCTGCTCGAGGACAAGGCTGTCCTCAAAGTCGCTCAAAACATGAAATACGACTGGCTGGTGTTTGCGCAGCGCGGCATCCAGATCGCCGGGTATGACGACACCATGCTGATCTCTTACGTCCTGGACGCCGGCAAAGGCGGCCACGGCATGGACGATCTCGCCAAGCGCTGGCTCAACCACGACACGATCCATTTCCATCACGTCGCCGGCTCGGGAAAGGCGCAGGTCACTTTCGATTGCGTGTCGATCGAGAAAGCATCGGAATATGCCGCCGAAGACGCCGATGTGACGCTGCGGCTCTGGTATGCGCTCAAACCGCGCCTCGCCGCCGATCGCGTCACGTCCGTTTATGAAACGCTGGAGCGCGCGATGCCGTCGGTCCTGGCGCGCATGGAGCGGCGCGGCATTTCCATCGACCGCCAGGTCCTTTCGCGGCTTTCAGGCGAATTCGCGCAGGAACAGGCTCGCCTCGAAGACGAGATCAAGACGCTTGCCGGTGAACCGCTCAATCCGGGTTCACCCAAACAGCTTGGTGATATTCTGTTCGGCAAAATGAAGTTGCCGGGTGGGACGAAGACCAAGACCGGACAATGGTCGACCGGCGCGCGCGAACTGGAAGATCTCGCCGAGCAAGGCCATGCACTGCCGCGCAAAATTCTCGATTGGCGGCAAGTGTCGAAACTCCGGTCCACATATACCGAGGCACTGCCCAATTACGTCAATCCGGACACGAAACGCGTGCACACCAGCTACGCTCTGGCGTCGACCAGCACCGGCCGGTTGTCGTCGTCCGATCCGAATTTGCAGAATATCCCGATCCGCACGGAAGACGGACGCAAGATTCGCCGCGCCTTCGTTGCCTCACCCGGCATGAAGCTCGTCTCTGCCGACTATTCGCAAATTGAGTTGCGGCTGTTGTCGGAAGTCGCCGAGGTGCCTGCGCTGCGCAAGGCGTTTCAGGATGGCGTCGACATTCACGCGATGACCGCTTCGGAAATGTTCGGCGTGCCGGTGAAGGATATGCCGCCGGACGTGCGCCGGCGCGCCAAGGCCATCAATTTCGGCATCATCTACGGTATTTCAGCCTACGGCCTCGCCGCCCAGCTCAACATCGACAAGAACGAGGCCGGCACCTACATCAAAAAATACTTCGAGCGTTTCCCCGGCATCCGCGACTACATGGACGAGACGCGCGAGTTCTGCCGCGACCACGGCTATGTGCTGACGCTGTTTGGCCGCAAGTGCCACTACCCGGACATCAAAAACAGCAACCCGTCGATCCGCTCATTCAACGAACGCGCGGCGATCAACGCACGGCTGCAAGGCACCGCCGCCGACATCATCCGGCGCGCCATGATCCGCATCGAACCGGAGCTCGAACAGGCCAAGCTCAAGGCCCGGATGCTGCTGCAGGTGCATGACGAGCTGATCTTTGAGGTGCCCGAAGCGGAAGTGAAAGACACGATCACCATTGTCAAAAGCGTGATGCAGGACGCGCCCCACCCCGCTGTCGCGCTGCACGTGCCGCTCCAGGTCGATGCGCGTGCAGCCGCCAACTGGGACGAGGCTCATTGAGCCTCGTCGCTGACGGGAATGACGCTTTCGCAACAGTGAATGCGCGGAACGCTTAGCGGCGCTTCTTTCTCGACGCCTTGCTTTTTTTCTTCGCACCACGCTTGGCGCTCGATGCCTTCGCGGCTACCTTCGCAGGCAATACCGCAATAGCCTCGATCTCAAACAGCGCGCCGGGACGCGCCAGCTGCGAAATCGCTACCGTCGTGCTTGCCGGCGGCGCCGACATATTAAAGTGCGCATCGCGCACCTCGCGGAAGATCGAGATGTGCGTCATGTCGACGAGATAATTGTTGATCTTCACCACGTCCTTGATGGTGGCGCCGGCGTCGGCAAGGGCCAGCTTCAGATTCTCGATCGCCTGGTTTGCTTGCGCGCGAAAATCGCCCGCCATGCCAACCAGTTTGTTTTCCATATCGAGGCCGAGCTGGCCGGCAATATAGATCAACCGGTTCGGCCCTGTCGCCTCGACCACGTAGCTATAGCCCGGTGGCTTCGCGAGCGTATTCGGATTGGAAAAGCGCACATTGGTAGCCACGGTATCCTCCCTTTCGTGCCGCCCCGATGAACCGGGACGCCCAAGTATGCGCGCAAGCCGGCAGAGTACAAGGACGCAACTTGACTCATTGCGGCTCGTGCCGGACTTTGTGCCTAAATAAAATTTCGGACGGCCGCGGCAACCGCGCCCAGCCCAGGGGGAGTTAGGTCATGACCGCGCACGCGGCGTCTCACGTCTATTTTGGCATGAACGCAATGTGGGTATCGACCTGCATCCTCGCCGTCACCTACGCCATCATCATGTCCGAGCAGGTCAACCGCTCGGTCATCGCGCTGGTTGGTGCCGGCGTCATGATTCTTGTCGGTGTGCTCGATCAAGAAGAAGCGTTTAGAGGTATCGATTGGAACACGATAGGCCTTTTGACAGGGATGATGATCCTGGTGTCGATTTCGCGCCGCTCGGGAATGTTCCAGTACCTTGCAATATGGTCGGCACAGGCGGCCAAAGCACATCCCGCCGGCATATTGTTCATTTTGCAGATCACCACCGCGGTGCTTTCCGCTTTCCTCGACAACGTGACGACCGTGCTTCTGATCGTCCCCGTGACGCTGGCAATCTGCGGCACACTGAAAGTGCCGGCCTATCCTTATTTGTTTTCTGAAATCTTTGCTTCCAATATCGGAGGCACCGCTACGCTCATCGGCGACCCTCCTAATATTCTGATCGGATCGCAGGTCGGGCTTTCATTCAACGACTTTGTTTATCACCTCACTCCCGTGATCGTTGTCGTGACGATTGTGCAGACCATTATCATTCACATTCTGTGGGGCAAGGACCTCAAAGCGTCCCCCACCGCCGAAGCGCGCGTGATGAAAATGAAGCCGGCTGATTCGATTGACGACTGGCTGTTGCTCAAACAGTCGCTCGTGGTGCTTGCCACTGTGATGATAGCATTCGTGTTGGCGAGACCTCTTCATCTCGAGCCCGCCACCATCGCCATGTTTGGCGCCGCCGTGCTGATGTTACTCGACAACTGGGCGCATCATTCCGAGAAGGCCGCAAAGAATATCCATCAAACATTCGGCGACGTGGAATGGATCACCATCTTTTTCTTTGTTGGTCTATTTGTCGTGGTGCACGGCGTCGATGTAGGCGGTTTACTCACTCTCCTTGCCAACAAACTGGTCGCAGCGACCGGCGGCAATATGGCTCACGCCGGGTACGCCATCCTGTGGGCATCGGCGGTGCTCTCCGCCATCGTCGACAACATCCCTTTTGTGGCCACGATGATACCGCTGATCAAAGGCATGGCACCTGCTTTTGGCGGAGCCGACAAAATTGAACCGCTGTGGTGGTGTCTGTCACTCGGCGCGTGTCTTGGGGGCAATGGCACGCTCATTGGAGCTTCCGCCAATCTAACGGTTGCCGGTATCGGCGATCGAAACGGAGTGCCTTTTCGCTTCATGACCTACTCGCTCTATGCGTTCCCGATGATGATGGTATCGGTGGCGATCTGCCATGTTTACGTGTGGTGGCGGTATTTCTGATTTTTTGCCAAATACACTTTGTTCACTTTGGCATCCGCTTTCCCGCAGTGATTGCTCCGTTCGCACCAACCTGGGCCGAGTTCGGGGCGCAACTTTCCGCCTAACCGGACGTTGTTGATCGTTGCTTCGCAACGATTTGCGAAGGGCGAACAAAGGTCGATGCCATGGCAATGCACTGGCAAGGTATGAAGCTGTGTGTGGCCGTTGGCTTCGTCAGCCTTGGCGTCTCGTTCCTTGGCACGATGCCCGCTTCTGCAGGATTCTTCGATCGGCTTTTTGGCGGCTTGCGCCACACATTTGAAGCGCCGCATCCGCCCAGTGTCCAATCGTACGCGGATCCAGCGACCGACGGCAGAATGGAAAACGCGCCCTCCGAAAGCGGCAGCGGTCCTGCTTCCGCCTATTGCGTGCGAAGTTGCGACGGGCGGTATTTTCCGGTGCGCGCACAGCCCGGGTTAAGCGCAGCTGATGCGTGTCACTCATTCTGCCCGGCAAGCCAGACGCGGCTCTATTCCGGCGGCAGTATCGACACCGCCGTCGCGACGAATGGCAGCCGCTATGCCGATCTTCCGACCGCGTATGTCTATCGCAAGGAGCTCGTCACCGGCTGCACGTGCAACGGCCACGACGCCTTCGGGCTTGCCCATATCGACCCCAGCAGCGACCCGACGCTGCGTCCGGGTGACGTCGTTGCGACAGCGAACGGTCTTGCGGCTTACACTGGCAAAGGGCGCGCTGCCGCCTTTACGCCGGTCGGAAGCTACGTGGGCCTGCCCAAGGGTGACCGCAACAAGCTGTCTGAGTTGAGAATTTCGCGGACCGCGCCGATGCCGCGGGCGACGACACCCGAGCGGTGGACGCGAACCAGACGACCGCAACGCGCAACTCGAAAAATAGCCTCTTTTCTGCCATACCACGCCGGCAATCGCATTCCATGCCTTGCCGCAATTGGCATATTGAGCTTCTCAGCAGACGGAACGAACGATGCGAAAAACGGCGTTGGCGCTGGCAGTCCTCGTGCTTGGCGGTGTCGCTTCGGGGCAGGCTTGGGCCGCCACCTGCAGTAGTACCGGCAGCTATGAGCGTTGGCTCGAGGACTTCAAGAAGGACGCCGCGGCCCAAGGCATTTCCCCGCGCGTCATCGCCGCAGCAGCGCCGAGCATGACGTTTGATCAAGCGATTATCCGCCGCGACCACGGCCAGGCGGTGTTCAACCAGACTTTTCTGCAATTTTCCGATCGCATGGTCGGCGGCGCGCGCATCCCCAACGGACTTGCCAAGATCAAGCAGCACGCGGACCTGTTCAAGCGTGTCGAGGAAAAATACGGCGTTCCCGCGCCGGTGCTCACCGCGTTTTGGGGACTCGAAAGCGACTTCGGCGCCAATTTCGGCAACTACAATATTTTGGGTGCGCTGGCGACGCTCGCTTATGATTGCCGCCGGCCCGACTTCTTCCGCCAACAATTACTCGACGCACTGCGCATCATCGAGCGCGGTGATCAGCATGTCGAAGATATGATCGGCGACTGGGCCGGCGAATTCGGCGGCATGCAATTCACCGCCTCCGACTATCTCAAGAATGCCGTCGATTTCGACGGCGACGGCCGCCGCGACCTCATTCACAGCATCCCGGATACACTCGCGTCCGCCGCAAACTTCCTTGTCACGCTCGGTTGGCAACGGGGCCAACCGTGGCTGCAGGAGGTGCACGTGCCAGCCAACTTGCCGTGGCAGGAGGCTGACGTGAGCATCCAGCACCCGCGCTCGAAATGGGTGGCTTGGGGCGTGACGGTTGCGAACGGCTCGTTGCCTTCGGATGACCTGCCGGCGTCGCTCATCCTCCCGATGGGACGTCGCGGTCCCGCTTTCCTGGCCTATCCGAATTTCAAGGCGTTCCTCGGCTGGAATTCGGCGATGGTCTATTCGACGACCGTTGCCTATTTCGCCACCCGCCTCGCCGGCGCGCCAAATGTCGACCACGCGGGCGCCGCGACGATCGCACCGCTCTCCACGCAGCAAGTCATGGAATTGCAGACCTTGCTCACCAAGCAAGGCTACGAAGGCGTCGGCGAAGCCGATGGCAAAGTCGGCAATGGTACCCGCAGTGCAACCAGGAAGGCGCAATTGAAGTTGGGACTTGCCGGCCGATTCCTATCCCACCGCCGAACTCATCGAACGTCTGCGCGCAGGCGGAAACACCAGTTCGAAACGTTAATTCGCTGCCGCGAGTGGCTAATTTTTGAGCTCACGCCTCGAGTTGTCTCGCTGGTCGAGCGCGATAATTACAAGACCTTCATCTTCGATCACATCCGCAAGATTGACCGCTGGGTTGATGAACCACCGGCCGTTTAATCAGTTGTAGGACGGAACCACGTCCTGCACGTGGTGGAGGATAAACTATGATCAATCGTACAAAGATTTTATTGCTGACGACAGCACTCGCTATTGCCATGCCGATGAGCGCTGGCGCGCAGCAACCTGCGAGACGCCGGAGCAGCGGCGAAGGGCAGCGCCGGCACGGCCCGCGCCCGCACCGCACATGGCGGCGCCACAGCGTATGGCTGCGCCACAGCGTGCTGCGGCACCGCAGCGCGTGGCTGCACCTCCGCGCATGGCGGCACCACAGCACGTGGCAGCACCGCCCCGTATGGCCGCACCGCGTGCCGCGCCTGTGGCACGATCAGCAACACCACATGTCGCACCGCAAAATGCCGCAGTCTCACGAAATCGATCGGCTGTGGTCAATCGCAGCGTGCATCAGAACCAGCACAGCGTGCAGCAAAGCGAAATCCGTCACCAGCGAGACTTGCGTCAACAGGGCGCGCAGCCGACGGCACAAGCGCGAACGAATATCCAGGCGCAGTCCCAACGGTCCCAAGTGAATACACGCCAGGCACAGCGCACCGAACGCAATCTGCGTCGAAGCGAAGCTCGCGAATTGCGTCGCCTGCCCTCGGCACAGCGGGCGCAGAGACTTGAGCAGATCCAACAGTCACGCCAGCAACGCGCATTGTCGCGGCAACAGCTGGCGCAACCAAACGCTCTGCAATCGCGGTCGAACGCAGCGACCTTGCGTGCCAACCGCCGCGACGGAAGTCCGCGCGTAACGACTGACGCTGCGCGTCAGGGCCGTTTCGCCTCGCGCTTTTCTCAACAAGCCGGCGGCGTGAATGGCGTTAACGGGCGCGATCGCTTTGCGCACGTCGCCGCGCACCGCGCCTGGCAGCGCGGTCTGCGCGCGGCCTTCGTGCCGTGGTACGGTCCGGTGTTCTGGCCATACGCGTACTCTGACATCTTCGACTATGCATTCTGGCCCACCGGTTATGACGACGGTTTCTGGGCCTATGCCTATGACGACTTCTTCGACGGCGTATTCTGGGGGCAGTCCGGCCCACCGCAAGGCTACGCCCTGGACGACTCCTATGGTGGCAGCCCACAAGCCGGAGGCTCTCCGGCCGGTACCTCAATAGCGAGTGGACCTGCTTCGGCGCAGGCGAGCTATGCCTCCGTGCAGGAGCTGTGCAAACAACCCGGTAGCGGCATCACTGCGTGGCCCTTCGCCGATATCGAACGCAAGGTCGGGCTCAATGGCGACCAGAAGCAATTGCTCGGCGATGTGCGCAAGGCGAGCTTGGATGCGGCCGCCGTTTTCAAAGCGTCTTGCCCGGCGGACAATGCCTTCCCGCTGACGCCTCCGGGCCGTCTGGGCGCGATGACAGCACGGCTTGATGCGACCTTGCAGGCCGTGGAAACGGTGCGGCCGGCACTCGAGAAGTTCTACAACTCGCTCAACGACGAGCAGAAGGAGCGCTTCAACGAACTGGGGCCGAAAAACACGGCAACCAATGCTGAGGCAAGCTCTGCCGCACAGACCGCAGATGCTTGCAAGCAGCCCAAGCAAGGTCTCTCCAACCTGCCGATCGAGAAGATCGAGGATGCCCTCAATCCAACCGACGCGCAGGCGACCGGGCTGAACAACTTGCAGGAAGCGACCAACAAAGCGGTTTCGATTTTGCAAGCGGCCTGCCCGACGAAACGCCGATCACGCCGCCGGGACGTCTGGATGCGATGCAGACGCGCCTGCAGGCGATGATCGATGCGGCGAAGACCGTGAAGCCGGCACTCGACAGCTTCTACGCCTCGCTTACCGGTGAGCAGAAGGCACGCTTCAACCGTATCGGACAGCAGCTGTCGGAAACGAGTGGGACAGTCGAGCAAAAACTGATCCCGGTTATCATAAAATGAAAAGGGCGGCCGCAATGGCCGCCCTTTTTCTATCGTTAGACTGAATTACTCCGCAGCGATCCGCACTTCCGGTGCTGCCGCCTTGATGTCGGGCGTGACATGCTGATCGAACTTGGCAAAGTTCTTTTGGAACATGCCGACCAGATCGCGCGCGGTCTTGTCGAACTCGGCTTTGTCCTTCCAGGTCTTGAAGGGGTTCAGCAGGTGCGGCTCGACGCCCGGCACTGAGGTCGGCACGGAGAACCCGAAATACGGGTCGGTGCGGAAATCCGCATCCTTCAGGGAGCCGTCGAGCGCGGCCGTAAGCAAAGTCCGCGTCGCCTTGATCGGCATGCGCCGGCCCACACCGTATTTCCCACCGGTCCAGCCGGAATTGACCAGCCAGACATCGACGTTGTGCTTGTTGATATAGTCACGCAGCAGATCGGCATACACCGACGGATGCCGTGGCAGGAACGGCGCGCCAAAGCAGGTCGAGAATTCCGGCTGCACGCCCACCAGGCCCTTCTCGGTGCCGGCGACCTTCGCCGTGTAGCCCTGAGAGGAAGTGATACATCGCCTGCGTCGGCGTCAGCTTCGCGATCGGCGGCATGACGCCGAAGGCATCGGCCGTGAGGAAGATGATGTTCTTCGGATGGCCGGCGCGGCCGCTGCGCGATGCATTCGGGATGAAGTCGAGCGGATAGGCTGAGCGCGTGTTCTCGGTCTTCGAACCGTCATCATAATCGGGCACGCGCGTGACCGGATCGAACGCGACGTTCTCCAGGACGGCGCCGAAGCGGTTGGTGGCGTCCCAGATCATTGGCTCCGCTTCCTGCGAGAGCTTGATGGTCTTGGCGTAGCAACCGCCTTCGAAATTGAAGATCCCGTCCGGGCCCCAGCCATGTTCATCGTCGCCGATGAGAATGCGGCTCGGGTCAGCCGAGAGCGTGGTCTTGCCGGTGCCGGAGAGGCCGAAGAATAGCGCGCTCTCGCCTTCGTGGCTGACATTGGCCGAGCAGTGCATCGGCACGACGTTGCGTGCAGGCAGATAGAAATTGAGTGTGGTGAACACCGATTTCTTCATCTCGCCGGCATAGGACGAGCCGCAGATCAGCACGATCTTGCGCGTGAAATCGATGGCGACCATCGTGTCCGAACCGTCGCGGCCACCGTGACGCTTGGCGTCGGGTTTGAACGAAGGCAAATCGACAATGGTAAGCTCAGGAACGAAGCCTGCGAGCTCCTTGAGCTCGGGACGGATCAGCAGCTGCCGAATGAAGAGCGAGTGCCAGGCGAGTTCGGTAAAGACCCGGACCTTGATGCGGTAGGTGTGATCGGCGCCGCCATAGAGATCCTGCGCGAAGAGCTTTTTACCTTCGGCATGCTTGACGAAGTCGGCGAGCATGTTGTCGAAGTTCTCCTTCGACATTTTGCGGTTGCCGTCCCACCACACTGAATCGCAAGTGAGATCGTCGACGACGGTATGTTTATCCTTCGGGCTGCGGCCGGTGTGGTGCCCGGTTTCGGCGCAGAGCGCGCCCCCTTCGACCATCGACGCCTCGCCCTGGGAGATGGCGTATTCATAGAGTTCTCGGCGCGGTCAGGTTCCAGCGCACCTCGGCCAGATTTTTGAAGCCGAATTTGTCGGCGCCATAGGCACCGTTCCGAACACCCTGCTCTTGCACGCGATTCCTCCCAACTACTCAGGCCGCTTTGTTGCCAGACCCCTCAATGGGCGTTTTGGGTCCGGGCCGCGGCTCCTCAGACGCAAGTATAGCCCCTAGCCTGAAAGCGGGCGAGCATATGCACCAACGGCCCGGAAATGCCAAGGATAAATGCCATGCAAGGTTGCCGATCGACATTGCGCTGCATCAATGTCTCCGGGATAAAATTTCGAGGGGGGAACCGGGCCGTTTACGAATTTAACCGCCGGTAATTACTCGACCAAACCCTTGTCTGTCAGCCATTTTTGAATCAAGTCGGCAATCTGACCGTTGTTTTTGTCAGTCATCATATGGGAATTACCCTTTATGCCAACCTCGGGCAGATTAACCACATCCACTTTTCCACCCGCAGCGCGAATGGCTTCCGCATAATCGAGGCCGATCTGGCGCATTTTCGGCCAGCGGCTGTCGAGCGGGATGTAGTCGTATCGGGATCCCTATTCCGCACAAAGCAGACATCGGTCGGCGCCTCGGGAATGCCCGCAAGGTGCCAACAGCAACATTGTCACGCACTGCTGTTGAAACGGCCATTTAACCAGGAGGATTGGTTTAAGAAAAATACTCCCCATTGTGCCGAAATTAATCGCGGCATACTGTTTCCCGTTGTAGTTGTAAGGGGGTGAAACATGCTTAGGCTTCTTGCAATCATTGGAATGCTCTGTATCGCGACTGCTGCGCAGGCGCAGCAGCAACAGAAACAATCGCAGCCGCCGAAAGATGAAAACGCTAAACTCAACCAATGCGCCCAAAAATGCGCCCAGCGCGCGCAAGGCACCCGCGCCATAATGAATTGTCAGCAAAAATGCGCATACGGCCATTCGACAAGATAACAAGTCCAACCGTCGCCGCGGCGCCAATGGCAAGATCGTAACGCAATCGGAGAGACCGCCTCGCCGTGGTCTCTCCGAAACTTAATCAAGCATTTTGATCAGGCTGCGAGTACAGCTGCCTTTCGCTTCCTTCTCCAGCCGAGCAAACCCAACGCACCGAGACCGCCCCGAAAAGCGGAAGGGCCGCAGGCAAAGGGGTTTGGTTCACTGTGATGTCAATGTTGTCGAAGAACACGAAGGTTTCTTGACCGCCGCTCATGAGCGTGACTGCTTCGACACCAAACAGCATCGGGTCGCCTGAAAAGTTTGGATGCGCTGAGCCACCAATTCCGGTCGTAAAGTCTACCGACGAGAAATCGCTCGCGATTAGATTTGATGCAGCAAGATTGTGCCAGACGAGGTTCGCGGTATCCGGACCACCTGGAACAATGATACCGGTCACGTAATCAATACCATCCTGCTGTATTACGAGACGGAAGGTTTAGAGGTTGGCTAAACGCAAAAGATGTTCTCACAGCGCGGTCATAGGACGCGCTGATGGTAGAAATCGAACCGAGCGTAAGCGGGTTGTAGCTTAATGAGTGATCAATAAATCCTACGTCAGCCAATGTAGAACCAGCCGCTGACGACCCACCGTAATTCACCGTCGCCTGCAGAGCGCTGCCCGGATTTCCGCAGGACCCGCCGCATACCGTACCCGTCGCTGTGCCAAGAGGATCGCCCGAATGGCTCAGCACGTCGATAGTTCCGGCAAAGTCGCCGTCACTAAGCACGGTCGACGCCGATACGGCCCCGACCGAAATAAGTACAAACGCCGACGCGAATGTGCCGGCAACGAAGTTCTGGAATCCCATCACGACGCCCCCCAGATACAAACGCCACGCTAAAAACTTAGCTTAACAACCCTGACGTTCATATAAATTTGATATAAATATTTGCGATGCACAGTCGCTCAGGCGTTTCGGCAAACATGTGGTCATAAGCGGACGTTTCGCTTTATCCCAATAGCGGACATTCGTCGGCGGCCGACCTCACTCGACCAAACCCTTGTCTGTCAGCCATTTTTGGATCAGGTCGGCAATCTGACCGTTGTTTTTATCCATCATCATCATATGGGAATTACCCTTGATGCCGACCTCGGGCAGATTGACCACATCCACTTTTCCACCCGCAGCGCGAATGGCTTCCGCATAATCGAGGCCGATCTGGCGCATTTTCGGCCAGCGGCTGTCGAGCGGGATGTAGTCGCCATAAACGACCAAAGTCGGGATGTCTTTGAGCTTGCCGGCCTGCGCCTTGTCGCCGGCGACCGCCGGCTCGACTGCGACAATTGCCTTGATCTTGTCAGGCCGTGCCTGCGCCACCGTGAACCCGAAACCGCCGGCCTGGCTGTGAAACAAAAGAACGCAGGGACAGATTTTATCAACCAGCGCGGTGTAGGCGGCAATGATCGCCGGGTCGGTATTCGTCCACCGCGGTACGACCTGTTTCGTGAAATTGTCGTAGGCCTCGACCGGGAACTGGCTGCCAACGTTCACTTTCATCTTGGCCGGGTCTGCGTTCCATGACCCCAAGCCCTGCCCGATGCGGAAGCGCTCGAACGGATTGGCGGTGGTCAGAAAATTCGGCTCACTGTTCCAAACATCCGGCGGTGCAAAGCCGGAGCGGCCGCGCTCGACGGCGTCGGAGTTGTAAACGTCCCAGCCTTTGCGAATGAACATATTGAGCCAGCCCTCGCGGCCGTCGGGCGTGCTCTCATAAGTGACTCCGGTGAGACCGCCGCCATGCCACATCAGCAACGGATATTTCCCTTTGCAATTCTGCGGCAGGAAGTACTGCACGTACATCTGCTCGACCTGATAGAGGCCGTTTGGATCGATCTTCGCCGGAACGCCACCCGCACCGAGCACGAGTTCCTTGATTGGCTTGCCCGAAATTTCGACGACGCGCCCGCCGATGTGGAAAGAGCCCATGTCACGCAATGCAATCGGCTCGCCGGCGGATGCTCCATTCATGGCGCAAACCGTAGCGGCGCTCGCCACGATGGAAAACAGGATTTTACGCATTGTTTCGCTCCCGGACTTTTATCGTTGAGCGCAGTCTGAACTCATCCAGACGAGCTTGGCGATCAAAAGAGAGATGGCGACAATCGCGGTGCCCACCTGCACGCGGGGTGCAGCGAACGTGGGCCCCGGCCCCTTCAACGCGCCCGTGCTTGCTCGGCAAGTTGCTTGAGGACCGCACGCAACGGCCCAGGCGCGTTGACGCGTTGCAAGAACGGGAGCCGCAAGGCCGCGCGACCGCTCTGCAATTCGATGCCGTCCGGATCAATGCCGACGCAACGCCACTCTCCATCGGGCGCACCCAGTAGCCTGGTCGCGTAGAGCCGGCAGGCGTCGGCGTGGTCGGCATTCATGTGCGCGATCGCGTCGGCCTCCGCCTCGATCAGCGGCTGGGCGTCGGAGATGTCGGTGAGGATGTCTTGCGGTTTGAGGTCGACGATGCGGCCGAAGCCGGCGACGAGGTGCGCGCGTGCGATCTCCATCCGGTAGAAGGCAAAATCGGCGAAGTTCACAAACAACTCGGCGTCCGGATGGCGGCGGAGATAGGCGCTCGCGACCGAGGAACCGGACTTCTCCGAGCATTGCGCGCATGTTCCCATCAGCATAATGCGCGCACCCTGCAGCGGATCGTCCTCCTTGCGCTCGTCCAGCATCAACGACACCCGCGCATCCGCCACGATGTTTTTGGTGTGAAGAGCCAAAGTCGACAGCAAAAACAGCGGGGCGCCATCGGCCGCGGTGGCAACGTTGACCAGCGAGCAGTAGGGGTCGCCCGAGCCGGCGGCGAGTGTCGCTAAAGCGCCCGAACGGCCTTCGCGCAGCAGCTTCTTCCCCCCCAGCCGCGGATTGAAGGTGTCGGCGTTTGGCATTGCAGGACGCTCACATGTTAACGAGGCCGGCCCCAAAGCCACAAGATTTCAGACCTTGGGGTTGAATTCGCTACCGAATCACATAGTTGTTGCAAAGAGGCCACATTTCAGACCCCGTTTGTGGGGTTCAAAACGTGCGGGACGTCACGCAAGAGGGGCTCCATGCCGACAATCGCTCTCGTCGACGACGACCGCAATATCCTGACTTCCGTATCGATGGCTCTCGAAGCCGAGGGCTATCGCATCATGACTTATACCGACGGCGCCTCAGCGCTTGACGGTTTCAAGACGTCGCCGCCTGATCTTGCCATCCTCGACATCAAGATGCCGCGCATGGACGGCATGGAGACGCTCAGGCGCTTGCGCCAAAAGTCCGACATTCCGGTGATCTTTCTCACCTCGAAAGACGAGGAGATCGACGAAATGTTCGGCCTCAAGATGGGGGCCGACGATTTCATTCGTAAACCGTTCTCGCAGCGGCTCCTGGTCGAACGCGTGAAAGCGGTGCTGCGCCGGGCCAGTCCGAAAGACGGACTGGCGCCCAAGGAACCCGATTCCACCAAGGTGCTTGAGCGCGGCTTGCTCCGCATGGACCCCGAACGACACACCTGCACCTGGAAAAACGAGCCGGTGACCCTCACGGTTACCGAATTTCTCATCCTGCAAGCACTCGCCACCCGCCCCGGCGTTGTGAAAAGCCGCAATGCGCTGATGGACGCCGCCTACGATGACCAAGTTTATGTTGACGATCGCACCATCGACAGCCACATCAAGCGGCTACGCAAGAAATTCAAGGTCGTAGACGACGATTTTGAGATGATCGAGACGCTCTATGGCGTCGGCTATCGCTTTAAGGAATGATGAATTCTTAATGTTGCGGGCCATTGGCCGGCCTGACGGAGCGTCGCGGCTTGCGGTAAAATGTCGAGGTCCACTTAAGACCTTCGTTCCACCCGGCTGGATTGAACGACGTGCTCGATCGAACTGCGGAAATCATGGCGCAGAAAGCC
The DNA here is from genome assembly GCA_963820805.1 of uncultured Alphaproteobacteria bacterium. Taxonomy (GTDB): domain Bacteria; phylum Pseudomonadota; class Alphaproteobacteria; order Rhizobiales; family Xanthobacteraceae; genus Pseudolabrys. The sequence continues at coordinate 33,045 of CAWGBH010000011.1, forward strand.
GACGCCGAACGGCCCGGTGAGGAGCCTTCGCGCCCGGAGCCCAAGCAGGCCGGCGCCATTCGGCGCATGGCGCGCTCGGTCTGGCAACTATTCGTTGCGCAAAGCTTCTCAAGCCTCACCAGACGCATTGTCTTCCTTAATCTTGCCGGTCTGGTCGCACTGCTCACCGGTGTCCTTTATCTTTCGCAGTTTCGAGCAGGCTTGATCGATGCGCGCGTGCAGAGCCTGCTGACGCAAAGTGAGATCATCGCCGGCGCGATCGCGGCGTCCGCCACCGTGGAAACCGATTCCCTTACGATCGATCCCGAACGTCTGCTCGAGCTGCAAGCGGGCGAGAGCTATGGCCCGTCCGATGACACGCTCTCCGGCATTGAATTCCCAATCAATCCCGAGCGCGTCGCACCCGTTTTGCGGCGCCTCGTCTCGCCGACGAAAACACGTGCGCGCATTTACGATCGCGACGGCGTGCTTATTCTCGACAGCCGCAACCTCTACGGCCGCGGCGACGTGCTGCGCTTCGACTTGCCGCCTCCGAATGCGGAAAAGCCCGGCCTTATGGAGCGCGCATTTATCGCGATGCGGCGATGGTTCGGGCGTGGCGACTTACCGCTTTACAACGAACTCGGCCCTGAAAATGGCAAAGGCTATTCCGAGGTTACACAAGCGCTGAACGGCCTGCACGCCAGCATGGTTCGGGTTAATGATCGCGGCGAGGTGATCGTTTCGGTCGCCGTGCCGGTCCAACGTTTTCGCGCCGTGCGCGGCGCGCTGATGCTCTCAACTCAAGGCGCCGACATTGACGACATGGTGGAAGCCGAGCGGCTTGCCATCGTGAAGGTATTTTTGGTGGCTGCCGGTGTTATGGTAGTTCTCTCGATGCTGCTCGCCGGCACCATCGCCGGTCCGGTGCGACAACTCGCCGACGGCGCGGAGCGGGTCCGACGGCGAATCCGCACGCGCGTCGAAATTCCTGATTTTACCCGGCGGCGCGATGAAATTGGTGATTTGTCGGGCGCATTACGCGATATGACCAACGCGCTCTACACCCGCATCGAAGCGATCGAGAGCTTCGCGGCCGATGTCGCACACGAACTTCGCAATCCCCTTACGTCTTTGCGCTCTGCGGTGGAAACACTTCCGGTAGCCAAGACCGAACAAAGCCGCCAGCGCCTGCTTGCGGTTATCGAGCACGACGTGAAGCGTCTTGACCGGCTTATCTCAGACATTTCCGACGCCAGCCGCCTCGACGCCGAACTGCAGCGGCAGGAAGCCGCGCCTGTCGATCTCGCCAAGTTGCTTGACGCAATCGTGAGAGCCGCCAACGAAATTCGTAGCGACGACGTCGGTGTGACGCTGGCGTTCGAAGGCGCGCCACAATCCAACTTCAAGGTGCCCGGCCACGACTCGCGGCTTGGCCAGGTGGTCAGCAATCTTATCGATAATGCACGGTCATTTTCCCCGCCGGGCGGCACCGTGCGAATCACATGTCGACGGCTTAAAAACGACGTTGAAATCGTGGTCGACGATGATGGCCCGGGCATCCAGCCGGAAGCACTCGATAAAATTTTCGAGCGTTTTTACACCGACCGTCCGGAGCAAGGCTTCGGTCAGAATTCGGGTCTCGGCCTTTCGATCTCGAGGCAAATTGTCGAAGCGCACGGCGGTACGATTCGAGTCGAGAACCGCACAGTTGTCGCCGGTCCTGGCGACGAGTTGCGTGTGCTGGGTGCTCGCTTCGTGGTGCGTTTGCCGGCGACGTAATGTCGGCACACGATTCCACAATCCATGCTTCTGCCGTGCTCGTTGGTGCCAAGGCTGCGCTCATCCGCGGCCCATCCGGCGCGGGCAAATCGCGATTGGTGTGGAATATTCTGAGCGCGGCTGCGCAAGGTGCGCTGCCGTTCGCGCGACTCGTCGCAGACGACAGAGCCCAAGTGGAATGTCGGTCCGGACAATTACTGGTTCGTCCCGCAGCAGCGCTCTCCGGCCTGATTGAGGTTTACGGATTAGGCATTCGGGAGGTCGCATACGAACCCGTGGCGGTCGTTGGGCTGATTGTCGATCTGGCTGCTGACGATGCGAGCCGACACCCGGAGCCGGAAGTCCAAACCGCCAAAATCGCCGGGGTTATCCTCCCGCGACTTGCCGTCGCAGGCGGAATGGATCCATTGCCGCTGGTGTTGGCCGGTTTGCGTATCCCCCCGGTGGGTAATTGACCCGCGCCCGGCAGTTGGGCTACCCCCAGCGCCCTCGACTTGATCAGGAAAATTAACCACAACGGGCCTAGGATTGCGTCGCCGAAAACGCACCCGCCGAGCCCCCTTTGGCCCCATCTTTCCGCAGTGCAACAGAGCGCCTATATAGCGGTGGAAGCCCTTGCATTGGGGCTCCAGTTGGGCGTGAATGCGCACCCTATCGTGCGGCGCAGCGTAGCGCCCGCGAGGAGTTAGGGATGATCGGCCTCGTACTCGTCACTCACGGGCGGCTCGCCATCGAGTTCCGCTCAGCGTTGGAGCATGTGGTAGGACCCCAGCGCCAGATCGAAGCCATTACGATTGGCCCTGACGACGACGTCGAGCAGTGTCGCAAGAATATCCTCGACGCAGTAAAACGCGTGGATAGTGGCGAAGGCGTCGCGATCCTCACCGATATGTTCGGCGGCACGCCCTCCAATTTGGCTATTTCGGTCATGAGCCAGCCCAAGGTCGAAGTATTGGCCGGTATCAATCTACCGATGCTGATAAAACTCGCAAAAATAAGGGAAATCAGCCCCTTGCAGGATGCGGTGGCCGCTGCGCAAGAGGCCGGGCGCAAGTACTGCACGATCGCCAGCCGGGTGCTCAACGGTAAATGAGCCCGCGAGCGTCAGCGGACGACACGCCCGTCGTGCGCGAAGTGGACATCGTCAACAAGAAGGGCCTGCACGCCCGCGCCTCCGCCAAATTCGTGCAGACCGCCGAACAGTTCGACGCCGCCATCACCGTCACGCGCGGCCACGAAACCGTTGGCGGCACCTCAATCATGGGGCTGATGATGCTTGCCGCCGGGCCCGGCGCCACCATCATCATCAAGGCAACGGGCAAAGACGCTGCCGCCGCGGTGGAAACCCTTTACCAGCTGGTGGCCGGCGGGTTCGGGGAAGAGGACTAACCCTCCTCGGTCTGTTTCACCCTACATAAAGAAATCTTTATATATGCGTTGCGGCTTCGCCTCCGGCCTGTTATAGGCACGGCCAACCCGTTCACCCCTGTTCGTGTCTGTAAAAGGATTGCCATGACCGCTGCCATGCTGAAGGCCAAAACCGGCGACTACATCGTCAAGGACATCTCGCTCGCCGAATTCGGCCGCAAGGAAATCTCGCTCGCGGAAACCGAGATGCCCGGCCTGATGGCAACGCGTGAGGAATACGGCCCCAAGCAGCCCCTGAAGGGCGCCCGCATTGCCGGCTCGCTGCACATGACGATCCAGACCGCAGTCCTGATCGAAACCCTGGTGGCGCTCGGCGCCGACGTGCGCTGGGTATCGTGCAACATCTATTCGACGCAGGACCATGCCGCGGCGGCGGTCGCCGCCGCAGGCATTCCGGTATTCGCAATCAAAGGCGAGAGCCTGAAGGATTATTGGGACTACACCGCCAAGCTGTTCGAATGGCATGGCGGCGGCACCCCGAACATGATCCTCGATGACGGCGGCGATGCCACCATGTTTGTGCATCAGGGCTTTCGCGCCGAACACCACGATCCCATGTTCCTTGACCAGCACAACTCGGAAGAAGAGGAAATCTTCTTCGCGCTGATCAAGAAGACGCTGAAGGAAAAACCGAAGGGCTATTTCGCCGAACTCGCCAAGAACATCAAAGGCGTCTCGGAAGAGACCACCACCGGCGTGCACCGCCTCTATGACATGCAAAAGGCGGGAACATTGCTGTTCCCGGCAATCAACGTCAACGACAGCGTCACCAAATCCAAGTTCGACAATCTCTACGGCTGCCGCGAGTCATTGGTGGACGGCATCCGCCGCGGCACCGACGTCATGATGTCGGGCAAGGTGGCGATGGTCGCCGGGTTCGGCGATGTCGGCAAAGGCTCGGCCGCGTCACTGCGCCAGGCTGGCTGCCGAGTCATGGTATCGGAAATCGATCCGATCTGTGCGCTGCAAGCGGCGATGGAAGGCTATGAGGTCGTCACGATGGAGGACGCCGCGCCCCGCGCCGACATCTTCGTGACTGCTACCGGCAACAAGGACATCATCACCATCGAACATATGCGTGCGATGAAGGATCGCGCCATCGTTTGCAACATCGGCCACTTCGACAACGAAATTCAGATCGCGCACCTCAAGAACCTGAAGTGGACCAACATTAAGCCGCAGGTCGACGAGATCGAATTTCCCGACAAGCACCGGATCATCCTGTTGTCAGAAGGCCGGCTGGTAAACCTTGGCAATGCCATGGGCCATCCAAGCTTCGTGATGTCGGCATCGTTCACCAACCAGACGCTGGCGCAGATCGAGCTGTTCGCCAACAATAAGAACGGCAAGTACAAGAAAGAAGTTTACGTTCTGCCGAAGTCACTCGATGAAAAGGTCGCGCGGCTCCATCTCGCCAAAATCGGCGTAAAGCTGACCGAACTGCGCCCCGATCAGGCCAGCTATATCGGCGTGCCTCAGGCCGGGCCATTCAAAAGCGATCACTATCGATATTGAGATTCTTACTGTGTTCGTCGTCATGCCCGGCTTCGTGCCGGGCATGTGCGTTTTTGCGTTATCCATTTCGACTCATTGATGTGGCGGGACGATCAGGATCTTGTAGCGATGCGGAATTCCCGCGATGCGGAAATAATTGCGAACAATCTCAGTCTCGATCTGTTTGGCATCCGGATCGGGCGACGACAAATGTTCCTGGCAGAGCATGTCCTCGGCTGAGCACACAAACACAAATCCATGCTTCGTAATATCGGCCCGGCTCGGCTGCGGTAATGCCGTTAAGGCACGCGGCCGATCGCCAGCGTATGCGATCACGCCATAAGAGAGATCGGCATCGCCGCCAACAAAACGTAGCGGCCGTGGCGTCGTCAGGTGCCAAAGCCGCTCAACCTCGTTCGCCAAAAGTCGCGTCTGCGCAGTAGCCGGCGGGGGGCCGGCGAATTGCACCATAATGGCGATCACGGGCGCTGCGATGAGCATCACCATCGGCAAAACTGCGGCCCCAAACAGAACACGACGCGCATCGATGGTGCGCACTGTCATCTCTGTCGATGACAACAGCACGATTGAGAACAGTGAGAAGACCGGCATCGACCACAGCGAATTAATATCGGCTCGAGCCGCCACCGCTGCGACGACCGGTAGCAAGAGCGGAGCCCAGAATGCCGTCGCTACGACGCGCCGTTCATTTTCGCGCGGCCAGGCAATATCAGCGAGCGCTTTTCTGTTCGGCCATGTAATCGCAAACGCGACGATGATCGGCGCGGCCACGTAACCGAATGCACCGGCGAGATACCCCACCGCGCTGACGAACGCCTCACCGATCGGTTTATCCCCGTGCACAAATAGTGCGTAGGAGACCGGCTCAAATTCGGTATCAAACAGCCAGATGATGTGCGCCAAAAGTACAAACAATCCCGCCGCAACAGTGATCCATGGCGCAGTCGAGCGGAAATATCGAAGCCTGTGCCTGTCGACCAGGGGAGCCAAGGCCAATCCCGCAACCAAAAAGATCGACCAATATTTTCCCAGCATGGACCCGGCGGCGGCAATGCCGGCGAGCGCAGCGTAAATTGGGTTGCGAGAGCGGATCGAACGCAAGAAAAAAAATGTCGTTGCCGCCCATAATGGCAACAACACCGTGTTCACATTGAACTTGATCGCATGAAAATTGAAAAACGGCACAAAGGTCAGAATCGTGAGCCCAACGATTCGCTTTTCAATATCGAGATAATCCGCCGATATTCGCCAGATGACCCACAATGCGATTCCCGGCATGAGCATCGCCAACAAATAGTAAGCCCACTCGGTGAGCGGAAAGACCGAGAACCAAAGCCATACCAGCCACGCGGCAAAGGGCGGATGCTTGAGATAACCAAGGCTAAGATCGCGCGACCAGGCAACGACTTCCGTCATGTCAGGATGCAGGCCCTGACTGCTCTTGGCGATGATGGCGTAGGTGGTCCACAGCAATACGTAGATCGCGAGCGATGCGAGGACCGTACGCTCGCGGCGCGCCGGGTCGACGATCGCGCCGTGCCAACGACTGACTAATCGGCGGGCTCCATAAAAGGGTATAAGAAGTCGCATCCGCGGCTGCTATCGCATGCGAAGCAATATTCGTCCATCTTGCGTCGAATAAAGCCCCGTTTGGCTTGAAGCTTGGAACCGCGGGTGTTATCTCGCCGCCATGACGACGTCTCCGATCGAAAATATCCGTAATTTTTCCATCGTCGCGCATATCGACCACGGAAAATCCACGCTCGCCGACCGGCTGATCCAGCTTACGGGCGGGCTGGAAGCGCGCGAGATGAAAGAACAAGTGCTCAATTCCATGGACATCGAGCGCGAACGCGGAATCACGATCAAGGCGCAGACCGTGCGGCTCAATTACAAGGCCCGCGACGGCAAAAACTATGTGCTCAACCTCATCGACACGCCGGGTCATGTCGACTTTGCATACGAGGTCAATCGCTCGCTCGCCGCTTGCGAAGGCTCCCTCCTCGTCGTTGACGCGAGTCAAGGTGTCGAAGCGCAAACGCTGGCGAACGTCTATCAAGCGATCGATAACGGCCACGAAATTGTCCCGGTCCTCAATAAAGTCGATCTGCCCGCCGCAGAACCGGCGAAGGTCAAGCAACAGATCGAGGACGTAATCGGGCTCGACGCCAGTAACGCTATCGAGATTTCCGCCAAGACCGGACTGAACGTTCCGGAAGTGCTGGAGGCAATTGTCACACGCCTGCCACCGCCAAAAGGCGACAGAGACGCTCCGCTCAAAGCATTGCTGGTCGACAGTTGGTACGACGTCTATCTCGGGGTCGTCGTGCTGGTACGCATCGTCGACGGCGTCCTGAAGAAGGGGCAGCGCATCCGCATGATGGGCACCAATTCTGCCCATGACGTGGATCGCACCGGTGTGTTCACACCGAAGCTCACGCTCGTGGATGAGCTCGGCCCTGGCGAGATCGGCATGCTGACCGGCTCGATCAAGGAAGTGGCCGACACACGCGTGGGCGACACCATTACCGACGACCGCAATCCGGTGGAGAAGCCCCTACCCGGCTTTCGTCCGGCGATCCCCGTTGTCTTTTGCGGCCTGTTCCCGGTCGATGCCGCGCAGTTTGAGGAATTGCGCGCGGCTATGGGGCGGCTGCGTCTCAACGATGCGAGCTTCACATACGAGATGGAAACCTCAGCCGCACTCGGCTTTGGCTTCCGCTGCGGCTTCCTTGGGCTGCTCCATCTGGAGATCATCCAGGAGCGCCTGTCGCGCGAATTCAATCTCGACCTGATCGCGACTGCACCATCGGTCATCTACAAGATCAAGTTGACGACCGGGAGCGAGCTCGAAATTCACAATCCGGTCGATATGCCGGAGCCGAACCACATCGAAGAGATGCAGGAGCCCTGGATCGAGGCGACGATCCTGACGCCGGACGAATATCTCGGTTCGGTGCTCAAGCTATGCCAGGACCGCCGTGGCGACCAGAAAGAGCTGACCTACGTAGGCAATCGCGCGATGGTGAAATACGACCTCCCGCTGAACGAGGTGGTCTTTGATTTTTACGACCGACTGAAATCTGTATCGCGCGGCTATGCGTCTTTCGACTATCACCTGACCGACTACAAGCCGGCCGATCTGGTGAAATTGCAGATGCTGGTCAATGGAGAGCCGGTGGATGCGTTGGCCATGCTTGTCCATCGCACCCGCGCCGAGAGCCGCGGGCGTGCCATGGCTGAAAAGCTCAAGGAACTGATCCCGCCGCACATGTTCCAGGTGCCGATCCAGGCGGCAATCGGCGGCAAGATCATTGCCCGCGAAACCGTGCGCGCCTTCCGCAAGGACGTCACCGCAAAATGTTACGGCGGCGATGCCACGCGCAAGCGCAAGCTTCTGGAGAAGCAGAAGGAAGGCAAGAAACGCATGCGGCAATTCGGAAAAGTCGATATTCCGCAGGAAGCGTTCATCGCCGCGCTCAAGGTCGACGTCTAGCGCACCCAGCGCCCGCAACCGTATTTCTGCCCGAGATGTGCTAATATATAGTGGCTGACAGGCGAAGTCGGAACGGAGCCGCTGGACCGGAGACGTGATGTTCGCTCGGACAACGACCTTATTTGGCTTTTTCGTCTTGGTGTCGGGCGCGGTTGCTGCGTTCGACGGCATTGCCATTGCACAGACGCGCGCAAACGCTGCGCCCTCGCCGTTGCCGGTGCCAAAACCGCCTATGACGGAACAGATGCGAGAGAAGACCCTTTCCGCCAAGGAGCTGTTCGGTAGCAAGCTGTTGCCGTCGGCGGGCAAGTCGATTGCGATCGGCTACTACCCGAGCGGGTGCCTTGCCGGCGGCGTCGAATTCCCGGTGAATGGGCCGAACTGGCAAGTGATGCGGCTATCGCGTAACCGCAATTGGGGCCATCCCAGCCTGATCCAGTTCCTGGAAAAATTTGCACCGCTCGCCAGCAAAGCGACTGGCTGGAATGGCATTTTGGTGGGTGATCTCGCCCAGCCGCGCGGTGGTCCGACGCCGTCTGACCATGCAAGCCATCAGACCGGCCTGGACGTCGATATCTGGTTTCTGCCGATGCCGGATCGCATGTTGAGCAAGGAAGAGCGCGATACTCTTCCGGCCATCAATCTCGTGTCCGCGGACTGGAAACATCTCAACCCGCAGACCTGGACGCCGCAACATATTGCCTTCATCAAAACCGCCGCCCAGCAACCCGAGGTCGAGCGTGTTCTGGTGAATGCTGCCATCAAAAAGGAATTGTGCCGCGTCGAAGACAAGGCACACGATAACTGGATGGCCAAAATACGCCCCTGGTACGGCCATCACGACCATATTCATGTGCGGCTGCGATGCCCCGCGAACTCGCCGACCTGCCGCGTGCAGCCGCCGGTACCGGGCGGCGACGGTTGTAGCGCAAAAGAGCTCGACTATTGGTTCTCCGATAAGGTGTTGAATGTCGTGAAATCCAAACCTTCCAAACCGGCAAAGCCGGTCATGCTCGCCGATTTGCCGGCGGCATGTAAAACTGTACTGGAAGCACCCGACAGCAAGACCAGCTTGGCCAACGACAAGCGCTGATCCCTTTCGGCGTAACGCAAACCGCCCAGCCCTCAAACGCCGATGTCCCAATCCAAAGCCATCGATAGTGCGAACGATGCCAAAAAGCTGCAAGTGCTTGCCGCACTCGAGCGCAAGGTGCTTTGGCTTGCGAGCTGGATGATTCACAGCGCCAATCATCTGCGGGAAAGTCCCGACGGATTGAAGGTTGGCGGCCACCAGGCCTCAAGTGCTTCGCTCGCTACCATCATGACCGCACTCTATTTCGACGTGCTGCGGCCGCAGGATCGCGTCGCTGTAAAGCCGCATGCGAGCCCGATCTTCCACGCGATCCAGTATTTGCTCGGCAAGCAGACGCGCGAACGGCTTGAGGCCTTCCGCGGCTACAAAGGCGCGCAGAGCTACCCATCGCGCACCAAGGACACCGACGACGTGGATTTCTCCACCGGGTCGGTCGGGCTCGGCGTTGCGCAGACATTATTCTCCTCGCTCACGCAAGATTATGTTCGCGCGCATGGTTGGGGCCTTGATCGCCCGGAAGGGCGCATGATCGCGCTGGTCGGCGACGCAGAGCTAGATGAGGGAAATATCTTCGAAGCCCTGCTGGAAGGCTGGAAACAAGGCCTGCGCAATTGCTGGTGGATCATCGACTACAACCGCCAAAGTCTTGATGCCGTCGTGCGCGAAGGCCTGTGGGCACGCTATGAGCAGCTCTTCAAAAACTTCGGCTGGAACGTCGTTATCCTGAAGTACGGCTCGTTGCAGCAGGCCGCGTTCAAGGAGCCCGGCGGTGACACGTTGCGCAAATGGATCGATAGTTGCCCGAACCAGCTTTATTCTGCGCTGGTTTTCGCGGGCGGCGCGGCCTGGCGCAAGCGGCTCAATGATGAAATCGGCGACCAGGGCGACGTCAGCAAACTGATCGACAAGCGCAGCGACGACGAGCTGGCCGCCTTGATGAACAACCTCGGCGGCCATGACATGCCGTCCGTCCTCGAGGCATTTCACAATGCGGATCCTGAAAAGCCGACCTGCTTCATCTGCTACACGGTGAAGGGCTTCGGATTGCCATTCGCCGGCCACAAGGACAACCATGCCGGGCTGATGACGCCGCCGCAGATGGAGACGTTTCGCGAGGCCATGCACGTGCGGCCAGGCCACGAATGGGAAAAATTCGAGGGCCTGAGCGTGCCGAAGGAGACGCTACAAACATTTCTTGACGGTGTTCCGTTCGCGTCCACCGGCACACGGCGCTTGAGCGCACCAACATTGGACGTACCGGATACGCTTCCCGTCACCATTGCGCCGGTGATGTCGACGCAAACGGGCTTCGGCGCGATTCTCAACGAAATCGGCCGTGGTGACAGCGACTTCGCGCGTCACATTGTGACGACATCGCCTGACGTCACCGTGTCTACAAACCTCGGCCCCTGGGTGAACCGGCGCGGCCTCTTTGCCCGCCAGGCCATGGCCGACACTTTCAAAAGTGAACACATCCCGTCGACTTTCAATTGGGAATTCTCACCCAAGGGCCAGCACATCGAACTCGGCATCGCCGAAATGAATCTGTTCATTCTGCTTTCGGCTCTCGGCTTGTCGCACAGCATCAACGGCGAGCGGCTCCTGCCAATCGGCACGCTCTACGACCCGTTCATCGCTCGCGGCCTCGATGCGCTGAACTACGCCTGTTACCAGGACGCACGGTTCATTCTGGTGGCAACGCCATCCGGGATCACGCTGGCCGGCGAAGGCGGTGCGCATCAATCGATTGCGGAGCCTTTGATCGGGCTTGCGCAAGACGGGTTGGCCAGCTTCGAGCCCGCGTACGTCGACGAACTCGCCGCTATCATGGCCTGGGCATTTACCCATATGCAAAAAGATGGTGATGCGGCGCCGTCTGAACGCAATTGGCTTCGCGACGAGACCGGAGGCTCGATTTATCTCCGCCTGTCGACGCGTCCGATCGAGCAAATCCAGCGGGAAATGACAATGGAGTTGCGGCACCAGATCGTCGATGGCGCCTATTGGCAGCGCAAACCGGGGCCGAATTGCCAGGTGGTTGTCGCCTATACCGGCGCGGTAGCGCCTGAAGCGATCGAAGCTGTTGGATTGATGGCGGAAGATCGTCGCGACGTCGGCTTGCTGGCGATCACCTCCGCCGATCGCCTCAATGCGGGGTGGACTGCCGCCCAGCGCGCGCGCGAACGCGGACTGGTGCACGCGCGCTCTCATATCGAGCGGTTGCTCGCCGACGTACCGCCGCATTGCGGCATTGTGAGTGTTCTCGACGGGCACCCCGCGACACTGGCTTGGCTCGGCGCTGTCGCTGGCCATCGCACGCGCGCCCTCGGGGTCGAGCATTTCGGTCAAACCGGGTCGCTCGCCGACCTTTATCGGCACTATGGCATCGACGCCAATGCCATCGTCGCGGCGGCGCAGGCAATTGCACCCGGCCGCCCGATCCGTCATCTCAAGGCGCTGCCCTGAGCTGACTTTACATCAACAGACCCATCCCGAAAAACATCGCCGGAACGGCGAAGATAACTGTCCAGAGGATAATCGCGCAGACGATAACGGCGATCGTGTAGATCAGAGCCTTTTCGGTCGGCGGCTTCATCAGGGCGGCGATGCCCGTATGGAGCAAGTAGAAACTGTACAGCCCGAGAATTCCCAGGATCGCCAGCGCCGGAATGATATTGAACACTCCGGCGAGCCAGGCCGCCGTCGGCGCGTAGGCCGACACCTTCATCGCGTTGCCCAGATCTTTCCGCGCGCCGAACGTACCGGCAAGAAAGTCGATGATATACGCAGCAACGAAGACGCTGGCCAGCGAGAGAATATAAACGACGATCGCGCGCAGAAGCCCGCCGAAGATACCGATGCGGTAGGGGCCGAACCCGATGATCGAGGTGCCGATGAATGTGCATATGACCGGAACCGCGGCGACAATCATCACATAATTTGAAAACAGAAAGCCGGGCTCGCCTGACTCACGTTCAATCGCTGCCCATTCCGATTTTGGCTGCAACAGGATTCCTTTAATCCGTTCCACGAGATTCATGACACCCCCCATTTGATCCACGGTTTGATTATAAACGCTTTTTATCGTCCAAAATCATCGCCGCTCCTTTTTCAGCAATCATCATGGTCGGCGAATTCGTGTTACCGGACGTAATCGATGGCATAACGGACGCGTCGATGACGCGCAGACCATCAATCCCAATTACGCGCAGGCGCGCATCGACCACCGCCCGCGCATCGTCGTCGCGGCCCATGCGCGCCGTGCCGACAGGGTGAAAAATCGTTGTCCCTATATCGCCGGCCGATCTGACAAGGCCGGCTTCGTCATCGCTGCGGACCTGAGTTCCGGGCAGATATTCGACGGGAGAATATTTTTGCAGAGCCGGCTGGCCCACGATCTTGCGCGTGACACGAATTGAATCGGCCGCCACGCGCTGATCCTCCGGCGTCGCAAGATAGTTCGGACTAATCGCGGGCGGCTGTGAAGGATCGTTTGATTTAAGCGTTAACGCGCCGCGACTGGTTGGCCGCACATTAGTGACGCTGGCCGTGAATGCAGGAAACGGATGCAACGGCTCACCGAATTTGTCGAGCGAGAGCGGCTGCACATGATACTGGATGTTGGCGCTGCTCTGCGATGGGTCGGATTTGGTAAAAGCGCCAAGTTGCGATGGTGCCATCGTCATCGGCCCGCGACGGCGCAGGGCGTAGTTGAGACCCATCCCAAGCCGGTTGAACAACGAAGCATATGTTTCATTCAAAGTTTTCACGCCCGAGACCTTGAAGATCGTGCGCAGCTGCAAATGGTCATGCAGATTGGCACCGACACCGGGTTTATCGAGCATGACCGGAATGCCGAATTGCGACAGCTGCGCCGCCGGCCCGATGCCCGAAAGCATCATGATATGCGGCGAACCGATAGCGCCGGCGGAGAGGATCACCTCGCCGCGGCATCGCGCGCTGCGCGGCGTGCCGTTTTGGCGCCAACGCACCCCGGTCACGCGCTTGCCGCTGAAGTCCAGTGCCTCGACGAGGCACCCGGTTTCCAGTTGAAGGTTTTTCCGGTGCAGCACGGGCTTGAGAAATCCGCGCGCGGCCGACCAGCGGCGGCCGCGTTTCTGGTTGACGTGGAAGTAGCAAATCCCCTCGTTGTCGCCAGTATTGAAATCTTCGACCGTCGGAATGCCATATTGGTTCGCTGCGGCACGGAACGCGTCAAGAATTTCCCACGTCAGGCGCGGGTACTCGACCCGCCATTCGCCGCCGGCTGCATGGTGTTCAGTTTTTAGAAAATGATCGACGTGCTTGCGAAAATACGGCCGCACGTCGTCCCACGACCAGCCGGGCAGGCCCAGCTGGCGCCAGTGATCGTAATCTCCGGCCTGGCCGAGCATGTAAATCATGCCGTTGATGGCCGAGGAGCCGCCAATCACTTTACCGCGCGGGTAATTCAGGCTGCGACCATTAAGGCCCGGCTCCGGCTCGGTCTTGAGGAGCCAGTCGGCGCGTGGATTTCCAATCGCAAACAAATAACCGACCGGAACGTGAAACCAGATCCAGTTGTCGTTCCCGCCCGCCTCCAGCAGCAGCACGCGTTTTGAGGAATCTGCCGACAACCGGTTTGCCAGCACGCACCCGGCCGAGCCAGCGCCCACGATGATGTAATCGAACTCACCTTCGATGGGTATCGCGACTGCCATTACCTTCCCCTACCGTTCTGGAGGCCGACTTTACCCCGGCCCGCAGGACTTGCTAGGCTCACGAAATTGCAGTGCGCTGTGCGCGCGCGGCTTGCACCGGAACGGCGGTTCCGACCGACCACCCAGGCTTTAGCCCAAAGTGGCGCCATCTGGCCCCGCAGGAGAACCGCCATGACTGCACGGCTTTTCGTCATCGTTGGCCTTATCATCGCGGTCACCGGCGCGCCGCAACCGCTGATCGCACAAGAGCGGATTACGGTCTTTGCGGCGGCGTCTTTGAAAAACGCGCTCGATGAATCCAACGCGGCCTTCACCAAGACGACCGGCACGAAGGTTGTCGCAAGTTATGAGGCAAGCTCCGCACTGGCCAAACAGATCGAGCAAGGCGCGCCGGCCGATGTTTTCATTTCCGCCGACCTGCGTTGGATGGACTATGCGGCCGAGCACAGACTGATCAAGCCCGACACCCGCATCAATTTGCTTGGCAATAAACTGGTGCTGATCGTGCCAGCAGATTCAAAAATAGATCACATTGCGATCGACCAGGGTTTCGACATCGTCAAACTCGCTGGCGATGGCCGCATCGCGATTGCCGATGTGAAAGCAGTCCCGGCCGGACTTTACGCCAAGGCCGCACTTGAAAAGCTCGGTGCATGGGCCGCGGCCGAGCCAAAGCTCGCACAGGCTGAAAACGTTCGCGCGACGCTCGCATTCGTCGCCCGCCGCGAGACGCCGATTGGTATCGTCTACGAGACCGACGCCAAGGTTGAGCCGAAGGTGAAAATCATCGGCACATTCCCCGACGGTTCTTACCCGCCTGTCACTTATCCGGTCGCGGCAACCGCCGACACCAAGAAAGCAGACGTCGCACAATATCTCGGTTTTTTACGCTCGGGTGCGGCCAAGGCGATCTTTGAAAAATACGGCTTCAGCTTCTTGCTTAGACCGATTTCATAGGCGGTATTAGCACCCGTGTTCGAGTTGTCTCCCCAGGACTGGACCGCGGTCCAGCTATCGCTCCGGGTCGCCGCAGTGTCGACGCTGGTCGCGCTGCCATTCGGCATCGCAATTGCGACGTTGCTGGCCCGCAGGGATTTCTGGGGCAAGGCACTCCTGGACGGCATTGTGCTGCTGCCGCTTGTCCTGCCGCCGGTGGTGACCGGCTATCTGCTGCTCATCACCTTTGGCCGCAGGGCGCCGGTCGGAAGCTTTCTCTCCGATCATTTCGGCATCGTATTCTCGTTTCGGTGGACGGGTGCAGCGCTTGCCTGCGGCGTGATGGCTTTCCCCCTGATGGTGCGCGCGATCCGCCTCTCAATCGAAGCGATCGACACACGGCTGGAAGATGCTGCAGCGACGCTCGGTGCTAACCCGATCTGGACGTTTGCAACCGTCACGCTACCGCTAGCGCTGCCTGGCATCATCGCCGGCGCGATTTTGGCGTTTGCCCGCGCGCTCGGTGAGTTCGGCGCGACGATCACGTTCGTTTCTAATATTCCCGGCGAGACACAGACGATTTCGGCGGCGATCTACACATTGACGCAGGTGCCAAACGGCGATGCTGACGCCATGAAGCTGGTGATCGTCGCCGTCGTCATCTCACTGGGTGCGCTGATGGTATCGGAATGGCTGGCACGGCGCGCGACTGCGCGTTTGCACGGGGCCTGAAATAAAGAGACTGCTATGCTGTCGGTTGATATCGAAAAGCGGCTCGGCGATTTTGCACTCCATGCGGCTTTCGAAGCCGAAGGCGGCGCAACCGCCCTTTTCGGCGCATCCGGCGCAGGCAAAACCAGCATCATCAACATGATCGCGGGGCTTCTCGCTCCTGACCGGGGGCGAATCGCGCTCGACGATGAGATTTTGTTCGATGGGGAAGCGCGTATCGATCATCCGGCGTGGCGGCGGCGCATCGGCTATGTCTTTCAGGAAGGCCGCCTGTTTCCGCATCTTTCGGTGAAACATAATCTCGATTTCGGCCGCTGGATGAGCGGCCAGACCGCGGATGCAAAAACCTTCGCGCACGTGGTCGGGTTGCTCGACATCGGCCGCTTGCTTGACCGGCGGCCCGGCAAGCTTTCGGGCGGCGAACGCCAACGCGTCGCTGTCGGACGCGCCCTGCTGATGCGCCCGCGCCTCCTGCTGCTCGACGAGCCGCTCGCGTCACTTGATGCCGCGCGCAAACGGGACATTTTGCCCTATCTGGAGCGCCTGCGTGACGAGGCACAGGTGCCGATCATCTATGTCAGCCATGACGCTTTGGAAGTGAAGCGCATCGCTAGCCGTGTGGTGTGGCTCGATGCTGGAAAGGTCGTGAAGACCGGTGGACCAGCTGTGCTCGACGCAGCACAGGCGGATATGCTTGCTTAAGGAATGTTTCCCCCCGAGCGAATTGTTTGTCTGACTGAGGAAACCGTCGAGACCCTTTATCTTCTCGGCGAAGATCGCCGTATCGTCGGCGTGTCCGGCTATGCAGTGCGGCCGCCACAAGTCCGGCGCGAGTAGCCACGGGTATCAGCCTTCATCTCCGCCGACGTCCCTAAAATCCTCGCGCTCAGGCCGGATCTGGTTCTCACGTTTTCTGATTTACAGGCTGACATCGTCGCGAACTTGATTCGCAACAACGTGGCCGTTCACGCTTTCAATCAACGCGACGTCGGCGGGATTCTGGATATGATCCGGACGCTTGGTGCGCTGGTGGGCGCGGTGGAAAAAGCCGAGGTATTGGCGAATTCTCTGGCGGCGCACGTCAATAAAGTGCACGAGCGCGCGCTGCAGCTTCCACACCGGCCGCGTGTCTATTTCGAGGAGTGGGATGAACCGATGATTTCCGGCATCGCCAGGGTGTCGGAATTGATCGCCGCGGCTGGCGGCATTGAAGTGTTCCCACAGATTGCGGTGCGCAAGAATGCAAAGGACCGCATTGTGTCGGCGAGCGAAGTCATCGCAGCAAGTCCGGACATTATCGTCGGATCACGGTGCGGCAAAAAATTTGTGCCGGCCAAAGTTGCCGCACGTCCCGGCTTTTCCGAAGTGCCGGCCGTCGCCGGCGGCTGGTTGCGTGAAATCAAATCCACATTGATTCTTCAGCCCGGCCCCGCTGCCCTCACCGATGGGCTCGATCAGCTGGCCGGAATTATCTCGGAATGGGTTGAAAAGCAGGCAAGCTAGGCCCATGAATGCAGAGCAATTCGGACCGGTAGGAAATCCGGGCCGGGTTGTGCTATGAACCGCGAAACGCAATGCACAGGACCTGACAGCAATGCAGCCGAACAAGACCCGCGCCGACCTCTGGATGGACCTGCTGCTGGTGGCATTCCTGATCGGTTTTGACGTCGCTGCCCGCTTGCTCCCGCATGCGCCGGGCGTTTGGCCGTTTGCGGCGAGCGCGCTGTTTGCCGGGCGAATGCTGCGGATCCCGGCGCTGGCTGTGATTGTGCCGCTTGCTGCGGTGCTGCTGAGCAACGTGGCGCTCGCAGGCGACGACTGGCGTATTACGCTTGTGGTTTGTGCTGCGATCACGCTGCCTGCATTTGCAGGCATGCTGGCGCGGCGTTGGCAGGGCGCAATCCTGGTGATAGCGGCAATGGTTTCCTGCTCACTGATATTCTTCGCCGCCACGAACTTCGCGGTTTGGGCGTTCAGCGGGATGTATCCGCTGACATGGCAGGGCCTGGCGCAGTGCTACGCGGCCGCGCTTCCGTTCCTGGACAAGACCGTACTCGGCGACCTGTTCTGGACCGCGGTGCTGTTCGGCGGCGCCTGGCTGGTGCAACGCGTCCCGGCTTTTTCGCGTCGCACGGCCTAGCTAAAATATTTCCGGATTCGCTTCCACAGCGTTTCGGCGTGTCCTATGAGATCGGTCGACGCCTCCGGCTCGGCCAGTCTTAGGCCGACTGTGATCGCGCGGCCGCCCTCGACTTTGTGTGCCAGCAGCGCAATTGGTCCCAACTCGACAACGTCTCCGACTTTGACCCGTCGCCGAAGCTGCTCGCTGAAATAGTCGGCGAGGCTCACTTCGGTATGGTCGGCGGCGACCTGCAGCCCGTAGATGTCGGCAAGCGCGCCGAGTGTTGCAGTCGCCGGCACAAAGAAGTCGCCGAGCAACGCCGGGTCCGGCGCGGCCGGCGGCGGCATTTTGACGAAGAAACGGTCGAGCGCCTGCGCTTTTTCCGGTGGCGCCAGAAGATAGACATAGTCACCTTCACGCACCGGATGCGCCTCCGATGGCGTGAGAATTTCCTCTTTACGAATGACCAATGTAGGACGCGCCCAATTCGGAATGAGACCGCGCCGAAGGAACGGACTATTGGCGGGAACCGGATAACCGACGATCTCGCGGGCCAATTGTCCAGGCAGATCAAGTTCGACGCGGCGCGGAAGCGGATCCGCCCGCGCGAATGAAATATCGAGCTTGCGGGCAGCCAACGCCACGGTCCAACCCTGCACCAGCAGGGACGACAGCACCACGACGAAGGCGACGTCGAAATAGAGATACGCCCCCGGCAACCCGACGAGGAGGGGAATCGAGGCAAGGAAAATCCCGACCGCGCCACGCAACCCGACCCATGAAATGAACAGCATTTCCCGCCATTGAAATTTGAACGGCGCAAGACACAAGAATACGGCTGCGGGCCGCGCAAGCAGCATCAACACCAGCGCCACCGACACCGACCCATACAGACTATCGGCGAGCCGATGCGGCCACGCCAACAGGCCGAGAAGCACGAACATTACAATTTGCGCCAGCCAGGTAACGGCATCAAGAAAGACCACAACGGAGTTATGCGCACGCGTTTGCTTATTGCCGACCACCAGACCGGCAAGATAGACGGCAAGAAATCCCGAGGAGTGTACCGCATTCGCAAAGGCAAAAACGACCAGCGCACTGACCGCGACAAACGGCGCATGCAGGCCCTGCGCCAACACAAGTCGATTGAGCACGAATGTGATGATTTGCCCGCCAACATAGCCAATCACGCAGCCCAGAATCGCGTCGCGCAAAAGAATCTCGAGGGCGTGCGACCAGCTCTGGTCACCTCGCAACAGTACTTCGACCAGAAGCAGCGCGAGAAAAATGGCGAAGGGATCGTTTGTTCCCGATTCCACCTCCAATACGCCACGCACTCGCGGACGCAACCGAAGCCCGCGCGCGTTGATTAGGAAAAACACCGCCGCCGCGTCCGTCGAGGCGACGACCGCCCCAATTAGCAGAGCCTGAATCCAACCAAGCCCGAGCACAGATTTTGCGACCGGCGCGGTGAGCAGCGCCGTGATCAACACGCCCACGGTTGCGAGCGTGACGGAGGGTGCCAAAACATTACGAAAACTCGCGAAACGCGTGCGCAGGCCGCCATCGAACAGGATCAACGCCAACGCAATCGAGCCCACCAGATAGGCGGTGCCGACATCGTCGAACTTTATGCCGCCTGGGCCACCCTCGCCTGCCATCATGCCGACGAGGAGGAACACGAGCAGCAGCGGCGCGCCGAAACGCAATGCGATCAGGCTGGACAAAATGCCGGCAAGAACCAAAAGGCTGCCAAGCAAAATGGCGAGACTGACACTGTCAAGAGAGGCCATCGCGCGAATCTCCCTCCGCTATAGGAAGGTTTCGCGCGGGCAAGAGCAACGGGAAACGTTGCCTCGTCTCAGCAGATCGTCAAAAAGCCACCTTGTCGCCGCCCTTGAGTGAGAGAATTTCCCGCGCCTCATCGGCGCCCGCAATCTCGAGCCCGAGCCCCTCGAGAATTTTGCGGACATTGGTGACTTGCTGAGCATTCGACTCGGCCAGTTTACCGGCGCCAATCCAGAGCAAATCCTCCATACCAACCCGCACATTGCCACCCATCGACGCCGCCATTGCCGCGACGCGCATCTGGTTGGCGCCTGCGCCTAATACCGACCAGTGATAGTTGTCGCCCAGCAGCCGATCGGCGGTGCGCTTCATCATGATGATATCTTCGGGATGCGCGCCGATACCGCCGAGAATACCGAAGACCGACTGCACAAAGAGTGGCGGCTTGACCAGGCCGCGATCGAGGAAATGCCGCAGCGTATAGAGGTGGCCGATATCGTAGCACTCGATCTCAAAGCGCGTGCCGTTCCCGGCGCACGTGCTCAGAATGTACTCGATGTCGGCAAACGTGTTCTTGAACATTCCGGCGCGCGACCGTTCCAGATAGGGTTCCTCCCAATCGTGTTTGAACTTGCCCTTGTAGCGCGGGATCATCGGATAAAGTCCGAAGTTCATCGTCCCCATGTTCAGTGAAGCAACCTCGGGCTTGAACGTGGCCGCCGGGCGAACCCGCTCTTCGGCCGTCATTGTGGGTGCGCCACCCGTGGTGATATTCACGACCACATTGGAGCGCTGCTTGATCACCTTAAGGAACGGAGCAAAAGCTTCCGGCGTCTGATCAGGACGACCGTCCTGCGGGTTGCGTGCGTGGAGATGGACAATGGCCGCGCCTGCCTCGGCCGCCCCGATGGCGGCATCCGCGATCTCCTGAGATGTCACCGGCAAATGGGGCGACATCGACGGCGTGTGGATCGATCCCGTAACAGCACAAGTAATGATGACTTTCCGCGACTTCGCCATGAGCTTTCCATCCCGATGAAGTAAGTGTTGTTGATTGGCAAATGGACTTCTTGGGCGATCCTAGAGTATCAGCCGTACCGAAGTCACGTGCTCGCCTTTGAACCTCGTGGAGACCATGGCCGCACCCGAGAAAGGGCATAGACCGACAATGATCGTCGGCATTGTGTGCGGCACGCTCGCAGCCCTGGCGTGGGCGGCAGGTTTCGTTGTCGCAAAACACGGGATCCAGATCGGCTTTTCGCCCGCTGATCTCGCGTTTCATCGCTTTTTCTGGTCCAGCTTATTGATGCTGCCGTGGATCATCCGCGGCGGACTGCGCGACCTCAGCGGTATCGGCTGGGGACGCGGATTGGTGATGACCGTCCTGTCCGGGCCGCCACAGTCGATGCTCGCCTATAGCGGCTTTATTCTGGTGCCGCTCGGCCATGGCACCACGATACAACCTGCGTGCGCAGCGCTGTCGGGCCTCATCCTCGCCTCGCTCGTACTCCACGAAAAGGCGACGCTTCAACGCTTTGTCGGCGGCGCGATCATCATTGCCGGCCTGTTTATGTTTGGCGCTGAATCGCTTGCGACAATCGGGAACTCCGGTGTCGGTGGTGACCTTTTGTTTGCTACTGCAGGATTGTTCTGGGCGACATTTGGCACACTGCTGCGGCTTTGGAACGTGCCAGGCACACGAGCGGTAATGGCCGTGGGCGCCGTCTCGCTGATCGTGCTCGCGCCGATTTATTTTTTTACATACGGCATTAGCGGACTGACGCGGCAAAGCTTGCTCGAGAATCTTTTACAGGCGGTCGTGCAGGGTGGACTTGCCGGGTCGTTGCCGATTTATCTGTTTGCCCACGCGGTCATTGCGCTGGGCGGCGGTCGCGCGGCAACATTTCCCGCTCTGGTGCCGGTGTTCGGCGTGATTATCGGTTATCTTGCGCTCGGCGTGGTGCCGAGCCTGGCGCAGTTCGCCGGCATGTTGATCGTTCTTGTCGGTTTCCAATTCGCGCTGAGGCGTTGAAGCGTTGAAGCATATTTATGCTTCAGGGCCGGCGTATTTTCCTGCAGTCTCTGGGAACATGCTTTTGATAATCTTGAATTTCGAGATATCAACCGTTGCGTCCATATGCATGAAGATCACGGCATCGCGCAGCACCTTCTCGATGCCGAAATCCAGCATGATGCCGTTGCCCCCGTGCAATTCGACTGCATGCTGAGCGACCTTCATGATCTCTTCCGAGGCAAACATTTTCGCCATGTTGACCAAGGTCTCGGCCTCAGGCGCATTTTCGTCGACCGCCTGCGCAGCGCGGTCCAGCAAAGCTCGTACCGCTTCGATTTTTGTTGCCATTTCGGCAAGCCGCAACGCCACCGCCTGATGCTTGATCAGGATACGGCCGCCCTGCACGTAGTTCTGAACGTACTCCGCCGTCGCTTCGAAGGCGCGCACCCCAACCCCGAGATTCTTTGCGGCCTGAATGATTTTGCCCGGTCGGAAATAAACGCCCGCCGAACCCATGGCGCTGTCCTGCACCAGGAGATGGTCGTCGGGAATAAACATGTCTTCGAAAACCATCTCGCCGTTATTCATGAAACGGCAACCGAGCGTCTCGTTGCACCGCGCGACCGTGAATCCTTTTGTCTCTCGCGGCACCAGAAACGATGAGGTGCCCTGCATCATGCCGACTTTGGGATTGGTGTTGGCGTAGACGACATAAAGGCTCGCGTCGTAACCATTGGAAATGAATTGTTTGCGGCCATTGATAACCCAGCCGCCATTGGTTTTGACCGCTTTTGTCTGCATGGCCGCTTCGGGCACGTTGTAAGGCAGCCAACGGTCTGAAGCGCCGCGCGGCTCAGTCAAACAATGCGCCATCAGGAATTGTGGCTCAGCGACAAGGCGCTTGAACCATTTCTCCTGCAGATGTTTGGGCGCGAACTGACGCAACAACACCGACACTTTCCAGTTCTGCACCATCTTGTCGGCGAGGCCCGAGTCGCCGCGCGCAATCTCTTCCGACACCACGGCAAACGTTTTGACCTCGGTGCCTTTCTCGAGTTCGACCCCGCCGTATTCTTCCGGAACGCCGAGCGTGCGAATTCCTATCTTTTCAGCTTCTTCGAGAATGCGCAGGGGCAATCGCTCTTCCGGAACCATCGACCATTCGAGCTTCCAGTTTTGCTTGATGAAAGGAAGAACGATATCGTCGACGAAATCGCGACAGCTCTGCCGCATCATGCGCAATTCTTCGGACAGGCCCCGGTCTCGCGACATACGCTCCAACATAGACGTGATCCTTTTTGAGTTGTCCCGGGCACACTTGCCGTTGCGATATTGACGTTACGCCGCTTTGCGGCTCGCGAGGAAATCACCCATGCGGGCGAGTGCCTTCAAGATATTTTCGGTCGAAATGGCGTAAGACAGTCGCACATAGCCTTCGCCAAGTATGCCAAAATCGGGACCACCGATGATGGCGACGCCGGCGTCTTCCAGAAGCGATGATGCAAGCGCCTTGGCCTTCCAGCCAGTGCCTTTGACATTGGGAAAAGCGTAAAAGGCGCCCTTGGGGATCGCACATGAAACTCCGGGCAACTTGTTGAGCCCCTCGACCACGACTTTCCGTCGTTTGTCGAATTCGGCGATCATCTTGTGCACTTCGTCTTGTGGCCCTTTCAGCGCCGCGAGCCCGGCATATTGCGCCGAAGCGTTGACGCAGGAATGCAGGTTGACCGCAAGTTTGCGCGCATAATCGTAAAGCTTGCCCGGCCACACCGCATAACCAAGCCGCCAGCCGGTCATAGCGTATGTCTTTGACCAGCCATTGAGCAGAATCAGCCGGTCGCGAATTGAGGGATACGACAACAGACAAACATGCGTTTCGCCATCATAGACCATATGGTCGTAGATCTCGTCGGACATGACGGCAACGTCCGGCCATTTCTCGAGGCCGGCGACAAGTTTGTCGACTTCAGCTTTTGGCGTAACACCGCCCGTGGGATTGGCGGGTGAATTCAAAATCAGCAATCGTGTGCGGGGCGTGATCAGCTTGAGTGTTTCTTCCGCTGAAAACGCAAAACCGTTCTCTTCACGGATCGGAACCGGCACCGGCTTGGCGCCGGTGAACTCGATCATCGATCGGTAAATCGGAAAGCCGGGATCGGGATAAAGGATTTCCGCGCCCGGCTCACCAAACAGCAAAATAGACATGAACATGGTCGGCTTGCCCCCCGGCATGATCATCACGCTATCGGGCGAGACTTCCACTTTGAAGCGCTTGGCGAGATCCGCAGCGACCGCTTCGCGCAAGGCCGGAATACCGTTCGCGGGCGTATAGCCATGATGACCATCACGCAGCGCTTTGACGGCCGCTTCGACGATGAAATCCGGCGTGCGGAAATCGGGCTGGCCGATGCCGAGATTGATAATGTCGCGACCTTGCGCGACCAGCGCATTGGCGCGGGCGAGCACCGCGAAGGCGTTTTCCTCGCCTATCCGATCGAAGGCCGCGATTGTACGAAGCATAACTGCACTCCTCCCGCGCGGGCGCAGCTTACGCGACATATGCGCGGCGGCGCCGCCTCTGAGGCGGGCACTTCAGCCGATCAGAAGGCAAAAATCAAACGCTGCCAGGGCCTTCGCCCGGTATGCGGTCAAGTCATGGATCGCCACCGAAACGACCGCTCACATCGCGCCAGATCTGGAAGCGGATATTCGGGTCAGGGTCGTCGCCAAGATAAACACCGCTGTAATAAAGCGGTCCTGCGGGAAAAAGGTTCGTTCCCCAATATTTGCCTTGAGTTGTCTCGGTCGCAGTTACTGTCTTTTTGTGCTTGCGCGCCTTCGCGGCATCCGCCGGCGAAGCCAATGTAAACGCGGCAATCAACGTGGCAGCCAGCACTTTTAGCGGGAGCGATGACATGGCAGTTCTCCATGACACGAGGTGATGTCCTCCGCTTAGCGAATTGGGGTAGCGGCGCAAAGCTAATGGCGCTCCGAAGCGATCACATCTCAGTGTCGGAATAACGAGGCACTTCGGGGGTTCCACGCCGTCAAACCGCGTGATCGCGACCATCAGCTCGCCATGTCACGACATTGCAATCGTGACACCGTTGGAGGCATTGTCGCTATACAAGCATCTACAGGACCGGGCCATGAGCGTTGCCGACAAATGCCGCGCATTCCGCGCGCTACACGAGAGTGGTTGTTTCGTCATTCCAAATCCATGGAACGTCGGAAGCGCGCGCTATCTGCAAGGTCTTGGTTTCAAGGCGCTGGCGACGACGAGCGCGGGTTACGCCCATTCCATTGGCTACTCGGATGGGGACGTAACCCGCGACATGGTGCTCGCGCATTGCCGCGAAATTGCGCAAGCGGCCGACATCCCGGTCAATACGGATTTCGAAGGTGGCTATGCCGATGACCCGGAAGGCGTCGCTGCGAATGTCCGGCTTTGCATCGACACGGGTGTGGCCGGATTGTCGATCGAAGACTTCACTGAGAACGATGCCGACCCGCTCTACGAATTTGAATTGGCAGTAAAACGCGTTCGTGCGGCACGTGACGCGATCGATAAAGCTGGTGGTGGCGTGGTGTTCACCGCGCGAACCGAAGGCTTCATTCGAGGCCGGCCCGATTTAACTGAGACGGTTCGCCGGCTGAAGGCATTTGCAGACGCTGGTGCCGATTGCCTTTACGCGCCGGGCATCAAGACACGTGAACAAATCGAAACAGTGGTCAAAGCCGTTGCGCCGTTGCCGGTCAACTTGTTGATGCCGGCACCGATGGGTTTCACGGTGGACGACGTTGCGGCCATGGGCGTCCGTCGGATCAGCGTCGGCGGCACCCTTGCCCGAGTTGCGATGCATGCCTTCATTCAATCCGCGCGACAGATCGCGCAAGACGGCAAATTCGACAGTTTCGCCGGTATCACGTCGAATGCGGAGTTAAACAAATTTTTCCACGACGACCTGCCGCGGCGGCCTAAATTGTAACGAAATGAATTCCGTCTCAGCCCTTCCGTCCGGCTTGATCCGGCAACGGCCATTCGTCCTGTTTTGGTTGGCGCGTCTCGCCTCGACCATGGGCTATCAAATGCTGGCCCTGACGATCGGCTGGCAGATCTACGAAATTACCAACAGCGCTTTTGACCTTGGGCTCGTCGGCCTGATTCAATTCGTGCCTGCGGTGGTACTGACATTGCTGATCGGGCATGCCGCAGATCGGTACGACCGCCGTCTCATTGTCCGCACGGCCCAGGGCGTCTATGCGCTGGCTGCCGTGATGATGACTGCGGCATTGGTGGCCGGCATCCTTGGACGCGAACTGCTGTTTGCCGCAGTATTCATGATCGGTTGCGCGCGCGCTTTCGAATTGCCGACGGCGCACGCGATGGCGCCAACGCTCGTGCCCCCGTCACTGATCTCACGCGCAGTCGCAGCCTGGACATCCGCCAACCAGACAGCCGTAATTTGTGGTCCCGCATTAGGCGGTCTGATTTACGTAGCAAGCCCCGTGATGGTTGGCGTTGTTTGTCTGGCGTTCTTCGCCTGCTCAACCACCTTGGTGAGTTTTGTACGCTCAGAACGACCGGCGCCACCCCGTGAGCCTCCGACCTTCGCTTCGGTATTTGCCGGCTTCGAATACATCCGCACAAGACGCCGACTGTTGGGTGTCATTACGCTCGACTTGTTTGTGGTGATCCTCGGAGGCGCAACGGCACTCCTCCCCATCTATGCCAGAGATATTCTCAGCGTCGGCCCGATTGGCCTCGGCCTGTTACGCTCCGCGCCGGCGGCCGGCGCGTTGATCACATCGCTCGTGCTGGCGCGCTATCCGGTCGAACGCCACATCGGCCGCAAGATGTTCGCGGTTGTCGGCATTTTCGGCATTGCGACCATTGTATTCGGGCTTGTCGACGTGGTTTCCGCTATCGCTGCTCGCGCTCGCGATGCTTGGTGCGTCAGACGCAGTCAGCATCGTCATTCGCTTTTCGCTGGTACAGATTGAAACGCCGGATGAAAAACGCGGTCGGGTTAGCGCGATCAACTATCTGTTCGTTGGTTCGTCGAATACGTTGGGCGAATTCGAATCCGGAGCGATCGCGGCCTGGCTCGGTGCCGTGCCGTCGGTCGTAATCGGCGGACTAGGTTCTCTGCTGGTGGCGGCGATATGGATGACGTTATTTCCGGATCTCCGTCGAATTGATCGCTTTGAACCTGTGGACCGCAAGCAAGCGAGGACGTGATGCATATCCTGATTACCGGCGCCGCGGGGATGATTGGTCGCAAACTCACAGCAAGGTTGGTCAAAGACGGCGGCCTTGGCGGCAGATCGATCGACCGGCTCACGCTGATTGACGTCGTGACTCCGGAAAAACCGGTCGGCTATGCGGGCGCAGTAGACGTTTGCAACCAGCGACCTCTCCGCACCAGGCGCTGCAGCCAAAGCCATTGGCGGCAGACCGGATGTGATATTTCACCTTGCTGGCGTCGTTTCGGGCGAGGCAGAAATCGATTTCGAAAAGGGATACCGGGTCAATCTGGACGGGACCCGCGCGTTGCTGGAGGCAATCCGCGCCGCCGGTTACAAGCCGAAGGTCGTCTTTACCTCTTCGATCGCGGTATACGGCGCGCCGTTTCCGACTTCCATCCCCGATGACTTCCACCTCACACCACTCACGTCGTATGGGACGCAGAAGGCGATGTGCGAATTACTGCTCGCCGATTACACGCGACGAGGTTTACTCGACGGCGTCGGCATTCGATTGCCGACCATCTGTGTGCGGCCGGGCAAGCCGAACAAAGCCGCCTCGGGCTTTTTTTCAGGGATCATTCGAGAGCCGCTCGCCGGCCAGGAGGCGGTCCTGCCGGTCTCGGAAAGCGTGCGGCACACGCACGCGAGCCCACGAGCTGCGGTCGGCTTTCTGATTCACGCGGCCGGTTTGACGCGTGAGCAACTTGGGCCACGCATCAATCTTGCGATGCCCGGTGTTTCGTGCACGGTCGGCGAGCAGATCGAAGCGTTACGCCGCGTTGCCGGCAGTAAAGTCGCCGCTCGTATTCGCCGCGAACCGGATGAGCTCGTCCAGCGAATTGTCTCTGGTTGGGCCGAGCGGTTAGACGCGAAGCGCGCACGTGAACTCGGATTTAAGGCCGAAGCAACTTTTGACGATATTGTGCGCGCCCATATTGAGGACGAGCTTAGCGGGAAAATAGCGAATTAACACGCTCTATCTGTTCGCTTGCATAGCGCACCGCAAACCTTACATTGTTGGCTATGACCTACGTCGACGCAGCCGTCGCCCCTTTACGAAAAACTGGCCAAATCAAAATTCACGGACCCGCCGCCTTCGAGGCGATGCGCGAGGCGGGCCAGCTTGTGGCGCGTTGCCTTGATATGCTGACCGAGCATATCCAGCCCGGCGTGCAGACCGAAAAAGTTGATAAGCTTGTTTTCGATTACGCGATGGATCACGGCGCTTTGCCGGCTACGTTGATGTACCGCGGCTACAAAAAATCGACCTGTACATCTCTCAACCACGTCGTGTGTCACGGTATTCCTGGCGACAAGCCGTTGAAGGATGGCGATATTGTCAATATCGACGTGACGCTGATCCTCAATGGATGGCATGGCGATTCCAGCCGTATGTTTGCAATCGGCGAGATCCCGCGCCGCGCTGAACGACTGATCGAGGTCACGCATGAGGCGATGATGCGCGGCATCGCCGCCATTCGGCCAGGTGCGACGAGCGGCGATGTCGGGCACGCAATTCAGACCTACGTCGAAGCGCAACACATGAGCGTCGTGCGTGACTTCTGCGGCCACGGTCTTGGGCGTTTGTTTCACGACGAACCGAACATCGTGCACGTCGGCCGTCCCGGTGAGGGCATCGTGTTGAGGCCGGGCATGTTCTTCACAGTGGAGCCGATGATCAATCTCGGACGCCCACATGTGAAGGTGCTGTCCGACGGCTGGACGGCCGTAACGCGCGACCGCTCGCTGTCGGCTCAGTTCGAGCACACCGTCGGCGTTACTAAAGACGGCGTCGAGGTTTTCACCTTTTCGCCAGCCGGGCTGCACAAGCCACCCTACAAGCGCTAAAGCGCGCTTCCCCGCAATTTACTGCCCGCTTTTCTCAAAGATTGTGTTTTTCTGATATACAATTATTACGTGTATATGCGCACGAATGCACTTTCATGATCGACAAACATGACAAGGCCACGCGGGCAGTCGGGACGCCGCCACCGCACTATCACGGGCACCGCGAGCGGCTGCGCGGACGCTTCCGGCAGGCCGGCGCTGACGCCGTCAGCGACTACGAATTGCTGGAGCTGGTGTTATTTCGCGCAATCCCGCAGCGCGATGTAAAGCCACTTGCGAAGGAACTGATCGCCAAATTCGGCTCGTTTCCCGAAGTGATTTCGGCGCCGCCGGCCCGGCTTACGGAAATTAAAGGCGTCGGCGACGCCGCCATCACCGAGCTCAAGATCGTGCACGCCGCAGCGAGCCGGCTGGCACGCGGCCAAGTGCAAAAGCGGCCGGTCCTCTCGTCCTGGTCGAGCGTGATTGATTATTGCCGTACCACCATGGCCTTCGCCGATAAGGAACAGTTTCGAGTGCTGTTCCTCGACAAACGAAATCAGTTGATTGTCGACGAATTGCAACAGGTCGGCACCGTCGATCATACACCGGTCTATCCGCGCGAGGTCGTCAAACGTGCGCTCGAACTTTCCGCCACTGCGCTGATCCTCGTGCACAACCATCCGTCGGGCGATCCGACGCCATCGCACGCCGACATTCAGATGACGCAGACAATCATCGATGTCGCACGCCCGCTCGGAATTGCCGTGCACGACCACATCGTCGTAGGCAAGGAAGGCCATGCCAGCTTCAAGGGACTGCGACTAATCTAGATTATTGCCGCACCAGAGTGATCTGGTCGGCACTTTCGGGCACACGACGCCAGGTCGTGTTGTCGACCTCCTCGAAACGCCATGGACTACCGCGCGACGGCACCAGCATCAATTCGTCACGATCGATGGCCCATTGCGCGAAATTAAGCCGTGCGATCGCCGTGTCGCAGCCAGGCTTCACTGTCACGGCGAGGTTTTCGCCGGCCTTGGTCATCGCAAGCGTCAGCACACAGATCGGTGGCCCAGATTTGCGAACTATCGCCCAATTTCCAGCGACCTGTTCCGGCGGCTTTGGCGGCGCGCCGGCGGCGGCCGCATTTTGCAGGAACAGCACGCCAACACCGGGCGTCGGCGCTTCGAAAATTCCGTCCTCTACTTCGCTGAATTCGACGACCGACTTGCCACGCGCATCTAGCAGATAGAGCAAATCGTTGTCGGGAAATTTCCAGCCCGCGACATCGCGTACCAGCGGGAACAGGTTGACGCAGTTGGAGTCGAATTCGATCTTGAAACCCGCCGGACCCGGATCACTCTTGAACGTGGCTGTGCAAGTCCGGTCACGGTCGGCATTGGAAAATTCCCAGCTGCCGACCATCCGCTGCGCAGAATTGCCGAGCGTCGCCGGCTGCGCGAGCGCAACCCCGGCAATACAGACTGCCGCAAGACCAATCGAAAGACGGGCCATTTGCAACCTATAGCACCAGCGCTTGCTAACCACGTCACTAACGTTTCGGCGGCCAGGGCGTTTCCGGAACCGGCGTAAGCGGCGGCTTGCCGGCCGCCCATGCCAAAATATTGTCGACGACAAGCTGGTCCATCGCCGCCCGCGTCGCCTCGGTCGATGAGCCAAGGTGAGGAAAGAGTACGATGTGATCCATCTCGATCAGTTCTTTCGGCACGCTGGGCTCGTTGGCGAACACGTCGAGGCCGGCGGAATAGATCGTGCGCTTTTTTAGCGCCTCGATAAGCGCCGGTTCGTCGACCACCGAACCTCGCGCCATGTTGATCAGCACGCCACGCGGGCCCAACGCTTTGAGCACCTCGGCATTGATCATGTTCTTGGTGCTGGCACCACCGGGCACAATGACCATCAAGGTGTCGACGTCGCGCGCCATATCGATGAGATTGGGATAGTGCTTATAGCTTACGCCCTGTTGCGGGCTGCGGCTGTGATAGACAATCGGCAGGCCAAATGCCTCGAGACGCCGCGCAATAGCCTTGCCGATGCGGCCCATCCCGACCATGCCGACCTTCCGATCGCGCAACGTCGCTTTGGTGAGCGGATAGTGAGCGTCCATCCATTTGCCTGCCCGCAAATAGCGGTCTGATTGCGGCAGTTCACGCACGGTGCAAAGCAGAAGGCCAAGCGCCGTATCCGCGACCTCCTCAT
This sequence comes from uncultured Alphaproteobacteria bacterium, assembly GCA_963820805.1. Taxonomy (GTDB): domain Bacteria; phylum Pseudomonadota; class Alphaproteobacteria; order Rhizobiales; family Xanthobacteraceae; genus Pseudolabrys. The sequence continues at coordinate 63,930 of CAWGBH010000011.1, forward strand.
TGAGCACTTCGGGCGTGTTGGTGACGACGATGCCGTGCTCGCCAGCCCATTTGGCGTCGATATGGTCGTAACCGACGCCAAAGCTCGAGACCTGCTGGAGGTTGGGAAACTGCTGAAGAAAATTTCCGTCGACCTTGTTGGCGGTGTAGGCAATCGCGATCGCTTTGATTTTATTGCCAACGTCTTTGACAAGGGCGGCTTTGTCCTTGGCATCGAGCCAATGATGGAGCGTCACCTTGCCCTCAAGGCCCTTCATCATCACGGGCTTCTTGGCGCCGACCAGCAGCACGTCCGGCTTTTCGCCAGCCATTTCAAATTCTCCTTGCTAAACCAGTGCCGTTACCGGCGAACTCGACGAATTTCTTGAACTCCGCCAGCAGCTCGGCGCCGAGTGCGCCGTCCACGACCCGATGATCGCACGACATTGTGACGGACATCTGGCTGATGAACTTCACGCTACCATCAGCTGCCTCGATCGGCGCGCGGCGCGTTGCACCAACTGCAAGAATAGTCGCATGCGGCGGATTGATGATCGCCGAAAACTCGCGCACACCATACATCCCAAGATTGGAAATAGCGCTGGCACCACCCTGATATTCGTTGGGCTTGAGCTTTTTTTGACAGGCACGGTCAGCAAGATCCCGCATTTCGGCGGAGATTGCAGTGAGCGATTTCATCTCGGCGTTGCGCAAAACAGGCGTGATCAATCCGCCTTCGAGCGCAACTGCCACTCCAATGTCCGAATGCCGAAAACGAAGAATGCGGTCGCTTGCCCACACGGCGTTCGCCGCCGGAATCCGCTGCAGCGCCGCCGCCCAGGCCTTGATGATGAAATCGTTCAAAGAAAGCTTGAATGAGGGCTGGCCGTCCTTGCCTTTTGGCGCAGCAGCATTCGCTTCCTCACGCATCGCATTCAGTCGCCCGACATCAAGATCTGCCGTGAGATAGAAGTGCGGAATTGTCTGCTTGGCCTCGACAAGTCGCGTTGCGATCGTGCGACGCATGGAATCGAGCGGTACTTCCTCGAAATCGATTCCTTCATAAAGTGCTTTCACCTGCGTGGCGCTCGAACCGCCTGCGACCGCCGGCGCGCCATGAGGCGCCGCCATTTCCACGTCGTGCGCGACAATGCGGCCATGCGGGCCCGAGCCCGAAATCCGTGAGAGATCGATGCCTCGCTCCCCCGCGAGCCGGCGCGCAAGCGGCGTCACTACAGTGCCGCTCGCAAGTTTGGCGGGACCAAAGTTGCGTTCAGGCGTGCGCACTTCACGGAAAGGGTCCATGGGCGCAGACGGACGACTAGGCGCTGGCGGCGGCACGAATGTCGCGGCTGGCATCACGGAAGCTGGCGATGCAGGTTTGGGCGGAGCGGAAGCCTTCGAAGCTGTGGGAGCCGCGCTTGTGCCAGCACCGGTACCTGAAATCACGGCAACCACCGCACCGACTTTCGCCGTTTCACCGACATGGAAGTGTATCTCGGTGAGCGTACCGGCGGTCGTCGACGGCACCTCCATCGACGTCTTGTCAGTTTCGATTTCGAACAGGTTATCGCCTGGCTTCACCGCATCGCCGGCAGCCTTGAACCATTTCGTGATCTTACCCTCGGCAACAGTTTCGCCGAGTTGCGGCATCAGAATGTCCAATTGATTCTCCCGAAGTGTCCGGCGTGAACTACCACGTCACCGACACGTATTGCGTCTCTTGAAATTCTTTCATGCCCTCCTGCGCGCCTTCGCGGCCCAGGCCAGACTGTTTCACGCCGCCAAACGGCGCCGCCGGATCGGACACCAGACCACGGTTGAGGCCGATCATGCCGAATTCGAGCTTCTCGGAAACGCGCATCCCACGGCTGAGATCTTTGGTGAAGAGATAAGCGACCAATCCATATTCGGTATCGTTGGCGCGCTTGATGGCCTCGGCTTCAGTTTTGAAGGTCTGGATCGAAGCCACCGGACCAAAGATTTCCTCGTTCAACATCTTGGCGTCATCGGACACGTTCGTGATGACGGTCGCAGGGTAAAAATACCCCGGCCCGTCGGGCGTCTTGCCGCCCGTCAGCACCTTGGCACCTTTGCTCACAGCGTCATCGACCAGTTCGATCACCTTGTCGCGACCGTCTTTATTGACCAGCGGCCCAAGATTGATGCCGTCGTCAAGGCCGTTGCCCATTTTCAGCGATTTCATCTTGTCGGTGAGTTTCTTGGCGAACTCATCATGCACCTTCTCGTGGACATAGAAGCGGTTCGCTGCCGTGCACGCCTCGCCCATGTTGCGCATCTTTGCAATCATGGCGCCGTCGATCGCCGCATCGATGTCGGCGTCCTCGAACACCAAAAATGGCGCGTTGCCGCCGAGCTCCATAGATGGCTTGAGAACCTGGTCGGCCGCCTCATGCAACAGCTTGCGACCAACTTCGGTCGAGCCGGTAAACGACAGCACGCGCACGCGGGGATCGTGCAGCATCGCGCTCACGACGGGACCGGAACGGCGCGACGGCACGACATTGACCACACCGGCGGGCACACCCGCTTCTTCCAGCGCAGGCATCAATGCAAGCATCGTGAGCGGGGTGTCGGACGCTGGCTTGAGCACCACAGGGCAGCCGGCAGCGAGCGCTGGTCCGATCTTGCGCGTCGCCATGGCAGCCGGGAAATTCCATGGCGTCACCAGGACCGCAATTCCGGCCGGCTTATGCTGCGCGACGATGCGCGCGCCGGAGGCCGGCGCGGTCGATATTTGCCCGATATTGCGTACGGCTTCTTCGGCGTACCAACGAAAGAACTCGGCCGCATAGGCGACCTCGCCGCGTGAATTGGACAGCGCTTTGCCATTTTCCAGCGTAATCAGCTTCGCGAAGCGCTCGGCGTCGCGCATGATCAACTCGTAGGCTTTGCGCAGAATCTCGGCGCGTTCGCGCGGTTTACGTCCGGCCCAACCTTCGAACGCAGCCTCGGCGGCATCGATCGCCGCCTTGGCGTCCTCGACCGAAGCGCTCGCAACCGACGCGATTTTCTTTTCGGTCGCCGGGTCGATCACATCGAAACGCTGGTTGTCCGATGATTTGCGCCATTTGCCGCCGATCCACAGGTCGGTCGGAACATTGGCGAGAAGATTTTCGTACATGGGACTTCTTCCTTTTACCACTTGTCATGGCCCGGCTCGTCCGGGCCATCTCGCTTAAGTGCGCGCTGCCTTTCTAAACGAGGTCGCCGGGGCAAGCCCGGCGGCGACACAATTCAACTCCCCAAGCTCCGCCGTACCGTGTCTGCGATACGGTCAGGTGTCGGCAATACGATGTCTTCGAGAATATCGGCGGCCGGCAGCGGAATATGCGGCGTGGTAATGCGGACCGGCGGACCGTCGAGGTCGTAGAAAGCCTCATCCGCCGCGATCGATACGATCTCGGCGCCCCAACCGCACAATCGCGGATTCTCTTCGACGGTGAATAGCCGATGCGTCTTCGCGATTGAACCGAGGATGGTTTGAGTGTCGAGCGGCACCAACGAGCGTACATCGACGACTTCGCAGTCGATCCCGTGTTCCGCCTTGAGCCTGTTGGCAGCCTCCAGCGCGCGCGGAACCATCAGCGCCAGCGCAACGATTGTTGCATCTTTGCCGGGCCGAACGATCTTGGCAGTGCCGAGCTTATCTAGGATCTCGCCATCCGGTACTTCGCCCTTGGTCGCATACAGCGACTTGTGCTCAAGGAAGATCACCGGATCGGGATCGCGAACGGAAGCGGCCAGCAGGCCGATGACATCGACCGGCGACGATGGTGCCACCACCTTGAGTCCCGGAATCATCATGCACCAGTTCTCGACGCTCTGGCTGTGCTGCGCCCCGAAGCGCGAACCTGCGCCGTTGCCGGTACGCACCACCAGCGGGCATTTGGTTTGGCCGTTCGACATGTAGCGGCTTTTGGGGAATTCATTGGCGATGTAGTCGAAGCACACCGCGAAGAAATCAGAGAACATGATTTCTGCAATTGGCTTCAGGCCGGTCATCGCTGCCCCCATGGCGGCGCCAAGGATGGCCTGTTCGGAAATAGGTGTATCGCGAACGCGCAGCGGGCCGAATTGCTCATACAGCCCGACGGTCGCCTTGAACACGCCGCCCGCTTTCGCAACGTCCTCGCCAAGAAATACCACGTCGGGATCGCGTTTCATTTCTTGTGCGATGCCGCGGATAACCGCGTCCCGATAGCTCAGTTCCGCCATGCCCAGCCTCCATCGGCATAGACGTCGGTAGTCAGAATATCGAGCGGCGGGTTCGGCGCTGCCTTGCAAACCTCGGTCGCATCGTCGACTTCCTTGCGGACGCTGGCGTCGATTTTCTCAATCGTCGCATCGCTGACGCCGAACTGCTTCAATCGCTCGCGGTAGATCTTGATCGGATCGCGCAGCTTCCATTTTTCAAGTTCGCCTTCGGGACGATATTTGGCGGGATCGGCACGCGAATGGCCGCTATGGCGATAGGTCATGCACTCGATCAGCGACGGTCCCTCGCCGGCGCGCGCTTTGGCATAGGCCTTCTGCGCCGCGCGATAACATTCATCAGCGTCATTGCCGTCGATTACGATGCGCTCGAGACCATAGGCCGAGGCACGATCGGCAGCCGGATGCGGAACCGCGGTGACATCCGCGATCGGTGTGTATTCCATGTAGAGATTGTTTTCGCAGACAAATACGACCGGCAGTTTCCAAACCGCGGCGAAATTCAACGCTTCGTGGAACGCGCCGATGTTGGTGGTGCCATCACCGAAGAAGCAGACGGAAACATCTTTGTCGCCTTTGTACTGTGCGCGCCAAGCGGCGCCGCATGCGATAGGAAGATGCGCGCCGATGATGGCATAGGAACCCATGACGCCATGCGGTTCCGAGGTTAGGTGCATCGAGCCACCCTTCCCGCGCATCAGTCCATTGTCGCGCTGCATTAACTCGCCCAGCACCTTCTCGACCGGAACGCCGCGCGCCAGCGTGTGGGCATGGCCGCGATAGGTGCAAAAACTCAAGTCGCCTTTCTGCATCGCCTCGGCAAAGCCGGCGGCAATCGCCTCTTGGCCCAGCGAAAGGTGGCTGGTTCCCTTGACCAAGTTTTGCAGGAACAGATCGTAGGCCCGTTGCTCGGCCTCGCGGATCACAACCTGGGACCGGTATAGTTCCAGCCGCTTTTGCTCACCAATGTCGTCATTTAGTCCGGAGCCGGCCTTGGCCTGCGCGCGGTCCTTTGCTGTAGCCATAAATGATCCTCGAAAGCTCAAAATCCGTGTTAGGCGGCGGCAACTTAGCCCCTAGACTGAAGCCCCCGCAACTCTCCTATTCCAGCGGGCCTTCAATCGCCGCTTCGCTGGTTGTGGACTTGCCTATCTGCCGCTCGCGATAAAGCAGGTAAAGTCCGGAACCAATCACCATGGCCGCGCCCGCGATGGTCCAACCGGTCGGCACGTGGTCGAACACCAGATAGCCCAGGATCACCACCCAGATCAGCTGAGTATAGATAAAGGGCGACAACACCGATGCCGGCGCCAACTTGTGGCCCGCGATGAGAAAAAAGTGACCTGTGCTTCCCAACACGCCGGTCATCATGAGCATGACCGCGATGACCCAATTTGCCGGCGGCTGCCAGACGAATGGAATAACCGGCAGCATGACAAGTGCGCCGATGAAGTTCGCGTAGAACAGTGATGTCTGGTTGGAATCAACTCGCGAGACGATACGCGTAATCACTGCATAGAATCCGTAACAGACGGTCGCCGCCAGCGAAAGGAAGGCGGCAGGATGCATCCCGCCAAGCCCCGGTCGCGTAATGAGCAGTACACCGGCAAATCCGAAGCCGATCGCCGACCATCTCCGCCAGCCAATCCATTCGCCAAGCATCGGGCCGGAAATGATGGCGACGATGAAAGGGAAAGTGAAAATAATCGATAGCGCTTCGTCGAGTTGGAGCCAACGCAGCGCCACAAAATTCAGCGCCGTCGATAGAACCAACAATACAGAACGAATGAGTTGAAGCTTCGGGTTGTTTGTTCGCAGCAGATCACGGTGCGTCAACGGGTTGGAGACGATCAACGTGAGCACGAATGCACTGGTGTAACGCGCCCACACGATCTCGAGCGAATCCATCCGGGTGTTGAGGTACTTCGCAGTTGTATCGAGGCACGCGAACAGCGCCACTGCGCCGCACATTAGGGCAATGCCGATGAGCCGCTGCCGGCGCTCGTAGGAAACCTCGCTCAATATGTCGCCCGGCCGCCTGAAATATCGAAGACCGCACCAGTCGTGAAAGAACAATCGCTCGACGCGCAAAAGGCGACAAGACTCGCGATCTCCTCGACCGTAACGAACCGACCACGCGGAATTTTCGACAACATGAAATCGATATGCTCTTGAGTCATCTGGTCGAAGATCGCCGTTTTAGCCGCGGCCGGCGTGATGCAATTGACCGATATGTCGTAGGACGCGAGCTCCTTGCCGAGCGATTTGGTCAACGCAATGAGCCCGGCTTTCGAGGCAGAATAAGCAGGTGCGTTCGGATTGCCTTCTTTGCCCGCAATCGAAGCGATGTTGACGATGCGGCCGTATTTCTGCGCGATCATTGCCGGCGCCAAGGCTCGGCAACAATGAAACGGCCCATCGAGATTGACCGAAAGGACGTTGTGCCAGGCGTCGAGCGGATAATCCCAGGTCTTTACATTCGGCCCCGCAATACCCGCATTGTTGACCAGGATATCAACCCGGCCCAACGCCTTGATCGTTTCATCACGTGCGCGCTCAACGTCAGAGTAGTCGGTGACATTGACCCCAATGGGTAAAATGCGACCCCGCTTTTGCAATTCCGCCGCCGTTTTTTTTGCAAAATCAATGTCACGGTCCCAAATCGCGACTGCAGCGCCCGAATCTAGAAATCGCTCGACAATCGCGCGGCCGATGCCTTGTGCACCGCCGGTAACGACTGCATTGCGCGAAGTAAGATCGATTTTGTTGGCCATGGACGCCTCCCACCTAATAACTAGCGAACGCAGCGTCCTATGGCGAGTGACGAAAGTGTGGGTGTGTAATGCGCTGGCCTTGTAGGGCCTGGCGATGTGCTGTAAACACTCACTTGCGGGGCTCACGACGGTCGCCCCGCGCTTCCAAGGCTTGCGAGCCCAAGCACCGTCTCCTTCGTTTGCGGAGGGGACCAATGCTTTCTGCAAGCTAGCCACTCAACAGACAATTTTATAATTCGATTGCGGCACATCGCCCACCGCGATCGTCAATATCCAACGTTCGGGGTCCACGCGGCCTCCCCGTCAGATGCGACGCCGTCCATCCAAGCGCTGACTGCTTAAGCTCGGGAGCTTTTCATGGATGGCACGGTTCTCACAATTTTTCTCTTGGCGTCATTTTTGGGCGGCGTGACCTCCGGTCTTGCCGGTTTCGCCATGGGCCTGGTGGTGTCTGGCGTTTATTTGCACATCCTGACACCGATCCAGACTGCGGCCCTGATCGTCGGATACGGCTTTGTGACGCAAGGCTACGGCGTTTGGGCGTTGCGACACGCTGTCCGTTGGCGAAGTGCGGCGCCATTCATCGCCGGTGGACTGATCGGCGTGCCCGCGGGCACGATGCTGCTCACATATATCGACCCCGCCCATATGCGCTTTGGGGTCGGGTTGCTGTTGGTTATTTACAGTATCTACAGTTTAGCGAAGCCGGCGATAAAATTGACTCACGAAGGCGTTCCGACCGAAGTCGGCATCGGATTTCTCAACGGTCTGCTTGCCGGATTAACAGGCTTGGTTGGAATCGTCGTCGTGATTTGGTGTCAATTGCGCAATTGGCCGAAAGACGTCCAGCGCTCAATCTTCCAGCCGGTGCTGCTCGCGACTATTTTGACCAGCACGGTATCGCTGAGTGTCGCCGGCGCTGTCACTGCTGAAACCGTCAAATTGTACTTGCTCGGCCTGCCTTGCATGCTGGCCGGGACATGGGCCGGTCTCAAACTTTACGGCAAACTCGACGACGCGGCATTTCGCAAAGTGATCCTGATACTGTTGTTTGTGTCAGGCGTGTCGCTGGTCGTGCCGTTCTCGATGTTCCGATGACAAGTCCGCTTGCCGTCGAACACACGCTGCGATACCAATTCCAAGCGGGGCCTGCGACGGTCGCCCCGCGCTTTCAAGGCTTGCAAGCCCAAGCGCCGTCTCCTTCGTTCACGGAGGGGACCTATGCTGTCTCCGAGCTATTCGATATCACCGAAAGATCTCTGGAACGCGATCGCGACGCGCGAAGCGCCGCAACTCGTCGATGTACGGCGACGCGATACCTACGAAGCATCGCCGCACTTGCTGCCGGGCGCCGTCTGGTGCGAAGCCTCAAAAGCCCGAACAATGGGCGACGGAATTCGATGTCAGGCGCCCGATTGTCGCCGCGTGCAAAGCCGGCCACGAAATGAGCCAAAGCACGGTCGCGCAGTTGCGCGCCGATGGCATCGACGCCCGTGTGTTGGAAGGCGGCTATGAGGGTTGGGCGAAAGCTGGCCTGCCCTTTATTGCCAAAGCCGAGCTTGAACGACTCGCGCCAAAGGGACAGAGCGTCTGGGTCACACGCCGGCGTCCCAAAATCGATCGCATTGCGTGCCCGTGGCTGATCCTCCGCTTTCTCGATCCGCAAGCGCGTATCCTGTTCGTTGATCCCGACCAGGTTGTCGGTGTCGCGCGCGAAAGCGGTGGCATCCCGTTCGACATCAAGGATGTTGAGCTCAGTCATGTCGGCGAACGCTGCTCGTTTGATACGATGCTCCAGTTATTCGGCCTGGAAGGCGAACCGTCCTTAGCGCGCCTCGCATTGATCGTTCGTGGCGCCGACACCGCGCGGCCCGACCTTGCCGCGGAAGCCGCCGGGCTGCACGCGATATCGCTTGGTCTTTCTGCGCTTGCAGGAGACGACGACCACGGGCTGCTTGATCGCGGCTTCATGGTTTACGATGCTCTGTTCGCATGGCTGCGATTCGCCGCCGAAGAGCGTCATAACTGGCCGGCAAGGGCAGCGTGACAAGCATGACTGCTGCCAAAGCAACTGACCGACCGAGTTTCGCCGAAGCATTCATGGTGTGGCTCAAGATCGGCTGCATCAATTTCGGCGGACCGGCCGGACAGATCGCGCTTATGCATCGCGTCGTGGTCGACGAAAAGAAATGGGTGGATGAAGCTCGTTTCCTCCATGCACTCAACTTCTGCATGCTGCTGCCGGGCCCGGAGGCACAGAAGCTTGCGACCTATCTCGGCTGGCTTCTGCATGGCGTTCGCGGAGGGCTGAGCGCCGGCATTTTGTTTGTTCTTCCCGGCGCCGTCGTGATGTTGGGCCTGAGCCTGCTTTATGCGCTCGGGCGTGGTGTTTCAGCCGTTGATGGCGCGTTGTTCGGCATCAAGGCCGCCGTGCTGGTCATCGTGGTTGAAGCGCTGATCCGCATTGGCAAGCGCGCGCTAAAAACAACACTGCTCATGTCGTTGGCGGCTGGCGCGTTTGTCGGCATTTTCTTTCTGTCGCTGCCATTTCCGCTCATCGTCGCCGCAGCTGCGCTCATTGGCTATCTTGTCGCCCGCAAGGCACCCAATCAGCTGGGACTAAGCGGAAAAGTAGAAAACGTGGCGGCACCGGCGGAAAATCGCTGGCGGCAGTTCATCATCGCGTCCGTGGTCGGCTTGATTGCGTGGTGGATACCGATCGCACTTGCTGCCGTTGTGCTTAGCCCCACACATGTCCTCGTGAGCATCGGCGCTTTTTTCTCGAAACTTGCCGTCGTGAGTTTTGGTGGCGCCTATGCACTGCTCGCTTACATGGCGCAACAGGCGGTGGAAACTTATGGCTGGATGACAGCGCCGGAGATGGTTGACGGACTGGGACTTGCCGAAACGACGCCAGGCCCGCTCATCCTCGTTACACAATTCGTTGGCTTTCTCGCCGCCTTCCGCGATGCAGCTCCTTTTTCGCCGATTACAGCCGGAGTACTCGGCGCGGCAATGACGACATGGGTGACCTTCGTGCCGTCCATGCTTTGGATTTTTGCCGGCGCCCCGTTCGTCGAACCGCTGCGAGCGAACCGGCAACTTTCGGGCGCCCTCGCTGCAATTACTGCAGCCGTTGTTGGTGTGATCCTGAATCTATCGGTGTGGTTCGCGTTGCATGTGCTGTTCGGAAAAGTCACCGAAATGCACGCGGGGCCGCTGCGTTGGTACGCCTTTGATCCGCTGGCGCTCGATCTCCGCGCGGCTGCTTTGGCAGCGATTGCCGCGGTGCTGGCCTTCGGGCTGCATCGAAGCCTGATCGAGGTCGTCGTCGCGATGGCTGCGCTCGGTGTCGCCGTGCAGTTGGCGCTCGGGAGCTAGCGTTCACGCTCAATTGCGCTTTCGTGCCAGCGGCGCAGCACCAAATACGCAAACCCTGACAGAGCAAAAAAGATTGCAACGCCCGCGAGCGACAACAGCAGCAACGCCGCAAACATGCGTGGGACATTGAGTCGATAACCCAATTCGGCAATACGGTAGGCCAAACCCGAGCCCGCTCCCGCAGAGCCCGCGGCAATTTCCGCAACCACTGCACCGATCAACGACAGCCCACCCGCGATGCGCAACCCTGCGAGCATTTGCGGCAACGCGGAAGGCAATTTCAAATTCCACAGTACCTGCCAGCGCGACGCTTTGTAGAGCTCAAACAGCGCGAGAAGATTGTGATCGACCGAATTCAGCCCAAGCGTCGTGTTGGCAAGGACGGGGAAGAACGCGACGATCCACGCACATGCCAGCACGGCGAGATGTTGCGGCAGGTAAATCAGCAGCAGTGGCGCAACGGCGACGATCGGCGTTACCTGGAGAATGACCGCGTAGGGATAAAACGAATATTCGATGGCTCGCGATTGACTGAACAGAATCGCAAGGCCTATGCCGCCGATGGCCGCAAGCAAAAAGCCTTCGAACGTCGTCTGCAACGTGACGAGCAGCGAGTTCCACAGCAAGCTTCCATCGGAGATCAATGTGGCCAGAACCAAGCCGGGCGCCGGAAAGACATAGGGTGGAATAGCGAAAGCGCGCACCACAAGATGCCAAATGAGCACGCCGAACGCGAGGACCGCCAGCGGCAAAACAACGCGCAGGGTGCGATCTTTCATGGTGCGGCTTCCATAGCCTTGCCAAGCGCTTCTGCGACTTGGCGGCAGAAGGCGGCATAATCGGGCGAAGTACGAAATCGCTCGTCGCGAGGATACGGCGCGTCGATTACGATCTCCGTAAATACGCGCCCCGGCCTCGATGTCATCACGACGATACGCTGCGACAGATAAACGGACTCGAACACCGAATGGGTGACGAAGATCACCGTCCGCCGAAGCTCCCGCCATACCGACAACAAATCGTTGTTGAGCTTGAACCGGGTGATTTCGTCGAGCGCAGCGAATGGCTCGTCCATCAGCAGCAATTGCGGTTCGGTTACGAGTGCGCGCGCGATCGAGGCGCGCATTTTCATCCCACCCGACAATTCGCGCGGATAAGCATTCGCAAATTCTGCAAGACCGACACGCGCAAGCGCTGGCATGACGGCCGCCTGGGATTGTGTTTCGTCTGCATGGGCAAGTTTGAGCGGCAAGCGAACATTGGCGACAACGTCGGCCCAAGGCATCAATGTCGGTTCCTGAAACACAAAGCCGATTCGGCCTGCGCCATTCGGCCATTCGACCGTACCGGTAGATGCAGCGCTCAGACCTGCGACGATACGCAACGCAGTCGATTTGCCGCAACCGGACGGCCCCAGGAGCGAAACGAATTCGCCCTCACTCACGGCGAGATCAAATCCGGCGAGTGCGACCGTGCCGCTATCGAAGGTCTTCCCGACGCCGCGCAACGCGACAATCGGAAGACCTGATGCTTGGCGTTCAACGGATTGAGAAGGAGGCAATGGAGCGCCTTATTGAAAGGCCGTTCATGCTTCGAAGGACCGCTTCGGCTTTTCGGTCGCACAATGTATCGCACGGACCGTAAACTCTACAGCCGCTTCCAGACTTAAACCTCCTTCTTCCACGAGCGAGCGCCAGGTGTGGAAGCTGAGCGCAAGCCCGACCGCGGCGTTTAGCTCACGGCTGGACCTCATCCCTTTGATGAGTGCTGCTTGATAGGCTTCCATCCGCGTTCCGATCCGCAGGTGCACGATATCGCGAATGAGCGGATCGACCTCGGCGTCGCGTAAGACGCCGGCGGCGAGTTCAGCGTTGCGAGCATACCAGCCGTATAATTCGGAAAGACCGAGCCGTAATCGCTGTTTTTCGTCGGGAATTTTGCGCCAGGCCTGTTCATCCGGCAGTGGATCACGCTCAAGCGCGAGACCAGAGCAGGCTAAAAATAACCCTCGTTCGGTAGGGAAATGTGCGTAAACGGTGTGTCTTTGCACGCCGGCCCGCTCCGCGATCGCGCTGATGCTCGCGCGCGCCGGCCCCACTTCGGCGTGCAGATCGATCGTCGCTTCGACAATGCGACGGCGTGTATCAGCCTGATTGTCCGCCCGCCGGCTGAGCGTATAGCGGCGTTTTCGACTCATTGCACGGTACTGTACTCCCATATTGACAGGCGGCAACAATTTAATTACACACAGCTGTGCATTCAATATAGCGGGCAAGGCCCGGCTTTGACATATCCGGAGGTGAAAAATGAAGGCATCGTCGTTGAGTTTCTCCGCCGCCGTTCTGTTGGCAGTCGCAGGCATGGTGTGGGGAATTATCATGGCGATATCTGACGACCACTCGGCTATGCCGGCTCACGCACACCTCAATTTGCTTGGCTGGGTCTCGCTATTCTTGTTTGGTGTCTTTTACCACTTACACCCGACAATCGACCGCACGCGCACCGCACTCGTACAAGTCGGCATCTGGATTGGCGGCACAGTTATTTTGACGGTGGGCGTCGGCCTGCTTCACACAGGCCATGACGTCGGCCGACCATTTGCAGCTGCCGGATCGCTGATCACGGTTGTCGCGATGCTGTTGTTTGGCTGGCTGGTGGTTAGGCGGGAGCAGACTGCAAAAGCGTTTCATTCGTCCGCCGTCCCGGCAGAATAATAACTTGCCGGAGCAAGCTGTCAGTTCTTCGGCCGCAGGTCGACGCCGACGCTTTTGTTGACGAACTGCAACGTATAGGCACGTTTGTAGTCAAGGTTCGCCTTCACAACACCGGCGTGTACCATTTTGTCGAAGAAACTCTTCCAGTGCGCATCGGTCATGGCACCAATGCCCAATTTCCGGGAGTCGCCAGAATCAACGATGCCGTATTCCTTCATCTTTGCGATAGAATACGACAACAGCGCATCCGTCATTTCCGGATTTTGTTTCTTGATCAAATCGTTTCCGGGCCGGCTATCGCCGTAGATGTAGTGATACCAGCCGATCGCGGATGCATCGACGAAACGCTGCACCAGGTCGGGCCGCTTCTCCACCAGATCGCGGCGAGTTTCGATCAGGGTCGAATATGCATCGAAGCCAACATCCGCGAGCAGAAACACCACCGGCTTGAACCCGGCCTGGCGCTCCACTGCGAACGGCTCTGAGGTCACGTAGCCTTGCATGGCAGAATTCTTGTCGGCGAGAAATGGCTGCGCATTGAAAGTGTATGGCTTCACCTTCGACTCGTTGAAGCCGAAATCTGATTTGAGCCACTGGAAATAGCTGGCCATGCCCTCCTTCGATACGAAGAGCGTCCGCGTCTTCAGATCGTCAAATTTTGTGACGTCCGGATGCGCAACGAACACCTGCGGATCTTTCTGGAAGCTCGCCGCCACCGCAACAGTCGGGATATTTTGTTCGACCGCATCGAAGGACTGCAACGAATTGGCGCTCATGAAAAAATCGAGTTTGCCCACGGGCAGCAGAATGCGGTTGTTCACGTTCGGCCCGCCGGGCACGATGGTCACATCGAGGCCGTACTTTTTGTACGTGCCGTCCGCGAGCGCTTGATAGAAGCCGCCATGTTCCGCTTCCGCCACCCAATTGGTGCCGAAACGGACTTTGTCCATTGGCTGGGCCTGCGCCGTCGCCACCATTGCCCAAAAGCCCAATAAAATTGCGGTGAATCGCTTCATTTGACCACTCTGTCACCGGCCAGACTGTCCGGGCAACAGACTATGAGGAGCTTTTGAACCTTTTCCAGGGTGGGGCGACCAATCCATATCGCGGCTGAAGGCCGCCCGAAATTAACCGGATGGAGACCGCCATGACCAAATCCAAGATCACAGTAGCCACCGTGACCGCGCTCACGCTGATCGGCACTCTCGCTGCCACGAGCAGCAGCGCGCAGGCCCATTCGCATCTGGGTTGGGGCATCGGTGCCGGCTTTGCCGCAGGCGCGCTGATCGGCGCCGCCGCAGCGTCTACGGGCCCTGTTTATGTGACGCCCGGCTATCGCGATTGCCGGCTTGTCGAGCGCTACGACCGCTGGGGCAATGTGCGCGTCATCCGTGTCTGCGACTACTAATTTCACCAGTTCGGATCGGCGCCTGCCCCGTCCAACTTTGCGCCGATCTAGATGACCCGCCCGGCGTGTCCCCGTCCGGGCGGGTCAACCCTTTCAGAATCTGACAATCGAACGTACGCCGGTGACCTGCGCATCGGGATAGCGAATGCCCGTGCCGCTCGGATGCCAGTTATATGTGTAAACCGGCTGCACGATCCATCCCGGTACAATCTGGGCGGCATACGTCAGCTCGAGATTGATCTCGTAGTCGCGCGGCGGCGTCGCCAGGTTGCCGAAGTTGATCTGATCCTGATCGAAGGCGCGAACGCTGTCCGAAAACCGCGAATAGATCACGCTGGCGCCGAAACTGTCGTCTGGCCGTTTTGGAATCATTCCGGCAAAAACAATTCCGCCGTCGATCTCGACGTTGACAAGATTACGATCGGACAGGGTGATCGCGGAGCGATTGAAAACGGAAATGCCGCTGTTCGCATCACCGCCTTGCGGACGATAAATTTGCTGGTCAATAACGCCGTAAATTCCGTAATCGCCGCGGTGCATCAGCGGCATGCCACCGCTCGCGGGGTTGGCCAGAAGCATTCCGTTGTTGGCGAAACGCTGGTCGGCGAATTGACCGAGATGACCCCAGCCGCCGAACTTCAAAGTCGTGGCAAGCCCCGTGTCATCCTTTCCACGATTTCGTCTCCACTGAAATTCGCCCATCATGAACGCCGGATCGCTCAGACGAAAATTTACGCCATAGCGATTGCAGGTGTCCGGATCCGCGCCGGGACATGGCGGCGCCGGGTCGCCGTTAAAAATCGCAAATAACAGCGAGGCGTCTTTTGGCAATTCGTATTTAACACGCGCGCCTACCGCAGACAGCGGATAAGCCGGTCCGCCGCCCGGCAAGTTAACTGCGCCAATCGTCGGCCAGTCGCTTTGCAGGAAGATCTGGCTGACGTCGCTGTAGAAGAATTCGGCATCCGCCGCGAGTTGACCGAACCTGAGACTGACTGGACCAAACCAGCGCTCGAGCCACAATTCCGACAGGCGCACGGTTGGCGTGGCTTCAATCGCGGCGATCGTGTTCATGCCGCCGACGTAGTCGCGCCGAATCCGGCCGTCGTTACCAATCCCGAAGGCGTTGGCGTAAAACGTCCAATCCTTCCAGCCGGCCAATTTTTCAAGATCGATGTAGAGCTGCGCTTCCAGCTTGTTCTGAATGATCGTGCCGCGCCGAATGCCGCCAGACAAATTGCTCAACACGTCGTTTGTGTCGATCAGATTGTAAGTAACGCCGTGATCGTTCAGCAGCTTCCTGTATCCAAATGGGTCGCCGTATTGCGGCATGCTCGTAGCGATCGAGGGCACAGTAATGCCGACGTCGCTCGGCTTGTCTTGAGCCCACGCAGGCACGGCGCTAGCGACTGCAAGAAGCGCAAGCACTGCATAAAGAATGGGCTGGCGACGTAAGCTCATACCGATTTCAAGGCCTTCTCGCACTGCACCAACGCGTCTGATTGCGCCTGGGCCCGGGTACAAGCTGCAGGTGAGGACGCTCATGCTCGCGAAAACTGACAGGTGAATGACCCGCCAAGAATCCCCGCGGCACGGCCAAGCATAGCCGCGACCGGCACCATTGCAATTTCATAAGAAAACCGGTGCCTAAATCCGACATTTAGCGGTTCAAGTTAAGCACACGCGCGAGATTGCTTCGAATTCCGGCCTAAACCGCCAAATGCCGGCGTCCGCGCAATTTACCTAGGTAAAAGTTTTATTTCGCGGTAATGCCGCTTTGCCTCGTTAATTCAATATAAAGCTCGCCAGTAAGGGGTTCCGGGACGAGAAAATTCCTCGGTTTCGGCCAGTCGGGACTAACATGGCGCAGCTTACGCTGCGGCCGCTTTTGAACACGCGAAATGGCGTGATCGCCGCGGCCGCCCTGATCACGATCATTGGGACATGGCTTGCGGTGGCCGCGACGACGCGCGCGCCCGGCACGGACAAGCTTGCCGAAGTCGAAACGGTGACCCAAGGCCATCGCGAAGGCGCTCTCTACTATCCAACGCCGAAACAATGGGCCGCGCTGACAACCGTGCCTGTTGGCGATGTCGTGTTCCGCACCGAGCATTTGACCGAAGGCAAAATCAGCGTCGACGAAGACCGCGCGACGTTAGTGTTCTCGCCATATTCCGGCCGAGTGATCAAATTGCTCGCCAAGCCCGGCGACATGGTGAAAGCCGGACAGGCTCTTTTCACCGTCGAGGCGCCGGACATGGTTCAGGCGCAGAACGATTTTATCACCGCCATTTCCAATCTGAACAAAGCCCGGTCCGCACTGGATCTTGCGAAGATCGTCGAGCAACAGAACAAGACGCTTTTTGATTCGCGCGCCGGTCCGCTACGCGATTTGCAGACTTCACAAGCGACCACACGTGCTGCGGAAAATGATGTGCGCTCGGCGCAAACCTCACTCGAAGTCATGCGTAACCGATTGCGTATTCTCGGCATGACCGACGATGAGATTACGAAGTTCAGCGACACCGGCGCCGTCAGCCCGCAAATGACCATCTACTCGCCGATTGCCGGCACCGTTATTCAACGCAAGGTCGGACCCGGGCAATACATCAACACGTCGTCGCAGAATACCAGTGCAAGCGATCCGACCTTCGTCATCGGCGATCTCTCCACAGTGTGGCTGATCGCGTACGTGCGTGAATCCGACGCGCCCAGCGTGCACGTGGGCCAGGCAGTGCACTTTACCGTTTTGTCGTATCCGGACCGGGTCTTCGCTGCGAATATTTCTTTCGTCGCTACTTCGTTCGACGCTGGGACACGGCGCTTGATGGTGCGAGCCACGATAGACAATTCACGGCATCTGCTTCGTCCGGAAATGTTTGCAAGCGTGACAATTCTCACAGGCGAGGGAGATAACTCGCTGGCCGTTCCTCAAGACGCAATCATTTACGACGGAAAAACCGCTCACGTCTGGATCGCGCGCGACGACAAGTCGGTCGAGCGGCGCGACATCAAAACCGGACTATCCAACGGAAATATGGTCCAGATCGTCGACGGGCTGCACGACGGCGAAAAGGTCGTGAGCAAGGGCAGCCTGTTCGTCGACCGCGCTGCGGCGGGAAGCTGACGCCCCCATGTTGCGTAGCCTGATGTCCTTTTGCCTGTCGCGGCGGCCGCTGGCGCTGGTCGCTTTCGCGGCATTTATCGGCGTTGGCTATGTCGCCTTCACGTCGCTCAATGTTGAAGCCTATCCCGATCCGGCGCCCCCGATCATCGAAATCATCGCGCAATATCCCGGCCAATCGCCCGAAGAAGTCGAACGCTATGTCACGATACCGTTGGAGATTGCTGTCGCCAGCACGCCCGGTCTGACCTACATCCGCTCGAACACCGTGTTCGCCCTCGGTTTCGTCCGGCTGCAATTCGAATATGGGCGCGACTACAATTTCGTGCGACAGCAAGTCACCAACCGCCTGAAGGATGCGACGCTGCCGCCTACCGTAACGCCGGTCATTTCACCGGCCGGCGGCATCAGCGAAATTCTGCGCTACCAGCTCAAAGGTCCGCCCGGTATGGACCTGATCCAACTCAAGACAATTCAGGATTGGGTGGTCGAGCGGAAGCTGCGCATTGTTCCGGGCGTCGCCGATATCTCGCCGCTCGGTGGCAAAACCAAGGAATATCAGGCCGAAATCGACCTCGACCGCATGCGGGCGTACGGGCTTACTTTACCGCAAATCATCAATGCAATTTCGACCAGCAACGCCAATGTCGGCGGCCGCACGATCGCGGTCGGCGAACAATCGGTCAATGTGCGCGGCGTCGGCGCACTTGGGTCCGTCAGCGACATCAACAATATCGTCGTGAGCCAACAGGGCGGCCTGCCTGTTGTCCTGTCTGATCTCGCGCACAATCAAGTTGGCTATACGCCGCGACTGGGAATCGCCGGTCGGGACAACCAGAACGATATCCTGTTCGGCATCGTGCTGATGCAAAAGCTCGAGCGCACCATGGATGTTGTGACACGAGTGCGGGCGGCCATTGAGCGCATAAATAATGACGGCAGTCTGCCGCCGGGCGTCAGAATTGAGCCGTATTACGATCGCGGCGATCTGGTTGCCATCACCGTACGCACGGTGATGCACAATATGCTGTTCGGCATCGCGCTGATCTTTCTCATCCAATGGATATTTTTGGGCAACCTCCGTTGCGCGTTGATCGTCTCCGCGACGATCCCGGTTGCGCTATTCCTCGCCGTTATCATCACTGTCCTGCGCGGCGACTCCGCTAACCTGCTGTCGGTTGGCGCGATCGATCTCGGCATCATTGTCGATGGGACCGTCATTATGGTGGAAAATATATTCCGCCACCTCGCCCACCACTCGGCGCGTCACCCGAATGATGCGAGCCGGGGCGACCGCCTGCACCGGATTCTTGCTGCCGCAGTCGAAGTCGACAAGCCGATCTTCTTCTCGGTGATTATCACAATCGCCGCATTCCTCCCGCTTTTCACGATGCAAGGCGTTGAAGGACAGATTTTCGGGCCGATGTCGCGCACCTACGCCTATGCCTTGCTTGGCGCGGTGATTGCGACGTTCACCGTGACCCCGGTGATGGCGTCGCTTTTGCTTCCGGATCGCGTGGAAGAAGTTGAAACCTTCGTGGTCCGCGCGATCCGCCGCGTCTACGAGCCCGTTCTCATACTCGCCGTAAAAAATGCGCGTATCGCGGCGGTGATTGCGCTCGCCTTCCTCGTTGTTTGCGGCGGCCTCGGCATGCGCCTTGGCACAGAATTTCTCCCCAAGCTGGAAGAAGGCAATCTCTGGATCCGCGCTTTGCTTCCACCAACAATTACACTCGACGCGGGCCGAGACACTGTCGACAAAATCCGTAACGTCATCAGCAGCTATGCGCCGGTCCGTACGGTCGTTTCCGAGCAAGGCCGCGGCGAAGATGCGACCGATCCCGATGGGTCATTCGTCGCCGAATTCTTCGTGCCTCTCAAGCCATTCGAGGAATGGCCTACCGGGCTGACGAAGCCAAACCTCGTGAAGGAGATGGCGGCGCGCCTCGAAAGCGAATTCATCGGCATCGATTTCAACTTTTCGCAATACATCCAAGACAACATTGAAGAAGCCGTCTCCGGCGTGAAAGGCGAGAATTCTGTCAAAATCTTTGGCCGCGACCTGGCTGAACTCGAACGCTTGTCGAAAGCAGTACAAAAAGAACTCGCGCAAGTTCCGGGCGTTGCTGACGCGGGCGCCTTCAACCTCCTCGGCCAGCCGAATTTGGTAATTCAGGTCGATCGCGCGAAAGCGGCGCGCTACGGCATCACCGTCAACGACATGAATACTGTCGTTCAGGCTGCAATCGGCGGCCAGGAAGTCACGCGCATCTACGAAGGCGAGATGAACTTCCCGCTGACCGTACGGTTGGCGCGTCAGTACCGCGACAACATCGACGCCATTCGCTCGGTCCCTGTCGCCTTGCCGAATCCGGACCCGAAATCCCCGACAGCCTATATTGCGCTCGGCGATGTTGCCGAAGTTCGGTTGGAGACCGGCGCGGCCTATATTTATCGGCAAAATACCGAGCGTTTTGTGCCCATTAAATACAGCGTCCGTGGCCGCGATCTGGGGTCGACCGTCGCTGACGCGCAGGCGCGCATCGCCCAGAATGTGGAATTGAAAACAGGCTACCGGCTGGAATGGTCCGGCGAATTCGGTGCACTCGTCGAGGCCAAGAAACGCCTTGCTGTCATTATTCCGCTCAGCCTGCTGCTGATCATGATGCTGCTCTACAGCCTGTTCAATTCGATACGTGACAGCCTGCTGGCCTTGTCCGGCATTCCGTTCGCGGCCTGCGGTGGAATTCTTGGTCTCTATTTGTTTGGACTGAATGCCAGCGTGTCGGCTGCCGTCGGGTTCATTTCACTGTTCGGCGTATCGGCGATGGACGGCATTCTGCTCGTTTCTTATATCCGCCGCCGCCTGGACGAAGGATTTGGCAAGGACGAGGCTATCATCGGTGCCGCGCAAGCGCGCATGCGACAGATTTTCATGACCGGATTTTCTGCGTGTATCGGTCTCGTGCCGGCCGCGATCTCAACCGGTATCGGATCACAAGTGCAGCAGCCACTCGCCTGCGTCATCGTCGGCGGCATGCTGCTGTCACCGATTTGCAGCCTACTGGTCATTCCGACATTGTCGCGGTTGGCAATGCCAACGGTACGACGAACGGCGCCCGCACGTCGCGGAACTGCAGCCGAACACGGCCCGGCGGAATAATTAGACCTCAGCGATCAGCTTGTACGCTTGGCCGGCTGCACCAATTCGCCGATACGCCCAACAGCTTTGCCGATCACCGGCCAGAACAGCAGCACAATAGCAAGCGTCGTAATCGAACCAACGAGCGCGTTTGACCAGAATACCCGCAAGTCGCCGCCCGATCCGATCATCGACAACCGGAACGCATCCTCCGCGCGGCTGCCGAGCACCAGCGCAAGCGTGAACGGCGCCAGCGGAATTCCGATTTTCTTGAAAACGTAACCGACCACGCCGAAAACCAACATCAGCCAGATATCGAACATGGCATTCTGGATCGCGTAGGCACCGATTGCGCACGACACCACAATCATCGGCGCGATCGCAGCGAACGGTACCCGCAGGATCGCAGCGAATATCGGCACCGTGGTGAGAACAATCACCAGGCCAACAATATTGCCGAGATACATCGAGGCGATCAGACCCCAGACGAAGTCCTTGTGCTCGACGAACAGCAATGGACCAGGGTTAAGTCCCCACACCATTAGCCCGCCGAGCAAGATCGCAGCGGTTCCGGAACCGGGAATTCCCAGCGCCAGCATGGGCAGCAGCGCTGCCGTACCCGAGGCATGCGCCGCCGTTTCCGGCGCGAACACGCCTTCTATGCGGCCCTTGCCGAAGCTTTCAGGATCCTTGGAAAAACGCTTGGCGAGGTTGTAGCCCATGAAAGATGCAGCGATCGCGCCACCGGGCGTAATCCCCAACCATGCGCCGATGATCGAGGATCGCAGCAGCGTGACCCAGTAACGCGGAAGGTCTTTCCAGACATTCAACAGGACCCGCAGGCTAATGCGCGCGGCGTGCCCACGCAGCGCCAGCCGCTCTTCCATGGTGAGAAGAATTTCGCTGATGCCAAATAACCCGATGACGGCAACCAGAAAGTTGATTCCACGCAGGAGCTCGCTCAGTCCAAAGGTCATGCGCAGCTGGCCGGAGACTGTGTCCATGCCGACGCCCGCAAGGAGCAGGCCGAGCGCCATCGATATGATCGTTTTATGCTTGGCTTCGCGGCCCAGGCCCACGAACGAACAGAATGTCAAAAGATAGACCGCAAAGAACTCCGGCGGTCCGAACCGCAACGCAAAGGACGCAATCCCCGGAGCGAGGAACGTGATCAGCAGCACGGCAAACAGCGAACCGATGAAAGAAGACGTAAAGGCTGCCGTGAGCGCTTCCGCCGCTTTGCCTTGCTGGGCCATCGGATAGCCGTCGAAGGTCGTCGCGACCGACCAGGCTTCACCGGGAATATTGAACAATATCGACGTGATAGCGCCGCCGAACAACGCGCCCCAATAGATGCAGGACAGCATCACGATGGCGGACGTCGGATCCATGGTGAACGTCAACGGCAGCAGGATCGCAACGCCGTTTGGTCCACCCAGCCCCGGCAATACGCCGACGAATATGCCGAGCACCAGCCCAACCATCATCAGGGCGAGTGTCTTCCACGTCATCAGCACGGCGAACCCGTGAATAAGAAGACCGAAAGCTTCCATCGCAATGATCCCGGCTTGCGCGCTAGAAGCCGAAAAGGGCCTCAAGCGGCCCCTTCGGCATGATGACGTCGAATGCGATTTCGAATGTGATGAACATTGCGAGCGAAAAGATGAAGCTCGTGAGCAGCGACTTCCAAAGTGCGATGCGGCCGACCTTCCACATAAAGCCCACGATCAAGATGAAACTTGCGACGTAAAGCCCGAGCCATTGCGTGAACAGGCAAAACAAAAGGGTCGGCACGAAAACCTGCATCACGCGGCGAAGCTGGTCGCGAGTGACAAAGGTTTCGCTCGATGCAGCGCGGCTGAGGAAAATGCCCAGAAGACCGTAGAGGCTGGCAATCGCAAGAACGACGGACAGATAAAACGGAAAATAGCCGGCCTGCGGACCTTCCGCTTCCCAGCCCATTCCTGTCCGCCAATTGTCAAAGGCCAGCAAACAAGCCAAGGCAACCAGCACGATATAGACAATCGTTTCGACAGTCCGCGTGCTCGTGACGGCCGGCAAATCCTCGGAGGGCGCAGTCGGATCGTCTACGGCAATTTCAGGTTCGGTCGAAGACATTGCTTGATTGCCTTTGTCGTCCCAGCACGCGCGAAACACGAACCCGGAATCCAGAGCCAGTGCCGGCATCCGGATTCCGGGTCCGGCACTGCGCGCCGGCCCCGGAATATCCTCTGATTACTTCGCCACGAACCCGGCTTCGTTCATCAAGCTCGAATTCAGTTTGTCGTCTTCTTCAAGGAAATTGAGCATGTCCTTGCCGGTCAGGAAGATCGGCTTAAGCGCCTGCTTTTCCATGTAGTCCTTGTACTCGGCGGTCTGCGCGACTTTTTTGAGCAGATCAACGTAGAAAGCCGACTGTTCAGGCGTGACTTTGCCCGGCAGGAAGAAGGCGCGCAGCATCAAATACTGCACGTCGAGGCCTTCCTCTTTGCAGGTCGGTATGTCGTTCCATGACTGCTTGTCGGTCACTTTGGTCTTGTACGCGATGCGCTCCTTGTCGAACACGCACAGCGCGCGCACCTGGCCGGCACGCCACACTTCGAGATTTTCCGAGGGATTGTTGACGTTGGACGCGGTGTGATTGCCGACCAATTGCGTCGCCGCCTCGCCACCCGACTTGTAGGGCAAGTAGGCAAATTTGGCGCCGGTCTTCTTCTCCATGAACACGGTCAAGATGTGATCTTCGCGCTTGGAGCCGGTGCCGCCCATCTTGAATGGCTGCGGAGCGGCTTTGGCCGCGTCGATAAATTCCTTCACGTTCTTGTAGGGAAGCTCGGTATTATCCCACAGCACGAACTGATCCATCGCAGTAACTGCGATCGGAGTGAGTTCGCGCCAATTGAACGGAATCTTTGCCGACAGCGGCAGCATGTAGATCAACGAATAAGCGAGCAGCAACCGGTTGGGATCGCCGTCACTTGATTTCATGTACATCAACGCTTCCGCACCCGAGGCGCCGCCCTTGAGCGACACGACCATCGGCTGGTTCATCAGATTGTTTTTCTGAATGGCGGCTTGAATCATGCGCGCCATCTGGTCAGAAGCGCCACCAGCGCCGGCGGCCACGACAATTTCGACCGGCTTGGTCGGCTCCCAAGCCATGGCTGGCACGTTTGCCAACACAACGGCCGCAATGGCCGTGCTGGCAAGAATGAACTTTTTCATATTGATCCTCCCTGTATTGGCTGACACCGGTTCCATCAGCGATGGCCCGTGCCGTCCTTGTTATTTGGGCGCCATTTTGCGGGTATTGGGCGGAAACTCAAGCCGCACAAGGTCTAATGGTCATGCTGCTCGCGCCGCACAATGTCGGCGCCCTGCACCATTGCCTGCATTTTCCCGAAAGCAACGTCGTGCGGCAGGTATTTCATGCCGCAATCCGGCGCAATCACGATGCGTTCGGCGGGCACGTGCGGCAGCGCCTTGCGGATGCGCGATGCGACGAGGTCGGCCGTTTCGATAGTCATATCGGACAGATCGATAACACCCAGGATGATCGTCTTTGACGGAAGCTTTTCCAAAACTTTGAGATCGAGTTTCGGCTGTGCCGCCTCAATAGAAATTTGCGCAGCTTTTGAACCTTCGAGTTCAGGAAGGAATGAATAGCCCGTCGGCTTGTCGTGCACCACGGCGGCATAACCGAAGCACAAATGCACCGCGACTTCGCCTTTAACACCATCAAGTGCGCGATCGAGCGCCTGCAGTCCATATTCCCTAGCCTTGTCGGGATGCTGCTGCATCCACGGCTCGTCTATCTGGACGATATCGGCACCGGCAGAAAACAGATCTTTGATCTCGTCATTTACCGCCGCGGCATAATCGAGAGCCATGGCAGTCTCAGATTTGTAAAATTCATTCTGCGCCTGCTTCGACATCGTGAATGGGCCGGGCACTGTTATCTTCACCGGTTTTTTCGTATTGGCGCGCAGGAACTGCAGATCGCGCAACTCCACCGGATATTTGCGACGAATTTTTCCTGTGACACGCGGCACCGGAATTGGCTTGCCGCTGCGATTGATTGTCGAGCCCGGATTCTTCGTATCGACACCTTCGAGCGCGGTGGCAAAACGATTGGAATAGCTTTCGCGCCGCTGCTCGCCGTCGGTAATAATGTCGAGGCCGGCGTGCTCCTGGTCGCGAATTGCAAGAAGCGTCGCCTCGTCCTGCTTGGCTTCGAGTTCTTTCGGATCGATCAACCAAAGATCGTCCATCCGAACGCGCGGCACCATCTTCGACAGCCGCGCGCGGTCGATCAACCAGTCCGGCTGAGGATAGGAACCTACGAGCGACGTTGGAAAGAGTTTGGCCGACATCTTGCTATTATGGCGTCGCTTCGGCCTTGGGGCCAGCCGCAGCGACGCTCATCGCCAATATGCGGGCGACATGGGCAGCCTCCCGTTCGCTGCCGTCGTAAATCTGATGACGACACGAGGTACCGTCGGCAATGATCAATGCATCGGCGCCGGCCCTGCGCACCGCAGGCAGCAAGGACAGCTCGCCCATTTTGCGCGACACATCGATGGTGTCGGCGTTGTAGCCGAAGCTGCCGGCCATGCCACAACAACTCAATTCAATGGTCTCGACCGAAAGCTGCGGGATCAGCCGGAGCGTGCTTTCGACCGCGCCCATGGTATCGAATGCCTTCTGATGACAATGCCCGTGCAACAAAGCCTTTTTCGGCAATGGCCCGAGCGGCAAATTCAGGCGGCCTTTCTTATGTTCACTGGCAATGAATTCTTCGAGCAGAAAGGAATTCGCCGCTAGCGCATCTACCGCCTCACCCTTGAAAAGAGCCGGCAATTCATCCCGGAAGGTGAACAGGCAGCTTGGCTCGAGGCCGACGATCGGCATCCCGCGCGCAACATAAGGCGTTAGCGCGTCCAACGTGCGCTGCATTTCCCGCCGCGCTTCATCGACCAAGCCGACCGAGAGAAATGTACGGCCGCAGCACAATGGCCGATCGTCCGGATCGGCGGGCAGCGGCGCGTAGACACGGTAACCGCCCGCAACCAGTACGCTCAAGGCGTCGTCCAGATTTTCGCGCTCGAAATAGCGGTTGAACGTATCGGCAAACAGGACGACTTCCGGCGCGGCCGCGTTCTCTTTTGCCGTCGTGTAACGCCAATCGGAACGGTCGCGATATGTGTCCTCGCGCCACTTGGGCAGGCTGCGGCGCGACGAGAAGCCGGCCACATATTGCGATGCTTTGCGCAAAATCGCGCTGCGGTCGCGCATATTGAAGTAGCGGTGCCACTGCGCAGCGTGAGGCGCATAATGAGGCAAGAAACCCGACCAGCTTGTCGTGCAATGAGAGCTCGAACTTTGCGGCTCGCGCCGCCTGCACTTCGATCTTCATGCGCGCCATATCGACGCCGGTCGGACACTCGCGACGGCAGGCTTTGCACGATACGCAAAGCTTGAGCGTCTCGGCCATTTCATCGGAAATGAGCGCAGCCCCACCCAGCTGCCCGCTGATGGCCAGACGCAACGTATTGGCACGTCCGCGCGTGACGTCGCGCTCATCGCGGGTGACGCGATAACTCGGGCACATCACACCGCCCGTCAATTTGCGGCAGGCGCCATTGTTGTTGCACATCTCGACGGCCCCTTGAAAACCGCCGCCCGCGCCCGGATACGCCGACCAGTCGAGGTGCATCTTGACCGGCTCGCCGTGATAGCCGGGCGCATAGCGAAATAAACTGCGGTCGTCGAATTTCGGAGGCCGCACCACCTTGCCCGGATTGTAAAACCCCTTCGGATCGAAACGATCCTTCACCTCTTCAAAGGCGCGCGCGAGCCGCGAACCGAACATCGGTTCGTTGAACTCCGACCGCACCAGCCCGTCACCGTGCTCGCCGGAATGAGAGCCCTTGTATTCACGCACCATCGCGAAAGCTTCCTCGGCGATTTCGCGCATGGCATGCACATCTTTCTCCTGCCGGAGATTCAAAACCGGCCGCACATGCAAACAGCCGGATCCTGCGTGCGCGTACCACGTGCCACGCGTGCCGTGCTTTTCGAAGATCGTCGTGAGACGAGAGGTGTAGTCGGCAAGATGCTCGAGCGGCACCGCACAATCCTCGACAAAGGAAACGGGTTTGCCCTCCTCTTTCATCGACATCATGATGTTGAGGCCGCTCGTCCGCACATCCGTAATTGCGGCCTGGAGTTCAGGGTTCAGGATTTCGACGACGCCGCCCCACTTCGCACCGCTCTTGTCCCAGCCGAAGCCGAGATCGCCCATCAGATCCTTGAGTTGCTGGAGCATGCGCAGGTTGACTTCGTGATCGTCCTCACCGAATTCCACGAGCAAAATCGCTTCCGGTGTTTCGCGCACAAACTTTTCCAGCGTCGGCCGGAAAATCGGAATCTGACGCGCAAGCTCGATCATGGTGCGATCGATCAGCTCGACCGCGATCGGCTTTAGCCGCACGATGTACTGCGCCGCGTTCATAGCTTCGTAGAAATTACCGAAATGGCAGGCACCGACCGCGCGCCGACCGAGCAACGGTGAAAGCTTTAGCTCGATGCGCGTGGAAAAAGCGAGCGTCCCTTCGCCGCCGACCAGCACATGCGCGAGGTTGATGTCGTTCTTGCCCGGCACCAAAGCATCGAGATTGTAACCACCGACGCGACGCTGGACTTTGGGAAATCGTTCGGCAATTTCGTCGGCTTCACGCGCGCCAATTGTCAGCAAATCCTTCGCAAGCGGACGCAGCGGAAGCGGCACGTCTTTCAGATTGCCGCCGATACGGCCGAAATGCGCAAGCGTCCCGTCCGCGAGCAATGCTTCGATCGAGATGACGTTGTCGCGCATCGTGCCGTATCGCATCGAACGGCCGCCGCAGGAATTATTCCCGGCCATTCCACCGATGGTCGCGCGTGAAGACGTCGAGATATCGACCGGAAACCACAGGCCGTGCGGCTTGAGCTGGTGATTGAGATCGTCGAGCACGATGCCGGGCTCAACGGTGCAGCGCGCCCGTTTGACGTCGAGCTCGAGGATTCGCGTGAGGTATTTCGAACAGTCGATCACGAGCGATTCGCCGACAGCCTGCCCCGCCTGCGACGTTCCGCCGCCACGCGCCAGCAGTGTTACGTTTTCGCTGCGCGCAATCGCTATCGCCCGATCAGCTTCTTCAATGGTGCGGGGGGCGACCACGCCGACCGGCATGATCTGGTAGTGAGAGGCGTCAGTGGCGTAACGGCCGCGCGTAAATCGGTCGAATTGCACCTCGCCGGTCAATTCGGCCTTCAGCCGACGCTCCAGGCCCGGCATGACTACCGCCACGTTTCTTATCCTTTTTGGGCTGCCCTAAGCCTATGCATAAGGACTAGTTCGCATTGCGGAAAACCGCTTGACCGCAATGTTACATTCATAGTTCAACGCCACAAGCGCCGCTCCCTCGCCGGGACGCGCCCGTGGCCGAACCACGAATTTCCCGTAAAAGCTGCCGATCAGGAGCGGACTGTCCATGGCTAAGAATTCCTCGCGTACGGTCGGGCGCCACTTTTTGCATATTCCCGGACCTTCGCCGTTGCCGGACCGCATCCTGCGGGCAATGGACACACCCATCATCGACCACCGTGGGCCGGAATTTTCCCGTTTGGCCAAGAAGTGCCTGGACGGCATCAAGACCATCTTCAAGACCACCAACCCGGTCATCATCTACACCGCGACAGGAACCGGCGCGTGGGAAGCCGCGCTCGTCAATACGCTGTCGCCCGGCGACAAAGTGCTGATGGTGGAAACCGGCCAGTTCGCAACGCTGTGGAAAAAGATGGCCGAGAAGCTCGGCCTCGTGACCGAATTCATCACGACCGATTGGCGCATCGGCGCCGACGCAGCCGCAGTCGAGGCGCGCCTGCGCGAAGACAAAGGCAAGGAGATCAAGGCGGTCTGCTTCCTGCACAATGAAACCTCGACCGGTTGCCTTTCGCCCGTGGCGGAAATCCGGAAGGCGATCGACAAGGCGGGCCATCCCGCGCTGCTGATGGTCGACACCATCTCGTCGCTCGCTTCGGCCGACTATCGTCATGACGAATGGGGCGTCGACGTGTCCGTTGGTGGCGCACAAAAAGGTCTCATGTTGCCGCCTGGCATGTCGTTCAACGCCGTGAGCGACAAGGCGCTGGCGGCGAACAAAACCTCCAAGCTGACGAAATCGTTCTGGGCGTGGGACGAGATGATCACGATGAACAAAGTCGGCTTCTTCCCCTACACGCCGGCAACGCAAATGCTGCAAGGCCTCGCGGTCGGCATCGAGATGCTGCACGAGGAAGGCCTCGACAACGTGTTTGCGCGCCATGATCGGCTCGCGGAAGCGACGCGCCGCGCCATCAAGGCTTGGGGCCTCGAGATCATCTGCCGCGACCCGAAATATTACTCGCCGACGATCACCGCCGTGCTGCTGCCTGAAGGCCATGACGCCGATGCGTTCCGCGCGCTCGCGCTGGAGCAGTTCAATATTTCGTACGGCGCAAGCTTCGGCCGTTTCGCCGGCAAGATGTTCCGCATCGGCCATCTCGGCGACATCAACGACGCAATGTTGCTTGGCGGTTTGGCGGCCACCGAAATGGCGCTCGCACTCGCCAATATCCCGCACAAAAAAGGCGGCGTGCAAGCGGCGATGGATTATCTCGTGTCCGCGCACGGCAGCGCAGCCAAACAGGCGGCAGAATAGATTTCCACCCCCTCGTCCCCGCGAAAGCGGGGACCCGGTCTTTAACATGTCCTGAATTACCGCTTACGCGGGAATGAGCGGGATTGATCGCTGTCAGCTATCGATTTTCTCATTCGCGAGCACGCGCGCGACAAATTCCGAAATCACCTTGAGCGTTGCATCGGGTGCCTCGCGTTGCGGTGAATGGCGCGCGCCCGGCAATAGCGCGACTTCGACCGGGCAATAACATTCCGCCTGCGCCACCTCGATCTGCTTCACAGTGCCGTATTGATCGTCTTTGCCCTGCACGACGAGCACCGGCACGCGGATATAGGCGAGGAATTCGGTGATATCCCATTTGCGAAATTCGGGATCGAGCCATGCGCCATTCCAGCCTTTGAAGGCATTGTCGACGTCGGCGTGCCAGCGCGAAAGCCGCGCTCGCAAATCGCCGGTTTCATAGGCTTTCTTTGCCTCGACAATTGAGGCAATCCCGCCATCCTCCGTGAAAAAATGAGGGGCAATCAGCACCAGCCCGCCGACGCGGTGATCCTGATGGCTACCGGCGTAAATCGCGGCAATCGAGGCCCCGTCGCTGTGGCCGACCAGAAGTCCGCGCTTGAACCCGATCGCATCGAGCAATTGCGGCAGCGTTTCGCGCGCCTCGTCGTGCATGTAACTCAACGGCCGCGGCAAATTCACAGACGACGATTTGCCATAGCCCGCGCGCGAATAAGCGAACACGCCGGCGCCGGTTGCTTTTGAGAGCTTTTCCGGAAAATCCCCCCACAAACCCACGCAGCCGAGGCCTTCGTGCAAAAGCACCAAAGTCGGCGCTTTGTCGGGTTTGGGGCCGATAAAGCGGTACTCCAGCCGCTGCGCACCAATGTCGAGAAAGCCGGAATCGGCGAGTGTCATCAGCGCGCGCCGGGCCCTTCCGCCCTCAGCTTGAAGCGCTGGATCTTGCCCGTCGCAGTTTTGGGTAGCTCTTTGCGGAATTCGATCCAGCGCGGATATTTGTAGGGCGCGAGCTTCTGCTTGACGTGCTCTTGCAAAGCCAGCATCAGCGCATCGCTTGCTTTCTCCGGCGACTTCAAAACGACGAACGCTTTTGGTTTGACAAGTTTTTGATTGTCGTTCCAGCCGACAACCGCAGCTTCGAGTACGTCCGGATGCGAGGACAACGCAGCCTCCACTTCGAACGGCGAAACGTACATCCCGGAAACTTTCAACATGTCGTCGGCGCGGCCGCAACAGACGTAATAACCGTCGGCATCCTCAATGTATTTGTCGCCGCAACGAGTCCATTCGCCGCGGAAGGTGTCGCGCGATTTCTCGCGGTTGTTCCAGTACATCAGCGCGTTGGTGGGCCCGCGCACATAAAGTTCGCCCATCTCGCCTTGTTTCGCTGTCTCGCCATCTTCACCGACGAGTTTGATTTCATAGCCCGGCACGCCTTTCCCGGTGGTGCCATATTTGTTGGCGCCCGGCCGGTTGGTCAGAAAGATGTGCAACATTTCGGTGGTGCCGAGGCCATCGGAAATTTCAACGCCGTAGCGTTGGAAGAAGTTCTTCGCCACCTCTTCCGGAAGTGCCTCGCCGGCGGACTGGCACCGACGGAGCTTCAGCTCGGATTTCTGCGGCGCGTTCGGGCTATTGAGGAATGTCGCGTAGAAAGTCGGCACACCGAAAAACACGGTTATGGGATATTTCCGCAACAACGCCGCAACACCGTCGGGCGTCGGCCGTTCCGCATTGAGCACTGTTGTTGCGCCCACCGAGAGCGGAAAGGTCATGGCGTTGCCAAGTCCATAGGCGAAAAACAATTTCGCCACCGAATAACACACGTCACTTTCCTTCAATCCTGCAACCGGAGTGCCGTAAAGGTCGGCGGTCAGCTTGAGGCTGGCATGGACATGCACTGCGCCCTTCGGCTTTCCGGTCGAACCGGAGGTGTAGAGCCAGAAGGCCATGTCGTCGCACGTCGTCGGCGCGGTGTAAGGCTCCGGTTCGTCGGCGCCGATGAGATCCTCGAACGAACGATATCCGTGCGGATTATCACCAGAGACGATAACGTGCTCGAGATCCGGGCTTTGCTTGATGATTTTTTCAAATCTTGAAAAGAGCGCCTCCGACACCACCAGGCATTTCGCGCGGCTGTCGGCCAACATGAAACGGTAGTCGTCTTCCGTGAGAAGCGTGTTCACCGGCACGGCGATGATCCCGGCTTTCAGGCAACCGAGAAATGCTGTCGGCCAGTCGATAGTATCGAGCAGCGCGATCAAAACGCGCTCTTCGCGCCTCACCCCGAGGCCGCGCAACGCGGCACCAAAGCGCGCAACGCGGTCGGCGAGCTGGCTATATGTGTGCGTGCCGCGCGCGTCGATATATGCCGGCTTGTTGGCACGGCCCGCCGCGATATTGCGCTCGAGAACGTCGGCGGCAAAATTGTAGTCGCGTGGGACTGCGCCCACCAACTCCGCCGCGATCGTTTCCGCCGCGTGCGCTTGCGCGACTGTCATTTGTGTTTCCTCCCAGGACTGTGCGTATTATGCCCGCCAATGAATGTGCTGCAAAGCGCACCATATTTCCGAGGGAGCACCGTCGATGATCTTCAGCCGGGACCGCATTCTGACCACCCATGTCGGCAGCCTGCCGCGCAACGATAAACTGTCCGACCTTCTGGTGGCCCAGGAAGAAGGCGCAGCCTACGACCCGTCCACATTCGCCTCCGAAATGGACAAAGCCGTGCGCCATGTCGTCGAAAAGCAGGTGGAAGCCGGCATCGATATTGGCAACGACGGCGAGCAGCGCCGCATCGGATTTCAGACCTATGTGCCACAGCGCATGACCGGTTTCGGGGGTGTATCGAAGCGCCGCCGCGGACGCGAATTCGAGGAATTTCCCGATCTGGTGGCCTACCTGATGCGGCGCTTTCCCAGTGCACCGAAAAGCCAGCAGGGCGCGCCGGAGGCGCAGGCCGACATCAAATACAAGGACCTGAAGCCGATCACGGAGGAAATTGCGGGCTTTAACAAGATCGCCGACGAACTCGGCGCATTTTCCGAACGTTTCATGACCGCGCCCTCGCCCGGCATTATTTCAACGACCATGCTCAACGCTCACTACAAAACGCATGACGACTATCTCGACGCGATCGCACGGGAAATGAAGAATGAATATCAGGCGATCCATAAGGCCGGCCTGACGTTGCAGATCGACGCACCCGATCTCGCCATGGACCGCACCATGATGTACCGCGATCTCGACGACGCCGGCTTCGTCAAACGCGTTGAGCGGCATGTGCAAGCAATTAATGACGGCATCGCCGGCATTCCACGTGATCGCGTACGCCTGCACATTTGTTACGGCAACTGGGAAGGCCCGCATATTCACGACGTGCCACTGGCAACAATTCTGCCGGCGCTTTATCAAGCAAAGGTCGGCGCGCTGTCGATCGAGTTTTCCAATCCGCGCCACGCGCATGAATACGACGCACTCAAGAAGCATCCACTGCCGAAAGATATGCTGCTCATTCCGGGCGTGGTGGAAACCACCAGCAATTTTGTCGAGCATCCCGAAGTGGTGGCGCGCCGCATCGAGGAAGCGGTTCGCGCAATCGGTGACCGCGAACGCGTGATTGCATCGACCGATTGTGGTTTTGGTACATTCACCAAACGTGAATGGGTGATCGAGCCGGTGGTGTGGCTCAAGCTCGCCGCGATCCGCAAGGGCGCCGACATTGCGTCGGCAAGACTGTGGGGCAAGAAAGTCGCGTAATTTTTCTGCTGACAGTCGCTAAAGACGTGGATGGCCGGAACAAGTCCGGCCATGACGCCTCACGGTGTGGCGCGACGTCGTTCATTCTCCGCTCGTCCCCGCGAAAGCGGGGACCCAGTGCTGGATTCCCGCTGGAGCCTGTCCCCGCGCAGGCGGGGAGGGGAATGAGCGGAGTGTGCGCACTCGATTTCTCCAACATCATTGCCGACCTGCTTCTCCCGTCGTCCCGGGCGAGCGAAGCGAGGCCCGGGACCCATACGCCGCAGTCCATCGATAGTGCACGGCGTATGGGTCCCCGCCTTCGCGGGGACGACGGCAAGAGTTTGCTTCCGCGCCGTTCCTTCTCTCTCCGATTCAATTGTCAAACAGCCGTAGCCAACGCTCCGCCACCCGGATTTTTGGACAGGCGCCGGGGTTCGCCTGCATTGCAAATTCCGCTTCTCCCGAAAGAATCCGAGGGCGCGCGGGACGCCAAAGGTCCTGATGGACCCACGGGCCTCGACGCCTCACAGCATCGAGGCTTGTCGAAGTCCGAATTGCCGCAAGTCCGCCAGATCCAAAGGCGTCCCGCGCGCGGTGTTTATAGGTTTGCTCCGCGCCATCCCCGGTGGTCGTTCCTTTCATGTCGCGTTTGCCTGTTGAGGCGCCACCGCGACGAAAGCCACCGTTTGAAGCCCTGGCCATTTGGCCGGCGATCTTTCTGACCGTCCGCCGGCCGGTCGGCCGTCAGCGGGGCCTCGGCGTGCGGCAGGCACGCCGGGACAAAGCGCGGCTTGGACCGCCGGGGGTCAGTGCCGCATCTCCGACACTGCCGAACATCCCGGTCACCGCTCCCCGCCCCGCGTCTGGAGACGCTGATCAGACACCCCTCGGTAACGAGGCGGGATGGATAGGATTATAGTCAGTATAGGATTAAAGTCAAGAAACATTTCTTGCGTCGTCGCGGCCGAGGCGCGATGCGCCGCGAGCCGGGACACATACTCCGCAGCGTCATGCCCGGCCTTGTGCCGGGCATCCACGCCTTTCTACAAAACAGCGAGCTAAGACGTGGATGGCCGGAACAAGTCCGGCCATGACGCCTGTGTGCAGGCAGACAAATGCTGCGGCGTATGGGTCCCCGCCTTCGCGGGGACGACGACCGAGAGGATCATGTCCAACACCGTCGTGCCCGCGCTTGTCGCGGCCATGACGCCCGTGGGGCGCTTTCGCCGGAATGAGCGGAATATGATGCACGCGTTCTTTCGCCCATTCTTTGCCGTGGCCCCCGGGAGCCCAGAGAGGGCGAACCGCTAAACTGTTGCTTTAAATGCATTATTTATCAGCATCTTCTAAAGATACTATCTTTACTACTTTAACCGGACACATATACTACCGGCCTCAGCCAGAGGCGCGGCGATGCCACGAGCGATGCGGCAACCGGTGATGATGAGCGGCGAACTGACCGCGCGCATCATGTTTGCCGGCCGTTCGTCCTCGATGTCTTCGCAGATCGTGGCCTGGGTGCGCGACGCGCTCTTCGCCAAGAAGCTCAAGCCCGGCGACTTCCTCGGCACCGAGAAAGACCTCGCCGCCCGCTTTGATGCGAGCCGCATCGTTGCCCGCGACGCCCTGCGCACGCTCGAAGCGCTCGGCATCGTCGAAATCCGCATGGGCAAAGGTGGCGGCGCCCGCATCGCACAAGGCAATCCGCGCCTGTTCGCCGAAGCGCTCGCCGTGCAGCTCGATCTCACCGGCGTCACCGCCGCCGAGATCATGGACGCCCAGCGCGCCATCGAAACTCTCGGCGCCGAACTCGCCGCCGAGAACGCCACGGCCGCCGATATCGCCAAATTGCGCAGCCTGTTGCGTCAGGCCGAAGATGTCATGGGCGACCTCGATGCTTTCACGCGCCTGTCACGCGATTTCCATCTCGCGGTCGCCGAAGCCTCACACAACCGCGTGCTGGTGGTGCAACTCATCTCGCTTGAGCACGTGTCCTGGCCGCGCCGAAATGTCACCGCAACGCCAAAGCTCGCGGTGCACATTCTCGAAGTCCACACCAAACTCACCGATCTCATCGAGCTGCGCGACGCCGCTGGCGCACGCGCGCTGATGGACGACCACGTCAAGATGATCCGTGCCCGGCGCGTTGCCGAGCGCGAGCAAACCGACGGCAACGACCACACCTGTTGCTGATCAAAACGAGGGAGGACGAAACCATGGCAAAATTCCTCATCGAACCGCACTTCCGTCTGCAGGAATGGGTGGCCGAGGAAAAGGACTACTTCCGCAAGGAAGGCCTCGAATACGAATTCCGCGAGCTCATGCGCGCGACCGACGGCAAGATCCACGACAAAGGCGACAAAGTCGGCGCCTATCAATCGTTCGAGGAAGGCCGCAAATCGAACGTCAGCTGCGCCTGCCACTGGACCGTGAATGTCGCGGCCTCCAACGGACACGGGAAGATGTACACCGACGTTTATTCGGTGGCGCCGGCCGGCGTCTTCGTCGCCGCAGAATTCGAAGATCAAGGATCCGGCGGATCTCGCCGGCGTGCCGGTGTCGGTCGGCTACCAATCGGGCAGCCACTATTCCACCGTGCAGGCGCTGGAGCAGTATCTCAAGCCCGAGCAGATGAACCTCGTCTATTCCGACGGCATGCTGTTCGCGCGTATGGAAAAGCTGTTCGAGGGGAAAGCGCCCGCGGTGCACCTGTTCGGCGGGCCGTACTACTTCGCCGAGCAGCTTGGCTTCAGGAAGGTGATCGATTCCACCTTCATGATCGGCACCATGATCCATGGCGACCCGGACCCCGAAGATCTGCGCAAATTCTTCCGCGCGCTGCGAAAGGCCCAGCGCGATATCGACCTGCGGCCGGAGCTTTACACTCACTATTACAAGAAGGAATTCCCCGACCGCTTCCACGCCAAGATGGACACGCGCCGCTGGGGTCCCGGCGAAAGGCTGGTGTTCGAGCCCTACACCAAGGAAGTGTATGAGGAATCCTTTGAGTGGATCGCTGCCCACGGCATCTTCCCCGAGGGGAAGATGGGCAGCGCTCAATACGAGCGGGCAACTGTTTCGTTGGTTTGAAGAATAAGCCAGATACTTCCGCTCATTCCCGCGCAAGCGGGAATCCAGGGCAAAGGGCTCTGAATTTGCTGCTCTGGGTCCCCGCTTTCGCGGGGACGAGCGGATAAGCCCGAACAACTGTTTGCACGCGAATAGTCAGACGCCCAACCAAATGCGCCGCGGACCCTTGGTTCGCGGCGCTTTTCTTTGTCTGGAAGGTCAGGCATTCTAACGACAACAAGAAGTAATGAATTCAGGGGAGGACCACATGAAACGCTCGCTCTTTGCCGGCGCCGCCTTGCTTGCAGCGGTTACGCTGCCGGCCGGCGCCAATGCCCAGGAAACCATCAAAATCGGCGTTATTAGCGCCTATTCCGGCCAATTTGCCGACACCGCCGCGCAGATCGACAACGGCATCAAGCTGTACATGAAGCAGCACGGCGATACGGTCGCCGGCAAGAAGATCGAAATCATCCGCAAGGACACCGGCGGCCCGAACCCGGATGTCGCCAAACGGCTGGCGCAGGAACTGATCGTGCGCGACAAGGCCGACATCCTCGCCGGATTTACGCTCACACCGGAAGCGCTCGGCGCCGCCGGCATTTCGGCCGAAGCCAAGAAGCTGATGGTCGACATGAACGCGGCGACGTCGATCATCACCGAGAAGTCGCCATACATCGTGCGCGTGTCGCTGACGCTGCCGCAGATCAGTGAGACGCTCGGCACATGGGCGGCGACCAAAGGCAAGATCAAGAAAGCCTATACGATGGTGACCGACTTCGGTCCCGGCATCGATGCCGAAACCGCTTTCCAGAAGGCGTTCAAGGCGGCAGGCGGAGAGATCATCGGCTCCGTGCGCATGCCAATCGCCAACCCGGATTTCTCGGCCTTCGTGCAGCGCGCCAAAGACCTTAATCCGGAATCGATCTTCGTGTTCGTTCCTGGCGGTGCGCAGCCGGCAGCCCTCGGCAAAGCCTTTGCCGAACGCGGCATGGACCCGAACAAGATCAAGATCATGAGCACGGGCGAGGCGGTTGACGAAACCGCCGTGAAGAGCCTGGGCGATCTTGCGCTTGGCCGCCTCAGCGGCTGGCACTACGACTACAATCACAAGTCCAAGATGAACGCCGACTTCGTGAAGGCGTTCAATGCCGAGTTCAAGCGCAACCCCGACTTCTTCGCGGTCGGCGGCTATGACGGCATGCACCTCATCTATGAGACGCTCAAGAAGACCAGCGGCAAGACCGACGGAGACGCCCTGATCGCCGCGGCCAAAGGCATGAAATGGGAAAGCCCGCGTGGACCGATTTCCATCGATCCGGCAACCCGCGACATCGTGCAGAACGTCTATATCCGCAAAGTGGAAAAGGTCGGCAATAATCTCGTCAATGTCGAGTTCGATACCATCCCGAACGTCAAAGACCCGACACACAAGTAACCACCGTCCTGAGGTTCAGGAATTCCGGATGGGGCGATCGCAAGGTCGTCCCATTCGTTGCATGCGAGTGACAATTTCAAATATCGTATAGGGGCCTGCTTCACCTCTCCCATCGGGAGAGGTCGCCCGCCGTAGCATTTGCGAAGGCGGACGGGTGAGGGGTTAGAGCCCCTCACCCCCAACCCTCTCCCCACAGGGGAGAGGGAGCCTGCCCTCGCCTGTGTCGCGTCTTAGCTTTACAACTGACTCTCTTTAGCAGTCGCAGGCTTTTACCATGCTTCCTCCGGTCTTCGGTGTGCTGTTCGATGGCATCGCCTACGGCATGTTGCTGTTCGTGCTGTCGGTTGGCCTGTCGGTGACGCTGGGACTGATGAATTTCGTCAACCTTGCGCACTGTGCCTTTGCGATGCTCGGCGGCTACGTCGCCGTGACACTCGTGAACCAGTTCAACTGGCCCTTCCTGGCGACGTTACCGGCGGCTTTCGCCGCTGCAGCCCTCGTCAGCGTCGCACTCGAACGGGTGCTCTACCGGCGGCTTTACCGCGCGACCGACCTCGACCAGGTGCTGCTCACAATCGGCCTGGCTTTTATCTCGGTCGCCGTTGCAGCTTACATCTTCGGCACGCTGCAGCAGCCGGTGGAGACGCCGGAAATTCTTCGCGGCTCGATCGATTTCTTCGGCATCGGTCTCGGCAAGTACCGACTCTTCCTGATCGGCGTCGCGCTGGTGGTGACGCTGCTGCTGGTCGCCGGCCTTGAGTACACCCGCTTCGGCGCGCAAGTGCGCGCGGCGGTCGACAACCAGCGCATGGCGCGCGGGCTTGGCATCGACGTGGACCGGACCTTCGCATCGACATTCGCGCTCGGCTCCGGCCTCGCCGGGCTGGGCGGGGCGCTGGCCATCGAGATCGTCGGTCTCGATCCGAATTTCGCCTTCACGTATCTGGTCTATGTGCTGATCATCGTGTCGGTCGGCGGCCTTGGCTCCATCGCCGGTTCGTTCGCCGCCGCGATCCTGATCGGCGTCAGCGATGTCGCCGGCAAATATTACGCGCCGGAACTCGGCGCCTTCCTCATTTACCTGGTCATGGTGGTGGTGCTGATGCTGCGCCCCGCCGGCCTGTTCGGGAGGCGGTAGGCGATGTGGTCTTTGCGTGCCACACCCTCGACGTCATGCGCGGGCTTGACCCGCGCATCCACGTCTTGTTTCCGAAACAGAGACGTGGATGCCCGGCATAAAGCCGGGCATGACGGGGCAAAGACCCGCGGGAACGAGCGGAGTGTGCGATGAGCACAAGCACAACCACCAGCCCGCAAGCTTACCTGCAGGCGCAAAACCGCTGGCATCCGCTTGAAATTGCGTTCTGGCTGGCGACTCTGCTGCCGTTCTTCGCATTTCCGGACTACCTGTCGCTGGCAAGCCAGATCGCCATCACGGCGCTGTTCGCGCTCTCGCTCGACATTATCCTTGGTTATGCGGGCGTCGTATCGCTCGGCCACGCGGCCTTCTTCGGCATCGGCGCCTATGGCGCGGGCCTGTTCTCGATTTACGTCTGGGGCGAGCCGCTGTCGGGCCTGTTGTTTGCAGTAGCGGTGTCAGGCGCGGTCGGCTACGCCGTGAGCTTCATCATCTCGCGCTTCCGCCATTTCACGCTGATCATGATCACGCTCGGCCTCGGGCTGCTCGCCTTCGAGGCCGCGAACCGCGCGCATTGGCTCACGGGGGGCAGCGACGGCCTGCAAGGCGTCTCGATTTGGCCGGTGCTCGGCATCTTCAAATTCGACCTCTACGGGTACACGGCTTGTGCCTATTCACTGGCTGCGCTGTTCATCGTTTTCCTCGGCGCACGCCGGCTGATCAATTCGCCGTTCGGCCTGGCGCTGCGCGGCATCCGCGAAAACTGGGTGCGCATGCCCGCCATCGGCGCCGACAGCCGCGCCCATATCCGCAAGGCCTTCACCATCGCTGCCGCCATCGCCGGTTTGGCCGGTGCGCTGCTGGCCCAGACGACGGAAAACGTGTCGCTCGAATCGATCAGTTTCCAGCGCTCCGCCGATGTACTGGTGATGCTTGTCCTGGGCGGCGCCGGACGGCTTTACGGCGGACTCGTTGGCGCGGCGATTTTCATGGTGGCGCGCGACCAGTTCTCCGGGATCGCACCGCAATTCTGGTATTTCTGGATCGGCGTGTTGCTGGTCACAGTGGTGATGGTGCTGCCCAACGGCATTCTCGGCGGGCTGTCGCACCTCTACGCGCGGTGGAGAGCGAAATGAGCACGATCGCTTTGGCCACGCGCGGCCTCTCAAAGGCTTTCGGTTCGCTGCCGGTCGCGCGCGACATCGCGATCAACCTGCCGGTTGGCGCTCGTTACGCGCTGATCGGGCCAAATGGCGCTGGCAAGACCACGCTCATCAACCTGATGACAGGGATGCTGGCGCCCAATGCCGGGCAGATTCTCCTCGCAGGCGATGACATTACGTCGCTCGGCCCGCAGGAGCGCGTGCGGCGCGGGCTTGCGCGCACCTTCCAGATCAACACGTTGTTCGCGGGCCTCAACGCGCTCGAG
Organism: uncultured Alphaproteobacteria bacterium; assembly: GCA_963820805.1. GTDB lineage: Bacteria > Pseudomonadota > Alphaproteobacteria > Rhizobiales > Xanthobacteraceae > Pseudolabrys. The sequence goes on from CAWGBH010000011.1 coordinate 104,246, forward strand.
GCGGTGACGCTGGCGGTGGCTGAACGGCGCGGGCTTGCCGGCCAGTTCTGGCGCAGCGTCGGTTCATACGGCGAAGCGATCGACGAGGCCTATGAGATCCTGCGCAAGCTCAAGCTGGGAGACTCGTGTTATCAGGTCACGCGCGAATTGCCTTACGGCCGTCAACGGCTGTTGGAAATCGCGCTGGCGTTGGCCACCAGGCCGAAGGTGCTGTTGCTCGACGAGCCTGCAGCCGGCGTTCCGCAGGAAGAAAGCGGCGAAGTCTTCGAAGCGGTGGCGGGCTTGTCCGACGATCTTACGCTGCTGTTCATCGAACACGACATGCACGTGGTGTTCCGCTTCGCCACGCATATCTTCGTGCTGGTCAGCGGCGCGATTTTCACCGAGGGCTCGCCGGCGGAAATCGCCGCCGATCCCGGCGTACGCGAAGTTTATCTCGGCAAGCGCAAACATGGATGACGACCGTGGCTGAGCCGCTGCTCAAACTGGAAAACGTCACCGCCGGCTACGGCGACGCCGTGGTGCTGCACGGCATTTCGCTGGAATTGCCGCAGCACGGCAGCCTTGCGTTGCTGGGGCGAAATGGCGTCGGTAAATCGACACTGCTGCTCACGATCATGGGCTACACGCAATTGCGCAGCGGCCACGTCATCTTGCGCGGTCAGGATGTTTCGCGGCTCACGCCGCACCGCCGCGCCGTGAACGGCATTGGCTGGGTGGCGCAGGAGCGCGAGATATTCCCGTCTTTGACGGTTGAGGAAAATCTCACCGTCGCGGCGCGGCCGGGCGCGTGGAACCTCGACACCGTGTTCAAACTTTTCCCGCGCCTGTCTGAGCGCCGGCCCAATATGGGAAATCAGCTATCGGGCGGCGAACAGCAGATGCTGGCGGTCGCGCGCGCGCTGATGACCAACCCTTCGCTGATGCTGCTGGATGAGCCCTTCGAAGGGCTCGCGCCCGTCATCGTCGATGAGCTTGTCGCCGCCATCAAGACGATGCTCGCCGACCGGAGCATCGCCATCATCCTGGTCGAGCAGCATACCGAAATCGCGCTGGAGCTGACCGCCGAGGCAATCGTGCTGGAGCGCGGCGCGGTGGCGCACCGCGCACCCTCGCGGCAGTTGCAAGCGGACAGCGCCACCCTCGAACGGCTGGTCGGGTTGCGCGTGGCCGCGACGGCTTAGCCTCTTTTCCCCCGCGCCCGGTGCATCCTTATCCGCTTGTCCCCGCGAAAGCGGGGACCCAGGACAACACAGTCAGAGCTTGCAGCTCTGGATCCCCGCTGGAGCCTGTCCCCGCGAAGGCGGGGACGGGAATGAGCGGTTGAGAGTCCGTTCCCTAAATACGGCGTCATGGCCGGACTTGATCCGGCCATCCACGTCTTGCTTCCGGAAATAAAGACGTGGATGCCCGGCATAAAGCCGGGCATGACGATGGATTGCGTGAACGGCTGGTCGGGTTGCGCGCGGCCGCGACGGCGTGAGAAACTGGCGGCTTGATTGGAGCGTTGCCGCATACACAGCGCGCTCCCTCTCCCCGTTGGGGAGAGGGATGGGGTGAGGGGGCCTGGGACCTTCGATCGGCCATAACCCCTCACCCGCCCGCCTTCGCAATGGCTGCGGCGGGCGACCTCTCCCTATGGGAGAGGTAGCGCGAGCATGCGGCAAGGCTCGGGAGATACACCACGTGGATACGAACTAGAGGAACCCATGTCCGACCCGATGATTCCGCGCGAACGTTCCGACTATTCGGCGATTGTGGATCGCCCGCCGCTCAAGCTGCCGGGCAATGCCCGCATCGTGTTCTGGACCATCGTCAATTATGAGGTTTGGGACATCGGCAAGCCGATGGCGCGGCAGCTGCTCCCGGCGCCGACCGGCGTACCGCTGATGCCGGACGTAGTGCATTGGGGTTTTCACGAATACGGGATGCGCGTCGGCTGCTGGCGGTTTTTCGAATTGTTCAAGCGCCTTGGCATCAAGCCCACGCTCGCTGCCAATGCGCGCATTTGCGAAGACTATCCGCGCGTCGCCGAACAGGCACGCGACGACGGCTGGGAGTTCATGGGCCATGCCTATGAGCAGGGCCCGATCCACAAAGAGCCCGACCAGGCCGGCATGATCAAGCGCACCATGGACGTCATGGAGAAGTTTTGCGGCAAGCGGCCGGTTGGCTGGCTCGGCCCCGGCCTGACGCAGACGCTGGAGACGCCGGACCTGCTCGCCGCTGCCGGCGTGAAGTATATCGGCGACTGGGTCTATGACGATGAGCCGACCATCATCAAAACCACCAAGGGTCCGCTGGTGACGTTGCCTTACACCATCGAGTGCAACGACATTCCGGTCATGATCGTCCAGCACCACAACAGCGATTATCTGCTCAAGCTGGTGACGGACCAGTTCGACCGGCTCTATGCCGAGAGTGCAAAGCGCGCGAAATTTTGCGCGCTGGCGATCCACCCCTACATCAGCGGGCAGCCACACCGGATCAAATATCTCGAGCAGATCTACGATTACGTGAACAAGCACGAAGGCGTGCTGCACTGGAACGGCGAGCAAATGCTCGACTGGTATCGCAGCATTGCCAAGATTGGAGCTGCCGCTTAGGGGAGCGGCGCCGCACGACCACTCCGCTCGTCCCCGCGAAAGCGGGGACCCAGGGCGACGACGCACCGATTCCAGTCAATGTGTCTCTGGATTCCCGCTGGAGCCTGTCCCCGCGAAGGCGGGGACGGGAATGAGCGGATGAGAGTCCATGTCCCAAATCACGCTGTCATGGCCGGGCTTGTCCCGGCCATCCACGTCTTGCTTGTTGAACAAAAAGACGTGGATGCCCGGCATAAAGCCGGGCATGACGGTCGAGAGGGTTGCAGCATTGCCAAGATTGGAGCTGCCGCTTAGCGTGAGCTACCGCCTAAAAAAATAAAAGACCGGCGGCAGGGAGAAACCACATGCGTATCAAGGCCCTCGTGTGCCTCGCGCTTGCGTGCGCACTGCAAAGCCTGCCCGCGACTGCTGCGGAAATCCGCCTCGCACGGCAATTTTCCATGGGCTATCTCCAGCTTAACGTGATGGAGCACCAGCAGCTCATCGAGAAACATGCCAAGGCGCTCGGTCTCAACGACCTGAAAGTGTCGTGGTTCACCTTCAACGGGCCGACCGCGGTCAACGAAGCGCTGATCTCCGGCAATATCGATGTCGGCTCTGGCGGCGTGCCGGGGCTGCTCGTGCTGTGGGGACGCACGAAGGGTACGCCGCAGGAAGTGCGCGGCATTTCTGCGCTGACCTCGCAGCCGGTTTTGCTCAACACCCGCGACCCCGCCATCAAGACCATCAAGGACTTCAAGGACACCGACCGCATCGCGGTGCCGGCCGTACGCTCTTCGGTTCAGGCGATCACGCTCCAGATGGCGGCGGCCAAGGAATATGGCGTCAAGGGATTCGACAAGCTCGACCCGCTCACGGTGTCGATGACGCCGCCCGACGCCACCGTCGCGCTGCTCAAGGGCGGCGCGCAGCTTTCCGCCGTGTTCAGCGTGCCGCCGTTCCAGAATCAGCAGCTCGAAGACCCGGCGGTGCACACCGTGCTCAATTCATTCGATGTGATGGGCGGCTCGCACACTTTCACCGCCGTGTGGGCGCCGGCGAAATTCCGCGATGGCAACCCGGTGCTCTACAAGGCGCTGCTGGCCGCGCTGAAGGAAGCGACCGACATCGTTAACAATGACAAGAAGGCGGCCGCGGCGTTGTGGATCGAGGACTCGAAATCGAAATTGCCGCTCGAGATGGTGAGCAAGCTCGTCGCCGGCCCGCAGGTGCGCTGGACAATGACGCCGGAAAACACCATGAAATATGCGGATTTCATGAGCGAGGTCGCCACGCTCAAAACCAAAGCCTCGTCGTGGAAGGATTATTTCTTCCCCGAAATCTACGACGAGAAGGGCAGCTGATTTTTTTAGTCACGGCCCGTGCCACGCACTCGGCGTCATCCGCGGGCTTGACCCGCGCATCCACGTTTTTTGATCTTGCCGGGCCGTTAAGACGTGGATGCCCGGCACATAGGTGCGAAAACACGCCGTCCTTCGGACGGCTATGGCCGGGCATGACGCACGAGAACGCAGGGTTCGCCACACACTCCGCTCATCCCCGCGAAAGCGGGGATCCAGAACTAAACGCCAGAACCATCCGGATGGCCCCTGGATTCCCGCATACACGGGAATGAGCGGATGAAAGCCCGTGCCCCAAAACAAGGCGTCATGGCCGGGCTTGTCCCGGCCATCCACGTCTTGAACCTTGCCGCGCGCTTAAGACGTGGATGCCCGGCACATAGGTGCGAAAACACGCCGTCCTTCGGACGGCTATGGCCGGGCACGACGAACGAGAACGCAGAGTTCGCGACACATTCCGCTCATCCCCGCGAAGGCGGGGATCCAGAACTAAACGCCAGAACCATCCGGATGGCTCCTGGATTCCCGCTGGAGCCTGCCCCCGCGAAGGCGGGGGCGGGAATGAGCGGGAGAGTCCAAACCCTGCGCGAGATGCGCCCGATTTACTTCGCCGGTGCGGCCGCCGGGCTGAACGGCTTGTTGAAGGCCGTCGCGCTTCCCCAGGCGCTTGGTGGCGTTTGTGTGCACGATTGGGTGCACACTTGATGCGAGCCCGACACCGGGCCCTTGGGAGTTTGTACGGTCACCGTTTCCATCCGGCAGACCGGCACGCACCGCGCAGCGGCGAAAGCCGGCGACGCACCGGCGAGTGCACCAAGGCTCGCAAGGCCTACGGTGGTAATGAGCACGTTACGCATTTCAAAGTCCTGACGAATTCGCTGGTTACGCGTGATGTCGGTTCAGCACATCAATTCGCGAACGCTCCGTTTGCCGGCTCTCCTTGCAAGCGGCGCATTCGCGCATCGATGGTTCCCAACTTATACGTGTGCGAATTAAATTGCCGCTAAACAAATGCGTGCAATTTTGCCTGCGCGAATCCAAGAAATTGCTTTTCTGACGCGCTGTGCCTATCGCTCTCGTTCGCTTGGATGACGAGAGACGCGTGCTACCGTTGTCCCTCACCATTCGGATGAGGCGCGAGCTCAGCCTTTCGGATGAGCTCGACAAAACGCCTGCGTAACGCTTTTTGTTTTTATCGCAGGGGGAGATGGCTCGCCGGTCCGAACTCAGGCCCCAGCGGGCATCCACAGTCCCGGACACCACTTAGCGGAGAACCCGGCAGCAAATCTCTGCAATAGTTCAAAACGCGCGATGGGTTTTCTGCTGCTGAATGGTCTGCGGCCCCGCGCCACTACTTCGAGAGCCGGGCACACAAACTTGGTAACAAGACGGAGCGCCAATCGGTTGTCCCGGCTTGTGGTTCGGTTTAGCGCATTCTGTGTAGCATCGCGAGGCCTGAGGAGAGACCGGTTCCGCGCTAGCAGGGGCAAAGACACTCGTGAGGCCGAGAGCGATGATAAACACTTTGCGCATTTTTGATGTCCTGTTTCGTTTGTCTGGTTGGCTCGAAGTTAATTTCGAAATTTCAATGTCAGCGCGGATCCTGACAGACCGCGCATCCGTATGGGATCAGAACAGCCTTCCGTTCTTTCCCTGCTGGAGTGTCTTCGGTGGGCCCGAACCTTGGTTGGTCGTCGGAACAGAATTTGTGCACACCATCTTCGGCCGGCAAATTGTGACGCCATGTCTTGTGGTCCAAACGCATTCGTTCGTGCAGACGCTATACGCCGAAGCCGACTGGACGTTGGCGAAAGCGCTGAGAACTCGCGAGGGCAAGGATGAGAACTTTGCGCATTCAATTTCCTCAGTGGAGGGGTTATTCATTGCTTCGACACGCGGCTTCAGCGCGCATTGATGGAGCCGCGCAACAATTCATTTTTGTCTGACGGTTTTCTGCTGCTGGATCGGCGTGCCATAGCCTTGGACAGTGCCCTTCCAGGGCGTCGTCGGTCGGAGCGGCTGGTCAACCACCTCGCAGACTTTTACTGCGAGGCCGAACGCGCCCGTCTCGAAGTCGCCGACGGTCGCGCCAGTGACGTGCCAATTGCAAATTCTTCTCTTTTCGGCGAAAGCGGGCTGCACGCCGGCGAAAGCGCAGACGCTCGCGAGGCTGAGGACGATGATGTGAGTTTTCTGCATTTTGATTTTCCGGATCTCGATTGACGCCGTCCGCTGCGTATTTTGATTTGCACATGGATACGCGCACACGGATGAACCGTGCTTGAACAACGCGCGGCTCAAAATATCTATTTCGTTCACAATGCATGAGCGCATCCCCCAATCGGGTGATGCTCTCTATCCTCCGAACGGATGATCAAGCGTGGATGTAGAGGCGTACGCGGGCAACTTGAATGCGCGTTGCATTCGCCACGGCGCAAAATGCGTTCGGATATCAATCGCGCGATTTCGTGCTGGTCTTCTTCGCACCACTGCCTGTGGCACCCGCGGATCCGCCGATGCGGGTGGCAACACTTCCATTTGCATCTATCGCAGTGATGGCATCTACCGTCCCACCAGTGATCGTGTCGGTATTGGCGGCACCGTCTCCATTTGCATCTTCGATCACGCCGCCATTGGCAGTCGTAGCAGCCTTTTCGGCATTGTTTTGGACAAGCGCCACGAGGTTTGAATGACCCGGCCGCAAGGCTGCGGCAGACGCGAGCATCGAATTAGCAAGTGCGCCACTCCCCGCAAGACTGATCGCAACCAAAATAACCTGGCGCATTTTCAATTTCTGATGTCGTGCTTGGTGATGACGTGACGTTTGTTTCGTTTGGTTGGGTGCAACGCGGCCTCTCCGAGAAATCAAAGAGGCCGCGCTTCTACCCGAATTAGTTCTGGTGTGTGTTCTTTCGATCCTGGACGTTCTTTGGCAGACCCGCGCCCCCAGCGGAGTGCACCGGCTTCGAATTTCTCACGCAGGTAAGATATTGTGTTCCGCATGATGGGGAGCCATTTGTCATTTTATTGCAGGCAATATTATCGCTGCGGCAATCAGCAGCAGCCGGCTGCACGCCGGCGAGAGCAGCGAAGCTTGCGACGCTAAGAAAGATAATGAGGGCATTGCGCATTTTCAGATTCCTGTTTTCGTTTCTGTTGATCACACGTTTCTTGTCTTGTCTTCTTCGAGGGCATCTCTTCGCGAGCACACCGTTTGCCGGTTGTCTTTGCTTCAGTTGCCTCACGGCAAACGGTGCACTCGCGTATCGATTGCGTGCAACCTAAACGCGTGCAGATGAACCGTGCCTAAATACCGCGTGCAGATTTCGCGTGAGCGCTAAATTTTTTAAAAATAATTTCCGGTGCGTTACGACAACCGCACATCGTTCGATCGGATGACGAGTTGCGCGCGCGTTGCGATTTCATGCGGAATTATTTGTGATTTATTTGTGCGCGTGATGTGCACGGAAAAATATTGGCCTCGCGCGACAAGGCATTTCATTCGAATGGGGGATGTGGCTCACACACGCCGCTCATTCCCGCGCAAGCGGGAATCCAGGGCGGCAAGCCGCAGAAATTACATTGTGTTTCTGGATCCCCGCTTGCGCGGGGATGAGCGGGTCAGGTGCTCGCCGTATGCGAAAGCGTCACGTCGCTACCCGTTCGCCACCACTTTATGCGTCTGTTCGCCGAGGCCGTCGATGGAAGCCGTTACGACATCGCCGGGCTGCAGATAAACCGGCGGCTTCTGGCCGAGACCCACACCCGCCGGCGTGCCGGTGAGGATCACATCGCCCGGCTGCAGGCTCATGAAGCGGCTGATGTAGGACACAAGCTCGGCGACGGAGAAAATCATCTCGCGCGTTGAGCCATTCTGCTTGAGCTTGCCGTTGACGCTCAGGCGCAGGCTCAGGTCCTGCGGATCCAGGATCTCATCGCGCGTCGCCAGCAAGGGCCCGAGCGGCGCGAAAGTGTCGGCGCTCTTGCCCTTGAAGCCCTGCCCGCCGCGATTGAACTGGAAATCGCGTTCGGAAAAATCGATGCCGATGCAATAACCGAGCACGTAATCGAGCGCGTCGCGCTCTGCGATGTAAACGCCCGGCTTGCCGATCACCACGCCGAGCTCGATTTCCCAATCCACGCTCCTGGCGTCGCGCGGCATGACGAGATCGTCCGCCGGGCCGCACAGCGCGCTGGTCGCTTTGAGGAACAGCGTCGGCTCCTTCGGCAAGGGCAAACCCGTTTCCTCGGCGTGGTCACGATAGTTCAGGCCGACGCCGATGATCTTGCCGATGCCGCGCAAGGGCGGCCCGAGCGCGGCGCCCTTTCCCACACGCGTCAACGTCTTTGCCGGCACCGCCGCGATGGCATCGATGTCGTCGAGCGTCGGCGCGCGCGTATCGAGCACGGCAAATTTGTCCGAGAGGTCGAACACCTCGCCGTCGAGCATCAGGCCGGGTTTGTCGCCGGTTGTGGAACGGTAACGGACAAGTTTCATGGCCTGTACAATATCCGGCCTAGCTGCAAAACTGCCAGCCAATACAATAATCCCGAGGAACGCCGGTATGAATGTCCCCAAGCCATCCGTCGGCATGCTGCCGAACGACCGTCTCGACTATTCCGCCATCACCACACGTAAGCCGCTCAAGCTGCCCAAGGGCGCACGCATGGTGGTGTGGACCGTCACCAATGTCGAGGAATGGGACCCGACGCAGACGATGCCGCGCACCGTGCTTACGCCGCCGGCGGGCGGCTCGCCGATGCCCGACATTCCGAACTGGTGCTGGCACGAATACGGCAACCGCGTCGGCTTCTGGCGCCTGTTGCAGGTCTACGATGAGTTCAAGATTCCCGGCGTGATGAACATCAACGGCGTGGCCGTGAACGCTTTCCCGGACATCGTGAAGGCCTGCGTCGATCGCAACTGGGAATTCGTCGGCCACGGCTACACCCAGCGCAACATGCAGAAGGTGGAAAACGAGCGCGCCGACATCCGCAAATGCATCGAAGTGCTGGAGAATGCGACCGGCGCGCGCCCACGCGGCTGGCTCGGGCCCGGCCTCACCGAAACCTGGGAAACGCCCGATATTCTCGCCGAGGAAGGCTACGACTATGTCGCCGACTGGGTGCTCGACGACCAGCCGGTGTGGATGAAGACGCGCGGCAAACCGATCCTCAACATTCCCTACACGCAGGAATGCAACGACGTCGCCATGATGCTGATCCAGCACCACAAGGCGTCGGAATTCTACGAGCGGGCGATGGACCAGTTCGAGCAGATCTACAAGGACGCCAAGGGCTCGGCGCGCGTGATGGCGATTTCGGTGCACCCCTACATCATGGGCGCACCGCATCGGGCGAAATATTTCCGCCAGATCTTCCAGAAAATCCGCAAGAAGAAAGATGTGCTGTTCTGGACCGGCGCGCAGATCGCGGATTGGTACAAGAAGGCCGGACCGCCGGCGCCGTAATCCACACGCCGTCATGGCCGGGCTTGACCCGGCCATCCACGTCTTGCTTTATCGAAACGAAGTCGTGGATGCCCGGCATAAAGCCGGGCATGACGAGTGAGAGCGCGTGCAGATGGCCGCAGCAAAAATCACCGACAAAAAGACCATCGCCGAACAGACGGCGAAAATGTACCTCGACGTCGGTGCCGTGCGTTTCATGGAGGACAAGCCCTTCATCTTCACGTCCGGCTGGGCGAGTCCGGTTTACAACGACTCGCGCTGGCTGATCTCGTTTCCGCAAGTGCGCAGCGCGATGATGGATTTCGCCGTCACCACCATCGATCGCGACATCGGGCGCGACAAGTTCGATTCGGTGGCCGGTGGCGAAACCGCCGGCATTGCCTTTGCCGCCTGGGTGGCGGAGCGCCTGAACCTGCCCATGCAATACGTGCGCAAGAAGCCCAAGGGCTTCGGCCGCGGCGCGCAGATCGAAGGCCAGTTGCTGCCCGGCCAGCGCGTGCTGCTGGTCGAAGACCTTGCCACCGATGGCCGCAGCAAGGTGAATTTCGTCAAGGCGATCCGCGAGGCCGGCGGCAAGTGTGACCATTGCTTTGTGATTTTCTTTTACGACATCTACCCCGAGGGCAAAAAAATCATGACCGACCTCGGCGTGACGTTGCACGCGTTGACCACCTGGTGGGATGTGCTGGCGGTCGCCAAGGCGAGCGGCAAGTTCGACGCCAAGATGCTGGGCGAAGTCGAGAAGTTCATGAACGATCCGGCGGGCTGGTCGAAGGCGCATGGCGGCGTCGCGACCGCGGTGGAGTAATCCTAAACTTCAGCCGGCGGAGTGAGATGTCCGCTCGTCCCCGCGAAAGCGGGGACCCAGAGTCAGACTCTGCGGCCCCTCGATTCCCCCTGGAGCCTGGCCCCGCGCAGGCGGGAGCGGGGACGAGCGGAGTTTGAGGCTACGCTGCAATACCTCTCCATCGTCATGGCCGGGCTTGACCCGGCCATCCACGTCTTGCTTGCAGTGATGAAAGGAAGACATGGATGCCCGCGACAAGCGCGGGCATGACGGGGAGTGCAGCAACGCGTTTAGATTGCCATCTTCCTCTTCAGCCTCGTCACCGCCAAATCGAGCGCCGACAGAAACCGTGAAACATCCTGACGGCTCAGGGGCGGCGGCCCGCGCGTTGTGGCGCCGGCCGAACGCAAATCCGTCAACAAGTCCCGCGTCGCCAGCGCCATGCCGATCGAATCGTCCGTGAAAGGCTTGCCGGTGGGGCCGATCACGGTCGCGCCTTTCTTGACGCATTGCCCCGCCAGCGGGACATCGGCGGTGACGACGATGTCGGTCTCTGTAACACGCTCAACGATCCACTCGTCGGCAACGTCAGGACCTTCGGACACGATGACGCGCTCGATCAGGTCGCTGCGCGGCACGTTCATGAAGGAATTGGCGACGATAAAGACCATCAGCCCGTAGCGCTCGGCCACCCGATAGACTTCGTTCTTGACCGGACAGGCATCGGCATCGACAAAGATGCGAATTGCGGCCTGTTTCGCCTCTTCCATGACCCGTGCTGCCGTGATCCAATCCGTGAAAATAATGGAGGCATCAATGGCCAAGGCACGCAAGAAAGTCCAGGCAAGGAAGTCTGCAAGCCGCAAGCCCGCCCGCCGCAAGGCCAGCAAGCGGCGCCAAGTAAAAGCAGTGAAAGCCAAGACAACCAAAGCGCGGGCGGCGCATAAATTTACCGTCAGCCATCACCGTGACGAAGACTTCGATCAGGGCCTGCGTACGTATTCGGCCTATCGGGACTTAGGCATCGCGCCTGCCACCGGCGGCATGGTGCAGGCGCACGTCATCCGCATGACCAAGCCATTCAGCGCGGACGAAGTTGCGATCCCGCACTATCACGACGTCGAATTCCAGATGGTCTTTGTGCTCAAAGGCTGGTTCAGCAGCGAATTCGAAGGCCAGGGCGTGCACACCTTTCACGCCGGCTCGTGCTGGATTCAACCGCCGAAAATAAAGCACACGGTGATGGGATATTCCGACGACTGCGAATTGCTGGAGATTGTGTTGCCGGCGGATTTCGAGACGGTGACGTTGGGGTAAACCGCACAAGAGCTCTGCCGTCGTCCCGGGCGACTGAGCGTAGCGAAGGAGGCCCGGGACCCATACTCCGCAGCCTTTCGCTGCGCTGCGGGTTATGGGTCCCCGCCTTCGCGGGGACGACAGCGGAAAGACGGCGCGTAAAAAAGACCGTTACCCAAGCCGCATCAGCAGCAACCCGCCCGTCACCACGACAAAAATCACCGTGGTCGCGCCGAGCACGGTCGTGATGTGCCGCCAGCCGAGCCCGATGATGGTCTTCACCGAGGTGCCGAGACCGAGAGCCCCGATCGCCAGCAACAGGCCCCAGGTCGAAACCTCAACCAGTACGCCTTTCGTCGGCGCATACATCGGCAACAGCGATGGCAACAATGGCACCGTGCTGTTCACAATGCACAGCACCAGGAACACGATGGCAAACACCGGCACCGGTACGCGCGCCTCGCCGTGACGCATGCCTTGCTTCGTGAAATACCAGCCAACGCTGAGCACGACCGGCAGCAGCAGGAACACGCGGAATAATTTGACGATCACTGCCGTGTTGCCGACCGGGCCCGACACCGCGTAACCCGCGCCCACAACCTGTGCGACGTCGTGAATCGTGCCGCCGAGCATAACGCCGGTGGTTTGCGTATCGAACCCAAGCAGGATGCACAGCGGCGGGTAAACCAGCATCGCCAGCGTCGCCAGCGCGTTGACAGCGACGACGACGAAGGCGATGTCGGCCTGCTTGCCTTTGTAATCGGGCACAACAGTCGAGGTCGCGAGTGTCGCCGAGGCGCCGCACACTGCAGTGCCGACGCCGACCAGCGCGCCAAAGCCGGTCGCCTGCCCGCTCCAGCGCGCGAATGCAAAACCAGAAGCCACCGTTGCCGCCATGGATATGACGATCAAGATCGCGGTCTGGCCGCCAAGCGCAGCGATATCGCCGAGCGCAACACGAAGGCCGAGCAGCGCCACAGCCCAGCGCAGCAGCGTCTTCACGCAGAAATTCATGCCGGGCTGCACCACCGGCCGCGCTGCCAGCGGATTGAGCGCAATGCCGACGACCAGCGCGATCACCATATTGGGGATGGGTACGAAACGCGCCACATAAGGCGCCGCCACATAACCGATGGCAGCGACGACCGCCGATAGCGCGACGCCCGGCGCCAACGTGGCCACCGCTGCCACGGAAGGCCGCAAAGCTTGCATGTTTTCTGCTGTCACGCGGAATTCCCTATTGGCTTGCAGCTATTTTGGCGCCCGTCTGGCTGACCTTGAGGCCCGCAGCAACGGCCGCGGCGATTTGTGAAGGCGTATCGACAACGACGACGCCAGCTGTCTCCAGCGCGCACCGTTTGGAGCCATAGCTGCCGGCATTGCCAGTGACGATGGCGCCGGCATGGCCCATTTTCTTGCCCGGCGGCGCGGCTGCACCGGCGATGAAAGCAACCATCGGCTTGCGCATAGTTTTTGCGTATTCGGCAGCACTTTCCTCCATCGCCCCGCCGATCTCGCCGACGATGACGACGGCATCCGTCCCTGCATCCTCATCGAGCGCGACCAGCGCATCGCGCGTGGTGGTGCCAAGCATCGGATCGCCGCCAATGCCGATAAATGCCGATTGGCCGATGCCAGCGCGTGTGAGATTGAGGCACACAAGCGTCCCGAGGCTACCGCTGCGCGAAATGACGCCGACGCGGCCAGCCTTGAACACGCTCGGCACGAAAGCCGGCATGATGCCGACGAAACACTCACCCGGCGTCACGAGGCCGGCGGTGTTTGGTCCAACGATGCGTGTGCCATGCTTTGCCGCGGCTGCGTGCATTGCCATCACATCCTGCGCCGGGATGTGCTCGGTGAGAACCACCAGCAATTTAATGCCGGCTTGCGCCGCCGACACTGCCGCTTCCTTCGCCATCGGTGGCGGAATAAACATGACAGCCACGTCGCCGCCGACTTTCGCGACGGCGTCTCCCGTCGTTGAAAAAATCGGTACGCCAACATGGGTTTCGCCGGCACGCTTCGGGTTGACGCCCGCCACAACATGCGTGCCGTAGCCGAGCATTTTCTCTGTCCAAAAGGTGCCCTGCTTGCCGGTGATGCCGAGCACGATGACGCAATCTTCCTTGCGGACGATCATTGCGCTGCCTTCACCGCGGCCTCAATCGCGTCTTCCATGTAGTCGTAAGGCTCGATTCCAAGTTCGCTGCGTACGAGCTTGACGGCCTCGACCTCGCCGGTGCCGTGGATCGAGAAAAACACCGGCACTCTCGGTCTGAGCTTGTGCCAGGCCTTGACCACGCCTTCGGCCATCACGTCCGTACGCGCGAAAGCGCCGCAGAAATTAATGACGAGGCTTTTCACGCCGGGATTGGACAATACGAGATCGAGTGCGATCTCGGATTTGGTATAAGCCTCGCCTCCGATTTCGAGGAAGTTCGCCGGCCGGCCACCGTAGTGGCGGATCACGTCCATGGTGGTCATGGTCAATCCGGCGCCGTTCGCCAGCACCCCGACATTGCCGTCGAGCTGGATCAGCTTGAGGCCAGCCTCGGCGCCGCGTGCTTCGAGCGCGGTCATCACGCTGGCCGCACCACCTTTGGCAATTTCGGCCTGGCGGTAGATTGCCGCGTCGTCGAGCACGAATTTGCAGTCGAGCGCGACGATGCGCCCATCGCGCAACAGTGCCAGCGGGTTGATCTCCAGGAGCTCTGCGTCGTGCGCACAATACGCGACGTAGAGTTGGCCGAGGATGCGTGCGATTTGCTCCTCGGCCACACCGAGGTCGAGACCCTTGAGCATCGCGGCGATATCGTTCCCGGATGGCTTGCTATCGATATCGACCAGCAGACGGCGGATCGCAGCGGGCTTGGCCGCCGCGACCTCCTCGATATCCATTCCGCCTTCGGTAGAGAACAGGATCAACGGCTTGCGCGCCGCAGTGTCGTGCAATACGGCGGCGTAAAATTCACGGGAAATATCGGCCTGTTCTTCGACCAGCAGGCGTTCGACCGTGTAGTCACCGATGCGCATGCCGAGGATCTGCGTCGCGGCGGACCTGGCTTCTTCCGGTGAGTTGGCGCGTTTGATGCCGCCGGCTTTGCCGCGCTTGCCGGCCGGGACTTGCGCCTTGACCACGCAGGGGCCGAGTTTCGCCGCCGCCATCGCCGCCTCTGCAGCGCTGATGCAAAGCACGCCCCGCCCCTCCGGAATTCCAGCAGGAGCGAGGATCAGCGATTTCGCAGCATGTTCTTCGAAGTTCATACGGACAATCTCTACTTCCCGTATTTTTTCCAATGCGCGCCAAACAAAGCTTCCTCGCTCGGCTTGTCTTCCGGAATGGTGGTGACGAGATGGGTGATGTTGAGGAAGTGCTTGTAATTCAGGTTTTCCGTGATGCTGTTGCCGCCCCAGGTGCCGCAGCCCATGCTCAACGTGAAGTTCAAACCTGAATCGAAGCCACCACCATTCGCAAACGTGTGCGCCTGATTGATCAACACGCGTACCACGTCGGTTTCCTCCGCAAGCTTGCGGCCGCGGGCCATGTCCTTTGTGTGCAAGCCGACGGAATGGCCGCGGCCCTGGTAATCGAGAATTTCCCGGGCGCGTTGAGCGGCGGCATCGAAATCTTTCGCACGATAAATCGTCAGCACCAGCGCCAGTTTCTCACCGGAAAATGGAAACCCGCGGCCGACGCCGGTTTCTTCCACCATGAAGAATTTTTTGCTTTCCGCCGCTGCCGGCAAGCCGCATCCGCGCGCGAGCACATCGGCGTCGCGCGCGATCAGCGTGCGGCTGAGTTTTCCGTCTGGCCAAAGCGCGGCCTGGATCTTCGTCTTCTCGGGTGCCGAGGCCATATAGCCACCGACGCGCTCGAGTGCGGCAATCGCTTTGTTGTAGATTGCGTCGATCAGGATCACCGAATTTTCAGATGAACACGACGTTGAATTGTCGAAAATCTTCGACGCACAAATTTTTGCGGCGGCATCATCAAGATCGGCGGTCTCATCGATGATCACCGGCACGTTACCCGTGCCGACGCCGATCGCCGGTGTGCCGCTGCTATAGGCACGCCGCACATTGTCCTGCGAGCCGGTGGCGACCACCAGATCGGCGGCTTGCATCAAGGCCTGCGTCATATCCTTTGACGCCGGCGGTGGCAGGATCTGCACGAGGTCTTCGGGAAGGCCGATTTTCTTGAGCTCCGCACGCATGTAGTCGACAGTCTTGCCGGTCGTTTTCATGCCGGCCGGCGACGACGCAATGACGATGGCGTTGCGGCCCTTGATTGCCATCATTGCCTTGTTGACCGGCGTGGCGCCGGGATTGGTCGAGGGCGTAATCGCGCACACGAGACCGACCGGCTTGGCGTATTTGGTGAGCCCGAGTTTTTTATCGTCTTCGATGATACCGACGGATTTCACCCGCAGCAAATCGCGCAAGGTGCCGAAAGTCTTGCGTTGTTTCTTGGTGATCTTGTCGGGGACATTACCGAGTTGTGTGTCCTTCACGGCCAGTTCGGCCAGCTCCTTGGCATGAGCCGGATTGTACAGCGACCAGGCCAGCGCGGTGACCGCCTCGTCGACACGCGCCTGATCGGCGTTGGCGAAGCTCGCCTGCGCTGCACGGCCACGCCGCACCAGCTCGTCAACAACGGCCATCGCCTTCGGATCGGCCGCCGGTTTCACTGCAACAGTCATCTCATCGACTCCGTGATGCTCGCGCCATGCCCCTCCGCTCGTCCCCGCGAAAGCGGGGACCCAGAGGATTCCCGCTTGCGCGGGAATGAGCGGAGGATGTGCGACGCCACCATGTTTCAAGCCACCCGCTGCGGACGCATGTCCTCGCGCTTTATGCCCGCCACAACAACAGGTTTCTTCATCGCGTCGCGGCGGAACGGCTCACCAAGCTCCTGATTGAGGACAACCTCGATGAACGTCGTCACCCGCTTCTTCTGCGCTTCGCACGCTTGCCGAAGCGCTTCCGTCAGTTCGTTTTGGGTTTTAACGACGACCCCTTTGAGGCCGCAGCCTTCGGCCACTTTTGCGTAACTAAGATGCGGGTCGAGTTCGGTGCCGACGAAATTATTGTCGTACCAGAGGATCGAATTGCGCTTCTCGGCGCCCCACTGATAGTTGCGGAAGATGACCATGGTGATGCCGGGCCATTCTTCGCGGCCGATCGAACTCATCTCGCTCATGGAAATTCCGAAGGCGCCGTCGCCGGCAAATCCGACGCAAGGCGTGTCCGGATTGCCGATTTTGGCGCCGATGATCGACGGGAAGCCATAACCGCAAGGCCCGAACAGACCGGGCGCCAGGTATTTCCGGCTTTGGTCGAACATCGGATAGGCATTTCCGATCGCGCAGTTGTTGCCGATGTCACTGGAGATGATGGCGTCCTTCGGAAGGCCGGCCTGAATGGCACGCCAGGCCTGCCGTGGAGACATCCGGTCGGCGTCTCGCTTGCGGGCGTCTTCGTTCCATGTGGTGCCCGGATCGTCGTCCTCGTGATCCATGCTGGAGAGCGTCTGGAGCCACTTGGATTTGGTGGTGTGGACGAGTGCCTTCCGTTCCTCCCGCCCGGCATTCCCGGCCGAAGGCGAAAGCTGCTCCAGAATGCTTTTCGCGACGAGCTTGGCGTCGCCGCAAATGCCGACGGTCACCGGCTTGGTTAGCCCGATGCGGTCGGCATTAATGTCGACCTGAATGATCTTGGCGGTCTTTGGCCAATAGTCGATGCCGTAGCCGGGCAGCGTCGAAAATGGATTGAGGCGTGTCCCCAGCGCCAGCACCACGTCTGCTTTCGCGACGAGCTCCATCGCGGCCTTCGATCCGTTGTAACCCAGTGGGCCGACAGCGAGACGATGACTGCCGGGGAAGCTGTCATTGTGCTGATAGTTATTGCAAACCGGCGCATCGAGCTTTTCGGCAAGCGCAACGCATTCGGGGATTGCATTGCCGAGCACGACGCCCGCGCCTGACAATATGACGGGAAACTTCGCGCTCGACAGCAATTTCGCCGCTTCCGCGACAGCCTGCGCGCCACCCGCCGGACGTTCGAATTCGACGATCGCCGGCATGTTGATGTCGATGACTTGTGTCCAATAGTCGCGCGGGATGTTGATCTGTGCCGGCGCAGACAGCCGCTTGGCTTTGGTGATGACGCGATTGAGAACCTCGGCCGTGCGCGATGGGTCGCGGACTTCTTCCTGGTAGCAAACCATGTCGCGGAACAGCGCCATCTGTTCCACTTCCTGGAAACCACCCTGCCCGATCGTTTTGTTCGCCGCTTGCGGTGTGACCAGCAGCATCGGCGTGTGGTTCCAATAAGCGGTCTTGATTGCGGTGACAAAATTCGTGATGCCGGGGCCGTTCTGCGCAATCGCCATCGCGATTTTTCCGGTCGACCGCGTATAGCCGTCGCAGATCAGGCCGCCATTGGTTTCATGAGCCACGTCCCAGAACGTGATGCCGGCCTGAGGAAATAAATCTGAGATCGGCATAAATGCCGAGCCGATGATGCCGAAGGCATGCTCGATGCCATGCATCTGCAGAACCTTCACAAAGGCTTCTTCCGTCGTCATTTTCATAGCGTCTTCCTTTACTCAATTCTCGCTTTACCGGACGCCAGCGAATGAGAATCGCTGGCAATGAAATCACGTCTTTTCCTGAAATATCTCGGCAAGCTCACCAGCGGCGTGCCGGAGTGCAGACAAATGCCGGCGCGCGGTTTGCTCGTTCATGCGTGCCTCCGGCGCCTGAATGGCAAGGGCGGCGAGCAGTTCGCCGTTCTTGCCGATGACCGGTACGGCCATGCACACGACGCCAACCAGATATTCCTCGCGATCGAACGAAACCTGTTCCTTGCGGATTTGCCGCAATTCGGCATCGAGCCGAGCGCTGTCGACGATGGTGCTGTCGGTGAAACGCCGCAGCTCCAAGCTCTGCAACAGACGTTTACGGCGCGGTGAAGGTGCCATCGCGAGGAACAGCTTGCCGATCGCGCTGCAATGCAGCGGCACGCGCGAACCGATTGTATAGTGAAGCCGCAGCGGCCAATGCTCGGCTTCTACACGGTCGAGATAGATCACTTCGCCATTGAGAAGCGTGCCGATATTGCAGGTCTCGTTGAGCGTATGCACAAGCCGCTGGAGCACAACATGCGGTGTGTCGTGGCGCATCGATGACGACAGCGCACCGAATGCGAGGTTGGTGAGCTTCGGACCGACTATCAGGCGGCGGCGGCCAGGCTCGCGCGAGAGATAACCTTGCGTCACAAACCAGTCGACCAGACGATAGGCGGTCGCCTTCGGCAATTTCACTGACGCAATGATGTCGAGCACATCGACCGGCGTGCGCGAACTCGCAACATGTTCGAGGATGGCGAAGGATCGTGCGGTGGCACCGAGCTTGTGTTCGCGCGCGCTCACGGACTTCGGCGAGCGCGACAAAGGTTTGAGCCCGGCCACATTTCGCCGTGGGCCGCCGGCCCCTGTGTCGGCTGTCCGTGCATCAATTTCAGCAGTGGTACGCATGGCTCACCTGGCCTCGGTTGACGCCGTCACGAGACGGCTTCGAAACAGCCGTTGAATGAACGGCAATAACAGAACGATGATTGTAAACACCACGATCGTTCCGGAGATCGGTCGCGTGAAGAACACGGTCCAGTCGTTGGAAAAGCTGATCATCGTGTTCATGAACGCTTCCTCCGCGATCGGGCCGAGAATAACGCCCAGCACCAGCGGTGCGACGGGGAATTTCAGGCGCTCAAATCCGTAGCCGAGTACGCCGAACCCGATGATCAGCCAGAGATCGGTAACGTTGTTTCGGATCGACAAGGCGCCGATGAAGCAAAGGATCAGCACATAGGCTGAAACGACGGCTTCAGGAAAGTCGAGGATTTTTACCAGCGGCCGTATGGCGAAATAGCCAATGGCGCACATCAGGACGAGGCCCAAAAACAGCGAGGCAAAGACGGTGTAGACCAGCGGCGCCGAGTTCGCGAGAACCTGGGGCCCAGGCTGAATGCCGTGCAACATAAAGGCACCGAGAATCACAGCCGTTGCGCCGCTGCCCGGAATGCCGAGCGCAAGAAGATGAACCATGGCGCCGCCAACAGATGCGGTTGCGGCCGCCTGCGGCGCGATGATCCCTTCGGCAATTCCGGTGCCCATAAGATTCTTGCGTCGGCCGAAGCGGGCCTCAATTCCATAGCTCACGAATGACGCGATGGTGGCACCTGCGCCGGGCAGCAAACCGATGAGATCACCGACAACCGATGCGCGGATGAACATGCCTTTGACCTCGTTGAGCTCCTTCAGCGTTGGCAGCTCCGTGTGTGCGTTCGAAATCTTGTCGAGCGGCTTGGTGGCAAAGCCTGTTTCCAGACGCGTAAGCACTTCGCCGACACCGTAGGCGCCGACCATAACCACGAGAAACTCAATACCGTCCGCAAGAAGCGACGAGCCAAAAGTAAAACGGTACGCGCCGTAGATCGGGTCGGTGCCCACCGACGAAATCAGAATGCCCACACTCATGCTGATGAAAGCATTGGCGAGCGATCCCTTTCCAATCGCAACGACGCTGAGCAGGCCGAACAGCACAATGACGAAATATTCCGGCGAGGAGAACCGCAGTGCAAATTTCGCGAGCGGTTGCGTTAACGCCACCATTACGACGGCAGACAACAGGCCGCCGCCAAGCGCAGAAACCAACGTCCAGCCGAGCGCCTTTGCCGGCCGGCCCTTGCGGCCCATGGTGTAGCCGTCCCACAGCATGGGGACGTCGATAGGTTCGCCGGGAATCCGGAACAGGATCGCTGTGAAGGCGCCGCCATAAGTGCCGGAGACGTACATCGCGGTCAGCAGCACGATCGAAGCGGTGACGTCCATTTTGTATGTGAACGGCAACGCGAGCGCGACGCCCATCACCAGCGTCAAGCCGGGCAGGACGCCGATCAGCAGGCCGATGACGATGCCGACCAACAGCATGGTCATGTTGAGCGGTGTCATGCAGTGGACGAAGCCGGCGGCGAGCTGGGTGAGAATATCGATCATGCCGTCACCACAGGCTCGGAATCGCGAAAAAGATGTCGGTCGCACGGTCGAACGGCTCGATGCCGCGCGGCAGCGAGACGTAGGCGATGCGCAAGAACAAAATGCCGCAGAAGATCGTCACCACGGCACTGGCGCCCCAGATGACGCCGTGCGCGCGATAGCCGCCGACATACATAAACGCAGCGAGAAACAGGAATGTGCCGAGAATGAAACCGAGCACCGGCACTAACACGGCATAGATGCCCATGAGTACGATGCCACCGATGAGCATGCGGGGATAAGTCGGCTGCTTGTCCTCGGCGTCCGGTTCACGATCGAATGCTTCGAGAAAACCCGTCGCGTCCTGATTGCCCGCAATCAGACGCCGCGAGATCTCGAAGACGCAGGACGCACCCATGAGAAGGATCGCAAGACGCGGCCACACGTCAGGTCCGAGCTGTCCAGGCCGCGCCGAGTAAACAAACGTGCCGGCATAGATATAAAGCGCAGTGGCAAACACGAGGCCAACTGCGTAAGGCACGATCGAGCGGAACAACGCCTTGTCCATGGCTCCCCTAGTCCGCTCGTCCCCGCGAAAGCGGGGACCCAGAGCAATAATTTGCTACGGCGCGGATTGCGGCGCTGGATTCCCGCATCCGCGGGAATGAGCGGAGTGTAGGGCTACGCAAGGCGCGCACTCCTAGTTCGTCGCCATCGTCTTTTTCATGTCTTCGAGTTGTTCATTCACGAAAGCAGGGGCTTTCGATGCGTCCTCGAAGCTGTTGGGGTCCGCGTACTGTTCCTCGAGAAATTTTTTGTACTCCGGCAAGGCATAAACCTTGGCCAGTGCATCCGACAGTTTCTTGACGATGTCAGGTGGCGTGCCGGCCCGCACGACGATTGCGCGGAATTGTGGCAGCGCGACTTTATAGCCAAGCTCGAACGATGCGGGGATGTCCTTAAATGCTGCGAGGCGCTTTTCGCCGAACAGCAAAATCGGCCGCATCTGCTTGCCATTCAGGAATTGCGCAACGTCGCCAGCCTGCTCGTACAAAGCATCCGCGTGACCGCCGAGAATCGAAACGTAGCGTTCGCTCGGCTTGGCGAATGGCACCTGCACCACTTTGATGCCGCCGCGCTCGAGCACGGTGAGCGAGAAGTCGTCGACGCTGCCGAAGCCAAGCGTCGCCACTTTCAGTTTGCCCGGGTTCGATTTGGCTTCCTTGGCGAAATCTTCCCAGGTTTTGATCGGGCTGTCTTCCTTCACGAAGAGAAAGGACGGGCCTTTGATCATTACGGCAACGGGCGTGATGTCGCTCATGGTCCAGCGCGAGCTCTTGCCGGCAAGCAGGGCATGGCTGTCGGCGATGTAGATCGCCATCGAATAGCCGTCGGGTGGCGCAGACAGCAGTTTCGCCATGCCAGTGGCGCCGGTGCCGCCGGGCACGTTCACGACGGGGATGCCCTGGCCGAGCATCGGCTCCATCAATTTGCTGACGAGACGGGCGAGTTGATCGGCACCGCCTCCGGGGCCCCATGGAACGATGAGTTCAATCGGCCGCTCGGGATAACCGGCTGCAAACACCTTGCCGCCGATAGGCGCGGCGCTCAGCGCCGCGGCCACAAGCATTGCGAAGAAACGGGTCGAACGCATGGACAAATCCTCCCTGCCATCGGCCGCTTGCTTGTCCGTCCCGCCCGCGGCCGCGCCCGGCGGTGACGTTGCTCCGGCTTATGGTTGCCGGCTGACTGTCGAAAAGGGTAGTGCCGTATCGACAAAGTCTCATTTTTTGAGACTGCTCTTCTCAGTACGCTAACAGAAGGCATTGCGCCTGCAAGGGTGAATTCGAGCCGTTTCGTCCCGCAAATCGGGAATTCGATTCCCGCCCCTGTGCACGGGGCGGGATTTTTTCATCTCTCAGGATCGGCAGCGTTCAGCCTGCGCGTTGCGCGAGAGGCACGTAGGCGCGTGCGTCTGGTCCGTTGTAGAGAGTGAGCGGACGCAGCAGGATATTGTTCTCAAGCTGCTCAAGCACCTGCACCACCCAGCCCGGCACGCGGCCGATGGCAAATATCGGCACGAACAAATCGCGTTTTATTCCGAGCAGGTGATAGACGACGCCGGAATAGAAATCGACGTTTACATTCACGCCATGTCGCGCATAAGGCGCCATTGCGGTCACGACCGCCTGCAGGATTTCGAACCAATTCGGCTCGCCCATCTCCTTCGATAGGCGCTCGACACCGTCACGCATGTGGCGCGCACGCGGATCTTCAGCGCGATAGACACGATGACCGAACCCGGTCACCGCGATACCCGCCTTGCGCTTTTCCTTCACATAGTCAGCGGCGCGCGACGGATCGCCGATTTCCTCCGCCATTTTCATCACGTCCTCGGCAGCACCGCCGTGCGCCGGACCTGACAAGGCGGCGATCGCTGCAACGATCGCCGCATGCAGATTGGCCTCCGTGCCGATTACCACACGTGCGGCGAATGACGACGCGTTCGAACCGTGCTCGGCATGCAATATGAGGTCACGATCGATTAATTGTGCCGCCTCGGGGCTCGGCTTCTTGGCGGTGAGCATCCAGAGTAGATTGGCCGCATGGCCGAGCGTTGCATCGGCGGGTACCGGTTCCTGCCCTGCGCGGATACGCGAATGGGCGGCAACGATCATAGGCACTTGCGACGTGAGCCGAACGGCTTTGCGCAAAGTAGCTTCGCGCGAATTATCGGCCGTTTCCGGGTCGAAAGCGGAGAGCGCTGACGCGCCCGTGCGCAGGACGTCCATGGGATGTGCGCTTTTAATCGCGCGGATGATGTCGGTCACCGGCGCGGGCAATTTCCGGGCAGCTTTGAGATCCCCATCAAATGCCGCCAACTGGTGCTTGTTCGGCAACTCGCCGTGAAGCAGAAGCCAGGCCGTCTCTTCAAAACTCGAATGTTCGGCGAGATCGTGGATCGAGTAGCCGCGATAGCGCAATTCCCCGGCCTTGCCGTCAATGAAGGTGCAGGGGGACCGATCGAAGTAAACGCCTTTAAGACCGCGTTGAATCTTGATCGCTTCGACAGTTTCGGTCATTGATGCCCTCATATATTGCGCATGATCTTATCCGATCCACTTCAAAAACATGCGCCCGCAATTCGCGTCTTTCTCACACGGTGAGAAGCATGGATTTGCTCGATCGACTGTTTGATATCGCACGGCAGCGTAATCGCAAAATCGTTTTGCCCGAGGGCGACGACACGCGCATAGTCTTGGCCGCTGTGCGCCTTAAAGCTGAGAAACTCGCACAACCGATCCTGCTTGGCGTCGCCGACGCACTCCGCAAGATCGCCGTCGATCAGAAAGTCTCGCTTGAGGGGATTGAAATCGTCGACCCACGCGGCGATACGCGCCTGCAGAGCTATGGCGCGGCCCTCGCGCACGTGCGCGAAACGATGACACCGGCCATGGCGACACGCCTCGTATCAAAGCCGCTGTACTTCGGCGGAATGATGGTGCGTCAGGGCGACGCCCACGCCATGGTGGCGGGCTGCGCCAATCCAACACGGCGCGTGATCGAGGCGGGTCTGATGACGGTCGGGCTTGCAGAAGGCATTGCGCTTCCCTCGAGTTATTTCCTGATGGTCGCGCCGGATTTTCTTAAAGCAGGCCCCAGACCATTCATTTTCGCCGACTGCGCAGTGAATGCCGACCCGACGGCGGCTGAGCTCGCCGACATCGCTATCGCTTCAGCCCGAAGCGCACGTGCGATCTTGGAAGAAACACCGCGAGTCGCCATGCTGTCATTTTCGACCAAGGGCAGCGCACAACACGCACGCGTCGACAAAGTACGCGAGGCACTTGAATTTGTGCGCCGGCGCGAGCCCGACCTGGCCATCGATGGTGAATTTCAAGCCGACGCCGCGCTTGTCCCCGAGGTTGCACAAAAGAAAGTGAAGGAGAAAAGCGCGGTCGCCGGCCACGCGAACGTGCTTATTTTCCCCGATCTCGACTCGGGCAATATCGGTTACAAACTGACGCAATGGTTGGGCGGCGTGCAGGCAATCGGGCCTTTCCTGCAAGGATTCGCCAAGCCGATCAGCGATTTATCTCGTGGCGCGAGCGTGAACGACATCGTCACCACTTGCGCCGTGGTGGCGGCCGCCTAGTCCTCGATATCGTCGTCAGAGAGCACGCGTAAGGCCGCGCCATCGACATCGTTGTATTGGCCACTGCGCAAGGCCCACAAGAAAGCGAACAGCCCTGCCAGCCCCAAGCCTAGCGCCATCGGTAGCAGGTAAACCAGGACGTTCACGACGGCCCTCCCGTGCGAGCGCGCAATGCATTGAGCGTTACGAGCAGCGAAGAACCCGACATTGCAAGCGCCGCAATCAGGGGCGTTACAGCACCTGCAATGGCGATCGGAACTGCGATGGCATTATAGATCGCCGCCAACCATAGGTTTTGCGTCATGAGGCCGCGCGCACGGCGGGCAACCAACACGGCATCCAGAACCGGCTTGAGACGCTCGCCCAGAAACACCGCATCGGCCTGCGCTTGCGTCACATCTGCGGCAGAAATTGGCGACATCGATACATCAGCAGCCGCGAGCGACGGCGCATCATTGAGGCCATCGCCAACCATGAGCACGCGGCGACCATGGGCTTTCCATTCTTCAAGTCGTGCAATTTTCTCGGCGGGTTTGAGGCCGCCTTGCCAGAATTCAATACCGAGTGTGCGGGCAATCGGCGCAACCGCGGCATCTCGATCACCCGAAAGTATCCGTAAGTCGAGTCCGGCCTCGCTCAAGCGCCTAACCACATCGACTGCGTCAGACCGAAGTCTCTGGCTGATTGCAATGACAGCAAAGTGCTCACCACGCCGGAAGCAGATTGTCGAAACATTCGATTCATTCGCCACAACCACGTCGCAGAATCCGGCGCTGCCGAGACGGGCTTCCACTCCGTCGATGACGGCGCGCACACCCTGACCCGGCTCTTCCGTTGCGGCGTCGAAGGGCGTGCGCATTTGCGCTTCGCGCGACAATGCGACAGCGAGCGGGTGCCGGCTCGAAAGCGCGAGCCGTGCGGCCATTTGCAGGAGTTCCTGATCGAGCACAGCGGCATTCACAACGCGGGGCTCCGGCAGGGTCAGGGTGCCGGTCTTGTCGAAGACGACGGTGTCGACTTCGGCGAGCCGCTCGATGGCGTCCCCCGAATTCAAGATGATGTTGGCCCGGAAGAGCGCTCCCGAAGCGACGACCTGCACGGCCGGGATCGCCAGCGCCAGCGCGCAAGGACAGGTAATTATAAGCACCGCGATCGCCGTCACCGTCGCGTCGTGCAGGCTCGCCCCGGCGACCAGCCAGCCGAGCAACGTGAGCGCGGCGGTCAAATGTACGACCGGCGCGTAGACGCGCGATGCGCGGTCGGCGAGACGCATGACGCGCGACTTCGCGCTCGCCGCCTTGTCCAGCAGCTTTTCGATTTCATCGATCAAAGCCGCGCCACCAGGCGCCGTCGTTCTGAGCGTCAGGGCGCCCGAATAATTCAGACTGCCGGCATAGATAATCGCGCCCGAGGCAACCTTACGGCGCGCGGTCTCTCCCGTGATCAGGCTTTCATCGATTTCAGAATTGCCACCGAGCACCGAGCCGTCCGCCGGCACGCGCTCACCCGGCTTCACCAGCAAACGATCGCCGGCTTTTAGTGCTGCCACGGGGACGGTGACTAATTCGTCCCCGTCGAAGCGATGCGCCGAATCGGCCCGCAATGCTGCCAGATTCCCGGCCACGGCGCGCGTTTTGCGCCGCATCGCATGATCGAGCGCACGCCCCACTAGGAGAAAGAACAGCAACATGATGGCGGAATCGAAATAGACGTGTTCGGCGTGATTGGCTGTCTCCACCAGCGACATGCCAAGCGCCAAGATCACGCCGAGCGAGATCGGCACATTCATATTGAGAGAGCGCGATTTAAGGGCCTGCCAGGCACTTCCGAAGAACGGCCGGCCGGCATAAGCCGCTGCCGGGAGCGCAATCAACGCCGATGCCCAATGAAAGAAATCGCGCGTTTCCGGGGTGATGTCGGTGACATTGCCCGACCACACCGATACCGACAGCAGCATGATGTTCATCGCTGCAAAGCCGGCGACCCCGAGGCAGCGGGTCAGCCGTCGCGCTTCAGTTGCCTCCTCCTGCTCGGCCCGCATCGGCACGAACGGATGGCCATGATAGCCGCTTGCTTCCAGCGCCTGCAGGATTTGCGAGGGTTTGACCGCACCGTCAGCCCATGCCACGTGCAGCCTGCGATTGGTGTAATTGAGGCGCGCTTCGGTAACGCCAGGAAGATTTTTTACTGCGCCTTCTATGCGCGCGATGCAGGCGCCGCATGCAATGCCGTCGACCGCAAGCTCCATCCCCACCGTCCCGTCACCGGCCGGCTTGGCGTAAAGCGAGAGGTCAAGCGCCTCCGTCATTGAGTCACCTCAAAGAGACGCGGCTGCGCGAACGGAATACGCGAGCGTCGTTGCGATAGAGATCGACGATCAGCTCCCACTGGCCTGGCGGCGCCTGCACCTCGCCGTGAAATTGGCCGGCGGCAACGCCTTTGAGCGCAATGGCGTGGTCGAGCCGTTCATCGGCGGGATGCGCAAGCCGTGCCTGGGCTGTCAGGCCCGCAAGCGGCACGCCTTTGGCGTCACGCGCGGATATATCGAGTACGGCGTCGCCACTGCTAACACGCCCGAGCTTGCCGTCGACCTGCCATTGCAAAGCATCTTGCTGTTCTGCCCGCGCGACATCCTGCTCGAACATCAAACCGGCTTTGTACGAGCTCGAGGTTTCCACGCCGCCGAAAGTCGTGGTTGCCGCTTTTACGAGCACACCGTTAACCGCAAAGACGACGCCAAAAAAACCCACGAGGCAAAGCAGGACATGCTTGCCGGTCAATTCACGTTTTTTGCGAGGAGTCCTCACGATTGTCCTCCCTCATGGCCCGAAGAAATGGTCGCGCATTTCGGCGCTCTCGCCGGAATCGATATCGATCAACTTGAACAAGATCGACGTCGACGGCGCTGGCGGCTCGCTGCTGTAGTCGGTGACGACGACGCGCACTTCCTTGGTCTGGTCGGGGCCGACCGAGACCAGCTGACGTCCGTCGGCGCGCGGCGGCAAGCCCACGAAATCAACGAGCGTTGACGGCAAGCCGTCGACGCTGACGATGAAGTCGCGGTATTTGAGCTGTTTGTTGACGATACGAATAGTATAGCCGTTGCGCAGCGCGCCGTCGGATAGCCGCACATACATTGGATTGCGGTCGTGAATGACGCTGATGCCTTCGCTGTCGCGGGTGGCGAGCGTGTAGAGCATGATGCCGCCGACCACGGCGATCACCGCGGCATAAAGTACCGTGCGCATCCGCACGAGTTTGTAGAAGGCCGGCTTGCCTTCGATGCGCTGTTTGATGTTGAGGTCGGTGTCGTACGCGATAAGCCCGGTTGCACGGCCGAGCTTGCTCATGATCGCGTCGCAGGCATCGATGCACAGGCCACACTGAATGCAGCCGAGATTGGCACCGCCACGAATATCAACGCCGGTCGGGCAAACATGTACGCATTGCAGGCAGTCGACACAATCGCCGGCGGGCTGCTTTTGCGCTCGCAATTGCTCGGCCTTCTTGGCCGAGCAGCGAGGTTCGCCACGGTCGTAGCGATAAGTGACATTGAGGGCATATTCGTCGGTGAGCGCGGCCTGGATCCGCGGCCACGGGCACATATAGAGACAGACTTGCTCGCGCATGTGCCCGGCGAGCGAATAGGTCGTTATGGTCAGGATACCAATCCATGCATAGGCAATGAAAGGCGCCTCGCCGGTGGCGAGATCTTTCACCAGCGTTGGCGCGTCGGAGAAATAGAGGACCCAAGCGCCGCCGGTCCACCACGCCACCATTAGCCAGAGGAAATGCTTGAGGCCCTTGCGCGCGTATGTCTCGACGGTCCATTTGCGGCCGTCGCGCTGCATGTGCTCGCGCCGATCACCTTCGACGAAACGTTCGATAGCAAAGAAGAGATCGGTCCAGACCGTCTGCGGGCAAAGGTATCCGCACCAGATGCGGCCGGCGACCGCGTTCATCAGGAAGAGCGCTATTGCAGCAAGAATAAGCAGACCGGTGAGGTAGTAAACTTCCTGCGGCCAGATTTCGATAAAGAAGAAATAGAAGCGGCGGTTTGGGAAGTCGATCAATACCGCCTGCGAGGGTGCGTTGGGCCCGCGATCCCACCGCACGAAGGGCAGCAGGTAATAAATCGCAAGCGTAACGACGAGCACCGCCCATTTGATATTACGGAACCTGCCGTGCACGCTTTGCGGATAAATATTTCGGCGCGGGGCATAGAGCGGAATGTCATCGTCCGGCAGCGTGCCCCCGACTTCTGCCTCGGCAACCAAATGCGCAAGAGCCGGCGCACCTGGCGCCGGCTGATCGAGCGTCATGTTGGTCACTTGCGCGGTCATTTCTCTCCGCCGCCGAGCGTATGGACGTACACCGTGAGCGCCTTGATGGTCGGCTCGCTTAAGCGGCCGCCCCAGGCCGGCATCACACCGCCGCGCCCGTTCTGTATGCCCTGTACGATGGTCGCCTTGTCCGGCCCGTAGAACCAGATCTTATCGGTCAAGTTGGGCGCGCCAAGTTCACGGTTGCCCTTGCCTTCAGCGCCGTGGCAAACGGCGCAATTATCGGCAAACACCTTTTTGCCGAGGCCAAGATTCGCGCCGGGCTCGGTCGAGAGGCCGGATAGCGACCGAACGAAATCGGCAGCCGCGGATATCTCATTGGCCTTCAGGATATTGTCGCGTCCGAAGGCCGGCATATTTCCCTGATGGCCTTTATCGTCGCCGGCGCGGGCGCCGTGGCGAATGGTCTGCTCGATATCGCTGAGCTTGCCGCCCCACAGCCACTCATCGTCGTTGAGATTGGGGTAACCCTTGGTGCCGCCGCCACCGGCGCCGTGACAGGGAGCGCAATTGTCGGCGAAGGCAACGCGCCCTTGCGCGCGGGCGAAGTCGAGCAATTTCGGATCCGCGACAATTTCCGCCAGCGAAGCGTCGGCGAGCTTGACCATCATCGGTCCGCGCTGGCGCTTGAGCTCGTCGAGATCGCTGACCACGGCGCTGCGTGTATGCCAGCCGAAAACGCCTTGCGTTGAACTGGTCAGCAGCGGCCACGCCGGATAGAAAATCCAATAGCCGACCGCCCAGACAATCGTGATGTAGAACAGCCACAGCCACCAGCGGGGCAGCGGCGTGTTCAATTCACGCAAACCATCCCATTCATGCCCCGTGGTCGCGGTGCCGGTTACGGCGTCGATTTCTCTGTGTTCTTCGGCCACCGGTCAATCCTCCCGCAGCGGAATGCGCGCCGCTTCGTCGAACTGCTTCTTGCGTGAAGGCCAGAGCGCATAGAGCAGCACCAGCGCGAAAATTACAACGAAATATGCGAGACCCCATGTTTGGGCGAACTCGGCAACAGCTCGATAAGTCGGATCCATTGCATTCACCGGATGTTGGCTTTGTCGTCATAGAGCTTGAAGTCGACCTGCGTACCGAGAAGCTGAAGATATGCAATCAGCGCGTCAGCTTCAGTGATACGGGACGGGTCGCCATCAAAATCGCGGGCATTCACTTTCGGATAACGCTTGCCGAGATCGCCGGCGTCCGGGCTGTCATTCGTTGCTTGCGCCACCACATCCGTGCCGGCGCTGGCAATCATCTCCGCGCTATAGGGCACGCCAAGGAGCGCTTGCACTTTCAGATGCTCCGCGATGTGTGCGAAGTCGAGATCGGTTTCAGCCAGCCACGAATAGTCAGGCATGACCGACCCCGGAACGACCGAGCGCGGATTCTTCAGATGGTCGCGATGCCAGTCGTCGGAATATTTGCCGCCGATACGGGCGAGATCGGGGCCGGTACGCTTGCTGCCCCACTGGAACGGCTTGTCGTACATACTTTCCGCGGCAAGCGAGTAGTGGCCGTAACGCTCCACCTCATCGCGCAACGGACGGATCATCTGCGAATGGCAGAGGTAACAGCCTTCGCGCACGTAGATATTGCGGCCGGCGAGTTCGAGCGGCGTGTAGGGGCGCACGCCGTCGACCTTTTCGATCGTGTTTTTCAGGTAGAACAGCGGCACGATTTCCACGAGGCCGCCAATCGCAATCACGACCAGGATGCCGATGACCAGAACGATCGAGTTTTTCTCGAAGATCGCGTGTTTTTGCCAGAGCGACATGTTTATCCCCGCCTATTCCGCCGGCGCCAGCGCGACGTGAGCAGGCGCGACGGCTTCGGTTGAGTTCACGGTTTTCCAAAGATTGAAGGCCATCAGCAGCGCGCCGAGCAGGAACAGGAAGCCGCCGAGTGCGCGGATGACGTAGAAGGGATGCATCGCCTCTACTGTCTCGACGAAGGAATATTCGAGGAAGCCGAGACTGGTGTAGGCGCGCCACATCAAGCCCTGCAGGATGCCCGACACCCACATCGCGCTGATGTAAAGCACGATGCCAATTGTCGAGATCCAGAAGTGCCAGTTGACGAGCTTGAGCGAATAGAGCGGGCGATTCCACAACCAGGGTATCAGGCAGTAGAGCGCACCAAATGAAATGTAGCCGACCCAGCCGAGTGCGCCCGAATGCACGTGCCCAATGGTCCAGTCGGTGTAATGCGACAATGAGTTGACGATCTTTACCGACATCATCGGCCCTTCAAAGGTCGACATGCCGTAGAACGCAACCGACACCACCATCATGCGGAGCACGGGATCAGTGCGCAGCTTGTCCCACGCGCCAGACAGCGTCATGATTCCGTTGATCATACCGCCCCATGACGGCATCCACAGCATGATCGAGAACGTCATGCCGAGCGTCTGCGCCCAATCCGGCAACGCCGTGTAGTGCAGATGATGCGGGCCGGCCCAAATATAGAGAAAGATCAGCGACCAGAAGTGAATGATGGAAAGCCGATAGGAATAGACGGGCCGATCCGCGCGTTTCGGGATGAAGTAGTACATGATCGCGAGGAAGCCAGCCGTGAGAAAAAAGCCGACCGCGTTGTGCCCATACCACCACTGCACCATGGCATCCTGCACACCCGACCAAACGATGTACGATTTCGGCGAGAACATGGACACCGGCACCGAGGCATTGTTGCCAAGATGGAGAACGGCGATGGTGACGATGAACGCAAGATAGAACCAATTGGCGACATAGATGTGCGGCTCAGTGCGCCGCATGATCGTGCCAAGAAAGACCAGAAAATAGACGACCCAAACGATAGTCAGGAAAAGGTCCGAGTACCATTCCGGTTCAGCATATTCTTTCGACTGTGTGATTCCGAGGAGATAGCCGGTGCCGGCAATAACAATAAAGAAGTTGTAACCGAGCACGACGAACCAGGGCGCTATTGCACCGGCAAGCCTTGCCCGGCAAGTCCGCTGCACAACATACATCGATGTTGCGAGCAGCACGTTACCGCCGAAAGCAAAGATCACGGCCGACGTGTGCAATGGCCGCAGACGACCGAAAGTGATCCACGGCAGATCGAAATTGAGAACCGGAAACGCAAGCTCAAGCGCGATGTAGAGTCCCACGGTAAAGCCGGCGATGCCCCAAAATACCGCTGCGACGCTCGAGAACTTCACGGGGCCCATGTTGTAGTTTGGCTTGCCGTCAATCGTCAGCGGCGTTTCGGCCGGCCGCTCATAATAGCGATTGAAGATCGCGAACACGGCCGCAACGCTGGCCGCTGTAAAGAGATAAGCATGGAACGCGTATTCCGGCGTGTAGGCTTTAGCCGCGATAACGATCGAAAGGATCGCCAGGCCCGCGAAGGCTAGCGCCGAGCCGCCCTCGCCGATTGTCATGGTTTTTTGGGGAGCAATTGCGGTCGCCATGCTGCTGTTCCGATTTTGACTTGGCGGAGATATTCCGGGCTTCTGAAGTACTTATCCCGCGCGGCCTCAGGACGGTCCTTGATACAGGTCAAATACCGAGGGCAATCGCTGTGGAATCTGGGGCTAAGGCCGGAAATGAAAAGACGCGCCCTGCGCCGTTCAGGCCGCCGTGGCACGTCTTGTCGTCGCCCCTTTTGCTTTAGGCGGCGGCTAGATTGTTGCGTTGGCTAATGCGTAACAACTTCCTCGCTTGGCTCTATCACCATGCCTGAGGTCGGCTCGACCCATACCAGGTGGTCCTTCACCGACTTCACACCGGCTATGTTTTCGGCCGCCACTTTCAGCGCCTCGCGCTGACGATCGTCGATGATCACGCCCCAGAGCTCTACGATGCCATCGTGCACAACGACGTTGGTCATGGCAGCCGGCGCCCATTCCTCTTTTTGCATTTCGGCGAGCAGCTTATCGCGAATGGTCGAGTCGTCTTTGGTCTCTTTCGGCTCACTGCGAGCGAGACTGACCACAGCGTGCATTAGATTGGACCTGGTCACTATACCAACAACTTTGTTGTCACGAAGCACCGGCACCCGCTTGATGCGGCGGCGCTCCATCATCTCTACGATCTCTTCGAGCGGAGAATTTTCGTTGACGGTATAGACGTCGGTCGTCATTACCTCGGCGACTTTGTTGCCGTGAGAATGCGTATATTCCCCGGCCATCTTGCCCGGGCCCATCAGGAATTCGAGCCAGCGTGAGCGCCGCCGCTCAGTCCGTGTTTCACGACGGCGCAGGAAGTCGCCTTCAGAAAGAACGCCGACAAGCTCGCCTGCCTTGTTAATGACCGGTAGACCGCTGATGTGATGCTGAAGCATCTGGCGCGCAGCCTGCAGAACGGTTGCGTCAGGATTTGCCGAGATGACGTTTCGCGTCATGACATCGCTTGCGTTCATGGCAATCTCTCCAATTATTTGGAAAAAAGACCACGATGGACCGCCGCCCGCATTGACGTAGGTCAATAGCCGCTAATGCTTCCATTCCGGAGCCGGAACGGGCATCCAAACCCGTTTGAGCCGCAGATCGTCCGCAATGGCATTGGCGGCGATATAGCCGGGCGCACCGTTAATTCCACCGCCATTCCCGGACGATGACCCGCAAAGGTAGAGGCCTTCCACCGGGGTTCGCGAACCGGGCATGAGCGGGTGCGGCCGGTTGATGCCGAGCTGATTGGGGACATAGGCGCCGACGCGTACGGCCCCCTGCCGCATATTGGCATTGAGGTTTTCCACGTCCAACGGCGTAAACAGGTAGCTACCGAGCAGGTTGTCGCCCTCAAGATTAGAAGCGTAGATGCGCCAATAATCGAGAACGCGCTGGGTATAGTCGGCCCGATTGCGCTCCCATTCCTGCGGCCCACCGTCGACCGAATACGGCGCGAAGGGCCACCAGAATGCGGTGTGCCTGGCAGCCGGGGCGTAGCTCGGGTCGAACTGGCTGTTGCAAGCACCATTGCCCATCAGAACCTTGGGAAATTTCTTCGCCGCGCAATCGTTGAAACAGCTCGCAACATCATCGATATTGTCCATGCCGAAAAAGATGTTGTACGCACGTGCAATGTCGGGATCGAAAGCGGTGGCGCGATAGGCGGGCGGGTTTTTGAGCGCGAGGTGCAACGTCACCAGGCTATGGTTGCCCCAATGCCAGGATTTCGCCTTCTCGCGCACCGGTTCGGGGAAATGCTCTTCACCGGCCATTTGCACGGTGGCTGGAAAATCGATGGCGCTGGCAACGAATTTTCGCGCGCCGATCGTGCGGCCATCCGCAAGTTTTACGCCGGTAGCACGGCCTTTGGTCACAACAACTTCTTTGACTTCGGCGCCGGTAACGATCTTTCCGCCACCCGCGTCCACCACCCGCGCCAGCGCAAGAGGCAGTGAAACGGCACCGCCAACCGGCAAAGTGAAGCTGGCAATGTTGGCAAAGATTGCCGGAAAGACGATGCCGGCCCCCGGCACGTTTTCCGTCGTGATCACGTGCATGTAAGACGTGAACAGCGTGCGGATGCGTTCGTCGACAAAGTGCTTGCGTACGACGCTGAACAGATCGTGCTGGGCGTGCGAAAGCAGTTCTTTCGCCATGGGGCCGCTGAGCCGATCGAAGAGCTGTTCGCGCGGCATCGGAGCGTTGTACAGCAGCGAAACCAGCAGCGGCCGCATGTCCTCACAATAAATGTGCCACAGCGCGCGGAAAGTGTCGGCGTCTTGCTTGGAAAAACGGGCTAGCGAGGCGCAGGTCTTGTCGAGGTCTTTGTAGATGACAATCCCGGTACCATCGCGAAAGACCGCCGCCTGCTGGACCGGCGGCTCGATATAGGAAAAGCCGTAGCGATAAAGCTCAAGATCCCCGAGCAAGGGGCAAAGGCCCAGGCCCATATAGAAATTGGCGTGCAGATTTAATTTGTAGCCTGGAAGTATTCTCTCTTCGGTGCTCGAACCGCCGCCGATGCGGGCGTTGCGTTCGAGCACGGCGATACGCAACCCAGCACGCGAAAGATATGCGGCAAGCGTCAGGCCATTGTGACCCGCGCCGATCACGACACCGTCGAAGTCCGCCATGCTGCCCCCCGCGACATCCCGCGTCGCTGACTACGCGCGTTCAGCGTAACCGTTCAATTCGACATGAACAACGGCGCAAATATTATTCGCGTCGTTTTCGCAATGACAAAAATGCCCCGGCGAGGGGGCGCCGGGGCATTTGAGCCGAACATGGACGAGGGAGGACGACGTTCGGCGTTAGGAATTCAGGCGACTCAAAGCGTTACGGTTTCGCAATACGATACGACGTGAACTCGGCACCGCGATTGCGGCCAAATTCTCAAGTTGTGTCAGCGTGCGCGAGACGGTTTCAATCGTCAGCCCGAGATAATCGGCGATATCCTGGCGCGACATTGGCAAATCAATTTCGTTACCACCCAAGGCACGCGCAGACATTTCTAGCAAGAACCCTGCCACGCGCTCCTGTGCAGTCTTGATGAGCAGCATGATGTGGCTCTGTGCACGCTGCAGTTCACCGGCTGTCATCGTCCAGAGCTCGCGGGCGACATCGCTGTTGCGAGCGGCAAGCGCAACCAGTGCGCTGCGCTTGATCACCAGAATCTTGCAATCAGCGACCGCCTCGGCAGAGAACGAATGCTCGCCGCCAATTTCCATGCCGAAAACATCACCAGGCAAATAGAAGGCGCCGATCTGCCGGCGGCCGTCATTGAGAACCTTGTAAGTGCGAACACTGCCACTGATGACCTTGTAGACATATTCGGCCTGTTCGTTTTCGCCGTAGATTTCGGCGTTACGAGCAAACGGCATCGTTGCCCCCATCAACTCGATCTGGCCGTTCAGCGAACGCGAAGTTGCAGGCAATACTGGAAGGCGCCTTGGCTGGGTCGACGTTGCGCGGCTGATCATCGTGTGCTGGGTGAGCATGGTGTTAGCCCTCTGTAAATTCGATGATCATTCGATACCGGTGGAACAGGACCTTCGAAATTCAGATAATCTCCATAGGGGGTTTACCGGAGGCGAAGCAGCGGCTTCATGACGGTAGATTTGTATGTCAAATCGAGCCAACCATGCCAGAAGCCACTGAAAAGAAATGGCTTTTATCTACTTTTGAGCCAAGGTGGCCGCTTCGTTACGGCATTGCCCCAAGCACGGTCGCGCTGGCATTGGCGTTCCGGGCCTTATTGACCCCCGTGCTCCACGACGATGCGATTTTTTATTATTTCATTCCGCCGGTCCTGATTTCCGCAGGCATCGGCGGCCTCGGTCCTGGCCTGCTAGCGACCGCCCTGGGCATTGCGGCCGCTTATTTCGTCGTTGCCGACGTCACCAACTATTCAAGCTTGCTTCTCATCAATGGTGTTGCCTTTGCGACCATTGGAATCGGTGTGTCGTGGGGCGGTGAGCTGCTGCATCGCAGCCGTCAACGCGCGACGGTGATGACGCGTGACGCACTCGCGCGCGAGGCGCATTTGCAATCGATATTGGACACCGTGCCCGAGGCGATGATCGTCATCGACGAACGCGGCAACATGCAATCGTTCAGCAGCGCCGCCGAGCGGTTATTCGGCCGCCGCGCGGCCGAGGCAATCGGACAAAACGTCAAGATTCTAATGCCGGGACCTTATCGGGAAAATCACGACGGCTATTTGCATCGTTATATGACGACCGGAGAACGCCGCATCATTGGAATTGGGCGCGTGGTCGTCGGCCAGCGTAAAGACGGTTCTACTTTCCCCATGGAGCTTGCGGTCGGCGAAATGAAATCCGGCGATCGCCGCTTTTTTACCGGCTTCATCCGCGACTTGACCGAACGGCAGAAAACAGAAGCCCGATTGCAGGAACTGCAATCCGAGCTTGTCCATATTTCCCGATTGACGGCGATGGGCGAAATGGCCTCGACGCTTGCACATGAGCTCAATCAGCCATTGTCCGCTATTTCAAACTACCTCAAGGGTTCGCGACGGCTGCTGGAAGGCACGCGCGACGAAAAGTCAACGACGATACGCGATGCACTGGAGAAAGCGGCTGATCAGGCGATGCGTGCGGGTCAAATCATTCGCAGGCTGCGCGATTTCGTTTCACGCGGCGAGAGCGAGCGCAGGGTGGAAAGCATCACGAAGCTGGTCGAGGAAGCCAGTGCGTTGGCTCTGGTCGGCGTCAAAGATCGCGGGATCCGTGTACAGTTCAGGTTCGATCCGGGGATCGATCTGGTCCTGGCTGATCGGGTACAAATTCAGCAAGTCCTTCTCAATTTGGTCCGCAATGGCATGGACGCGATGGAAACATCGACGACGCGCGAACTCATCGTGGCGATTGAGCCGGCGGGCGATGGGCACGTATGTATTAGTGTCGCTGACAGCGGCTCGGGCATTGCGCCGGAGGTCGCCGCGCAATTGTTCCAGCCGTTCATCACGACAAAACGTCAAGGTATGGGCGTGGGCCTCTCGATTTCGCGTACGATCATCGAGGCGCACGGCGGACGAATTTGGGCAGAGCCTAACCCCACCGGCGGCACGATATTCAATTTTACGCTCGCCGTCGTAGACGCGGGAGATGTCGACGATGCAGCCTGATCCGATCGTTTATGTGATCGACGACGACGACGCCGTCCGGCAATCGCTTGAATTTCTGCTGAAAACAGCCGGAATCACCGCCCGCGGGTTCGAGTCGGCAAAATTGTTCCTGGACATGCTGCCGCAGATCAAATCGGGCTGCGTCATCACCGACGTACGCATGCCGGACATCACCGGCATCGATCTCTTGCGCCGGATAAAGGAACGCAAACTCGACATCCCGGTGATCGTCATCACGGGACACGGCGACATTTCGCTTGCCGTCGAGGCCATGAAGATCGGTGCTGTCGACTTCCTGGAAAAGCCCTTCGATGACGAGCTTTTGCTCGCCTCGGTCCGCGCCGCGCTCAACGTCGACGCGAACGTCGCCAAGCACAAGGCGGAAATTGCCGATGTCCATAACAAGCTGGCCGGGCTGTCGAACCGGGAACGGCAAGTGCTTGAGGGCCTGGTGGCCGGGAAAGCCAACAAGGTGATTGCATTCGACCTCGACATTAGTCCCCGCACGGTCGAAATCTACCGCGCCAATCTGATGACCAAGATGGCAGCCAACAGCCTGTCGGACCTTGTACGCATGGCGATGACGGCGGGCATCCTCGGCGGGCCCGAAAAAGCCAAGCGTTGACGACCACGCGTTGAACAACGCGCGCGCCGCTTGCCAATCCGCAGATGCGGTGATCGAGTAGCCGGGCTCATTGCGCGGCTGCGGGGTCACAAATGGCGTCAGAATATCGATTGGTCAGCTATATCGACGGTGGCACAACCAGGGCTGGCGCTCTGGTTGGAGACCGGATCGTTCCGGTGACATCTCTGCTGCAAGGCGGGGATGGCACGTCCGTGCTGGGCTTGCTGCGCAATTGGGACATCGTGCACCCGCGTCTTCATGCCGCCGCCCAGAATGTCAAACCGACAGACGGGATCCCGCTGGCAGACGCGAAGCTGCAGGCACCGATTCTGTATCCGGGCGCGCTGTTTTGTGCCGGCGCCAATTACTGGGATCACCTGGAAGAAATGGCCGAGATCGCAAAGCGCGTCACCGGCAAGGCGCCGGCGATGACCAAAGCCAAGGATCCCTACTTCTTCATGAAAACCACCGCCGGCTCGATTATCGGGACCGGCACACCCGCGAGGCTGCCGCCGTTCTCGCAGCAGGTCGACTGGGAGGCAGAGTTGGGCGTCGTCATCGCCCGCCCCACCCGTAACATCTCCGAACAACGGGCGCTGGATGCCATTGCCGGCTATCTGATCGTCAACGATCTGTCCGCGCGCGACCTGATGAAGCGCGAAGGTTCACCCTTCGGCATGGATTGGGTCGGGCAGAAATGTTTCGAAGATGCCGCGCCGATGGGTCCGTGGTTTACGCCCGCCGCCTATATCCCCGACCCGAACAACTTGCCGATCAAGTTGTGGGTCAATGGCGTGATCAAGCAGAATTCAAACACCAGCCGCCTCGTGCACAACATCGCCGAGCAAATTGCTTATTTGAGCCGGCACTTCACCCTCAATCCGGGGGACGTGATCGCAACCGGCACTCCGGCCGGCGTCGGCATGCCGCGCGGTGAATTCTTGAAGGCCGGTGACGAAGTCCGCATCGACATCGGCGGCTGCGGGACGCTCACGAACACGATGGTGGCCGGCTAGTCTGCGGCGGTTTTGGCTCCAATCCCACGCATGAAGCGCTCGCGGATCTGGACCGGATCGCGGTCCGTGGTGGCGACCGCCGGCTTGTTGTCGATACGCGCCGCGATCAGGCGCGGAGCGCCGCCCTTGAGCGCCGATGCAACCAGGCGATCGAAGTCTTCCTCGTCCGCAGCCCACGCGCTGCTGGCAATACCCGCACCGCGCGCGATCGCGACGAGATCGGCGTTCGCTGCGCCGGGCGTCGGCTGAGAACCGGTGATCTGGTAGATGCCGTTGTCCCATATGACGATCGTCAGATTCTTCGGCGCCCGCTCGGCGACGGTCGCAAGGCAGCCCAATTGCATCAGCAGCGAACCATCGCCCTCGAGCGCGATGATGTGGCGGCGGGGCTGGGCGATCGCCACGCCGAGCGCGATGGGGATAGTGAGCCCCATGCTGCCCAGCATGTAGAAGTTCTGCGGCCGCTGCCCGCTCGCCCACAAATCGAAATTGGCGTTGCCGATGCCGCCGATGACGGCCTCGTCGCGCTTGAGCTGGCCGACCAGCCGCTTGGTCAGATCGAAGCGGTTCATGACCTTGGCATTGTGTGCGCCGATGGCTCCGGTCGTTGTTGCGTTCATGACGCTTCAGCCCTCGAACACTTTGCCGCCGGTAAGCAGCGGCGAGAGAATGAAGGTCACCGGCGCCTGCGTCGCCACCGCCTGCTTGATCGAGCGGTCGAGGATGAACGTCAGCTCGTCGTGCCGCGTGATCGTGATGTTTTCGACCGCGAGCGAATCGAGCACCGGCCGCATGGTCTTGCAGACCAGCGCCTGCCCGAGATTGAACTCGCCCATGGTGCCGCGCTCCGACACGAAGATCAGCGCCGGAATCTGCGACGGCACCACCAGCGAGGCGAGCGCGTTCGGAATCGTCGCAAAGCCGCTGGTCTGCATCAAAATCGCGCCGCGCAAGCCCCCCATCCACGCGCCGGTGATAATGCCCAGCGCTTCTTCTTCGCGGGTGGCGGGAAACGCCGTGAAAAATGCGTCAGCGTGGATCGCCTTGATCAGCGGGGTGAACACGCGGTCCGGGACGTAGACGACGAGCCTGACGTCATTGGCCTTGAGGGCCGCGACCACGATCTCGTGCCATGCGGACGCTTTCGCTTGCGTATTTGTCATGGCTGGAGCCGCGCCGGCGCTGTTTGAATATCGTGAAACTCGAACGCTCGCATCGATCGTCTGGCGCCTTGCCGCGGAGACCATTGCTCCAATAATCGCAAAAGCTTAGCCTAAGACATTATACGGCGCTAATCAGAAAATAATGCCGAAACTGAAGGGGAGGACGATGAGCAAATCGAAGGGACCATTCGTGCCGTCACGGCGCAGCATCATCAAGGGCGCGGGCGCGCTGGCGGCAGGCGTTGCGGCACCGGCAATTTTGCGCGTGCGCTCGGCTTACGCGGCCTATCCGGACCGGCCGGTGAAGATCGTCGTCGCGAATACGCCCGGCGGCCCATCCGACATTGTCGGCCGCATCACAGCCGCGGCACTCCAGCAATCGACCGGCAAGACCTTCATCATCGAAAACATCGGCGGCGCCGGCGGCAATATCGGCTTTAGCAATGCCGCGCGCGCCGAGCCCGATGGCTACACGATTTTGCTCGCGACCAACGCGCTGTCGGTCAACGTCAGCCTGTACAACAAAATCCCGTTCGACCCGCTGAAGGATTTCGTGGCCATCAGCGAGCTGGCGACATCGCCCAACACATTCGTGGTGAAATCCGATTTGCCCGCAAAGACGATGAAGGAGTTCGTCGCCCTCGCCCGCGCCAACCCGGAAAAATACAATTGCGCGACGCCGCCGATCGGCACCACGCCGCAAATCCAGCTCGAGGTGCTCAAGATCCGCGAGAAACTTCCGAAGCTGGAAGACGTCGTGTTCAAGGGCGGCGGCGACGCCATCCAGGCTTTGCTGAGCGGAACCGCGCAACTGAGCTCGGGTTCGCTGCCGCCGGCGGCGCCGCACATCAAAGCCGGCACGCTGCGCTGCCTCGCGGTGACCGGCGAAGAACGCTGGCCCGACATGCCGGACGTTCCGACGATGGAGCAAGCGGGCTACAAGGATTTCGTGTTCGCGACCGACACTGTGCTGCTGGCACCGGCGAAACTCCACCGGACATCGTGAAGTGGCTGGAAAAAGAAACGCTCAAGGTTCTCGCCACCGATGAGATGA
The DNA here is from genome assembly GCA_963820805.1 of uncultured Alphaproteobacteria bacterium. Classification (GTDB taxonomy): domain Bacteria; phylum Pseudomonadota; class Alphaproteobacteria; order Rhizobiales; family Xanthobacteraceae; genus Pseudolabrys. Next base: position 145,701 of record CAWGBH010000011.1, read on the forward strand.
AGGAAAAGCTCTACAAATCGGGGTTCCAGGTGCGTGCGAAAGGCGCCGATGCGGCGTGGAAACGCGTCACCAAGGAGATCGACCTGTTCCGGAGCATCATTGACCAGGCCGGGATTCAGAAGTTGTGAGTGGCTGGGACCGGTAAACAAAAACCATTGCGGGCATCGTTCTGAATGACCCACCTCCGCTCATTCCCGCGCAAGCGGGAATCCAGAACAACGAATGCAGCACCTGCATTTTGCCCCTGGACCCCCGCCTTCGCGGGGGTGAGCGGAGTGTGTGGCTGGCCGGGCATGACGGCGGAGAGGTCGTGCGCCGCTTTGGAATGACCGTGGAGGAATCGTGCTGATCAAATCCATCGAACCCATCGCGGTCAGCCTGCCGATGCTCAAGCCCGTCATCATGGCGGGCGAGGAAGTCCGCCGCGCCGACAACGTGCTGGTGCGGATCGAAGCGGACAACGGCATGGTAGGATGGGGCGAAGCCGCGTCCGCACCGGTAATGACCGGCGAGACGCTCGAAAGCATCGTCACGGCCGTCAATTATCTCACCCCTGCCCTCTGCGGCCGCGACGCCACCGATATTGCCGGCGCATTGGCGGCGATGGATGGCCGCATGTATGGCAATCACGGCGCCAAGGCTGCGATCGAAATCGCGCTGCATGATCTCAGCGGCCGCGCCAGCCAGAAACCCGTGCACGCGCTGCTCGGCGAGAAGAAGCGCAGCCGCATGCCGCTCTTGTCTGTGATCGGCGGCGGCGATTTCGATGGCGACATGCGCGACGCAGACAAGAAAAAATCCTCAGGCGCGACCGCCTACAAAATTAAAGTCGGCATCGACACGCCGGAAAACGACGCCGCGCGCACGCGCGCGATTTGCAAGATCCTCGGTGGCGGCATGCTGATTTCCGCCGACGCCAACCAGGGCTACAGCACTGAACAGGCGCTCACTTACGTGCGCGCGGTGAAGGGCTCGGGCCTCGACTTTTTCGAGCAGCCGGTGATGGCGGATGACCTGGCCGGCATGGCCGCGGTTGCGGCGGCAACCGATATTGCGATCGGCGCCGATGAAGGCATTCACTCGCTCGACGACATCAGGCGTCATCACGAGCGCAAAGCCGCGCGCGGCGTGAGCCTCAAAGCGATAAAGCTTGGCGGCATCCGCGCCGTGACCGAGGCCGGAAAATTATGCGGCGCGCTCGGCATGAGCGTGAACATTTCCTGCAAGACCGGCGAGTCGAGCATCGCCTGCGCGGCGGCGCTGCATGTGGCGTCCGTCATTCCCAACATCGCCTGGGGACTGACCCTGACGCACACGGGCCTTGCGAAAGACGTTACGGCTGCGCCCGTTTCCACCGCCAAAGACCATGCGGACAGCCTCAATCGGCCTGGGCTCGGCGTCGATGTCGATGAGGATCGCGTCCGCCGCCACCGTACCGCAATTGCCGCGCGAAATCTTACCTAGGGGGCAGCTCCGGAAACCCTGAAAAATTTTGCGTTATTTGGGTTTGTTTTGCCAAAATAGAGCGACGGTTATTTCTGAGCCTAAACCCGGAAACTAGCCAAGTCACTCGACACACAAAGGAATTTAATTTTCATTTTGAAAAAATACAATTTTTAATTGTGGTAACTAATAATGCAAACTCTAATTTAGCGCTTCGCATAAATTGCTGCCGTTACCCGGCCGAAACGGATGTTGGAAGCGTTGACACTGGCCTAGCACAGGTAATGTCAAACGCGATCACACAGCTGTCTATGGCCCCGTAATAAGCTTCGGAGATTCTGAAGACGACACTGCCAAGACAGATTTAAATCCCTTCGCTAGCATTAATCGTTTGACGTATTTCGCGATGGTGGCGTCCAAACGCTCTTTGACGCCCAACTCTTCTTCTAATCCTTCGAATGTTACTGCTTCATCAATTTCGACCAACTCGATAGTGTGACCGAGCTCTTTCAGAACCTGGTTCTCGGCAGCCTGCCTTTCTTCCTGTATCTGGTCCTCTGCAGCCTGCCATTCTTCGTCGGTCTCGAGGGAAGCATGACCCTCTTGCAAACATCGGGGTTCATCGGCCGAACGCATGATTTGATCACGAAGATTTCGAGCGTGCTCGGCGATGCGCAGAGTCGGTAAGATTCTGCTTACGCCATAGCCGTGCGTAATGCTCGACACGATATCTTCCTCGAGCGGCCCCGAGGGCGACAACTCAGCTTTTACTTTCTGATGAAGTTTGTCGAAGGCGGCACGGCTTTCGCCGGGCAGGACCGACGTCGCTGTATAGCCACCGTGCCTTAGGGCCGGATGATCACGGCGTGTCGGATAAAAGTTGCGCCTCATGACATCGCCGATGCGAAAAGGCCTCCTCAGCACATAAGTCAAAACTGGTAACCTGCGGGATCGCCGTCAGGCAAAAACGGGAGCCGGCCCAAAGCGCTATGGCCGGACGCGAATTCTTTTAGAATTCGCCGGTCCACGTACTTTGAGTTTTTGGGCATGGCGGCGCCCCTCCGTTGTCGATGAACACGGACGCACGCGTATCAAATGTAATTTCTGAGGAGAGCTTTTTTCTTGGCTGAATTTTGTGGTTTTTTTTGTAATTCGTTAATCGCGCGACCGGCCGCTGACATCGTCGGCGCCACGCAATAGAGATTATTTTGGCTTCTTTAGCCGCTGTCGCTTGCGAAGTCGTACGCCCGCACCGCCACCGTTCTCGTCGATGAATTCGATTCCGGCGGCGACGAGCACTTTTTCTATTTTCTGAAGCGTTGCCGGATCCCCCGCGTATCGCCCAACCTCAACATTATTGATCGTGTTCCTGTGGAGCCCAGTGGCGGCGGCTAAATCGCGAACCGTCCAATCCAACGCGGCTCGCGCCATCTTGACTTGTGCATTTGTCACAGGCATATTGATTGTGCTTTTGTCACAGCTGAGTTTGCCCACGTTAACATGGACCCGCAACGCCATACGCGCTGTGAAGTGCTTTACGTGTTGAAAACCCCTCATATGAGGAAGCCACAATGAACCTCGAATTCGCTGCCATCACCTACCGCACCCTCCGCGACCGTATCCGCGCTGACGACCCCACCATCGACGAACAGACCCTGGCCGATACGGTTGAGGGTCTGACTGACCTGCATGAGATCGTCACTGCCATCATCCGCTCGGCGCTCGCCGATGAAGCTTTGGCAGCGGGTCTCAAGGGCCGCATCGCCGACATGCAGGGACGTCTGGAGCGTTTGCAGGACCGCGCTTCCAAACGCCGTCAGATCGCCAAAGACGTCATGGTCGAACTGGATCTTAAAAAGATCACGGCATCCGATTTCTCGGTCTCGATCCGGCCGGGCATGCCGGCTTTGCAGGTGCTCGATGAGGCGGCAGTGCCCAGCATCTACTGGCAGCCCAGTGCCCCACGATTGAAGCGGCAGGAACTCTTGAGTGAGCTCAAAGACGGCGCCGACATCACCGGGGTTACCCTCTCCAATCCGGAACCAGTGTTAAGTGTGAGGACACGGTGATGGGCTTTTCAGCAAAACAGCTCCAAGCGCTGCGCCGTCCGCTCGATGGCCGGCAGATCCGCACCCGGGAGGCCCACGGTCGCGAGCTGTCCTATATCGAGGGCTGGTTTGCCATCTCGGAAGCCAATCGCATTTTCGGATTCGATGCCTGGAGCCGGGAGACAATCGAGACCCGCTGCGTACTTGCCCGCGAAACCCGCGGCACGTTCCTCGCGGTCTACATCGCCAAAGTGCGCATCACGGTGCAGGTGGCAGGCGCAACCATCATCCGTGAGGGTCATGGTTCGGGTGAAGGCCGTGGCACGTCACCCGGTGAGGTGCACGACATTGCCCTTAAGGCTGCAGAGACCGATGCCAGCAAACGCGCACTTGCCACCTTTGGCCGACCGTTTGGCCTTGAGCTTTATCGGCAGAGCCGCACGGCGAATTCCCTTTCGCCGCCCTTGCAACCAGCACCACCCGCAATAGAGCCAACGCGCTTGGGCTTTCACCCCGACGACACTACGCCCATTCCACGACCGTCGCGCTATTACGGACGCCGGCAATCGCCCCCGCTCAATGAACACTATCGACCAAAAGCGCCTGCGATCCCTCAAACAAAACCACCTGCCCCTCCTTCCTCTGCTCCTCCACTGGCGCCGGCGCTCACAGAACCTTCCCCCGCCAGAATCGAACCAACCAGGATCGAGCCAACCAAACTCGAACCAGCCAAGACCGAGCCAGCCAAGATCGACAAAAGTATTCTCGCGCTGGCCGAGCCCAGACGACGCCGGGACAAGTCGCACTTACGCTTTGTGGCGGCCCAGCCCTGTCTCGTGTGTGGGCGCCACCCTTCCGATCCGCATCACTTGCGCTTTGCGCAACCGCGCGCCTTAGGCGTCAAAGTCAGCGATGAGTTCACCGTGCCGCTCTGCCGGGGACATCATCGGCAGCTGCATCAGGCCGGCAATGAGATCGCGTGGTGGAAAACTATCAACATCGATGCCCTGCCGGTGGCCCGCCAGCTGTGGGAACAGACCCACCCCAATGAAGACCAGACCCAGTCGCAGCCTCGACCCGAACCGGCGGCCAAACCCTGATGGCGAGCGAGAAGCAGATTGCCGCAAACCGCCAGAACGCCAGAAGCAGTACCGGCCCGCGCACCGAACACGGCAAGCGCCGCTCAAGACGTAACGCGATCCGTCACGGACTAACTGCCGAAACCGTTATTGACGTTCTTGAAGATCCCGCTGCCTACAAGTCGCTGCAAAGGGCAATCCATGCCGACTACCGGCCGCGCACCAATTTTGAGCTTGAGCTGGTCGCCAGGCTCGTCTCGCTGCTCTGGCGGCTGCGGCGGGCGGTTGCGATCGAGAGCGGAATAATGAGCATTGAGGCCAAGAGTTTGCGCAAGCGATGTTCAACGAACAGCACACAATCCAATAACCGGACGCCCAGTCTCGTTTACACCCTCACCCCTACCCTCGCGCCTAAAGCCAAACACTCAGTTCAATTGAACGCAAATCTGAATGACGCCAAAGTAGATGCTGCTGCGCGTTTGATAAAACCAACCTTGAAATACGATCTCGCGCGTTCATTTATGCGGAGCTCGAGTTCTTGACGGCGACGCCTTCGAGCACCTTGGCCGCTACGAAATAAAGCTGTGGCGGCAGGTGCTACAAACAATATTGCTGCTAAATTCAATAAATCGTGGTGCAAAGGAATACGCCGACTGCGATGAGAAATATTTCAACCTAAGAAATGGGAGGGTAAAGCGTCGACGCGCCTTATGGCCCCCATTTGTTACTTCTAGCTAGAGCGCGCATTAACTTTTGCACCGTTTACGCCAAGAGAATGGGTCGCTACGGACGGTGGCGGAGGGAGTGAATAGCAAAACAAATTCTCAGCTACCGCCCCAGAGTAATCCCGCGCAAGTCCGTGGCGGCGCGCCAAGGCCACGCATTCAACTTATTATATCTTCTTCTTAACCTCATGACGCCATTGACTTGGCGTCATATTAAAACGCGCACGGAAGCTTTTATTGAAATGCGATAAATCGCTAAATCCACAGCTGTACACAATTTCTGATATACCTCTGGTTCGCTGAAGCGGATCTTTCAGTGCTTTACTGCATAAATCCAGTCGTGTTTCGAGTAACCAGCGTCCAAATGTTTGTTCAGTTTTTTTGAAGTGCAAATGCAATGTTCGAACGGATATGCCAAAATGTTCAGCAACAAATTTTGGAGCCAGGCCAGGGAAATGAAGGTTTTGCTCACAGAAGGCGAGCATTCCCTCGAGCTGAAGTTCAGCTTGCATGCGATTTAAAGGTACCTCGCTCGCGCTCGCTAGCGCCAACAAGTTGCAGAGGTTCTCAGTCAGCAGGGTTGATTCATTCTCAGTCAAATCGTCGGAGACCAGTCTAACCATATGGCGCCGCGCGAGATTCAGGAAGTGGGAGTTTGAAAACTTATAAAGTGCGCGTCGGCGCAACCAAGGAGCACGTGAGTTAATCATCGCGCGCGGAACTACCGCAATTGCACGATATCCGTCATTGGAAAGTGTCGCACGGAACGGCCGACGGCAGTCCGATATTACGACGTCATTTCGGCGGAACGTGGCCAACTCATTCCACTGGTCTATCGCTGTCTGCCCTCGCAATTGCAGATAAATCGTATAGTGGTCCGCGGGAGCTCTAGAGATGTCTTGGGCGGTACGAATAATCTCGTAGCTGGTCGATTCGCACGTCGCAAAACGAAACGGACCGGAATTTCGGACAGTGAGGCAGGCCGAAAACCGCTCAGACGGAGCTTCAGGCGAAATGCTGAATAGCGTGTTGCAAATCATCTCACGCCAGTAGGAGAAGCGGTCACGCTCATTGATCGTGTCGGTTGACCAGGAAACCATGCCACCCTCCGCGCGCGGCATTTGCGCTCCTAACCAACTCGCTTGCACTTTCGGCCAAGATTGCATGCAGCGACGAGCGTATACATCCGCGCCGACACAAACTGCAAGATCAAACACGCTTGTGACAAACGCCCTGGACCGGCTCTCTATGCCCTTTGCGCTCTCAACCAAGCCCTTTGCGCTATACGACAAAATTGCTTGCTGCGTTGTCCCTGTACATTTCCGTCCGCGCTGCCTGGGTCATCGACCCGGTATAACCTACGCTTCGATTTTAATCTTCTTATCACTCCGAATACTGTTGCGATTTAGCTTCGCGGCGGCGCAAAACCGCCTCTTTTCGGCTCGCGTCGGGTGGTATCCTGTTCCGACCACTTATTTCACCGTCGGATCCGATTTTTCGCACATTTCTCCAACACGTCTCCCCTTTTTCGCGGGAGCACCATGGAGCGCCGACCAGCCTTAATCGCACGGTTTTAGACTAGGACGCCTCAGATGAATCAAGATGGCTTCTCTACGACCCGTTTTTCGACAGCGGATCTGCCCGAAAGAAATCGAGTTGCGATATGGCGCGAGCAGTACGGGCGTAAGGCACTGAAGCTTGATTTTGAGCCCACAAATGAAACCTCATTTGAATGCGCTGTGGCTTTGCGCGCATTGCCCGGCGTACAAATTATGACAACTGCGATGTCCCCCGCCCGCATCATACGACGACGTGAACTTATCACGGATGGCAACGAGGATCTCATCTTCATTATCAACCAGACAGGAACGGCAACCGCATTCGCGCGCGGTCGTGAGGTTGTGGTGCGCGAGGGTGATGCGCTGCTGATGAGCACCAGCGAAGTCAAGGTATTTGAACGACACTCACACGGCGGTTCTTTGTCGTTTCGAATTCCGCAATCGGCGGTATCGTCGGCTGTTACCAACGTCCACGACGTTATAATGGAACTCATTCCACACGACACTGAGATACTTAAATTGCTCGCGGGTTACGCGGCTCCGTTATTCAACGCAATTGCCCTGGCTACCCCCGAGTTTAGGCGTACTGCCGGCAGCCATTTGCTTGATCTTATTGCACTCGCCCTCGGTGCAACGGACGACGCCGCAGGGCTTGCAAGCAAGCGTGAACTCCCAGTGGCACGGCTAAGAAAAGCCAAATCTTATATCATCGAGAACAGCTCGCGGAGAGATCTTTCTATAGGTACCGTAGCATCGCATCTCGGCGTGACGCCACGTCACCTCCAGCGACTATTTGAAAGAGAAGACAGCACGTTTTCTGAATTCTTGCTCGCGCAGCGCTTGAGCCGTGCACATTATATGTTAACTGAATCGCGGTTGGCCGAGTGTCCGGTGGCGACAATTGCTTACGACGTCGGATTTGGCGACCTATCTTATTTCAGTCGATCCTTTAAAAGGCTCTATGGGGCTAGGCCGCGCGATATCAGGAACAGAGCGCTAAGATCAACAGCAGCCGCGGCAAGGTGCGCTGGGTAACAACGCCATTTTCGGAAAACACGCGTCTATATCGTCACGGGTGGTGGCCGGTCGAGTAGTGCTGATAATTTTTAAACTGTCTTGTCGCGAAAGTTTTAGCCGTTTTAGTCCAATAGATTGACGTTTCTGTCCAAGTTTTTCGCCGGAAGACTATTTAGGCTGCCGCGACAAAACTAGCGGCGCGATGCAGCAACTCCCGAGTTTGATGCGCTAAGATGCGAATTATTTGAATGAAAGCTCCATTCATAGCTGTCGCCGACAGCATCGACATCATCGCGACGCCGGATCGGACATGGATCGTGAACTAATTGAATGTTGGCCTCACGGACATCATGTTAGTCGACCAGCCATCATGGTCCCAATTTGGCTCAAGACTTTTTTCGTCAAGTTATATGCTGGGCTTGATACAGCGCAGCGCAAAAGAGCGAGCGAAATCATTCAGCGATATGGACAGCTGATACAAGACTGCGATGAGAATTCTGATGAACAAAAAAAGACGTTTCTGTCCAAGAAGTCGTGTTACGGATCTCGCCAGTTTTGGCCCGTTATTGTCTGCAAGCGTAACCGCTGTGGCTCAAAGCCATAAACATTGCAAAAGCTCTTAGATATCGCTCTCGAGGTCGCCATCATCACGGTAATTGTCTTATCATTCTTTTGGGGCGGGTACGCGCCCAAGACGGAGCCCATGCCTGGCAAGCCTCCTCAAACCTCACCCTGTTACTAGTGGAACCGAGGGCGATAAAGTTGCCATGGCAGACCCAATCGCTTCGTCTAGCGCGGTCCATTTCGCGTATTGAGAATTAGAAGAATCAAGGTAGCTCATCGCCGTCACCAACATTGGAGACGACAATGAAACCGAATGAGCCAATGCATTGTGCGATCTACACCCGCGTATCCGATGATCAAGGGCTTGACCAAGAATTCAATTCGCTAGATGCCCAATTCGATGCAGCGCAGGCATACATCAGAAGCCAAGCTCATGCCGGATGGCTGCTGCTTTCCAATAGGTACGATGATGGCGGCTTTTCGGGCGGCAACATTGATCGGCCCTCGCTCCGTCGCCTTTTAGACGATATTCGTGCCGGCAAGATTAATGTTGTCGTTGTATACAAAGTTGACCGATTGACCCGTTCGCTGGCCGATTTTGCTAAATTAGTGGAGCTGTTCGATCGCCATGGCGTGTCGTTTGCATCCGTGACCCAGCCCTTCAATACAACGACTTCGTTGGGACGATTAACATTGAACGTATTGTTATCATTCGCGCAATTTGAACGTGAGATTTCCTCCGAACGAATACGAGACAAACTTGCGGCATCCAAACGGAAAGGGCTGTGGGTCGGTGGGGCGATCGCCCTCGGCTATAAGACAAATAAATGCAAGGTACTGATTGACGAACACGAGGCCAAAAAAGTGCGTATGATCTTCAAGAAATATCTTGAGCTCGGTTCGCTGCGGCTACTGATGGCCTATCTTGTTAGGAGAGGTATCGTTACCCGAACTCGAAAGCTAAAGACCGGAAAAATTCAGGGCGGCTATCCATTCACCACCAGTGGGCTAGCGTACCTGCTGCGCAACAGGTTTTACATTGGTGAGGTACAGTTTAAGGGAGAAATACTGAGGGGGCCGCAAGAACCCATAGTAGACCGAAAATTGTTTCTATTGGTCCAGTTGCTAATGGACAAACACAGAAGTCCCAACATAGCGGTGCCTTCGTCGTTGCGGGCATAAAAACGTTCTAACCCAATCGTCAAGTTGGCAACTCGTTATCGTTTCCGCCTATCTCAACGATGGACGGAGAGCGTCATGTTTGAGCGTTAACAAATCGCGGACCGGTTGGTGGCGTCAAAGCGCAGCCGCTTCGACCTGCCCTGCATTGTCCGTCACGTGCGGATCAAGAGTCACGGCCGCAAGGTTTTCAAGTTTTTGTTCGATCTGGCTGATCACATGTTTTGAAAACGGCCCCATGTGCAGGTAAAGCGCTGTCAACGCGACGATCCATCGTGCCGATTGCGGATTGTTCGACACGCATTTTCGAAACGCCGGCCAAAATATTTCGCGTGGCTCCGGCAGGCTGTGGACGAGCCGATGAACCATGTCGGACCCGTTAAATTTGTGGCGCGAGTTGGTGGCGCTGGTCCGATGTTTTCTGTGCGAGTTGTCGAGCAAATTCGACAAACGTTCTAGACGTCCGGCATAGGCTGCGGGATCGTAGACGCTCTCGAGAATGCGCTGGTAGTCGAGCAGCACCTCTTGCCGCGGGCGCAGGGTGTCGAAATTCAGGCCCTGCGTGCATTGATCGCCGACACCTGCCGGATAGAATTCCGGCGTTTGATGCAAGCGGCCTTCTTTCTCGAGCCGGCGCGTGAGTTGTGTATTGGGCAGAGCATACAGCAAGCCGACCATGCAAACAGGAATTGCAGCTTCCTCGATCAATTTGATCATGCTGTCGGCGACTGAACCCTTTTCACTATCGAAGCCGACAATGAAGCCCGCCGTAACAAATATGCCGGCGGCGTATATTTTGTGAATGCTCTCGACAAGACTGCGCCGGGTGTTCTGCTTCTTCTTCATAGCGATGAGCGTGTCTGTATCGGGACTTTCAATCCCGATAAAGATGCCGACGAAATTGGCTTCGCTCATGGCTCGAAGGAAATCGTCATCGTCCGCCAAATTAACAGAGGCCTCGGTGGTGAACTCGAACGGGTAATCTTTTTGTTCGAGCCAGTCACGCAACTCCGGCATGAATGTCCTGACGGCTTTCTTGTTGCCGATGAGATTGTCATCGACAAAGTCAACGTGGCCCCGATAGCCAAGTTGATAGAGCGCGTCGAGCTCCGCCAGCATCTGGGAATTCGTCTTGGCGCGGGGCACCCGGCCGTAAAGCTCAATGATGTCGCAAAATTCGCATGTGAACGGGCAACCGCGCGAGAACTGCACCCCGATGTGCAGATAGTAATCGAAGTGCAGGAGATCGAAACGGGGGATCGGACTTTTCGTCACATCGACGGTGAACTTTTCGATCTCAAAGTATCCCGATTTCGCTCCGCCTTCCCACGCCGCGATGAACTCGTCGATGACTCCTTCGGCTTCGCCGAGAACGCGGAAATCTGCGGACGCATAGATATGCGGCGTTGATGTAACCGCAGGTCCGCCGATGGCGACTAATTTTCCGTGAGCATGGCAAAGATCGATCACGTGCAGCATATCGTGCTGCTGCGGCAGCATGCCGCCGGTCATCACAAGGTCGGCCCATTCAAGTTGATCGTCGGTCAATTCCTCCGCATTCCGGTCCACCAATCGCACTGTCCATGACGGTGGCAACAAGGCGGCGACTGTAATCAGACCGAGCGGCGGGGCAGGACATCGCGCGCCAAATACTTTGCACGTGGCCGAAAAATTCCAAAATGTCTCGGCCGCAAACCGCGGGTAGACCAGCAGAACATTGTACGTCCGTGGTGCCATAATCAGTTCCGCGTCCGGCATTGCAGGAGACCGGCGTTCCCGACCAACACCGGAGTGGTGCAGACCATATCAGGCGGAATGCTGCGTGTCTCAAAGAGACGCAACCACAGAGCGAATTCCTTGTGCGGATGCCGTTTTGGGCAAATGGGCCGCTCACGAAGGGCTAAACCTGACCTGACGACCTGAAAGCCGGTCAATAACGCGCTGCACACTGAATGTCGTCAATTCGCCGCCTCAAGTTTTGACAATCACATAATACAATGCCGCAGGTGAGTGGGATGCTCACCCGCGGCAAGGCGCTTGATCGATTGAGGCCTGGGGAACCTCGGGGACGGGTGCGGACCTCAAACATCTTGGCGCTATAAAGCGCCCGCTGCTGTCGATGCGGCGAGGCTTTATAGGATGCTATTCGGAAGAATGAGGAGCCGTCGATAGGACCTAGGTCCATCTAGACCCAATGCGCGGGCGTTTCGAAAATAACTTAGTGTGACAACAAGCAGCGCGGCCAAGGATATTTGCGATGATTCCATCAAGGGCGATCACCCGACCGCTTTTTTGATGGCATCAATCAACATGGTGGCCGGAAAAGGCTTGCGTAAAAATGCAATGCCGCCCGCAGCGGCGGCCTGAGTTTTGATTTGTGCGTCATCGAGCCCGGTCATGAAGATGATGGGATACTTGAAACCGTCGGCCGCCAATTGGTTTGCTAATTCCACGCCGGAAATGTCGCCAAGCTGGATATCAACGACCAGGCAAGCCGCTCTGCAAGTCGATGCGCACGTAAGAAATGTCTCGGCGGAATCAAACGTTTCCGCCCCATATCCGAACGACATTAAAAGACTCGCCATGGCTGCGCGCATTTCCGGGTCGTCGTCGACGACGGCGACGATCTTTATCTGGTGCGACATTGTCATTGTCCTAAATGATTTGCGGCCATTCGCCGCTTCAACGCGACATCGCGGTCGCGGCGAAATGCCTGTTTAACGTGTGAGAGATTCTGCACGAGCAATTGCTGGCAGAATGCGCTTGATAGACGCGACTTCTCGTCGGCGTCTTGCTAGTATCTGCCAAACCTTTGTCCGCGCGCGCCATCCAAAGCCGGATGTGATCGAGCAACGATTTGGGCTGAGGCAGGCAGAAGGGGCAACGTCATGAGCCGTTTTGACGCCAAGCGTTTCGGCGCCCTTCCTAACGCAAATGGGATAATAACGCGGCTCGCTTACGCCTATGCGAAAACCGGCGGAATCGATCCGCGCGCCCTCCTGAAGAAAGCCAACATAACGCTTCAGCTTATCAATAATGCAAGCCTGCGGCTCAACGTGCCCGATCAAATCAAATTTCTAAATCTTGTCGCGAAGGCATTGGACGATGACTACTTGGGATACCATCTTGCCCAAGCGCCAGACACGCGCGAGCTCGGCTTCCTCTATTATATTTCAGCCTCGTCGGAAATATTAAGTGAAGCGCTGCAGAAGGTGGCACGTTACAGCGGAATTGCAAATGAAGGCGTGTTGCTCAAATTTTTTGGCGGCCGAGCTATTGGCATCAGGTTCGATTATGTCGGCGTGAGTCGCCATCTGGACCGTCATCAGATCGAATTTTTTGCGGTGATGCTGGTTCGCTTATGCCGGCAACTGACGGGCAGCCGTTTGGTGCCGGTGCGCGTTCGGCTTATGCATCGCCGAAATGACAAGCACTCGGAATTGGTTGAATTTTTCGGCGGTAAAGTTGAATTTGGCGCATCGATGGATGAAGTTGCGTTTGCGCCTGCCGCGAACGATATGCCGATCGTTAGTGCCGACCATCACCTCAACAAACTCTTAATCACATATTGTGAAGAAGCGCTTGCCCGTCAGCCCAGCAAACGGAGTTCGTTTCACGCCAGTGTGGAAAATGCCATTGTGCCATTGCTACCGCACGGCAAAGCCACCCTCGACGCGATCGCAAGCCACCTCGGACTTAGCCAGCGCACGTTGGCGCGGCGGTTGGCCCTGGAAGGGTTGACCTTTTCAGCCGTGGTGGACGACTTGAAGCGCAATCTGGCCGATCGCTATTTGGCCGACGACGGCCTCTCAATCTCCCAGGTTGCATGGCTCCTCGGCTATCAGGAGGTCAGTTCGCTGACCCACGCCTTCAGGCGCTGGACTGGCAAAACCCCTCGCCAGGCACGCGCGCGCAGTACCGCTCGACGGCCGCCAATCCGGGTTTCTTTGCAAGAACGCACCCGCCGCCGGCTGAACTCTTAACTACAGTGGATTCCATAGCTGGTTGGCGCCTCGGGGATTGCGCGGGCTGCCCTCGCTATTTGCCTTCATCATCGCCACATAAGGAGTATTGATTGATCGGGATCGCCGCGCATGCTGCACCCAATACACAAAACGTCACCCAAACCAAAAGCGTGGAACATTCTGGCCGCGGAAATATTGATGTTTGGTGTTGAGAAAGGGATAAAGTGAAAATCGCTCAAATTGCGCCGTTGATGGAAAGCGTCCCCCCACGACTGTACGGCGGTACTGAGCGGATCGTCTCTTATTTGACTGAAGAGCTGGTGGGTTTGGGCCATGAGGTGACCCTCTTCGCCAGCGGCAACTCAATCACCGCAGCTGACCTCGTTCCTTGCGTACCCAGAGCGCTCAGGCTAGACGCCAACGTCCGCGACACAATACCCTATTACATGTTGATGCTTGATCGCGTTCGCCAACGCGCTGACGATTTTGACATATTGCACTTTCACATCGATCAATACCACTTCCCGCTTTTTCGGCCGATCGCGGAGCGCACCGTAACTACGTTGCACGGCCGCCAGGATCTGCCGGATCTGCTCCCCCTCTATCTGGGTTTCGGCGACATGCCGCTTGTTTCAATTTCGAATGCGCAGCGCCGTCCGGTGTCGGATTCGAACTTTGCGGGCACGGTCCACCATGGGATTCCTGCCCGCCTGCATCACGGCACCACGGAAGCGCGCGGTGGTTACCTTGCCTTTCTCGGCCGCATCTCGCCGGAGAAACGTCCCGACCGTGCCATCGCCATAGCGCGCGCGTTGGGGATTCCTCTTAAGATCGCTGCCAAGGTTGACCGCGCTGACGCCGCCTATTTCGCGACCGAGATCGAACCACTGCTCAAAGGCGGCGGTGTTGAATTCATCGGCGAGATCAATGACCACCAAAAGACGCAATTCCTGGGAGACGCACAGGCCCTTCTATTCCCGATCGATTGGCCCGAGCCGTTCGGGCTCTCCATGATCGAGGCGATGGCCTGCGGCACCCCTGTATTGGCGTTTCGCTGCGGCTCGGTTCCCGAGGTCGTCGAGGATGGCGTCACAGGCGCAATTGTCGAAAGCGTGGAAGAAGCGATCGCGGCGCTGCCGCACGTTATAGCGCTCGATCGAAAAAAGGTGCGACAACGCTTCGAGCAGCGCTTTTCTGCCACACGAATGGCCAAAGATTATGTCGCTATTTATCGGTCGCTGTTGGCGGCTTCTGCCGAGCGTGAGCCGGAAGAAATCGAGCTTTCGCCAACCGGCCAGGATTTGAACGTTCTGAGGCCTCTCGTTGCTTAGCCATGGCTCGATCGCAAGGCCGGTCGAGGAGGTTCCTGAAATACCCTTCTACATTCCAGGGACGGGGTCCTCCACTCGGCCGCGGCGCACGCTCAAGCAGGGCGATTGCTTTGCCGTGTTCGATAGTCACGCGGACATCGGAGCAACACCGGGCGGACCCGACGGCATCTTCTTTTGCGATACCCGCTACCTCTCTCACCTGGAGATGTTGCTGAGCAGCAGCCAGCCTCTGCTGCTGGGTTCTGTCGTGCGCGACGACAACTCATTCCTCACCGTCGACCTGACGAACCCCGATATCTATCTCAATCAGAAGCTCGTTCAGCCGAAGGACATGCTGCACGTGGTGCGCACGGTTTTCCTTCTGAACGGCACAATGTATCAACGGCTGCGCCTGCAGAACCATGGCGATCGCCCTTTCGCCGTCGCACTTTCATTCGCTTTCGCAAGCGACTTCGCTGACTTGTTCGAGGTACGCGGACTCCGCCGAAAACGTCGAGGGACCGCGAGCGCAGACATCGGCAAAGCCGAAGTCGCGCTAAACTATTATGGGCTCGATGGTAACCGGCGGCGCACCAGAATTCTGTTCGATCCGATGCCGCAGCAGCTTTCCGGCAGCCTCGCAGGTTATTCCTTTGATCTGCAACCCAATGAATCTCGCTCAATATACGTGACGGTGATTTGCGACCGCAGCGTCGAAGAGCGCTCCATTGTCCCATTTCGCAAGGGACTCCGTGCGGCGTTTCATGAACGCCAATCCGTGAGTCGCGGGATGGCGACGATCACGACTTCGAACCATATCTTTAACGAGGTTGTATGCCGCTCGATGGCCGACCTTGCGATGCTGACGACCAACACGCCGCAAGGTCCTTATCCATACGCCGGCATTCCCTGGTACTCCACCACGTTTGGCCGTGATGGGATCATTACGGCGCTGCAAATGTTGTGGTGCGATTCTCGAATCGCCAAAGGCGTCCTGCGCCGGCTTGCCGCATTTCAGGCCACCACATTCGACCCCCTGATCGACGCTGAACCCGGGAAAATCCTGCACGAAATGCGGGGCGGCGAGATGGCGGCGCTGCGGGAGATCCCGTTTGGGCTTTATTACGGCAGCGTGGACGCGACGCCATTGTTTGTGTTGCTGGCGGGACTTTACGTCGAACATACCGGTGACGTTGAAACGTTGCGAGAGCTCTGGCCACATGTCGAAGCGGCGCTAGCGTGGATTGACGGCCCGGGTGATCCAGATCATGACGGCTTCGTCGAGTATTGCCGTGCAGATGAAACAGGTCTCGCCAATCAAGGTTGGAAGGATTCACACGACGCGGTCTTCCATGCTGATGGCTCGCTCGCGCAAGGACCCATGGCACTCTGCGAAGTGCAAGGCTACGTCTATGCGGCAAAGCACATGGCTGCTCGTGGCGCGCACAGGCTCGGTAAGCATACGCTTGGTGACACGCTGGAGGCTCAGGCCAAGGCGCTCGCAGAGCGATTTGAAGCCGCGTTTTGGTGCGCGGACCTTGGCACCTATGCGCTCGCTCTGGATGGACAGAAACGACAATGCCGCGTGCGGACGTCGAACGCGGGACAGGTGTTATTCAGCGGGATCGCAGCGCCAGAACGTGCGGAAGCGGTGATGCGCGATCTCATGCGGCCGTCATTTTTCTCCGGGTGGGGAATCCGCACCGTGGCCCGCGAAGAGCGCCGTTACAATCCGATGTCGTATCACAATGGTTCGGTCTGGCCGCACGACAATTCGCTCATCGCGGCCGGTTTTGCGCGCTACGGACACAAGGGCGCGGTGGACCGGGTCTTCAGGGGCCTATTCGATGCGGCGAGCTATATGGACTTGCGGCGACTGCCCGAACTCTATTGCGGCTTTCAGCGCGGACGCGAACGCGGCCCGACACTCTATCCCGTCGCCTGTTCACCTCAAGCATGGGCGGCAGGGACGCCACTTTTGCTTCTGCAATCTTCTCTCGGCCTTGAGTTCAATCCCGATCGCAACGAAATTCTATTGCACAAACCACAACTGCCATCGTTCCTTGACGAAGTGACTTTGAGTAATTTACGGCTCGGCCACTCCGCCTTAGACCTGAGGGTGCGCCGCTATGGGAGCGACGTGTCGCTCGAGGTAGTGCGCAACGAGGGGCAGATCAAGGTGGCTGCAGTTTATTCGTGACAATCATCGCCGTATCTGCGGAGGTTGCGATCTTATTTAGAACAAGGCCAAGCCGCGGCTAAGGCGGCCACTGCGGTCTGGTGAAAATTGTTGGATCGTTGCTCCGGATGACCCTTTAGATAAGCCGTGATGGTCAGAATCATCTGAGACAGAGCGGCTTTGCTGTCCGGAAGAATATCGGACGGCGGACACAGAGAAAATTCCGGCTTCAAAAATGGCTCAAGCTTCATAATTGCGGTGACAGCCCCAAAACATGCCGATGCTTGTCGCAGTTGCTTGGCAGCATCTTCTGAATCGGCCGCCGGACGCCTGCTCTGAACGACATCCGCGGCCGCCAGGCAACTTGGGAGAAATGCCGCCCCGCTCGTCGCATCGCTCTGGGCATGAACTTGAGTGCCAATCACGACCACTGCAAAAATTCCGATCCACGGTTTCATCCTTCGTCCCTTGCGCGAGCCTGACCGTTGTCCGCGAACATTCGCGGCCCGGGGTGGAATGGCCGCTCGGTGTGGCCGGCGGCTCCTGAATCGACGATTGCCGTTACACTTTAAAAATCTCGGCGTACCGCTTCTTGACCTCGTCCGCCTGCGCAAGGATTCCTTCTGGGTCCTCCTTCATCAGCTTGATGTCGGCGAGCTTGCGGATGCCGGGCTTTTCCACCGTCTGGGTGTGTGCCGAATATTGGCGAGCCTCGTCGACGATGAGCTGCTGGCCCTCGCGCGAATGCATCCAGTTCTGAAATAGACGAGCGGCGTTCGGATTGGGAGCGCCCTGGAAGACAGCGCTCGGACCGCCTGCGAGCGGCGTACCTTCCTCCGGATAAATTATATCGACCGGTTGGCCAGCCTCCTTGTTGCGGATGACGAGGTAGCCCGCGCCATCCACCATCACAGCGCGTTCGCCGAGCGCGATCCTCTTCGGTGTATCGGTCGCAGACTGAACCTGCATGACGTTCTGCGCGGCCAATTTCACGAAGTAGTCCCAACCCAGATCGCGCGCGGTTTCGAACGTTGAATTCATGATCGTGCCGCTATAGGCCGGATGCGCTTTGACAAGTTTTCCTTTCCATTTCGGATCGAGCAGATCCTTAAAGCTCTTCGGCGCGTCTTCTTTCTTCACCAAATTGGTGTTGTAGGCGATTGGCGAGATCAGAATGCGTGTCGTTACATGGAGCCCTTCGGCGTCGTAGTAACTCTTGTCGTAGTACTTCACGACCTCTTCCGGCAGATACGGCGCCAGCCAGCCGTTCCGTCTCCAGATGATGCAATGCGACTGATCGGAGGTGTTGACGACATCCACCGTGTGGATGTTGGAGGAATATTCCTGGTCGATGCGCGTGAATACGCGTTCGGCGCCGGATCGCTCCACCCGAACGGCAACGCCGGGATACTTCGCCTCGAACGCCTTGCCGAGACGCTCTGCGAATTGCAAATCCATCGCCGTATAAAATGAAAGCTTGCCTTCTTTTTTCGCCCCTTCGATCAACGCCGGCGTCACCACACTCGGCGGGGGCGCTGCAGCTAAAAGCGGCCGTGCGAAAACGGTCGTCGCGCCAAGAGCGACCCCGGCTTTAAGCACGGTGCGGCGTGATACATGCTTGTGGTCCATGTGTTCCTCCGAAATATCGCCTGCTTCTGATGGCCAGGCCTGATGGCAAGTCTATACCTGACGGACGAGCCATGGGCAGCAGAGTCTAAAAAAAGGCCAAAACCCGGCCTCATCCGCTGCTGGCGCACGCGTCCGCCTTGGATCGCTAGCGGGCATCCGCGAAGCGCTCTGTCGGTGGTGCGATTTCCGTGACCAGATCGCGCACGACCCGTTTATTGGAAAGCGGCGCCAGGGTCATTTCGCCCGGCTGCAGGCGTGAGGTGCACGCATAGACCGCCTTGCCGTCGCGCTCGATCATGCATTCTTTGCAGGCATTGGCATTGATGCAAGAGAAACGTATCGCCAACGTCGGATCGCGATTGACCCGGATCCAACGCAGTGCGTCGAGCACTGACTGGCCTGGCTCAAAGGGCACCACATGCGTTTCCCAGCGGCCTGTATCAGCGTGGGTGCCACGCCAAATTGTGAGCGTTGCATGTTCGGTCATGACACCGCCAGGCGGTCCTGTTTGGGCGCCCCCGACAATTCTATGTGCCCGTTGCGGAACCTGACAAATTGATTGAACGCCCATTCCCGAGACATGTCGGGAAAGTCCTCCCGTTGCTGGGCGCCGCGTGTCTCTGTGCGCGCAATCGCAGTCTCGGCGACAACACGAGCGACCAAAAGCATGTTGCGCAGATCGAACCAGTCGATCCGCCGCATGTCGAAGCCCTCCCCCTCGCCCGGCGGCAAATCGCCGAGTTCGCGGTCCAGCCGATCAATCCGGCTCAGCGCAAGCCTGAGTTTAGGTTCGCTGCGCAGCGCGCCGACATTATCCTGCATCGTGTCCTGAACGGCTTGCACCATCTCGGCCGTGTTGAGATCGCGCCCCGGTCCGCTTTTGGTAAAAAGATCGAGCAACCCGCGACCGTTGTCGGCGCTGTCGGGAAGCACTCCCGCTTTCTTCGCATAGTCCGCAGCACTTTGGCCTGCCCGGCGGCCAAACACCAAGGCCTCGGTGATGGCGTTGCCAGATAGACGATTGGCACCGTTGGCGCCGCCGACTGCTTCGCCGGCGGCAAATAGCCCGGGCACGTCCGTCTGCATCCGCACGTCGGCAGCGATGCCACCCATGTGATAGTGCGCGATTGGCGCCACCTCGATCGGCATTTGGGTGAGATCGATTCCGTTGGCGGCGAGCCGGTCGACGACGGGACCAAAGGCATCGCGGAGAGCCGCCGTCGAGCAATGCTGAAAACTCAAATAGACGCCACCGTGCGGCGAGCCACGGCCAGCCTCGACCTCTTTAATGATCGCGTAACTGCCGACGTCGCGCGTGATCTTATACTTGCCGTCCTCGGCAATCCCGTAACGATGAGTGAATTCCTCACCGAGATTATTGAGCAGCCGCCCGCCGAGTTTGTAACGGAACGGATCCCACATAATCGGATCCATCCCGACCAATCGCGGTGCGAGATGGCCAATGGGAAAGAACTGTACAAATTCCATATCCACCAATGAGGCCCCGGCGCGCAACGCCAGGGCGTAGCCGTCACCGCCCATATTTGCTGATGCGCTGTTACGCCGATAAAGCCGCGTGAGACCGCCGGTCGCCAGAATGGTCGCTTTGGCCGATAAAATCACCGGTGCACCGGATCCGAGGTGCAGCGCAAGGGCTCCGACGATATTGCCGTCGTTGCACAAAAGGTCGACGACGCAGAGGTCCCCGGCCTTGCGGATGCCATTCGTCTTATTCACCACACTCCGCAGCGTTTTCGACACTGCCGGCCCGGTGTTGAGAAAATCCACATAGACGCAACGCGGACGATCGTGGCCCGGCGCCATGACTTGGGTGATGCGTCCATCTTTGCGCGCCCAGCCAATGCCCCAATCGTCCATCGCGCGAATGCAATCGGGTCCCTCTTCACACAACAATTGCGCCAGCTGCTTGTTGCACAAGCCGCGGCCAGCCGTGAGCGTGTCATCGTAATGATGACTCCAGTCGTCCGGCGTTTCAGACCCGATGGCGGCGGCGACGGTCATCTGCGCCATCACCGTGGCGCCGCCGCGTCCGATCAAACTGCGGTCGGCAAGAAGGACACGGCAGCCCCTGCGCGCCGCCTCAATGGCTGCATACATACCTGCAGCGCCGGAACCAATAACCAGGACATCGGTATCGGCACGCATCGGCTCGTGAACCATCGGCACCTCTTGGCGGACCATCAATCGCACGTCCGCGCTGTGTCCGCGCGGAGTTTTTAATGGCCGTTTAAACCGGCCCCAAACTTTGGCGCGTCTTTGACCAAGGGCACGACCACGAGCGCGGCCAGCGTTGCCAAAGCGACCAAGGCCCAAGCGTCGTTGATGGCATCGACAAAGGCAACCTTCTGAACAAGTGTCGCCAGCATGGCCTGCTTTTCGGGATCGAGCAGCGCGGGCCCGAATGCATTCGGTGGAATTCCAAGGACTTTCAAAGTATCCGGATCGCCAGCGGTAAGGCGCTCGACCAGAGTGCGCGCATGTTCGGGCCCGCGCGTGTAAATCACGGTATCGATGATTGCGATACCAATGGCACCGCCGAGATTGCGCATGAGGTTGAACAGGCCACTGGCATCGGCGATGGCCGTCTTTGCCAACTGTCCCAGGGCAAGTTGCGTGGGCGGCAGAATGCAAAACATGATGGCACTGCCGCGCACCAACTGGGGCCACAACATGTCATCGAAATCTGTGGTTCTGGTTTGAACGGAGCTCATGCCCAGCCCAATGGCAAACAGCAGAAATCCGAACGCGGTTAAGAGGCGCACGTCAACACGCCGGACCAGAACCACCGCTAGCGGAGCAACGGCAAGTTGGGCCACGCCGGTTACCAACATGATTTTGCCGATCTCGAGTGCATTGTGCGATCTCACATAGGCCAGAAAAACTGGCATGAGATAGACAGAGCCGAAAAGCCCCACCCCAAGCAGAAAACTGAGCACGCAGCCGATCGAAAAATTTCCGTTACGAAAAGTTCTCAAGTCGACCAACGGACTTTGTGATCGTAGCGTCCTAAATACAAATCCCAGCGCGGTGATCAGACACAGGCTGAGAAGCGCGCCAACGAGCGGCGACATCCAGCCGCTTTCCGGACCTTCCTTGATTGCGATTTCAAGCGCTGCAAGGGCCGTGGCTCCCAAACCCAACGAGGCTACGTCCAGAAGCCGGAGCTGATCTAACGATGCCAAAGCTTTCGGCAGCAATCGCGCCGCGGCCGAGGCTGCGACGATCCCAGGCACGACATTGATCAGGAACAGCCACGGCCAAGAATAAGTCTCGGTAATCCAGCCTCCCACGACCGGCCCCACCGTTGGAGCAAGGACCGCGAGAACCCCGGCGACTACTGTCGCGAGTGGCTGGAGCCGGACTGGAAAAAGCAGGAAGACGGCCGAGAACACAGCCGGAATTAGTGTGCCGCCGGAAAAACCTTGCACGATTCGAAACGTGATCAGGGTCGAAAAATTTCCGCTGGCGGCGCAGGCGATCGATGCAAAGGTGAACACGGAGATGGCGCCAACAAAGAGCCATCGCATTGTTAACGCGCGCGTCAGGAAGCCGGTGAGCGGAATCGAAATGACTTCCGCGATCAAATACGCGGTCTGGATCCAGCTCATTTGATTTTGCGGAATATTCAGCGCGCGTTGGATAGTCGCCAACGACGTCGCAACGACCTGAACATCAAGAACCGCCATGAACATGCCAATGCACATCATGGCGAAGCCCATCCAGACGGCAGCCGGAACGGCATCCGGCGCCGATTTTTCAGCCGCTGAGATCATTGGCCAAAATCATTGCAGGTGGAGGTGTGGTTAACTCGAAGACGGCGCGAGGCACTAAGATCCAGGAAGGCTTTCCCACGTCGTTTCGAGATTTAATTTGGCACCCTGCGCCAATCATCAATCTTTTTGTCTCGCCGCAGCAACGCAGGATACCGGTCTTTTCGGAAGGTAGCGGAGTGAGTGATACCGCAAAACATATTCTCTAACTACGGTTCATAGGATCAAAGCTTGCCCTGGCTTCAGTGGACCTTAGTTCGCTATCGACCGAAAAGCGGACATTCCGAAATGCATTAGAGATGTTCGCTAAGTCCCAATGGCGGACATAGGCGTGCAAAAGGACGGGCGCCTTTCGGCGGCCTCTCCAAAATTTATTTGTCGTTTTGATGATACCGCTGCACGCCTAATTCGCCCAATGCGGGCATTTTCACCATATTTCAATGGCTACCTCGAAGCGTCCACAGGTACAATTGTTTGCCATCAGGAAATGGCGCAAAATACGGCATGATCCGCGATTGGCGCACCGTTGTGGTCTCACTCGCAGCAGCCTTGGCCGTGCTGCCGATCAACATTGTCCGCGCCGAGCCGCCCGATAGCGCCGCAAAATCAGACGCGGCGCGCTGCACCCGTCCGGACTTTCGCGTGGTGCTCGACGTCGGCCACACCGCGAAATCGCCCGGCGCCAAAAGCGCGCGTGGAGTGGACGAATTCGACTTCAATCTGCGGCTGACCCGGCAGATCGATCAAGCACTCCGCGAAGCTGGCTTCACAAGAACGGTCCTCATGGTGAGCGAGGGGCGGGCCAACCAGAGCCTGTACGCGCGCGTGGCGCGCGCCAACGAGCTCTCGGCAAATCTGCTGCTGTCCATTCACCACGACGCGGTGCCCGATCGGTTTCTGGAAAAATGGGATTACAACGGCAAGAAGGAAGCGTTCAGCGACCGGTTCAAGGGCCATTCGATCTTCGTCTCCGACGACAATCTCGATCCCAAAGACAGCCTTCTGTTTGCCAGCATGCTCGGTCAGCAGTTGAAGGTGCGCGGCTTGCAATACACGCCGCATTACACCGAAAGCTTTATGGGCCGGTGGCGGCGTACGCTCCTGGACGCCGATGCTGGCGTCTACCGCTACGATACGCTGTTCGTGCTGAAGAAGACGCAGGTGCCCGCCGCCCTGCTTGAAGCGGGCTCGATCGCAAACCGCGACGAGGAATTGGTGATGGCCTCGCCCGAGCGGCAGCAATTGATCGGCGCGGCGGTCGTAGATGCTGTCGATAGTTTCTGCGCCGCGCAATCGCACAAGCCCGCGCTGCAAATTGCACAGCGCTCCAAGGCTCCGCATATGCTGTCAGCGCATTCGCACCAGCGCGCACGAATGCGTAACGGCAATACTACGCCGTCAACACTTCTCACGCAGTCAAATGTCGACATCCATTAACGCGGAGCGTGCAATTCCGCGGGTTCGTCGCTATTACTGGCGTTCCTTTCCGAGCTTTCGGTCTGGCATTGCAGGTGCCTATCAAGGCAACAATGTCCGCCTTGGGTCATTAACCGGCACACTGGGTGTCAGCGCGGAGTAAACTTTACCGTCGAATGCGAACATTGAGCTGGCGCGCCGGAATAGTCGCTAAGCGCCAATTTAAACCGCGAGCCATCGTTCGTTCATAGTTTTGATGCCATATATGATAGAAATTGCGGGCCGAACGTTCGATAGTCCCCAGGAACGAATTGGCGTCGTATGGCGTTGGCTGTTGGTTATTCAGACATCGCGATTTGACACTTGATTGACACAAACGCGGACAAATACTCCAAGCGGGCATGGCATGATAAATCGACTTACGACTGCGCAATCTACCGCGGCTATGCGGCGCTGGGCGCCTGCCGCCATCGTGACGCTCGCGGCGATGGCCACACTGACGGCGCTGACCGCCGACGCGGCGGCGAAGCAACAGCACCTCGCGCCACCAAAAGAGGCCGTTGCGCCGCGCGAGATAGGCGAGCCGATCATGGCGATCGTGTCTATCAAGTCGCAGCAAGTCACTTTCTACGACGCCGAGGGCTGGATTTTTCGTGCGCCGGTATCGACCGGCGTCAGCGAACGCGAGACGCCAGCAGGCGTCTTCGCCGTAATCGAGAAGGACAAGGACCACCACTCGAGTATGTATGACGATGCCTGGATGCCGAACATGCAGCGAATCACCTGGAACGGCCTCGCGCTGCACGGGGGGCCGCTGCCCGGATATGCGGCCTCGCACGGTTGCATACGCATGCCCTTCGGCTTTGCGGAAAAGCTGTTCGACAAGACGCGAATCGGGATGCGGGTGATCATCTCGCCGAACGACGCGGCTCCCGTCGAGTTTTCCCACCTAACGCTACTCACACCGAATGCGGAAGCCATCGCGGCCGCGCCGGCGCATGCCGAGATGCTCGCTCGCGAGGCCGCGGAGGCCGCCAGGGTGGCCGTCGAGACGAAGAAAGCCGCCGCGACGGGGACCCGCGAGACGGCATCGCTCGCATCGTCACTGCGTAAATTGGAATTGCTCAAGAGGAGCGCTGAGGCCGAGTCCGTATCCGCCGACAAGGCGCTCGCAGCTGCAAAAACGGACCAAGCCAAGGCGCGGGCTGAAGACCGGAAGCAGAAAGCCGCAGCCAAGGTCGCGGAAGCGGTGACGCAGCTCGACACCGCCAAGGCCGACGCAAAGTCGAAGCTCGACGCCGCCGCCGCCGCAAAGGACGCCGCCAAGTCGGCCGAGAACAAAAAGGTCGCGTCCGCCAAGGCCGCGAGCGAGGCGAAGCTCGCACTCGAACCGGTCTCAATCTACATTAGCCGCGAAACGCAGAAGCTTTACGTACGGCGCAACACGCATAAGCCGGCACCGGACGGGGGCGGAGAGGTGTTCGACGCGACCATTGAGGTTCCGGTCACGATCCGCAATCCCGAAAAAAGGATCGGCACGCATGTGTTCACCGCGATGGCGCGCAAGGACGCGGACCTGCGCTGGACCGCCGTCACGATCGACGACGCCGACGACGCCAAGGATGCACTCGATCGCATCACCATCCCGCGGGATGTGCTCGATCGCATCGGACCGACCGCATTGCCGCGATCCTCGATCGTCATCTCGGACGAACCGCTGAGCGCCGAGACAAATTATCGCACCGAGTTTGTCGCCGTGCTGAGCAATCAACCACAAGGTGGCTTCATAACGCGCGAACCTTCGACCGATGCTTTCGTTGCAAGTGACAACTTCCGGAGCGACGACGGCTTCGGGTTATTTTTTCAGCGCGGTTGGAGCCCCCCGACGGGCAATGCCCGCCGGCCGGGTCGGTGGGACTATCGTTGAACGCAACCGGGTCGGCAGTAAGACGCGACATACTGCGTGTCTAGGCACTCCGGGCCATTCGCGCCCAATCCCATAGTCAGTGCGCGCTCTCCAAAAGTGGACATTCCGGAATGCTTTAGAGATGTCCGGATTGTGCCAATAACAAACATAAAATAACAAAGAGACCGCCGTCGAAGGCGACCTCTAAAGCACAATCTGTGCTGGACCTATTTAGCGATGCCTTCCATAGCCCAAATTCGGAATTTTGCGGGCCCGCAGGTCCGCGTTGGTCAATGGCGGATTTTGATCGCCGCCTCGTGAACATTCGCTAAGTGCCAATAAGCGACATCGCAATTTGCTCTTGATATGCCCTAAAATGAGCGCGTCAACATCCGTACCGGCGGGTGGTACCAGCGCGTTCGCGCCAAATATACTGATGCTGACCGTTGGGGAGTGGGTATGAAAATTGCCGCGATAACAATGGTTTTCAATGAGCGTGTTTTTCTACCTATTTGGCTCAATTATTACGGCCCCAAGCTGGGGTATGAGAATTTATTTGTTATTGACGACGGTTCAAATGACGGGTCCACCTCAGATAGTCGAATTATCAACTTGATTGAAAAAACGAGAAGTTCGCTCGATGAAGAGGACAGAGCAAAGCTCGTAAGCTGTTTTCACGAAGAGTTACTGGGTTTTTATGACCTGGTGATCTACACAGACGCCGACGAACTAATTGTCGTGGATCCTTCTTTAGGCGTGTCATTAAAAGAATATCTTAGCGCCGATGATCGCCAATATAAAACGCTTATCGGTTTAAATGTCCTGCACCGTCATGAAAGGGAGGCTGAAATTGATTTTGATAAACCTTTATTCGAGCAACGACACTTTGTTCAATTTGCCGTTGGCCATTGCAAGCCTTTAATCTCTAAAATACCGATTAGATGGGGTGCGGGCTTCCATTGGTCGCAATTTGAGCCTCAATACGATCTTAATTTATTTCTCTTTCATCTCCGCGCAATGGATCTTGGCGTCTCAAAAGAAAAAATAAAAACGCTAAACGCCTTGCAGTTTTCAACGAACGCTTTGGCAAAACGACACAGTTTTCACTTTCGGATGACAGAGCAAGAATACCTGAAACTTCTTTTTCCGAACGAAATCGATTTTGAAAACGCGCAGCAGAATATGGAATTTATAAATCCAGTTATTCGAGGCGGAGCTGTTGAGGAATGTTTAGCACGCGTCCCTGAACGATTTTCCAAGGCGATTGAATTGAGTAGATACTCAAAAGCAAACGATTTGAGTGGAGCACCCTCAAAATATACTTCTAAAGGAGAGGAAGGTTTAAAAGAGGAAACAGTAAAAACGTTGTTCGCAAACTCTATGAACAGAATGATATTAGAAACTCCCGACCGCGGACGTAACGAACTTTGTCCGTGCGGCTCGAATAAGAAATGGAAACATTGTCACGGATCGCCAGTTTAACGAGCGGTAATGTCCGCTTTCCACCAAAAAGCGGACATTCAGGAATGCTTTTGAGGCGCCGCCGAGTGCCAATAGCGGAAATCGCGCTCAAATTTAAGGATGGTTAGCGCCGGTCTCTCAGACTACCAAATTCGTGGCCGCCGTTGACTGGGTCACCGTTGGATTCCAAAGTGCTATGTATACCGTCTGAAGTAGAGTGCAGTAGGTTTCCCATGTCTTCACGTAGTTTTGCAGATAACGCCGACGTCCTCGAGCGACATTCGCATAACGAGATTTCAGAGAGTTCTGAAGATACGATCATTTCAAGATTCGAACGACAGGTGGCTGGGCATTCTGACAACTTAGCAATTGTTACCGAGCAGATTTCGCTCAGCTATCGAGCACTCGATCAAATCGCTAACCATATAGCAGCGGCGCTTCTTTCGCTTTCTTCCCAACACGACCGACCTATCGTGCTGTTCATGCAAAACGATGCGGCCCGTGTCGCGGCAATGTTGGGCGTGTTAAAGGCGAGCAGAATTTTCATTCCTGTTGCCCCTGATTCACCCGAGAAATGGTTGACTCAAGTCTTCGAAGACTCCGGAGCTGCGGAAATCATCGTCGACAATTTTACTCAACGGATGGCCAATCTTGCGGCCGGCGGCAACGTGAATGTTCTGGAAGTCGACCGGCTTGCTCAATCACACGAACTACTTGTGGCCAAAGAGGTCGCCTCTCCAGATGAGACGGCTTATGTCGTTTACACTTCAGGTTCAACGGGCCGGCCAAAGGGAGTAGCCAACACTCATCGTAGTTTGATCCGGCGGGGCGACGTTCGATCCTCACTCTTCGGACTTCGCGCCAGATGGCCGGTACGCCAACTTACGGTCAAGCGGCGTCTGCACGGGCATCAATGAGACGTTTTTGCCTTTGCTTTCGGGCGCGTGCTTATTTCCCTTCGATCTTCATCGCCAAGGCTTACAAAAGCTTGCACCCTGGCTCATCGATCAGAAGATCACATATATTTCGTTCTCAGGTTCCTTGTTGCGTGCCTGGCTTACGTCGTTACCTGACGATATTCGATTTCCAAGTCTCAGTTTCGTTAGGGCGACGGGTGAGCGGCTTTATGGTCAAGACGTCATGCGTCTCGCCCGTCATCTTCAAGGAGATTGGCGCATCGGCCATAGCTACGCGTCAGGAGAGTCCGGTACTATCGCGGCACAGGTGTTTACTCCTTCGCATCCGCCCCAGCTTGGAATTGTCGCCGTTGGCCGTCCCGTTAATGGGGTGGAGGTCCTCATAGAGGACGAGAGAGGTACTCCCGTTGTGCAGGAGGAGATCGGCGAGATCGTCGTTCGAAGTCGGTTTTTCGCACAGGGATATTGGAAGAATCCGGATCTAACCTCAAAAGTATTTCAGACCGATTCCCTCGATCCCACCATTCGTACATATCGTACGGGCGATCTCGGACGGTGGCGAAGCGACGGTATGTTAGAACATGTGGGTCGGAAAGGACGCAGGATCAGACTGCGAGGTTATAACGTCGAGCCCTTCCAAGTAGAGAGCGAACTCATGCGGCTACCGAACATCACGGATGCAGTTGTGCTCTTGTATGACGGTGCAGTTGGCGAAGAGCCATCCCTGGTGGGCTACGTGGTTGCACCTACGAATGCATCGTCCTCGGCAATACGCAGGGCCTTAGCTGAGCGCTTGCCCCCCTACATGGTGCCTTCGCATGTTATTGTTATGGATTCGTTTCCGATCGCGGCCAGCGGAAAAATTGACCTCGATGCGTTACCGCCGCTGCACAAGGAAAAACCGAAATCGGCGAACTTCCGCAACCCTTCAGACGAGCGTGAGCGTGAGCTCTGCACAATTTGGCAAGACGTTCTAAAGCTGCCGAAGATCGGCATCGACGACGATTTTTTTGAGCTGGGCGGGACGTCTCTGCAGGCTCTTACTGTGTTTGCCAAAATCGAGGCACGGCTGGGCTGCAGCCTACCGCCGTCAACAATTCTACAAGCGCCGAGCATTGCGCGCCTGGCGGATTTTATTCGCGCAACCACGGGAACTTCATTGGTGCCGTTTCGTACGTCGGGGAAGGGTTTACCGCTTTTCCTTGTTACAGCTGGCAACCACGCCGTAATGCAATGCCGGCATCTGGTTGGCGATCTCCAGAGCGATCGTCCGGTATTCGGGCTACAGCCGCTACCGTTGGACGGCAAGCACGGCATACCTCGTACCATCGAGTCCATGGCTTCCAGTTACCTCGTCGAAATCCGTCGCGTTCAGCCCCACGGACCGTATTTCCTTGCAGGGCATTGTTTTGGTGGCCGGGTGAGCTTCGAAATCGCCCAACAGCTCCTTCGCGACGGTGAACGCGTGAGTTTTCTTGGTTTGATCGATACGCTGTTCCATCATAAGTTCGTCGAGCGATCGCCCGTGCTCTCCGAGGCGGCGCGCGTTAGCGTCAAGGCACGCGATGTTCAAGGCGTCCAAGAGCTCCTCACTCGTGGATGGGGATTTATAAAGTGGAGGGTATGGTGTCGGCTGATTGATTTTTGGTTCCGACAGGGCCACTCAGTCCCGCACAAACATCAACTCAGTTACTACGCATGGCTTTGTAAGCGTGCAAAACTATATTACACGGCCAAGCCCTATGTCGGTCACATGACGATCTTTAGCAGCGCGGGCAATTCTGAAATTCAGAGAGCCCATTGGGCTCCGCTCGCGCGGGGTGGGCTCACGGTGCTTGAAGTACCGGCAACGCACGCAGATATCCTCTTACCAGGACCCAGCAAAATACTGGCAGATCAATTCGATACCTGCCTCGATAACTCCGGCAATTTCGTCTGATATTGCAAACGTTGCCAGCGTGGACGTCCATTTCGCGCCTTGGATATTGAACCGCGTTTGTACTATTTCGACACCAAGATCGGGGTCAGCTTATTCCCATTCGCTTCATGATCCTGCGCCACAAAACGCGGTCGGGCGCTACAAACTGCAACAGCAAGCCGTACACTATGAAAAGGTTCGAACAACCCGAAATGCCATCCCTGAGCTTCGATATTTGAGGGAGCTGAAAACTCGATTTGATCGTTATCCAAACGAAAGGATGATGTGTAAGCAAGCGATCCGGAAAAGCCTATGCCCGCAGCCTTTAGAAATGCTTCTTTCAGAGTCCAAATCTCAACGAATCGAGAACTGCGCAGTTCGTCAGGGCATCGCCGCAACCAAGAGGCTTCGCTTCGAGAAAAAAACCGGTCAGCCACGAGTTGCGATAGCTGTGATTGGTCAATCGATTCGATATCAACACCCACTGGAATTCCACTTGTGACCGCACAAGCGACAAATCCTCGGGTATGCGATACGCTAAATGATATTGAACTGAGACGAGAGTTGGTGTCTTCTATCAAAGGCTTGCCATGCTCGTTCGTAGTAAAGCGCCATTTATCTGGCGATAGGTCTGCATACTGAGAGAGTGCTCTTCGCAGAAGATCGTGGGCGATTGTAAAGTCACGACGATCGACTTCAAAATGAAGTCGATCCCGACGCCTGCGTTCTTCAATCGATAGATTTCGGTCCGCCAATTCCACAGCCGCGCCATGAAGCCCAATCGTCTTGCGATACCAAATGCGCACGTCAGATTTGTTAGCCATCGATTATTCGCTTTTGGTGCAAACGGTGGCGCTTAAAGAATAAAAAGGTGTACACGGTCAAGTCGAATGCAAAAGCCATTGAATGCCGCATTCAGTGCTTTCGTGAATGTAGGCTTTACCCCGAAAGCGGACATCAATCGCAACTCGATCAAGACAATATTTGTTCTGCCGCAGCTTTTCCCGCCAAGTAGCCAAGGGTAATAGCGGTCAACAGGCCGTTGCCAGACAAATATCCCGCCGCAGTCGAACCCGATACTCCAGCTGCCGCGCCCCCGGCAGCAAACAGGTTAGGAAATCTTGTTCCGTTTCTGCGCTTAACGCGGCCATTTAAGTCGACGGCAAGTCCCCCTTGGGTATGGAACAACGCGCCGGTCACCTTAACTGCGTGATACGGCGGTCCGCAGCGTTGTGTTTTAAGGAATTTGCGGCCGAAACTATCGTGGGCATTGGCCGATTTTAGTTTCTCGACTTCGTCCCATTCGGCGGTGAAACCTGCGGTAGGAACATTTATTGCCGTTGCCAGGTCTGCAATGCTTTCGGCGCTGCGGAACGCACCCGCGCGTTCGGCCTGACGGAAATCCTCGAATTGGCGCGCCACCTTGGCAATTCGTTCATCAAATATGTCCCAGGCAAATCCCCCAGGTTGCCGCAGCACTTCGGCAGCCTGTTCCGAGTAGCCACGTGTTTCGTCGCAGAACCGGCGGCCCTCGGCGTTAATTTGAATACCACCCTGCATGATGACTGCCCAAGTGATCAAAATATTATGTGGCGTCGCCACCGATCCGTGGCCCTGATAGGCACTGAGATTCGAAGTCAGAGCACCGAGAGATTCGCCCCAAATGATGGCGTCACCTCGATTACCCGGATGACCGAAATAGAGCGCGTCGGACATCTCCGGAATAAAACGGCGGACCAGATCGGGATTTCCACCGAAGCCATCGCAGGCGACAATCAAGACGTCGCAACCGATCCGTTCGGGGGCAGCGTTGCGTCGCAAAACCTCAATGCCGCAAATGCCGCCGCCGTCCACGAACAACTTCTTAGCCACGCTCTCGGTTAGAATGACGATGCCGATTGCCTCTGCCGCTTGGCGAAGACGGTCGATTAATTCTCGGCCGGTACGGTCGGCAAACCGTGCATCCGCAGAGTCGAATGCCCCGGATAGTTGAAATTGTCTACCACGTCGAACGGCAGGCCGTGACAATCTGTAAGCCACTCGACTAACAGGAGCGGCGCTTCGAGTGGCGGCCTCGACGACGGCAGGATCCGCCTCCCCCTTCGACTTCCGGTGAATGTCAGTCGCGAACAAATGCGGGCTGTCGATAATCCCCTTAGCCCGCTGAAAGCGGGTGCCTGCGGCAGGAATGAGCCCAGCTGATAACGAGGTCGAGCCAGCGGGCACCGTGTCGCGTTCAACTATCAGCACATCAAGGCCGGACTTCTTCGCCGCGAGCCCCGCGCACAACCCGGCGGCACCAGCACCGATGATGAGCATAGGCACTTGCGTACTGAACTTTTCATCCGCTGCCCCGACGATCGTGTTCATAACAATATGTCGTGCATCACCTTAGGATCGTAGCGTCTGAAACAGAGGCGATGGAAGAGCTCTTTGATGTCCGTTTGGGGCAGAAGCGGACTTATGCAACGCAACTCGAACAGTGTAAAAAGAGAAAGACCGCCCTGTGGCGGCAGCAACACAGGTTGAACTAATATCTGGTCGGGTATTAGCCATTGGAAGACCGCCAGACTGAGCCGGTATGCCGTCTCACAAAATATTGCACGGTATTAAGATTGTCGATGAAGAACAGCGTCGGCCTTGCGCACTTCGTTGGATACGTTGAATACGTTTGCTAAAGAGTTAAAGAAAACAAAACTGACAAACCCATAACACTCAAGAAAAAGCGACACGCATGATAAGACCAACGCCTTGATACTGGTGGAATTTTTGAACCGATTGATTGCGATACCAAACCAGCTGCGCAAGTATACATTTCGAGAATCCGGTCGAAGCACAAACGTTGCGTAATAAGCTCCACGGCCAATGGCGTAGAACTGCCTGAGCTTGCGCGACTGTTTCTTTGTTTTGCGCTGATGGTGGTGAAAGACCGTTGGCCTTGGGTCGTAAGCCCCCGATATACCAGCCCACGATGCGTGAGCGACAGTTGCAGCGTCGCAACTAGAATACTTTGCAAATCTTATATCGAAACCTCCAATAGTTTCCAACGTGGTTTTTCGGAAGCACATATTTGCGCCTTGAACCATGCCAGCGTGAATGAACGAATGGGTGTGGATCGGCTCGTAAACTTCACTTTCATTGATTGTGAGACGCAGGTCTGTTTGATCGTACAAAAGTATGCGACCGCCAATATAGCCTATCGCTGGCTCGCAGAATGCCGCCTCGATCTGCTCAATATAATCTGTGGCCACGTAGCAATCATCATCGGTGAACGCG
The DNA here is from genome assembly GCA_963820805.1 of uncultured Alphaproteobacteria bacterium. Lineage (GTDB taxonomy): Bacteria > Pseudomonadota > Alphaproteobacteria > Rhizobiales > Xanthobacteraceae > Pseudolabrys. The sequence goes on from CAWGBH010000011.1 coordinate 179,083, forward strand.
ATGATTGATCCGGTTGTACGCCGATAGCCGGTGTGTTGAGCGACGGCATGACCGCGCCTTGCTTCATGAACCACAATCACCGTTGCTTTGCCGAAGGTCTTAGGGAGCGAAGAAAGAAACGTTCCCGTACCGTCCGAGGAGCCGTTGTCAACTACGACCAGCTCAAAATTATTCCTTGCGGCGACCTTTTCAAAGGCCGCAATACAACGTTTTAGGCTCGCCACTCGATTTCTTGTACAAACAACAACCGAAACCGAAACCTGCGACATTTTGCTGAATCCAAATTCGTGATTTCAACGGGCGCAAAATATGCGCCCCTGTAATCAAAAGATTTCACGCAGACTGTCCCACAGTCAATTGTGATCAACGCTTGAAGTTAATTGCAGGCGCCAAAAGGCACAAATTCACTTTGCGCGTTCGAATACAACTATCTTGTCTTCTCGTGGAGACTCCCAAGTAAACCACTGGGGCTCCTGATTGGCGACCTTTACACCCAAACTCGAAATGATGAGCAATTTGCCATCTGGCGAAAATTTTGCCCCATGTGGCGTTGCCTTGCCAAGATTTATGGTTTTGACCGGTTTTGTGAAGTTTGGGTCATGCGTCAAATCATACAGAAGCAAAGAGTGGTTCACTAGATCTGTAACGACGCAGGTGCCGTTAGATACATCGATATTCTCTAGTCGGCAAAAGTCTTTCCAGACGTTGACGTATTCAGCTCCACGGGAAATTTTGCCTTCTTCACTTATTGTGAATGTAGCTATCCCATTTTTAGTTGGTGTCATATATTCGAGGTTAGGTTTTTCTAATTCAGAGGAAGTTTCGCTGCGAATTTTTGTTGGTATGTCGTTCAAAGCCTGAACTCTTCGCAATATTATTTTCCCGAGTATTCTGATGGCTTTACGTGTAAAGTTTATCAACTGAACCGGTAACGGCAGACCTTTATCTGATGCGAATGATCGAAAGATCTTTTCAGCAGCGGATACCTCCTTATCCGATTCAAAAGTTACAAATATTTTGGTGCCGTCTGCATTGAAACATACCCCTTTCGGGTCCCCATACTCCGAAAACCAGGTTTCAGTCTTATCGAGTGGGCCGGTGATTTTGCCGGTTTCTTCGTCAAATCCGTAGGAAACAATCGCCCCGCTTGGTGCAAGGTTCTCCGTGTAAGTGACGACCAATCTGCCACCTCGTATCGCCAGACTATGGGGCTCGCGAAGGTGGTTAAATGGGCTTTGGAATATCTGTATTGGTTTTGTTATTGTGCTGCCATTTCGGTACACGTTTATGGTGCCGGGCCTTTTAAGACTGTGCGTATTTGAAATGAGGAGGTATTTGTCGAGGAACAATGCTCCGTGTGGATGATCAAGTTGTGACTCCGGATTGCCTAATACTTGCAACAATTTTCGAGTGTACGAATCAAAAATTCGAACCTCACCAAGATGTTCGTATGTAGCGGCGAAATAAGCGCCGGATGGGTGAAATGAAACTTCGGCGACAAAACTGGGCGGCCGGTCGTTCTTTATGATTTCAACGACTTGATACATGGTACGCCTTCAAAACGAGTCTCAACGCATCCCACCTAAGTTGATTTTAGGTGAGCACCGCGGCTCTGTCAGTATCGGCCTCAAACCCAAAATGAGGGTTTTATATCTCGGTTAATTGCGAAGGCGCTGTATAATGCCTACCGCAGCATTGATCTTACCGAACCACAACCAGACATGTCCGCTTTGGGTCATTAGCGGACATTCAGGCTCGTTGGCGCGATGTCCGCTCCGCCCCCCAATAGCGAACATCAGTCGATGCGATCGGGATGTCCGTTAAGTGCCAATAGCAGACGTTCTTCGACCGTTAGTCGACCTGTCGCAAGCGCCGCTGAGCCCGTTGGCTTCCTCCATCAGATCGTAGAAAATCATGACGGGATGCATGGTCATAGGCACATCGTAGGTCGCACTCTCCTCATGGCGCTCACTCTCTGGGCGCTGGCGATGATTATTCCTGATTTCTATCGGCTGTATCAGCCGCTGGGGTCATTCGGTTTTTACGCCAATAACGACGGCGTTATCACCGATGTGCAGGGGCCGTTCCTCCAACCGACGGACTCCCCCGCTTTCCAAGCTGGCCTGCGCGCTGGCGACATGCTCGATCTCGAGCAGATGCGCTGTACTCATATTAATACCCTCAGATGCGCGAGTGCGATGGCCGCCCTAGGAGGTTTTCGCCTCGTCACCAGCCAACGGCGCGCCGAACTGGTGGTTGCTGCCGCGGCAAACCGACCTGCGCGAGTAATCGACATCATTGCAAAACAAAGACCATACAACGGGTGGGTACTTGTGGTTTTGCTCCTGGATCAGCTTGCAGCGACGCTCGTTATTCTGGCTGCTGCTTGGCTGATCTGGACAAGACCAGGAATTATGACCTGGGGGTTCTTCCTTTACGTCATCTGGTTCAATCCAGGCCAGTCCGCACAATATTATGCGCTCTTGCAACTCTACTCACCTGTCGCTCTGCTCACGCAGAATCTAGTGGGTGTCGTAGCACAGGGCATCGGCTTGGCAGGCTTCATCTGGTTCGCGCTCAGAGCGCCGACAGATAAAACTGCGCCGCGGTGGAAGCCGGTGGAACGGAGCCTACCCTTTGTCGCCACCTTCTTGGTGATGTTGCTGGCGCTCAGCTATGCAAATCTCATAGGCTTTCCCACTGAGACGGTAACAAGAGCCGGTGTGATAAGCGGCCTCGTCGTTGCTGTGTGCGGGTTCGTTATTCTGCTCGCGCGCCAGCACGAGCTACCGCCACAGGACTACCAGCGCCTGCGCTGGGTGATCTGGGGCTGCGTGATAGGACTGCCGGCACTTGTGTTCGCCGATGCCGGCACAACAACGACACTGCTTAATTTTCTATGGCCCAATTATTCCCCACCCGAGCAATTATGGGGCCTGCTGTATCTCATCAACGGCGTGCTCTGCCTTCTCGTCAGCGAGGCGATCCGAAAACCTTACGTCGTGAAAGTAAGCATTCCTCTGCGTCGCGTGACCATTCTTGGCCTTCTTCTGAGTTTGCCAATTCTTTTCTTGCACCAGAGTATTGATCACATTCGCGAAGGGATTAGTGAGAAAGTCACATTGCCGGCTTGGACTTGGGTCGGAATCGCCGCAGTTATTCTTTTCTTGACTTCGAAACTTCACGACACTGCTGTCCACTACTTGGAGTGGATATTCAATCGTTCGATCGTGAGAGCGGGAGAACGCCTCGGCAACGCTGTTTTGAAGTCAAAAAGTTATGGTGAGATTGAAGCGCAGCTCGTTCAGGGAGTGCATGATGCTCTCAGGCTTGCTTCAGCAGGAATTTTTCGCGAACAAGGCCACGTCTTCCAACTCACTGCAGCAGATCACACCTGGGATGAGGCAACGCGTATACTCGATCCAAACGATCCGTTGCTCAAACCGGCACATGCTCATCGGCCATACGATGTTGACGTAGCAGCCGCCGCGCGAAATCACCTTCCCGATGGTCCGATGCGGCCAATCCTGGCAGTTCCCGTGGGCGACCGGTTGCGTTGCCTAGGATTAGCGCTTTATGGGCCGCACGCGACCGGCAACGCTCTGAGCCATGAAGAACGTTCTATGCTAGCGGAGCTTGCCGACAAGGCGGCAAGTGCGTTCATGCAGATTAACGACGCTCAGCTTCGCCGTCGAATTGCCGCGCTGGAAGCCGAGCTTGCGACAACAGCCGCGGGTCTTGCCAGTCGCCACCTTGCAAGGTCCGGAGATTGAGCGGGTCCTTGCGCCACTGCTCGGGATACTAGGTCAGTTGTGAAGAACTGGAGAATGGATTCCAAAGGAAGGTGGCGGGGGAGAGCTACTGCAAACCAAATTCGCTAACTACAGTCCATAGAACCCTACGGAACGCGCGCGTAGTCACAAGCTTAGTGCACACTAGCGTTACATAGAGCGAACATTCCGGAATGCTTTAGAAATGTCCGCTATAAGCAGACATCCGACACCGGCGAGTTCAGCGACCTGCGCAAACTCGCGCTGAAATCCAAATTGACAGTGGGGGTTGAACATGAAATTATTGAAACAACATCTTCTCGCGAGCGCTGTCTGCTTGATGCCGTTCGCCGCGAGCGCCGCTGATCTCCCGATGAAGGCGCCGCCGCCTCGGCTAGTACAACCGGCGCCATTCTCGTGGACTGGTTTCTATGTCGGTGCGTCCGCTGGTATTATTGGGCAAAACTCGAAGGGCACCGACATTGGCGGACTGATAGATAGCGACGGCGATCAGTACGGCATTTCAGGTATTGGAGGCCTGTTCGGTGTCAACGTCGGCTACAATTGGCAATTTGCACCGAATTGGGTGCTCGGCATTGAAGCGGATATCGCGTGGACGGGAGTCGACAATACATTTAATTTCAATGGCTCCACGGGCTCGGCCGTTGCGTCCAAACTCGACAACCTTGGCACCGTGCGCGGCCGCATTGGCTACGCGTTTGATCGAGCGCTGCTTTATGCCACAGGCGGCTTTGCTTACGGGCGGGTAAAGAACTTTGCGACTTTCGATGGATCGGCACTCTTTTCTGCATCCACGTCGAGCACTCAAACCGGATGGACCGCTGGCGGCGGTCTTGAGTATGCTTTCACCAACAACTGGACTGTCCGCATTGAAGCCCTCTACGTCGACCTTGGCACCCAGACATCAAGTGTAAATCGTTCTGGCTGCGCTTTTGGCTTCAAGAATCAATACACTCTCGGTCGCCTTGGCCTGAACTACAAGTTCTAGACCAATCGGCTGAATTCATCTTTGATCGGCTGACTGATTACGAAGCCGGGCGGTTACGCCCGGCTTTGTTTCATTTCGGATCCGGTCACTGGATTAGTAGCTTCTCTCTGATCCGGGCGCGCACAATCTTACCCATGTCGTTGCGCCTGATCCGATCCAGAACTTTCACGCGCGCCACCTTCCAACGCGGATTTTTCGTCAGTAGGAAATCCTTGATAGTCTGTTCGTTGACTTGGGCGTGCGCCGTGACGCCGATCCAGATTTCCTGGTGACCGCTCGCCTGCGGCATGCCCACAACAGCCGCGTCGATTAGTCCCGGGTACCCGCTCAGCTCACGTTCCATCTGCTCCGGCGAAATAAACATGTCCCCTACGTTGATAGCGTCGGCAACGCGTCCAATGAGCGAAAGCATGCCATTGGCGGAGATGCTTGCAATATCGCCAGGATACATCCAACGACTCGCAGCTTCGGGGCCCTCAACCAAATTGTAACCCTGCCATTTTGTCCGTACACGCAGTCGGCCTTCCACTCCACGCGGCACCAATCGGTCATCCGGCCCGATAATTTCCGCATCGACCCACGGCGCGAGGAAGCCTGTCGAACCGGGCTGCTCGAGGATAGGGCCGATCGGACTATACGCAATCGGCCCAGATTCTGTGGAGCTGTAAACACACAGAATGTCTTTGCACAATCTTGCTCTTATTTCCGGTATCAGATTCGGCGACAAAGCGTCGCCGCCGACCTTAATCAATCTAAGTGAGGAGGTTGGGATTGGCGTTTCACGATGGGCAGCCACTATGAAGCTGAGGTGCTGTGGATTAGCGACTAAAAGGTCGACACCATAAAGTGGTATCATATGCAATGCTTCAATCGCCGTCTCCGCAAAAACGACCGAATGGCCATAGGCCAGCGCCTGCAAAGCGGAACCAAAGCCAAGGCTGCTCGTCAGCACCGGCAGACACATCATGCGATCCCAAGGTGATAATGTCAGAGTGCGCCGGCCGGTGACAATCCGGTCTTCCACGACGCGTGCACTCATCCCGATGGCCTTTGGGGCGGCCGTCGTGCCTGATGACATGATGATACGAGCTAGCGCGTCTTCATCGCGAAATCCTGCGGGCCGCGCCGCTGCAGCGTCGAAGCGCTTTGAAAACCAGTCGTCCGTAAGCAGCACCAATCGGCCGAAACGCGGAATCTGCTGATTCCGATCGCTGATGACGGCGTCAACCTTCACTCCCGCCTTTTGCAAATCCTCATTGCCCAAAACAGAAACCGATACGATGCCCAGCCGGTAGAGAGCGCAAACTACGATGAGGTGCCGCGTTCGATTGTCGATGTGCACGGCTACAACATGGCGCGAAGTCAAGAGATGCCTCGGAGATCGCCACTTCGACCGAGCGAATTCCGGTGGCGATCATCCCGAAACTTACAATTCCGTCGGGCAGTATTATCGCCTGTTTTTCCGGGTTGGACTGCGCATAATACATGAGCATGTCGACGAAATTCACAATTACATTCCTTCTGCTTTTTGCGCCGAACGAGCTTCCGCAATATCGCAAAATTTATCAATTTAACGTAGTGCAATCTTTTGGATTTTTCATCGGTATTCTTGGCCTTGCTCGTGAAGCGGCATGGCTTGGCGTTGCCAAGCGTAGTCGCCGCCGCTCACCTGCACTTGCGGCACGAAGCAGTAGTGATCCGCCGGAAGGCCGAAGGGTGTCGTGAAGGTTACGTTGAACTGTACCTCTTGCCCGGTGATTGATCCGTTGCCACCGGTGGTTTGATTAGGGAACGCGTGAATGCCATCGGGCTGAACAGAATTCAACGCAGTAAAGCTATTCGACAAGACGCTCGTGGAAAAGGTGAGTGCGTCCGCCGAAGCGTCGCGCAAAGCGAAAGCCACGTCTGATGGCGAATTCACTCTCGTGAGGACATGGCCGGACGGTGGAAAAGTAAAGTCGTTCGGAAACACCCGGTAGATTTCGACTATCACATTCTGCACGACCGGGGCCGCGACCGTGCTCGTTAACAGCCCGGTGAAAGTGGCACTTGTTATCGACGTCTGACTGGCTGTGGTAACAAAGTCGTCGGCTGATCAAATTCGAACTTGCCCGGTGAATCTGGACGGCTTGCAGATGCCATCCCGTTAGTCGGTCCGCTAGTACTAAAAGAAAAGGTGGCAGCGTTGGCGGGGGCCGCAACGAGGCCGATCGACATTGCGGAAACAAAAAAGGCTACCGCTATGACCGGAGCCGTTGGCTTTATTGCAAGGTTCATGATGTCGTCCTTTCGCAAGCACAACACCCCCTAGATCTGCGCCCCAACCAAAATCTACCCCCGATTTGTAACAGCGATACATCGGAATTTATCAAAAGCCGTGCGGTGCGGTGACAGACTACCACCGCAACAAGGCATCTTTGGGCACGGCAAATATTGGTCGAACCGGCAATGTCCGCTTTGGGTCATTAGCGGACATTGCGGTGCAACTCGATATGTCCGCTTGGCGCCAATAGCGGACAATGCGCCTCGCGCCGGCGCTTGACGCAAGTCAATGCCGAGCGGTCTAGTTGGCTCTGTGGTTTGTACTCTTTGTAGTAGTCACGCATCTATAACCGTGTTTGACCGGACCTGCGAAAGTGCCTGGCGCGACTGTCCCAACCCCACTCTTGCTTCGCGTGGCGTTCGGCCTAATCACGGCCGTGTTAATGGGCGCAATTGCGAAAGCCCAGGATGCCGAACCAAGGTCGTATACGAATACGCCGGTCGGACTAAATTTCCTGATAGCCGGCTATCTTTACTCTGAAGGCAAAATTGCCTTCGATCCATCTTCGTCGGTCACCGACGCACAATTTCATTCCCATACGGGGGTCTTAGCGTACGTGCGATCCTTCGATGTTGGGGGTCAGTCCGCCAAGTTCGATGTGATACTGCCCTATTCGTCTTTTTCAGCGCACGGCCTCGTGGATGGCCAGCCCAAACAGCGAGAAATGTCGGGGTTTGGCGATCCGCGATTTCGCTTTTCGGTGAACCTGTTCGGCGCTCCCGCGCTTTCAGTGAAGGAGTTTGCGAACTACCAGCAAGACCTCATTATCGGGATAAGCGCACAAGTGTCGGCGCCGCTGGGCCAGTACGACAACAGCAAACTGCTCAACCTCGGCAACAACCGATGGTCGTTCAGACCTGAGTTGGGTATCTCCAAGGCGTGGGGTCCGTGGACGCTGGAGGTTGCCCCCAGCGTTACAGTTTTCACCGAGAATACTGATTTCCTCAACGGGAACACTTTCGCTCAGGCGCCGATTTACCTGGTGCAGGGGCATATCATTTATAATTTTAGATCGGGGGCCTGGATATCACTGGACGGCACTTACTTCTCGGGCGGCCGCACCACCTTGAATGGCGTGAGAGGAGATAACGAGCAAGCGAATACGCGTGCGGGGTTGACCGTCGCTCTACCGGTGGATCGCTACAACTCTATCAAACTCAATGCCAGCACTGGTATTTCTACCCGCACCGGCAGCGAATTTAGCATCTTCGGTGTCGCATGGCAGTATCGTTGGGGCGCCGGATATTAAAAGTGATGACTACCTGACGCCTCCGTTGTCCGCTTCGGATCATTAGCGGACATGTGCAGCGCGAAACGGCATGTCCGCTGAGTGCCACCAGCGACATCAGACACTGCCGCGCACCCTCATTTCGAGGGTTACAAGTCTCGCCAACAACGTGGCCGGGTATAGTTGACCAATTATACTTTCGATATTGCATAGGCTGCGCGCAATCGGATGCACGGGAACAATGTCGCCGAATCCCGTCGACGTCAGAGTTACAAAACTCAAATAAGAGACCGAGTTGGCAAGGGCGGGATTGTCTTCGAATGTTATTCCCTTGAACGCATCGGGAACCGCCAATCCGATCACTACGAACAACGCTCCAAAGGCGACCGCGATGAGTAGATACAACAGGATCGCGCCGATTATCCGGTGGTAGGTGACGCGGCCACGCCTGAATACAGCTTGGGCGACAACCGCTCCGAGCGTGACCGCAATGGCTAACCAAGCAGCTGCTAGTATGTAAATGTTATAGTGCCATGGGGGATAGAATAGGCGCAGCAAAAGGACCACGACGTTAGCGGCAAGACAAATCGACATCACGGTAAATGCAGTGGGATCGTCGGAAATAATGAGCATGCCAGCTACGATTGCTAACAGGGTGGCAACGACGAAGCCTTGAAACGCAAAGATGCCCATTGCCTGAAGCGGCGAAAATACAAACATTTCGAGTGCAAGAAATATAGCCAGCAGCGTAAGCAGCTGGTCGGTATATTTTTGCCGTACTCGGCGTATTTTGCTTATGAGGTCCACGATTAGCTTCGGGGTTCCGAAATCGCAGTTGACTCCTATTGTCACCGACGTCCCTTAATATTTTGCTGCTGTCTGATTGCCCGACGGTAAAAAGCACCGAATCCAAGGATGTCCGCTTTGGGTCATTAGCAGGCATTCCGACCGGTCAGCGCGATGTCTGCTTTACCCCTGAAAACAGATATCAATTGCCAGAGAAATTTACACCGAGGGGCTGCTCTAAATTGGTTAGTACCCTGATTTTTTCGGGGAAGTTGTTTGACCTGCCGAGGAACCAAATTTCGAGCTCGAAGACGGCTGTTGCTTAGGATCTTCGGTCGCTTTGTCGTTTACGCCCGCATCGCGATTCTGGCCGTGGATTAGGCGACTATACTGGCCACTAATGCTGCTCTGAATATGGTTGTGTTGAGCTCCCGCAGGAGACCCGAACGCAAGGACAGAAAACGCAGCCATGCTGAAGCTAATTTTTATTTTCATCGTTATTGCATTCCCTTTCGAGGCTCATGGATAGGGCATCATATCTAAGTAAGCGCTGCATGAACGGCACACGCGCCTCAAAAAAAGCCGAGCTTCCGCCCAAGGGATTTCCGGCCACAGAACTAAATTGGGTTACGAGACTTGCTTCCGCTTCCTGCGCCAGCCCAGGAGATCCACCGGGGCCGGTGGCGATGAGACAGGAAAAATGTATCGCGCACTGTCAGTTCAATGCGGCTCGCTAGATTTCTTAATCTGTTCTGCGCGGACCACACTACAAAGCACACACATTCGCGTTGGCTCGATGGGGCTGGTGAACTCAACCCATATAGGTGCATAACATTGCGCGCATTGGCTCATGAATGAGCGCGAGCTTGGTGTCAACATGTCGGCGACGAGCGGACACGCGAGGACATCTGTCGATTTGAGCACAGGCATGGATTCAGTATAGCCGTTCCGCACCCTCGCGCCCATCATTACTGTTCACCCGTAAGTGAGGGAGCCTCGCTCACGGGCCTATCGGGATACCATGCCGCATGGCTAACACGATCGGTCTTAGTGTTCTGGACCGCATAGGCTAAGCTCGCGCTCTGCACAAAAAACATTGTTGTGGAGATTCGCGACCCACTGCCGCCCGCTGGATGTGACATTGAGGAAGCGGATCGCATCCTGGATATGCGGTGATATGCTGCTCCAATAGAACTTCGGATATTGATCGGTAAGATCGGATGGCGAAGCATAACCGAGTTGCTTATTCATCCCCACCTCTTCAAATTCGTAATAAAGCGCATTGGCTTTGCGAAGATAATGTGGGTCGCCCAACTGACCGATAAGGTCGGCAGCGCGGACCAGCATTCCCTCCTCGCTGTTGATATTGCGAGTGCCGGGAGGTGCCGGAAATCGCGTAAACTCAATAGCATTTGCAATGCGGGTGGCGTCGAACAATTGGACCCCAGCAAAACGCTCCATCACGAAAAGCTTTGACCGATCGACGTGGTACGGCAACAGCGCTGCATCGGACGAGCCACGGGGTAGCTTGGCCTTATTACCTTTGGCGTCAATAATATACCCGTCAGCGCCATCTCCCTTAAGAATACCACGAACGTAACCAATGTCGTGAAACAAACAAGCGGCGATAACATGCGCACAATCGCTGGCAGACGTCTCAATCGAAAGCCTTCGCCCTCTCAGAATATCGTAGCCGACGAGCGTTACCAGCATCGTATGCTCGACGTTATGATAGAGCGCGTCACTGTTGCCAATGCAGTCAATAGCAAGTCTTGCAGCCGACTGGAGGCGTTCTATTAAGCCCGCGTCCGTCGAGCCAAAGCGACAATTCATGTGTTCGCCAAGATGAGAACCTAAAGCCTCTGCTGCAAGCTCGGGAATGGTAATCATGGCACCGGCCCTTTCGCCGACTAACCGACATCGTGGCGAATAGTTTTGTACTTTACAACATGGCGACAAGATTCTTTGTGATCGGTCAGAAGCGAACATGTTGCGATACGGAAGCGTCGTCCGTTTTGCCCACGAAAGCGCACGTGTGCGGTGCACTAGCCGATGTCGGCTAAGTGCCAATAGCGGACATTGAGGAAAGCCCACACGCGGTGGTGCGGGGCCGCTACTCTTGACCGAAATTTATTTGGGTTTCGTCTGATTGATCATTTGACCGGCTCCACTGCCATTCCTGCTTCGCTTAAGGACTTCGCTCATTGACGGCCTTGGCACGAAGCTTTTCGCCATTTAAAATAATGCGGATTCTGTTGCAGAATATTCAAGAGTATACTTCCGTTTGGGGACTGATTTGCAAAAAACGAGACCCTTGCATTTCGCCTTCCTAATAGTCGCGTGCACAATTGCCGCGGCTTCTCAAATTATTGTTAGGAAGACGATGAGCACCGCATCGCCCGATGAGGGAGTCGTCGAAGCCAGCTCAAGGGCGTCGCGCAATTTCGTGACCTCCGCATTGCCGGTCGCGGATGGGCCTTTGCCCTTACCTAATGAGAAGACTAACTCTGTTACCTTTGAAAAAATTCAAGCTCGATTAGTTGCGGCCTTTGACGCTCTGGTCGAACAACAAGGAACAACGGATACTCTGGTTGAACAACCAGCAAGAACGGGCGATTCAATTCAGGATCATTCCCTTAATCCGACAACTCGCAAGCAGAACTTCTCTCTTCTCGCTTATTACGTTTTTGCTGAAATTCCGCCTGACGAGAAGCCGGCTGATACTGTTTTGAAGACGTTGAAAGACCTTCCAATTGGAACGGCAGTTGAGGAGATCAGACACGCCTCTGATGCTTTCGGCCTGGATTTCAACTTTATGAAAGCCGTAGCTAAAATAGAGTCCGGCTTCAATCCAAAGCAACGTACTGGATCTTATGTTGGGCTATTCCAGCTCAGTAATTATGAGTTCAAACGATACGGCTCAGGGAACATTACCGATTCGCGCGACAATGCCATTGCCGGCGCTTACAAATTTGCCACGGAGGCTTTGCTCTTTGAGTTCGAGACCGGCAAGAAACCAACTTTCAGTGACCTGTACTTGATTCATCAACAAGGATGGCAGGGAGCCGCACAGCACGTCAGCCATCCGAACCGCATCGCCTGGAAATCCATGTGCGCCACTGATGAAGGCAAAGAAAAAGGTGAACGTTGGTGCAAACTAGCGATCTGGCGCAATACACTTCCCGCTATCAAACACGTTTGGAAGTCAGTTGATAAGCTAACCTCCGGCGCGTTTGTGGGCATGTGGCAACAACGCGTTGCCGACCTGTATTCGCACTATTCCCTAGCAATTACGAACAATTGAGACGCGTCCACGCACCGATGGCCGATTTGGGTCGTTAGCGGACATTGATCGCGGCATCGCCCGTATTTTCCCGCCTTTACCCCCGCAATTGTAAAACAGTTTTTGCGCAATATTAGCGCGGCAGCATGGCATCAAATGCCAAATTTATGACCGGTCCCGACAAGACCGAGCCAGGCAACTCGCCCTAATGAAATACTGATGAAAGAGTTGTTTGACTGGCTCGCGTTGGCGCTGTTCGGGTGGATCGCAGTAATTGTGGTCTTGACCTTGTACGACCGCATGGCTGTCAGGCGAGAACTGCGGAAGCTCTACCAACGAGACATTAACACGCGGCCGTGAGGCGTATAGTCCATGAGGCTAGCTTCCAACTACCTGCCAACTGCTTCGCTGTGTCCTCTGCGAGAGCCAATTCAGGTTGAAGGTAGCAGTGGGCGGCAAGAGCGAATGCAAGGAGACGAACCATGTTTCCCCTCCATGAAAGGTGACACCTTGACAGTGGCCAGAATAACTAGGGCGAGAGGCGCAATGTCCGCTTTGGGTCAAAAGCAGACATTCATCGGCGAATCTGGAATGTCCCCTTTGTGCCGATAGCGGACATTAACGACATGTCCGGTGCTGCTACTGCGGCCGAGCGTGGCGTTTCGTTGAGTGCGTGAGGTCTGCAGCGTTAGCGACATAGTACGGGCTCGGATTGCAGAAGCCACGATTGCCTCCCAAAATATTGCCTCTGCGGTAGCAGTCTTCGAACGAGCTATACTGGCAATCCCAATACACGCTGCTAGTGCCGTTCTGAATTACCGCGCACCAGGGGGCCTCGTAAGCTTGGACCGGCTGTACCCGGAAAATCGCACCGGCAAGACCAGCAATGACAACTAAATTAATGCGGGTCATCGTCAACCTCCGTGCTCCCCGAGTCAGCCGATTTTCACGTCAAAGCACCGCGAAATAAATTGCCCTTTGGGGCACTAGGCGGACAGCCTTGAGGAAACTAACCGCCCGCGTAGTGGCACAATAACAATAGCCATGTCCGCTTTGGGTCATTAGTGGTCGTGCGGAGAAGCGCCGCCTCGCTCGATAACAGCACGACAACGGGGTGCGTTCGCTAATATGGTCGAGGAAACAACTTCCCAGCAGGAGGGCGTACAGATGACAATAACGGTCTTGCTAATGTCGATATTGACCGGCCAAAATCATACCGTTGTCGCTGAGTATGACACCCCACAGGCTTGCGAAGCTGCAGCACAAGCACACCAGAAAGTCCTTTTGGTGAACGATATCAGTGCGGTCTATAGCTGTTCTCCTAAAGCGGGCTCACGCTAACGAACGATCCTACAGATACTTGTCTCGCCACCGCCGCGGCGAGCCCCCGCTGGTGCTGTCATGTCCGCTTTGGGTCAAAAGCAGACATGACGCGGTTTAATCGCGATGTCCGCTCTTACCTCGAAAGCGGACATTGACTGGCGGCGGGCGGGCGTCCGCCAAGTGCGGAAAGTCCGGACCTTCTTTTGATTTCCCCCATTTGCCCGCTTACGGACTCTTCGCCAGGTCTTTGAGGGATTTCCCCCCAACCCGCTCGTGCACACGTCCGCCTGAGGCAATGCCAACACAGATCATAAGTTCGTCAGGACGCGGGCCATCCGGCACACCAATTGATACCGCATCGTAGTGCGAACGAACGTAGAGCTCGTCTTTATGTGCAAGAGGTATATCGATTGAGGTGCCCGCCGACGCCGTCTTGGTCGCCGACGAAATCCAAGCGTTCCCGCCACCCACAACTTCGCGCATAGCGTCGCCGAAGATAGTCGTGACGCAGGCGACGACGTGCTCCTGCTCTCCATTCAGCCCGGCAATCCCGCCCTTGCCGTAACTGTGGACGATACGTCCACCGAGCAGCCCAACCGCCCGCCGAGTGAGCGCGCGGCCGAGAGCCCCACTCGGTCCCATCAACGCAGAAAGGTCAGCGACATACTTCCCGGCAAAAGGGTTGCGGAACACCACAGCGACTGCCGCCTTTATTAAAGAGGGGCCTCGTTTTCCCCCGTCGTGCTCGATTTCCTGTACGGCGCTTTGCCAGCACCGCACATCATAAGCAGCAGCCAGTTCGTCTTCTTCCTTCATCGTTCTCTCCGGCAAAACTGTTGCTCTCCGCCGACCACAACACTTCCGACGTAGATTGGATTCAAAGTGAAGTGAATCGCTTGACCGTCACCAGGAAAACACTCTCCTCGTTGGATCATAACGCGCAGCTTCCAGAGCGCGGCTGTCGAACATGTTACCTTTGGAGAGCGAGCGATTGGCAGCGTATTCCGCAGACATCGCCTGACAGCGGTCGGTCAGGCCCCGCATTCGCCTTTCCCACGACACAACCGCCGCCTCGACATCGGCAATCTCGTCAAGCTCCATCGCGAGGCTAAGCGCATTGACCATCGCGCAGCCTGCGCCCTGCGCGATCGCGGGGCACATCGCGTGAGCGGCATCGCCGATCAGCGCGACTTTCCCGCGGGTCCAGTCTTCCAGCTTCGTCGTTTCATAACGGTCGTAACGCGCGCTTTCTTTCTTGGCCGCCTCGATGAGAACAGGCTCAAGGAACGGAAACATTTCCATCCAATACTCAAAATCGATTGGAACCCGAGACCCGCGCGGATCGGCAGCCGGGGCCATGAAACCAAGATAGAGGTCCTCCTCGTTGCATGGCGCATAGAGGATACGCTGGACCCGCGGCCAGAAATTCCACATGTCGATAAGGTTGTCCCACTCTCCAGCACCAAGTTCCTTTTTTTTGCGCGGTACCAGCAAGCGGATAAGACCGTCAATCGAGGCCCAGCGATCTTCCTTGAAGCCGATCGAATCGCGAACCTTAGAGCCGACACCATCGGCGCCGATCACGAGATCCGCTTCAAAAGTCTCGCCTGAGGCGAGCGCAATTTTTCCCGACGGATCGGCTTTTACGACTTCTGAATTCAACTTGATTTCGACACCGGCCTCACGCGCCTTGTTGGACAAGGCCGCGTGCAGATGTTGCCGTGCCATCAACCGCCAAGGCATGCCATTAAATGTTTCGCGGGAAATAGACTTATCATGGCGCCATGTTTCATAAATTGGCGGCGTGTGCGAGCCGTTCAGCACGTCTTCGAGCGCGCCAATTCCTTCGAGCACACGAAGACCATTGTGCCAGAGCAAGATCCCTGCACCGAAGGCGCGCAACTCTGGTCCCTTCTCATGCAATCGAACACTCCACCCCCGCTGGGCTAGAGCCGTCGCGGCTGTCAGACCCGCAAATCCGGCACCGGCGACTTCAGCATGAAGCGTCTTGCCGGCACGTTTGCTAATATTCGCCATTCACATCACCTTGCATTCGAAGAGCATCGAGTCGCGTAACACAAAGGCGCACAACACCGTCCCTCAGTTTTTTCCAACGAAGTCAATTATCGCCGACGTGATCGCGTCCGGCGCTTCCTCATTAACGTAATGATCGGTGTTAGGCACGACGAGCACTGGCAGATCCGGCCTGAGCTTTCGCGTCTTTTCCAGCGCTTCTGCGCTAACAAGCTTGCTAAGCTGACCGCGCACCACGAGCACGGGTCGCTTAACCTGCTTAAAGGCGGGCTCAAGGCTATCGCGCAATCCCCTCGCCGTGAGTGCCATCGCCTTTGGTGACGCCAACGGCCTGAAACGCCCTTCGACTTCCTGGTATGCTGACACGGCGCGACGGTTTATTGCATCGTACGGCATCAGAGGATAACGCTCGTGCAGATAAGCCCTTATCTCCGCCCTCGATTTAAATGGGCGGTCGCCGGCATTCACTCGCTGCTCAAGAGCATCGAAAACTTCTGCTTCAATGAAAGGCGTAAAGTCGATCGCGACGACGCACCTGACAGCTTCGGCCGCGACTACCGCCGCCGTAACACTGTTTCTGGCTCCAAGCGAATGGCCTACGAGAATTGCCGGGCCACCATTGAGAGTATCGATAAGAGCAACAATATCTTCGGCATAGTGCCGCGCCTCATAGCCACTTTCCGGCTTGTCGCTCAGGCCATGCCCGCGCTGGTCAACCGCAACGCAGCGGAAGCGCCCCTTAAGTTTCTGCATCAGCGGCTCGAAGACCGCCGAATTCGACGTGATGCCGTGAAGAAAAATCGCCAGTGGACCTTCGCCGCACTCGCGAAGATTGAGAGTGATGCGGCCAGTATCAACGCGATGCACGCGTCCTAAATCGATCTGATCTTCCACAACGCGCTCTCTCAGCTGCACACGCCTCAACGAAACATGGCCTCGGATGTCAGTCAACAAGATTGACAGACAATCTTGCAATTGTCAGGGTTGGAGCACAGAGGCTGAAGCGTAAGAGCCCTCCAGCCCCAGACGAGGAACGGACGTGGCGAAACGCGTTGCTGCTTCAACGACTTCAGAAATGACTGTGCTGGCGGCGGGCCTCATCCAGACACTCGATCTGCGAGTGAGCCCGAGGACCGTGCAGCAGGAAGTCGTCGAAAAAATTCGGCACGCAATTCTTTCCGGCATCTTTATGCCCGGACATCGCCTCATCGAGACGGACCTGTGCACGTCGCTCGGCGTCAGTCGTCCCTCCTTGCGGGAAGCACTGCGGAGCCTTCAGGCTGAGCGTCTCATTGAGATCGTGCCGAACCGCGGTCCGCAGGTGCCAGTACTGTCGTGGCGCGACGCCGAGGAGATTTATGAAGTTCGTGAATTGCTCGAGGTGGAAGCTGCGGGCCGCTGCGCGCTGACAATCTCGCCCGAAGAGCTAGAGTTACTAGCTGACCAACTTGAGGCCTTTCGGCGTGCAGCACGCGCAAACGACGCCTCGGCGCAAATTATCTCGGCGTCCGAGTTCTATGCGACCATTTTACGTAACTGCGGCAACAAAATCATCGAACAGGTTCAGGCCGGTCTCCTGGCGCGCATCAACTTCTTGCGGGCGCGCTCTATGTCACTTCCAGGCCGCGCGAAGCAGAGCTATGCGGAAATGAACGCTGTATTCACGGCGATCAGAACCCGTGATCAAAAAGAAGCCCGCAAGACTGCGCGTCAGCACGTCCTCAACGCGCGCGACGCCGCAAGACAGGCTTACGACAAACAGCAAACGACGAAGGCCTCCAAATGAGCCGACTGCAACTTACTTTTGCAACCGCCCCATATGATCGGACCCTCCCTTTGTTTGACGGCCGCGTGCGTCCCGAAGGAATCGACCTAAATGTCGTTCTGCTCCGCTATGAGGATACGTTTTGGCGAATGCTGCGGCACACCGAGTTCGACGTATCTGAGATGTCGCTTTCTTCATACATTATGTCGAAGGAGCTCGGACCGGATCTGATCGCAATTCCGGTATTCCTTTCTCGCGTATTTCGTCATTCCAGCATCTATATCAATACGCGCGCCGGTATTTCGAAAGCGAGCGATCTTCGCGGCAAAAAGATTGGGGTCCCTGAATATCAGATGACCGCCGCACTCTGGATCCGGGGGATCCTGCAGGACGAATACGGCGTACGGCCGCAAGAAGTTCTCTGGTTTAACGGCGGCCTTGACGAGCCGGGGCGCATCGAAAAATTGAAACTCAATTTGCCTCCTGAAATCCGGCTAGCGTCAATTCCAAACGACAAGACGCTCAACAATATGCTGGTGGCCGGCGAGCTCGACGCCATTATTACCGCGCGCGCGCCTTCGGCTTTCCTAAAACAGAATCCGGCAGTCGCCCGCTTGTTTCATGACTACAAGAGTGAGGAAATCGCATACTGGAAGAAGACGAAGATTTTCCCGCCGATGCATTGTGTCGTAATGCGGCGCGACGTCTACGAGCGCAATCGCTGGATCGCGCAAAGTCTCTTCAAGGCCTTTGTGGAGGCCAAGAAGTACAGCGCGGTCGATCTGATGTTCGATGGTCACTTGCGCTACGCACTGCCATTCCTGCACGCAGCCGTCGACGAACATCAGAAGATCTTTGGCGAGATCGATCCGTGGGCTTACGGTGTTGCGGCAAACCGTCACATTCTCGAAACAGCGACACGCTACTCGCACGAGCACGGACTGACCTCGCGCCGCTACGGAATTGAGGAATTGTTCGCGCCCGAAACACTGGACGATTCAAGGAACTAGAACTCTCAAACAACGCGTGGAGGCACCTATGATCCGGTCCAATCGATCGACGCTGAAACAGCAGGTGTTTCGCGGAGCGCTCGTTGCCTCCGCTGCGATCGCCACGTTTCTGGGCACCAGCGCTGCATATGCCGCCGATTCAGTGACGTTGCGTATTGACTGGACGCTGCAGGGCTTCCACCTCCCGTTCGTCTGGGCACTTGATAAGGGCTATTACGCAGCCGAAGGTCTGGATGTCAAAATTCTGGAAGGCCGCGGTGCTTCCAACGTTGCCCAGGTCGTGTCTTCGAAGGGCGATACGTTCGGTCAAATCGATGCCGGAGCGGCAGCGCTCGCTCGTTCAAAAGGAGCTCCGATCAAGGTTCTTGCCACCTACATGCAAAAGACTCAGGGCGCGCTCGTTTCTTTCAAAGAGACCGGTATTACCAAACCTGAAGACGTTATTGGAAAGACCGTAGCTAGTTCGCAGGGATCGTCGTCCGGCAATCTGTTTCGCGCCTTCCTCGAGAAGACTAAAATCCCCGAGGACAAGGTGACAATTCAGAGCGTGGATTCCAACTCCAAGATGGCGACCCTGCTGCAGGGTAAGGTCGATGCCATCACCGGACTTGTTACGGCCGAGTGCGTCGAAATAGCGTTACAATCCTCGAAACCGGTCAACTGTATGCACTTTGCCGATTATGGTGTGAAAGCACTATCAATGGCCATCATTGCGCACGAGGATACCTTGCGCGACAAGCCGGACATGGTGCGACGTTTCGTCAAAGCAACCACCCGAGCCTGGGACGAGTCCGTTAAGCATCCTGCCGAGGCAGCACAGATTGGCAAGAAGCACTTCCCACTTGCGGAGGAACATCTGCTCAAGGCCAAGTTCGAAACGGTAGCACCTCTAATGCACACCGACGCCACCGTCGGCAAACCCACCGGTTGGATGGCCGAAAGCGACTGGGACGGGACTCTCGCGGTGCTAAAGGAATTGTCCGGACTGAAAACGGCTGAGCCAGCTACGGCTTTCTACACAAACGAATTCATTCCGCCGAATTAACGACTGCATGCGAGCCCGATGATCGAGATTTGCGGCGTCAACAAGTCTTTCCCGACTAGGGACGGAACAGTCGTCGCACTCGACGGTATCCAGCTCAGCATCGCCAAAGGCGATTTCGTCTCGATTGTCGGTCCCTCCGGCTGCGGCAAAAGCACATTGATGATGTGCATCGCTGGCCTAACCCAGCCTAGTCAGGGGCGGATTGAGATCGAAAGGCAGCCGGTCAATACACCGTTCACCGACGTTGGTATCGTATTTCAAGACGCCCTATTACTCGACTGGCGCAATGTGCTCGACAACGTATTGTTTCAGGTCGAGATGCGTGGCTTGAGCAAATCCTCCTATCGCGATCGAGCGATGGCCCTTTTGACACAAGTCGGTCTTGCCGGTTTCGAAAAAAAGTATCCTTGGGAACTCTCAGGCGGCATGCGTCAGCAAGTTCGCGCTCTGCCGTGCTCTGGTTCACAATCCACCTCTCCTCCTGATGGACGAACCATTCGGCGCGCTGGACACACTAACGCGCGACCAAATGAATATTGATCTGCTGCGCCTTTGCGCGGGTGGAGATAAAACCGTAGTCTTCATCACGCATAGTATCGCTGAGGCGATTTTCCTCAGCGACCGAGTGATCGTGATGAGCCCGCGCCCCGGTCGGATCGTCGAAGACCTTCGTATTTCGTTCGATCAGGAGCGCAAACTCGACATCCGGAGCATTCCCCGTTTCGCCGAATACGAGAAGCGTGTCTACGATATTTTTCGAAAGCTCGGGGTCTTGTCGGAATAACCGGAGCAATTCATGGCTGATAAACAGGGGCCATCTCCCGCGATTGGACATGCTCTCACGTGGCTATATCCGACGGTGACTTTCGCTGCCGCGGTCGTTCTTTGGCAGATTGTTGTCATAGCCACCGGGATCCACGCGATCGTCTTGCCGGCACCTACGGCGGTTATCGCGAGGATGTACAGCGCTTTCCCAATTTTGGCTGCCAATTCTCTTCCGACGATATTTGCCATTGTGGCAGGCTTCCTGGCCGCTGTTGCGGTCGGCGTTCCACTGGCTGTGCTAATCGCCGCCTCGCCAAAATTTGAAAAGGCTTTTTATCCGCTGTTGCTCGGTTCGCAGGGCGTGCCAAAAGTTGCGCTGGCTCCTATTCTCATTGTCTGGTGCGGCTTTGGATTTCTGCCGAAAGTCCTGATCGCGATGCTGATTGCATTTTTCCCTGTCGTGATCGACACAGCGGCTGGTTTGCGTTCAATCGACCCCGGTTACATTCACCTCGCCCGTTCCATGGGCGCTCGGACGTCAAAAATTTATTGGCGCCTTCTCCTACCAAATGCCTTGCCGCACATGTTCGCTGGATTCAAAGTGGCCATGGCTCTCGCGATTGTCGGTGCGATCGTGGGTGAGATGGTCGGCGCCAACAATGGGCTTGGCTACGTGATCGTGGTCGCTAACGGAAACCTTGACATGGCGCTCGTTTTTGCGGCGCTGGTCTGGTTGGTCGTGATTAGCTTAGTGCTCACAGGCTTCATCGAGCTTATAGAGCGTATTTCGCTGCCCTGGAGCCGCAAATCACGAAACCAGGCTCTCACTCATTTCGGCACCTAGTTTTTCAGAATTGGGACTCGCTGCAGACATTCCAAGGGCCGCAGCCCATGTCTGTTTTTGATCCAAAAGTATTTACTCGTTCCGCACGTGGGACAGGCTTTTTTTTACGTCGTCTTTCTTGACCCCGGCCTCGGGGAAAATCCACATCGCCACAACCATGAAGACCGCCGTGACCATTATGTAGGTCGCAAACTCCGGCCGAATCGGCGAGCGGCTCCAATAAGCGAGAATGGCGGCGACGATCAGAAAAACTACCGAAAGTACTGCTTTTACGTCGTTTGGCATGGCAACCTCGCTGAAATTCGCGGCGCCACCGCGGAGCGCTTTGCTGTCAGTACGCGCCGACAGGCGCCGTTGCGGCCTCGTCCGGACGGCGCGGATGGCCGCGCAGGTTCTTTTTCAGGAACCGTGTGTCGTAGCCGTTGAGCATCGTGCCAATCAGCCCGCGGTCAAGGTCGGACGTGCCAAACAGCCAATCGGCCATCGGGAACGTCAGGTTCATGTTCGTTTCCATCATTAGCCGCGCATTGTGATGCGCGGTGTGATGACGGCGTAGCGTATTGACGAAGGGGCAATTGCGTACAAACCAGTTCTCATCGACGTGGCAGCAGAAGTGCATGAACTCATAGATGAGGTACATGCCGGTCGTCACGCTCATGAACAACCAGCCGACGTTGGGCGAGAACACGACGCCGAGGATGATCGCCATCGGCAAAGACATCAAGATGAACACGACCAGCGCATAGGGGGGGAACACCGTCACGCGCCAATCCTTGTGGTCACGAAAGCGCATCTCCTCGTCGGTGAAGAACTGATGATGGTTGAGCGTATGCCGCTCATAGACCGCGCGCAGGCCCTTGATATTGACCGGACGGTGCATGACGTATTTGTGCACAGCCCACTCGAACAAATTGGTGAACAGGAAGGTCAGCGGTACGGTAAGCCACTCGAGCCACGTCACATTGTGGATGTGCTCGACGTAGACGTAGAACGCCGATCCGCCCATGGCGTAGATAAGCACGATGTGGAAATAGCCGTCGTACCACCCCATAATTCTGGAACGGTATTCTTGGCGAAAATCGATCTGCCGCTGACTGATCATCTCGCTTCTCCTTGGCCGGCGAGGCCAGCCATCTGATATATCACACATCTATCACAGCCGGTGGGCCCGTTCAATCAGACCGCCGCCGATTGCCCCGTTCCTTCGATGACCCGGGCTACGGCCGGGTTCCGGCGCGCCTCTGTCGGTTTGCCGGCAAAGATTATCTCACCACGTTCAATGACATAGAGGCGATCGGTAAAATCCGGCACGTGGTGGATATTTAACTCGGCGATAAACACCGCGTGACCGAAAGCGCGGATATTGCCGAGTCCCTCGACAATCGATGGCACGATCGCCGGGGAAAGCCCTTCGGTCGGCTCGTCAAGCAACAGGAGTTTCGGTCCAAGCGCCAACGCCCGCGCGATCGACACCATTTTGCGCTCGCCACCAGAAAGCGCTGCCCCGCCACGCTCGCGGTAGCGCTCAAGGTTCGGGAACACCTTGTAGGCCTCGGCAACGCGCTCCTCGGCCGGCCGCGGGTTGGGGCAGGTCCAGGTCGGCATGGCGATATTCTCAGCGACCGTCAGTTCGCCGAACACCTCGCTCTCTTCCGGGGCAAAGCCGATGCCGAGCCGGGCAATCTGAAACGGGTGCAGGCCGAGGATTTTTTGACCTTCAAACTCGATGTTGCCGGAGACTGGCTTCCGGAACCCCATAATGCTCCGCAGCGTCGTCGTCTTGCCCGCCCCGTTGCGGCCGACGAAACACACAAGCTCGCCCTGCCTTACGGAAAACGACACCCTGCGCAGAACACGGCTGCCCTGGATATCCACCACAAGATCGCTGACCGAAAGCATCAATGCCCCCTTCGCCTCCCGATCACGGTCTCAATCAGATGAGGATCGGCAAAGAACCGATCCGGTGGCAGATCGGCCAGCACCCGCCCCTCCGATAGTGCGATGATGCGATGCGAATAAGCCGCTACCAAGTCCATGTCGTGCTCGACCAGCACGATGGCCCTGACGCCGGCGCGCCTGGCCGCCGCGATCAACGTCTTCATGATCGCGTGTTTGTCGGATGTCGATACGCCCGACGTCGGCTCATCGAGCAGGATGACCTGCGGATCAAGCGCAAACGCAGACGCGACATCCAACAGCTTCTTCTCTCCTTGCGAGAGGACCGCGGCGATCGTATCGAGCCGAGGTCCGAGTCCAAAGATATCGGCAACCTCGGCAACGCGCGTGTTGACTTCGGCATCCGCTGAAAGGCTCGCAAAGAACCGCCATCGCTTCCTCTGGCGCGAAACGACAGCCGCCGAAATGGTCTCTCGCACGGTCATTTGCGGGAAGATCTGGATAAGCTGGAATGCGCGCGCCAGACCATGGTCGGCAAGTGCGACCGGCCCGACGCCGGCGATGTTCTCGCCCATAAAAAGAACCTCGCCAGCGGTCGGATTCAGCAATCCGGTGAGCAAATTCACCAGAGTGGTCTTGCCGGCGCCATTTGGACCCACGACTGAAACGAGCTCACCCTCATGAACAGCCATAGAGACCTGCTCAAGCGCTCGGAACCCGCCATAGGATTTGCTGACGTTGCGCGTTTCCAGCAGGACGGTCATACCGACCTCCCTGCGACGAAGCGTTTGAATTGTACCGCCAAGCCAGCAATGCCTTGGGGAAAGGCGATGACGATCATCGCCAAAATCGCGCCGAGAGCGAAACGCCAATATTCAGTGAGCGACTGCAGCTGATCCTGCAGCAGGATGTAGCCGAGCGCGCCAACAATGGGACCGAAAAAATTGGCAAAGCCACCCAGCACCGCCATGAATACGAGCTGGCCGGACTGCGTCCAATAGACGAGATCTGGATCGGCCAGGCCGACGCGAAAACCCAGTATCGTACCGCCGATGGCGCCAAATGCCGCCGATATGACAAAAGCGGCAAGACGAAAACGACGGACGTGCACGCCGAGATATTCGGCCTTGCGCGCATTGTCACGAATGGTCCTCAGGTGCAGGCCGAACGGCGAATGAACGATCCGCCACATGATGAATCCACCAATAACCAGCAGGCCAAGACAATAGTAGTAAAATGGGCCGGCCAGAAACTCGATCTTGTTGTATTTGGCGAATTCCAAGCCGAGGATTTTCATCCGCGCCACTCGCATGCCGCTGTCGCCACCGGTGATGTAGTAGAACTTGAACAGGAACGAATGGAACAGCATGCCGAAAGCGAGCGTAAGCATGCCGAAGAAAATCCCGGTATAGCGCACGCACAGCAACCCGATCGGCAATGCGATCGCGACCGACATAAGAATGACCGCAATGAGGACAAGTTCGAATGATTTCACTCCGTTGCCTGTCATCACGGCGGCGCCGTAGGCGCCGATGCCGAGAAACATCGCGTGTCCAAAGGACAAGAGGCCGGTGTAGCCAAACAACAAATTGAACCCAAGCAGCGCGATGGCGTAACCAAAGAATGGGATCATCAAGCCAACGTAGTAAGGCGGCACAAAGTAAGGCAGCAGCGCAAACGCCGCCGTCCCCGCCGCCGCCACCACAAGAGCAGCCTTCATGCCAGCGTCCTTCCGAAAAGGCCTGCCGGACGAACGATCAGGACGCCGATCACGATCACGTAAATCGCGATCACCTCGAACTCCGGAAAGAAAACGATCGAAAGCGCGCGGATCAGACCCACGATCGCTGCGCCGATGAGCGCGCCGCGCATCGAGCCGAGACCGCCAATCACGACGACCGCGAAGGCCTCCACGACGAATTCAACGGCCATGTCGAGCGAGGCGGCCGCTGTCGGCACCACAAGCGCACCAGCCGTAGTGCCAAGCACCGCACCGACGGTAAAGACAGCCGAATAGATGCGGCGTACGTCGACACCGAGCGCCTCCGCCATATCACGGTTCTCAGCCGTAGCGCGCAGGATGCGACCGTAATTTGTGCGTTGCAGGAATGCGCCAAGCCCGGCGGCAATCGCGATCGCCGCCAGGATCACCAGCAGATTATAGACCGGCATGCTGAAGTCGCCGGCACTGATCGTCCCGTAGACCAAATAGGCGCTGTCGAGCGAGCGCGGATTGGCGCCCCAGATGAATTTGAAGACATCCTGGAACATCAGGACGAGTGCAAAGGTCAGCAGCAGCTGGAAGCTCTCATCCCGGGAATAGACAGTTCGCAGCAGACGCTCGATCGGTGGGCCGATAAATCCCAGCAGCATCCCGGAAACGATGAGCCCCGGCAGGATCAGCCACGGCGACACACCGAACTGCGCCGCATAACCTATGAATGTGATGCCGAAATACGCGCCGAGCGCGTAGAACGAGCCGCAGGCGAGATTGACAATTTTCTGGACGCCGAACACGAGCTGCAGCCCG
This sequence comes from uncultured Alphaproteobacteria bacterium, assembly GCA_963820805.1. GTDB lineage: Bacteria > Pseudomonadota > Alphaproteobacteria > Rhizobiales > Xanthobacteraceae > Pseudolabrys. The sequence goes on from CAWGBH010000011.1 coordinate 204,694, forward strand.
GCGGCGACCAGAAACAAGACGGCGGCGTGGAATACGCCGCCGGCTAGAATATTCGCAAAGGCCGACATCAGGTCGGCTGGCTAGACTTTGAACTGGGCGGTCTTGATCCACTCCCAGAAATTCGCACCGGGCGGTTTCTGCAAGTCGGCCGAGTACATCGTGTCGAAAGGCTCGGCAAGCGTCACGAAGTCGTAATTGTTCTTGTGCGTTGTGAAGCCCTGCACGAACGTCTGGTTGGCGATCTTGTCTTCGCGCCAACTTCCCTTGCCACCAAGGCTCTCGATCTCAAGGCCGATCATTGCCTGGATGACATCGTCCTGCGACGGCCAGCTGCCTCCCTTTGCTTTCATCGCTTTCTCGACCGCCTGCTTGTAGGATTCGACCGCAAAATAGGCGCGATCGGCCTCCCATTCAGGATAGTCTTTGAACTTGTCGCCATACCACGCGACGAACTCCTTGGCGGTCGCCGAGTTCTTCGGGTTGGCAAAATAGAGCGTGTTGTGGCCAAACAGCATGCCTTCCGGCGTGAATTCCTTCTTCATCAGCGTGTGCTGCCACCCGGCCGCTGGGAAGACGAGCTTGGTGCCTTCGGTCAATCCAGCCGCGTGTGCCTGCTTCATGAACACAGGCAGATCGGCAAACAGCATCGAGGAGAATATCAGATCCGGTTTTGCCGCCTTGAGCGCCGCGACATGGCTGGTTAGGTCCATGGTACCGACCTTCGGCCACTGCTCGGTCACCACCTCGTGCTCGATGTTGAAACGCTTGAGCACGGCGACAAAGGCCGCCATGTTGTTGCGACCGTAGGAATAGTCTGGGTTGATGCCCGCGACTTTGGCGAATTTGCCTTTCCAGTGCTTGATCGTGAGCAACGAGGCCATCATGGCCTCGCATTCGTTGTCAGTCGAACGGAAGAGATATTTCGGGTCGGGAATCGTCTCATCGACGCCGTTTTGCGTCGTGCCGTCCCAATAAACGGTGAGAGCGCGCGCTTCTTCGACCACGGGGCCGAGCGCAAGGCCCACGCCCGACGAAACTATTCCCTGCACGCAGTCAACCTTTTCCTGCTGCACGAGCTTGCTGAACCGCTCGATCGTATCCTTGGGCGTCGACTCGTCCTCGATCACCAACTCGACTTTGCGGCCGCCGATTCCGTCCTTGGCGTTGTATTTTTCGATTGCCCATTGCGTGGCACGAATGCCGTTCTCGCCCGGAGCCGCAGCAATACCCGAGCGCGGCGCGAGGACGCCAATACGCAAGGGCTTATTCTGGGCAATGGCCGGGGCGAAAATGCCAGCGGACATTGAGGCGGCGCCGAGCGCTGCAGCGGACGTAAGAAGCCTACGGCGAGAAACTGCCATGAAATCCTCCCAGTGTGACCCCGCCTTGGGCGGTGGTTATCGTTATTCGCTGTCGCGATGATATATCAGAGGCATGTCAGCAACAAGCACGCGTCAATGCGCTTTGGCGCCTTGAAGGAAGGCGTCGATCTCGGCGCCCGTAAGACTCCAGTCATTGTCGAAGTTGGCGACCACGGTCTTCATGAACGGTTCCGACAGTGATATGGCCCGATCCTTGTCGCCCAAATAGTCGTATAGGATCGCGAGCGACAATTGCTGCGGGCTCTCACCCTCGTACGTCCACTCGAAGCCGTATTTCGTGAAGCGCTTGACCTCGTAGTGTTCGGGCAAAGGCCGTCCATTTGCCGTCACCACAAGCCCGTCGATTGTGCGCTTTCCTTCATATGTTTTCATGGCGTTAAACTGACACTGTGCGGCGTGTGAAGTTTTCGACGTAATCCATCAACTTGTCGCTGGCGCGAGCGGCTGCCTCCCCATTGCCCTTTGCGATGGCACGCGCCTGGTTCGCATGGAGCCGGGCGCACAAAGGCAGATCGGCGGCCTCGCGGTAATGCATGTACCAGAAGCGGCGCGACAGGCCCTGAAGAAGTTTCATCGAGCGCGCCGCAAAGTCGTTGTGTGCCGCTTCGATCATCAAGCGGTTGAGCTCGCGGTCGAGCCGCATGAAGGCGATATCGTCATTGGCCTTGGAGGCGCGATCCATGCCACGGGCGATTTCCTGCAGCTGTTCCCGTTGATCCTTGGTCGCCCGCTCGGCCCCGGCGCGGCTGAGCAGCCGCTCGAGCTCACGCCGTACCTCAAGTACAAGTAGTTGATTGCGGGGGTTGATATCGGAGACCAGAATGCCCTTGCGTGGCAGGATGGCGACGAGGCCTTCGCGCGCCAGCCGCTGCAAGGCCTCGCGGATCGGAGTACGGCCAATATCGAAAGTCGCCGACAGCATCTGCTCGGACAGCACCTGGCTCGGCTTGAGACGCAGCGTCACGATCTGTTCTTCGAGGGCGCGGTAAGCGCGCTCGGTCAGCGTTTCGGCGCTCATGGCCGCGCGCTGCGCTCCGCTCCGCCATTTCTTTGCTGTCGATGGCTGCCCGCGTATCACGTTAGATCTGCTTTCGCTTAGCCACCATCGCCGCAAATTTCTCATATTCGGCGTCGTTCACCGTGTAGGAATGGTCGTCGTCAGGGAATGTCCCTTCTTTGACTTCCTTGACGTATTCCTTGATGCCGTTGACCGCGACCTCTGTCAGCTTGGCAAAGCGTTTGGTGAACTTCGGCTTGAAGTCAGTGAACACGCCGAGCAAGTCGTAGCAAAGCAAGATCTGCCCGTCAGTGCCCGCGCCTGCGCCGATGCCGATCGTCGGGATCGTCAGTTGCTCGGAAATCAGCTTCGCGATCTTGGCGGGTACTGCTTCGAATTCCAGCATAAAGCAGCCAGCATCTTCAATGGCTAGCGCGTCCTCGAGGATCTTCATCGCCGCATCGGCCGTGCGGCCTTGGATCTTAAAGCCGCCGAACATGGCAATGGTGTGCGGGGTCAGGCCGATGTGCGACGCCGTCGGGATACCGGCGTCGACCAGCTGCTTGAGAATATGGGCCTGCGACTTGCCGCCTTGCGGCTTGACTGCGTCACACAACGTCTCCTGCATGAAGCGGGAAGCATTGGCGAGTGCACGGTCGACGGTGTGGTAGCTCTGATACGGCATGCAGCCGAGCATAAATGTATTCGGCGCGCCGCGGCGCACCGCCTGGCCGTGCATAACCATCATGTCCATGGTCGCTGGCACTGTGCTCCGGTGGCCGTGAGCGATCATCGCCAGGCTGTCACCAAGCACGGCGACATCGACGCCGGCCATCTCGGCCCATTGGGCCGAGGTATAGTCAGGCACGGACATGTAAACCATCTTCTCGCCAGTCTTTTTCGACTCGCGGATTTCGGTGATGGTGCGTTTTTCACGCTTGCCATCGGCCTTGGCGTCAGGCGCCTTCTCTTTTGCGGCCGGCTTGGCAGCGACATCCGCGCTCGACATCGGGGCTCCTGGATTTTTCTCGAAGCGGCAATTGCATGTACCGCTGATATATGTCTCGTATGTTACGGAGATTGCGTTCTTGGGGTCAAGCGACCCGGCCGGGTGCGAAAAGAACATGCCGCTTGCCAGTATCGTCCCGCTAGCCGTTTTTGTCGCGATGATGCTGTTCGTTTCGCTTGAGGCTTTATCGGCGAGCGGACATTTTCCCAAATCCTCACGGCTTCCGACAATCTCGCAAGGGTCTGGCCCGGCTGTTCTGTGGACGTCGATCATCGTGACGGCAGGCGCGGTCATCGTCGGGATCGCCGCAGCCTGGATGTTCATTCCCTGGTACGCAGCTGTAATCGGCGGCGGCGGCGCTATTTTGCTTGCGCCGCTGGTGCTGCAGGTTTTTCCCGACCGCATCGTTGACGGCAAGGCCGCGTTGATCGGCTTTGCCGCCGGGACCGCCGCGCTTGCTGCCCTGCTCTACGGGCTTACTCACCTATGACCGATGACGAAGATAAAGCGCCGGCGAAACACGGCTGGATTCAAGACAATCCCTACCTGCTGTTGGCGCTCGCCGCCTTGTTCTGGTCCGGCAATCACATCGTCGGCCGCGCTATAGGTGGCGAGGTTCCGCCGATCGGAATTTCGACGGTACGATGGCTACTACCGACGATCGCTCTCGGCATTCTTGCTTTCCCCCACATCCGACGGGATTGGCCCGTGATCCGCGCCCGCTGGGGCATTCTTGTCTGGCTCGGCATCGTCGGCGGTGCGCTATTTACTGCCGGCCAATATATCGGCCTGCAATACACGACCGCACTCAATGTATCGGTGCTCAACTCGCTGGTGCCTGTTCTTATCATCGCCACTGGAGGGCTGATATTCCGCGACGGCGTCACGCCCACGCAGTTCGGTGGCATCGTGATGTCTTCTGCCGGCGTGCTCGTCATTATTGCGCGCGGCCAGCTGAGCAACCTTCAACATCTGCAGTTCAATTGGGGCGACATCATCATTCTGTTCAACATGATGGTGTTTGCTGTCTATGCCGTCTATCTGCGCAAGTGTCCGCCGATGCACTGGCTAAGTTTTATCTTTGTCTTTGGCGCTGTTTCAACGCTCGCGACGTTTCCATTCATGATTTGGGAATGGGCCGGTGGCATCACGTTCAAACCGACCTGGCTGACCTTGTTCGCCATTATTTATGTCTCGATCTTTCCCAGCGTACTCGCATTTGCCGCTTGGAATCGTGGCGTTCAGCTGATTGGCGCCAATCGTTCTGGCCCTTTTGTCCATCTCGTGCCGGTCTATACGGCGATCCTCGGCACTGTGCTGCTAAACGAGCATCTATTGAGTTTTCATATCCTTGGATTTGCGCTGATTATCGCTGGCGTTTGGGTCGCTGCCCGTTCTAGTCCTTCGAAATAACCCGACTTCATTAGCGCGAGAATTCTCTATCGCCACCGAGGGGGATTCGAACAGGCCGTTCCATAAATTGATGTTATGCGAATCCAAGCTCGAATCTCCCGGGCGCCTCAAGCAATGCCTCTAATATATTCCGAAATCTTCTTCTTTATATGTGCCTAAAGTTGCCTGTGACTTCCCCCAGTCCGTCTCCGGACGTTCGGGCTTCGTTTGGGCACAGTGATATAAGTAATTACCATCTAGCCACCAGAATTCAACTTGACGCTGCCATCTCGGCACAAAACCGCATCACCTGGTTGCTTGGCATATTACCCATTTTCCACAATCAAAAATAGACATGTGCGGCGCACGCCCTTGCCCGTTGCCTGCCGCGCCAGAAATGGTTCCTGGCAAAACCTTTTTCTTCGAGGCTGTAAGTCGTTCGACGAGGCGGCCATGACGCGCGGGCCTGCGCCTTATGTTGGCTGCTTGGTCTTCAGGTGCGCCTCGTTGGCGGCGATGAAGGCGCGAATGTCGTCTGACATGTTGAGCAGTTTCAACCACTGCTCCTTGTACAAGGTCACGGGGAAACGACCCATGCCGTAGACCGAGACTGCCCCTTTTTCGCTGACCTTCAGGCGAAGGCCCGATGCTGCCCCCTTCTTGAGGGCGGCGTTTTCCTGCCGGAGGCGTTCAAGTTCCGCTTTCAGGTTTTCGTCAGACATGGCTGGCCTCAGATTGTGTAGTGTTAGGAAGTATATCATCGGAACGCCCCGGTGTCGGCGGCCCGTGCGCTTGATGCTTTCGAGCTCACCACCGCTCCAAGCGCTGCGCGCTGTTCGTCCCATCGAAGCGGCAGCGGCTTCATGATGGCCTTGAGCATCACCTCGCAGCGGTGCTGACCGTCAAGAATATCGGTCACGATCGAAGGTGCGAGCAGGGTCAGATCGTCTTGCTGGCTGGTGTTTTTGGCGTCGAAGCGGAACTAATCTCTCTCGAACGCCTCTGGCAAAAATGCCTTTCCGATCCACTCGATGGAAGGAAGCCGCCATTGAAGCGCTTCCATGTGGTCGATTGCCAAGACAGTTGCGAAGATTTTGAAGGCTGGTCGCGGACGGAAACTGATTATTTCTGCCACAAGCTACAAACCGCAATTATTGATTCAGGTGTAACCGCTTACGGAGTGGCTTGCGCACGAAAGGACTACGATGATCTTGTAAAGGGTGACATGCGAGCGATCCTCGGGGATCCCCGAAGGATTCTGTGTCAGAAATTGTTTTGTGAAGGCGATCGAATGGGCAAAGGCCACTCCGTTTGATCCTGAAATGACGTTTGTTTTAACGACAGGCCCCACCGGCAACGCGAGAACAAAATCGTTTTTGATGCCTTTCAGCGGCAAACGTCAAATCCACGTTTAATCAAAATATCCTTCACAACCTCTCACAAGGTTCCAGCGCTCCAAGCCGCGGACATGATTGCGTGGGAGTTATATAAACACGCAAACGATATTCTCGCGGGGGGATTACAAGCGCCGATTTCTTTGACGGCCCGCCCAAAGTACTCATTGTCTGCGCTTCGTTTTTGCGCGTTTGCAGTTATTGCCTCCGGTCGAGCGAGAGCGCTTTAAACTTGTCGCCCGCGGAGGCTCGTAAATAGACTGAGAATATTGGGCCCAAGAATTTGTACTCGCCAACCGAAGTACAGAGCTCCAGAGAAAAAGTGGCCTCAGAGAGCAATCTAGCCAAGTAGGCCCCGAGTGCGAAGTTCGGAGACCCGTCTCCCTACCCCTTAAATCAGCACGGTTAGCGGCCGACTTGGACGACGAGAGAACCTCGTCCTCGGAATGATGGCGGAGGGAGTGTCTTCCTAAAAATTGAAATTGCTCCGCAAGATCAGATTGTTATGAAATGACTTCTGCATACCCACAAATCTACCCTTGAGTTTTTTCCGGATTTCGACGGCCGGTGACGAACACCAGCGAATTTTTCATCACATTCGATTGCTGGTTGCTTTCGACCTAAACGAGACTAAGGCCGTCAAACCCGGCAGCCTGGTTGCACGCTTGAGCCGAACGATTGCAGACTGGACCGACCAATTGACAGTCGAAAGCCACAAACATAATGCCCTTGCGGTTTCGCGCTTGGAGGGATCTCAGTGCCGCGGAGCATGCGCAGCTTTCCGCAAACGCATGTGATTTTGCGCGCAGTCTTGAGCCTCGGCTAAATGCATTTGTTGCTTTCGAAGGTGGAGATAACACCCCAACGCGTGGTGCTCTCGACGGAATGCCTTACGCGGCAAAGGACATTTTTTTATCCGGCACACGCATGCCGCATGGCGGACTTTCCCAGCCGCCACTGCTGATAGAGGGCGCGGAAGCGGCCGTGCTCGATCTGCTCGATCGCGCGGGTGGCCGGCGCGTCGGCTACACGACAATGACGGAACTCGCCTATGAACCATCCGGCTACAACGCGGTGTACGGCCGCGTCGGAAACCCATGGAACATTGATTTCATCTCGGGCGGCTCTTCGTCCGGCTCCGCCGCTGCGGTCGCGAGCGGTTCGGTCGTCGTCGCTTTGGGTTCAGATACTGGAGGTTCACTGCGTATTCCCGCGCATTGTTGCGGTGTTACCGCATGGAAGCCAAGCTCCGGCGCCGTGTCGGCCTCGGGTTCGATACAACTCGCACCGACGCTCGACACTATAGGCCTTTTGGCGCGCAATGCGTCAGATATGGCTGCTCCCGCGCAAATCCTGTTTGAATCCCGCCAGACAGCAACGATCGGCAAGGCCGTTGTGGCCAGCGACGTGCTCGATCTTGCAGAAGCACCGATTGCCAAAGCGTGTCGGGATGGGATCGATGCGATCGCCGGTTGCGGAGTCAAGATGGTCTCTCGCAACGCGGTTGCGGCCATCGAAGCGCTCGACCGTCACGTTTTCACGGTCATGCAGGCAGAGGCGGCACGCGTGCATCGAAGGCTCATAGAAGGCGGTTCGCTGGATGCTGTTCTAACAAGGCGATTGGCAAAGGGCCTAGCCATCGACGACGAAACGCTTGCGGCTAGCGTGTCCGCACGCTCACAATTGGCTATGGATTTCATCGACAACATCTTTCGGGATGCCGAAGCTCTCATCCTCCCGACGATTTCGATCCAAACACCCCGCGCCGTCGAATGCGACCCGCGCTCGACATTGTTCAATGCCAAAACGCTGTACGAGATCAGCCGCTGGACGCGATTCGTCAATATGCTCGGCCTTCCCGCCGTTGCTATTCCAGTCGGATTTGACGACCGCGTCATGCCCGTCGCCTTGCAAATCGTCGGCAAACCGCGGTCCGATCATGCATTGATCGCGCTGGCAGAGGCGGTGCAAAGTCGCAGCGATTGGCACGGGCGTGTTCCCGCCGCAGTGATCGATTTGGTAGAAATATCAAATGAGGCAATGGTGCAATGAGTGCTCCGCAACCGTCTGCTGCACTGACGGGACTTCGCGTGCTGGATCTGACGCGCGTCCGCGCGGGTCCGACCTGCTGCCGCATCCTCGGCGATTTTGGCGCGGACATTATCAAGATCGAAGCCCCTCCCGGTGTCGATCCCAATGAGGGCATGAGCGGGGCACGCGATGGCTCCGATATGCTCAATCTTCATCGAAACAAGCGCTCGCTGACGCTTAATCTCAAGGAAAAGACCGGGCACGAAATCTTTATGCGGCTGGTCAAAGGCGCCGACGTGGTGGTGGAAAATTTTCGGCCCGACGTCAAAGATCGCATGGGACTCGGATACGAAGCACTCAAGGCGGTCAACCCGCGTATCATTCTCGCGTCCATTTCGGGGTTTGGGCAGAGCGGCCCTTATCGCACGCGCGCCGGTTTTGACCAGATTGCGCAAGGCATGGGTGGATTGATGTGGGTCACCGGAATTCCAGGCGAAGGACCGATGCGCGCCGGTATTGCCGTGGCTGACAGCTCAGCCGGTATTTACGCCGCGACAGGAATTCTGCTTGCGCTTGCCGAACGTGAACGTTCCGGCATTGGCCAATGGGTGCAAACGTCCTTGCTGGAAGCGCAAATCGCATTGATGGATTTTCAAGCGGCGCGTTATCTCGTCGACGGCGTGGTACCCGGCCAGGCGGGCAACGACCATCCTTATTCGACGCCGATGGGTGTATTTGAAACCTCGGACGGGTTTATCAATATTGGCGTCGGTGGCGATGGCCAGTGGCGCGCGCTTTGCGTGGCGCTGGAGCGACCCGATCTCGGCACGGCGCCTGAATATGCGACGCTTGAACTGCGCTTCCGCAATCGGCCTAAGCTAACCGCGCTCCTGGCCGAGGTTTTTAAGACCAAAAACTCCACGCAATGGCTGGAAAAGCTGGAGCAGCAAGGGGTGCCAGCAGGCCCGATTTATAAACTCGACGAGGTCTTTGCCGATCCGCAGGTGCAGCATCTTGGTATCGCGACGCCGCTGCATCATCCCAGGCGCGGTGACATCCGCGTTGTCGGTCAGCCCGTCACGCTGTCACGCACCCCGGCACGGGTCGTTTCGACTTTGCCGGAGTTGGGTGCGCACACCGATGAAATTCTGCGTGATGCAGGATATAGCGATGCTGAAATCACCAATTTTCATGCCAGCAAGATAGTCTGACGAATTTCCAGCATGTCGAACAAGGTAACGCTGGTAACAGGCGCAAGCGGGTTCCTCGGCCATGCCGTGATGAAATTGCTCGCCCAAAACGCGCACCGCGCCATTGGGCTTGATCCGCAGCCCTCGCCGACGACGCAGATCCTCGACGATCTCTCGGATCGCGAGAAGCTCAAAGGTTACTTGCGCGAGAGGGAGTCACGCACGTCATCCATGCCGGTGGCGTGTCCGGCCCTATGGTGATGGCCGACGACCCCATCGGCGTTATTGGAATTAACGTCGTCGGCAGCCTTAATTTGTTACGTGCCGCGGTGGAGACCGGTGTCAAAACGTTTGTCTATTGTTCGTCGGTCTCAGCGCTTGGCAATTTCTATGAAGACGAACCCGTCGGCGAAGATTATCCGATGCGTCCGAATTCGACCTATGGCGCTTCAAAGGCAGCGGTCGATGTCGTGTTACGTGGATTGTGGGGCAAAGTACCGCTCGATCTTTGTTCGTTGCGCTACACGGTGATCTATGGCCCTGGACGGCAGACCGTTTTCACGATCGAGAAAATTGTCAGTGCGGCGTTGGCAGGTGGTGTCGCGCGGATTGAGCCACTGACCGATTGGCCCTACGTCTATATCGACGACGCTGCACAGGCCGCCGTCTCCGCCTGTTTTTCGCAGAGCCGCAGGCAGCTCAGCTATTTCATAGCGCATCCTGAAAAGGTGACCCCCGACAATATCGCGGCGGCTGCGGCAGCAGCAGGAAAACCGGTGCGCCTTGAGATTGACCACAGCAAGCCGGTTACGGCGCGAGGGCCGGTGGACACCGAGGCGCCGGCACGCGATTTCGGATTTCGCGCCAAAGTGGGCTACCGCGAAGGTATTCGCCGTCTGATCGAAGCGGCGCGCTGACAAGGATGGTTGCCGAGGGTCAGCGCGGCGGCCATAGTCACTTTATTGCATTTGCGTGAGGGGGGTAGCACCGATGGACTTAAAGCTGGCTGGCAAGACCGCATTGATTACCGGCGGATCCAAGGGGATCGGCCGCGCGGCCGCCGAGACTTTGGCTGCCGAGGGCTGCAATGTCATCATCGTCTCGCGCAGCGCAGACGCGCTTGCTGCGGCGAAGTCAGCCATCGTGCAAAAGACCAACGTGCGCGTTGATACCGTCGCCGCCGATCTGTCCGACAGTGCCAATGTCGACCAGCTCGCTCGCGATTATCCAGACATCGACATCCTCGTGAACAACGCCGGCGCCATTCCTGGCGGCACGCTACTCAACGTTGACGAGGCGACGTGGCGCAAAGCCTGGGATCTCAAAGTGTTTGGCTATGTCAACATGTGCCGGGCATTCTACGCGCTGATGCAGAAACGCAAGCAGGGCGTTATCGTCAACGTGGTCGGCAATGCGGCGCAAACCCATGACCCCGAGTATATCTGCGGCGTTGCTGGTAACGCGGCGCTCGCCGCTTTCACCCAGTCGCTCGGTAGCGTCAGCGCTAGAGACGGCATCCGGGTTGTCGCGATCAATCCGGGTCCGGTGGCTACCGAACGGCTAGTCGGCCTAATGAAAAAGAAAGCGCTCGACCGCACCGGGAGCGCTGACAATTGGAAAGATCTGTTCAAACCGTTGCCGTTCGGCCGCGGGGCCAGCGCCGAAGAAATTGGCGCCGCCATCGCGTTTCTTGCCTCCGAACGTTCGGCCTATACCAGCGGCTCTGTTGTCACTATCGACGCCGGGCTGTCTGCGCGCGCCCAAGCATTCTAAAAGAGGAATTCATGCCACATCTCACGACAGACGATGGAATCAAGCTCTATTACGAAGAAACCGGCAAAGGCATCCCCATCGTATTTATTCACGAATTTGCCGGCGACTACCGTTCGTACGAGCAGCAAGTTCGTCATTTTTCGAAGTATTATCGTTGCATTACCTTCAATGCGCGAGGCTACCCACCTTCTGACGTGCCGACGGACGGCGAGCGTTATTCGCAAGATCGCGCGCGGGATGACATTCGTTCCGTGCTCGACGGTCTCAAGATAGACAAGGCACACATCGTCGGCCTTTCAATGGGCGGCTTTGCGGCCCTACATTTCGGTTTCACTTATCCGGAGCGCTGTCGCTCGATCGTGGTCGCGGGTTGCGGTTACGGGGCGGCGCCCGGCGAGCGCGCAAAATTTGCCGATGAGGCGGAAGCCTCCGCGAAACGGTTCGAAGAGCTCACGATGAAAAAGGCGGCCGAAGGCTACGCGCTTGGCCCGACGCGCGTGCAACATCAGAACAAGGATCCCCGCGGCTGGCGGGAATTCGCAGACCAGCTTGCCGAGCATTCGACCGAAGGCGCGGCGCTCACCATGCGCGGCGTTCAGAAACGGCGCCCGTCGCTATTCGATCTGGTTGATAAGATGAAAACGATCACGGTGCCGACGCTCGATTATGACCGGCGATGAGGATTGGCCCTGTCTCGAGCCCGGCATTTTGATGAAAAAGAACATCCCAACCGCGGCGTTAGTGGTGATGGCGAATTGCGGACACAACATTAATCTCGAGGAGCCGGCGCTGTTCAATATGCACTTGTCCGATCTGTTCCAGGCTGCGGACGCTGGCGGCTGGCCAACGCGAGACCCGCGCGCAATGGCCGGCAGCATACTCGGGCGCTGAACAGAGGTCAGGTTGCGTTATAGCCACCGTCGACCAAAAGGTCGGCGCCGGTCATGAAACTTGATGCATCGCTCGCGAGAAACACAGCTGCGTGAGCGATTTCTTCCGGTTGCCCCAGCCTTTGCAACAGATGTTTCGGACCCGACACGCGACGTGCGGTTTCCATGTCTCCAAACCGCTTTATCAACCGCTCGGTTTCGACCGCGCCCGGCGATAGCGTATTGACGCGGATGTTCTGCGCTGCGTGATCGGTCGCCATCGCCTTGGCAAGTTGGAAGAAGTGCGCCCTTGGTCGCGCAATAGACCGCGCGGCGCGGCGCGGCGACGGAACCAAGTTGCGAGGCGATATGAATAATGCTGCCGCCACCCGCCGCGATCATCGCAGGCAAAATAGCGCGACTCATCAGAAATGCTCCGCCAACATTGACCGCAAATACCCGGTTCCAGTCGGACAAAGCGAGATCGAGCACCGTACCGTTCGGATCGTAGCCGGCAGCGCCGTTGACCAGAATTTGGACGGCCGGAAATTTGTGCAAAATCACCTTTGTCGCGGCTTCGACATCCGCCTCGTTGCCAACATCGCAACGCACGCTCAAGGCCTCGACACCGCTTTTCGCAACCGCCGAGGCTGTTGCTTCGGCGGCGCGCGCATCCAGGTCGACGCAGGCGACAGAGGCTCCAGCTTCACCGAATGCGAGCGCGATCGCTTGCCCGATACCGTTGCCGGCACCGGTCACGATCGCGGATTTTCCTGCCAGTGAATATTTGTTGGTTGTCGCCACCCCACTCCCCTATGAAACGGCCGTGGCGATGCGGCCGAGATAGGCTTCTTGGACGCGCGGGTTTTGCTTGAGATCAGCGCAGGTCCCGCTCGCGATCACCGATCCGGTCTGCAGCACGTAGCCGCGGCTTGCCGTTTCCAGCGCGTAGCGGGCATTCTGCTCGACCAGCAGCACGCTGGTACCGGTCGCGTTGATGGCGCGGATGGTGCGAAATATATCCTGCACAACGATCGGTGCGAGACCGAGCGACGGCTCGTCGAGACAAAGCAATTGCGGCTCCGACATCATGGCGCGGCCGAGCACCAGCATTTGCTGTTCGCCGCCGCTCAATGTTCCCGCGTTCTGCGCGCTCCGCTCGGATAGGCGGGGAAACATGTCGAATATGTCACCGATCATTCGGCGAATTTTTGCACTGTCGTTGCGATTCTTGAAGCCGCCTAGCTCAAGATTTTCCCGCACCGTGAGAAACGGAAACACGTGTCGGCCCTCCGGAACGAGCGCGATGCCGAGCTTGCTGCGCTCATGCGAAGGCATCGCTGTCACGTCACGCCCGCGAAATACGATCGAGCCGTGCCGCGGTGGCAGCAAACCCGCGATTGCGCGCAGCGTGGTCGATTTCCCCGCACCGTTCGCCCCGATCAAAGCAACGACTTCGCCTGGTTCGACGTGTATTGAAATGTCGCGGCAAACAGCCACCTGACCGTAAGCAAGTTCAAGCTTTTCGGCCGATAGCAGCGCGCTCACAACAATTCTCCACCGAGATAGGCTGCGATCACAGCGGGGTTTTTCTGCACCTCGGCCGGCGCGCCCTGGAACAGATACCGGCCGTATTCCATCACCATGATGCGGTCGGCGACGTTCATCACCAGATCCATATTGTGCTCAACAACAATGACGGTAACGCCATTGCCGCGCAGGGTGCGGATGCGGTCGAGCAAGACATCGACTTCAGCGGCGTTTAAGCCTGCCGCCGGCTCATCGATCAGCAAAAGTCGCGGCCGGGTCGCAAGTGCACGCGCGATTTCAAGCATGCGCTGCTCGCCGTAAGATAACACCCCGGCGAACACGTGCAGGCGCGCTGTCATGCCGAAAAATTCAAGCAGCCGCAGCGCTTCCTCGCGGCAGCGTTGTTGGTCATCTGCAAAGGCCGCGCCGTGCAGGACATATTGCCAGGCCGGAATTTTGTGATGGACGTGAAATCCGGCAAGCACGTTGTCGAGCACGCTGAGTTGCTTGAACAAACGTATCTTCTGGAACGTGCGTGCGAGACCAAGCCGCACGCGCCGATGTGAAGGCATCCCGGAGAGGTTATGGCCATCGAACGACAGCGACCCGGAATCGGGCTGATAGATGCCGCTGATCAGGTTGAGCAGCGTGGATTTGCCGGCGCCATTGGGGCCGATGATCGCAAAGATCGAGCCGCTCGCAACGTCCAATGAAATATCGGAAACGGCGCGCACGCCACCAAAACTCTTATGCAGACCCTGCACGCGCAATAGCGGCGCCCCTGCCGCTGAAGCGCAAGTTTCAACTGCTGCGGCTGCGATCATGACGCCCGCCCGCCAAATGTGAGCTTTTCCCGCACGATACGGGCAGCCTGAGCGAGACCGCCGGGCATGAACAGCACGACAAATGTGAGCGCGGCGCCATAGACGACCAGGCGTAAGTCGCCGATCCCGCGCAGCACCTCGGGCAACAGTGTCAACAAAATCGCACCGAATACCGGGCCGATCAGAGTGCCCATGCCGCCGACGATGACCATGGCCAGGATATTGAAGGCCTCGGTGACGAAAAACGCGTCCGGCACCAATGTGCCGACGAAACTCGCGTAAAAACAGCCTGCCGCACCGCCGACCGCAGCGCCGACGCCGAACGCAAACACCTTCCAGGCCGCACCGTTAATGCCGAGCGCGGCGGCGGAGACTTCGTCCTCGCGGATTGCCGTCAGCGTTTCTCCGATCGGAGAACGCACCAACTGACTCAGCAGCAGATAAACGAGAAACGTGAACCCGGACACCAAATAAAAAAAAGCAGCCAAGTTGCGAAAGTCTGCAAGCTGTATTCCGGCGATGATAAGCGCCGGCGGTGGTGAAATTCCGTAGATGCCGAGCGGGCCCTGCGTCAGGCTGATCCAGTTGAGCAGGATTTGATAGACGATGACCGCAAAACCGAGCGAAGCGATCGCGAGGTAGTGGCCGCGCAGGCGCACCGCAAACAATGAAAGGAACATTCCCGCCAGGCCGGAGAATGCGACACCGGCGACGAACGCGCCCCAAAACGGAACGCCGAGCTTAACGATCAGCAACGTCGAGACGTAGGCGCCGAGCCCGTAAAAGGCCGAATGGCCGAGATTGAGTTGACCGGCATAGCCGAGGATGAAATCAAGACCGAGCGCGAGCAGCACGTTGATCGCGCAAAGCGTCAAATTCGTGCGCCAATACGTGTCGTTGAAAATCAGCGGCAGCGCGATGATCGCAAGTGCCGCGACCAGAAATCCCATGCGCCGGGTCAGCAGCGAGACTCGTGGATCCGCCGAGTATTGCGAGATCGCTGGCTCAGACATTCTCTTCGCGCCTCTCGGAGATCAGACCGGTCGGCCTGATGGCCAGCATCACCAACAGAAGCGCGAAAACGACGATGTCGATCAGACCCGGGTCGAGATACTGCGTCGTGTAGCTTTCGATCAGGCCGACAATCAGCCCGGCGAGAATCGTTCCTTCTACATTGCCGAAACCGCCGATAATGACGATGGCGAAGGCTTTCACGATGACCGAGGTTCCGGCAAACG
This sequence comes from uncultured Alphaproteobacteria bacterium, assembly GCA_963820805.1. Taxonomy (GTDB): domain Bacteria; phylum Pseudomonadota; class Alphaproteobacteria; order Rhizobiales; family Xanthobacteraceae; genus Pseudolabrys. Next base: position 220,323 of record CAWGBH010000011.1, read on the forward strand.
GAGTGAGGACGAGGACAGGCGCCAGCATTGCACCCGCCATGCCGGCAAGCGCCGACGCGATGACGAATGTCAGCATGATGAGTTGATTGGGATTAATGCCCATCAGCCCGGCGGTCTCGCGGTCTTGCGACACCGCGCGCAGCGCCTTGCCAAGAAATGTGAATTTCATAAACGCGTAGAGCAGCGACGATGGTTATGGATGAAACCGCAATGATGATGACGCTTTGCCAGGATACGAAGATTCCGGCGAAGCGGATGACCTGGCTGCTGTATGGCGTCTCAAACGCGTAGGGGATCGGTCCGAACCACGTCAGCATCAGGTTCTGCATCATGACCGAAACGCCGATCGTCGCAATCAGCGGCAACAGTTCATTTCCCTTGCGACGCAAGGGCGTGAAAATCGCCGCATTGATCAGCCAGCCGAGCGCGGCACCGACTAGAAATGCGACGCCGATGCTAACGATGTAGCCGGCGCCGACCAGGTGCATGAAGAAATAGGCGGCGAAGGCACCGAGCGTGACGAAGTCGGCGTGCGCGAAATTAATCTGTACGAGCACGCCGTAAATCAGCGTCAGGCCCAACGCCACCAGAACATAGAGACTTCCGAGAACGACGCCGTTGATCGCCTGTTGGAGGACGATCGTTGTGGTCATCGTTGGGTCAGTTCCACTTCAAGCTTGTCCATGACATGTCGGGCTTGGTCTCCATGTAGTGGACGGTATCCATCTTGGTGTTCTGGTTAGTCTTGTCGAATTCCACACTGCCGGTGACGCCGGAATAGCTTTTGGTGGCGGCGAGGCCGTCGCGGATCGATTGGGAATCCTTACCGCCACGCTTGACGACATCCGCAATCAGCATGATCTGATCATAAGCGTGCGCATTCAGGTGGGTCGGATCGGCGTTATATTTCGCCTTGAACGCCGCACTGAAGTTTTTCACAGCATCGCGGGTCTCGGTCGGATCGAACTGCACGATGCGGATATAACCTAAAGCGGCCTTTCCGGCCTTTTGCTCGAAGCCGAACGGCAGCCAGATCGTGCCGATCTGAATGGCAGCACCGCCGCCGCCTTTGGTCACCCCAGCCTGCGCCAGCGCCTGCGTGATCTTCAGGCCCTGCCCTTCCAGCGTATAAGTCGGAATCACATCGATCTTGCCGAGACCCGCGACGCGCGTTGCGATCGAGGTGAAGTCGTTGACGTCACGGCCGAAGCCGATTTCCGCCAAAACCTGGCCACCGAGCTTGGTGAAGTTATCCTTGAACACCTGTGCGTTGCCGATGCCGGCATTGGTGTTTTCGAATAGCAGGACTGCGGTGCGCGCGTTGAGCCGCTTATAGGCATTGTCCGCGAGGTTGACGCCCTGCATGACCTCGTTCGGCATAATCCGGAATGTCCAAGGGTTGCCCGGCTCGGTGACCTTTATGGCAGAAGAGCCGGCATTGAGGAGCGGCACCTTCGCCTGCTCGACGATCGGCATGACGGCAAGCGTCGCGTCCGAACACTCTTCGCCGATGATGACGTCAGGCTTGAATTGTTCAATCAGGCGCTTGGCTGCCTGTGTCGCCGGCAGGGGCCCGCAGCTCGAATCTTCGTACTGAACAGCGAATTTATAGCCGTTCACGCCCGTCTTATTGAGCTGCTCCAGCGCGAGTTCGACGCCTTGTTTGTCCTGCGCGCCGAAATAGGAACCTGGCCCTGAAATCGGAAACAGTGCGCCGATCTTAATGGTTTTGTCTTGCGCGTGCGCTACTGGGCCGATCGCCAAAAGACCGATCGCCGCGACGCCTACAAAGAGAGCACGTACTGTCGTGATCATTTCTTCATCCTCCCCGGAACGATCGTCATTACAAGCAAAAGCCTACCAATGATCGGCCGGCCCGGTAAAGTGACGTTGCGGTTTGTCGCTCTTGGCGCGGGCGCAAAACTGCCATTCGCAGGCATTTTCCATCGTCGCGGGGTTGCTTTTGTGTCTATTTCACCAATTAGGACATCTCCATCGCGTGCGAAGATGCTTTTCAGAGACCGGAATTGACGCCGCTTAACGGCAACAGCCAAAGGAGGCTGCGTCCGCTTTACCCCCGGAAGCGGACATCAGCGAACAACGTTTTGCGTGGGGCCGGCGCAGGGAGAGCAATTCGAACTCTGGGCACCTCGAGATTCTCAAAAGAGCTTGAAAACGTTCGCTCTAAAAATCCGTACTCTTTGATCAAGGTACAGAGGTCCAGAGAGAAATGGCCCATAGAGAACACCGCGAGAAGGAAGCTCGACCGTAATGGTACAGAGATCCTTTCGAGACACCGCGCTAATCCAGCGCAATTTGTGCACACTTCTCCCGGCTAGAGAGTGGGTTCCGAGGCAAGGTGGCGGAGGGAGTGATACTGCAAAACAAATTCTCTACCTGCAGTCCACAGAACCCTATGGAACGCTGCTGATGTAGAATTTCAATATAATACACTCGGAAGCCATAGCGCGATTTGCGGAAATGCAAGCAACAGTACAATCAAGACCGCATTTGCCACAAGGAACATGGCGCTGCCGATATACATTTGCCCAAGCTTGGCATTCGGAAGTTGCGATTGCAGCACGAACAGGTTCATGCCCATCGGCGGATGAATGAGCCCGACCTCGATCAGCACCACCAGCAGCACGCCGAACCAGATCAGATCGTAGCCGAGTCCTTGCGCCAGCGGCGCGAACACCGGCACGGTGATCAAGATCATGGTCAAGCGATTCGAGAAAACTGCCGAGCGCGATGTAGAAAAGCACGACTGACGATCATCACGGCTGTAGCGGCGGCAAATGCAGCGAGACCACCCAGGCGGCGAGATTGGTCGCGATCTGGGTCTGCACGATGAAATAGCTGAACATGATGGCGCCGAGCAGGATGAAGAACAGCATCGCGGTGGTGCGGCTCGATTCGACCATCGCAGTCGGTCAGCTCGCCGAAGGCGTCAATTGCCGCGTAAGCGCCGCGATCACGATAGTCGCGAAGGTGCCGACTGCCGCCGCCTCGGTCGGGCTGAACCAGCCGGCATAGATGCCGCCGATCGACAGCAGGAAAATGAACAGCAGCTTCCACATGCCGAGCGAGGCGCGCAGCCGCTCGCGCCAACGGCGCGCGCGGGCGATACCGGCGCCCAGTGAGGCGCGATCCAGGTCACGATCTTGATGACGCCGATCTGCAGCCCCGCCAGCAGAAGTCCCGGGATCATGCCGGCCGCGAACAATTGCGGAATCGATTGCACCGCGGTCAGCCCGTAGAAGATCAGCATCACCGAGGGCGGGATTAGAATGCCGAGCGTGCCACCGGCCACCACCGAGCCGAGCGCCAGCCGCTCGTCGTAGCCGGCGCGACGCATTTCCGGTACTGCGACGTGACTCATGGTCGCCACCATCGCCACCGAGGATCCGGAGACCGCGCCGAGCGCCGCGCAGGCGCCGATGGTCGCGGTTGCCAGCGTGCCGCGCCGGCCGCTGAACATGACGTTGATCGATTGGAACAATTCGCGCGCCATGCCGGAATGGGCGGCGATCGACGCCCATCAGTACGAACAGCGGCACCACCGAAAGATCGTAGGCCGAGGCAAATGTAAGCGGCACACGGCTGAGCACCAATAGGGATTGCGTCCAGCCGTTGAGGACGGCGTAGCCGACCGTGCCCACCAACCCGAGCGCGATGGCTACCGGCATGCGCAGGAAGATCAACGCGACCATGATCAGGAAGCCGACGATGCCGACGGTTTGCGGGCTCATCGAGTATCTCGCGCCAACACGAGACTCCTAATGCTCTCGACAAGTATTAAGGCCGTCACGGGAAAGGCGAGCACGATGCCGGCGATCATCAGAGACCAGTGCACCGCTCATCGGAATCGCAAGATCGGGCGAGACTTCATTGAAACCGCATCGCATCGCAGCGCCGGAGCGAACCATCTGCCAGGACAACACGGTAAGGAATACAAATGCCGGCAGACTGGCGGCAATCTTTAGCAGCGCCGATAGACGTGCGTCCGACCATGTGATCGACGAAGTCGATGACGATGTTCTCGTCGTGCAGGAACACGTCGAGGAATGCTGAGGAATATCGTGCCGACCAGGAACAGCTGCACCAGGTCGTAGGCGCCGGTTATCGGAAGGTTGAATAGCGCGCGCAAGGTGACGTCGGCGACGGTGATCAGCATCATCGCCGCGAGAAAGAACGCGCTGCCGTAGCCGGCGAAGCGCGCAACAGCAGTCAGCAACGCCCGCACCCCGTGACCGCCGTTCATGCCTTCCAGAATGAGAACGACGTCTTGGTGTATTTGCCGCCGCCGCTTTCATCGCGGCATGCACCTTGGAGGCTGGCAGGCCCTTGTGTCGAGTTCGGCCAGTACCTTGGCGGTATCCTCGGCGCCGATCTTCTTGAACAGCGCGTCCTGCTCCTTCGACAGCACGATCGGTGTGTCACCTTCCGATACGAGATACTTTTTGCCGGGTGCGTCGGCAGAATCCCATAGCTTGCCGATCTCTGCGATGCGCGGACGCGTGGTGTCCTCGATCAGCTTCTGCAGGTCAGGCGGCAGACTTGGCGAACGAAGCTGGGTTCATCACGACGCCGAAGCTGCTGACATAGGAGTACATTTCGGTGGTGTATTTCACGAGGCCGCCGAGGCGAAACGCGGTGTGGGCGCCGCCGTAATCCACGAAGCAGCCGTCGATGGTGTTCTTTTGCAACGCGTCGGCAATGCCGCTCGGCGGCACGCCGACCGGCGTTCCGCCAAGGGCGGCGATGAAGCTCTTGATCGTGACCGAGGCAAATCGGATGCGCAGGCCCTTGATGTCTTCGACAGTCCGCACCGGCTTACTGGATGTGTGAAGGCCGCCGGGTTGGTGAGTGAGCAGATAGAGAATCTTGACACCCTGATATTCCGGCTCGAGCAGCTTGAGCACCTCCGGATCGTTGAGCACCTTGGTGCCGATCTCGGCGCTGCCGACCATGTAAGGAAGCTGGATGATCTTCGGTGAGCGGGAAGCGGCCCGGGGTAGCACCGTGGAGAAACCAGGTGATGTCGGCGACGCCGGTGCGCGCGTAGTCGACGTAGTTCTGCACCGGGCCCATGGTGTTGGCGGGGAAGATGGTGATGTTGAGCTCGACCGTTGATTTTTCCTTCAGCTCGTCGACCCAGCTTCTGCAGGTACACCGACGAAGATGTGCTTGCGGCGAAATGAAGTGGCCGAGCTTGAGATTGTAGACGGTCTGGCTGCGCGCCACGCTCGGCGCGGCGATTACAGTGGCTCCGGCTAGCACTGACTTGGTGAAATCGCGTCTGTTCATAGATCCCCCCTTTTTTGTTGGAGGCTTTTGTGAGCAGTCTCCAAATTTGATCGACAGTCTGCGCCGGAAACGTAGAGCTGACAACGCCCGGTTAGCGTGACCTGGCAGGGCAGCACCCAATACATGATGACGAACGCTGGCGGGCAAGCGGCTGCCGTCATTTTATCGGCTCCTGCAACTGGATCATGTCTTTGAGTTGTTCGGGCGTGAGCGGTTTTGCCAGTATCTTAAAGGCGATCGCGTCGGTCATCGCAAGATCGAGCCCAACGATAACATCCGGCTGCGCGTTTTCTTTGAGCACAAACTCATCGCGAACCCGACGGGAGACCGCCTCCGTTGTTCCTGCCCACTTCGCATAGTCGGTCATTGCCTCGGGGCTTGAATACAACCATTCGAGCGCCTCGCGGTAGGCTTGCATGTACCGGCGGAATACATCGGGCCGCTCTTTCAACGCCGCCGCATTGACGCCGAGAAAGCGTACCGTCTGATCAGCGTATTCCTTCACCTCAGCACCGCGTGCGACGATGCGGATCTTCCCTGCTTCCAGCGCATCGATGTTGAAGGGAGGGATCGACCAGCCCATGTCCACCTGTCCGCTCATGGTCTGGATGAAAGTTGGGCCCGGGCTGCCGGTCGCTACTGGATTGACCTCGACGCCGTAGAGCCGCGCCAACCCGAGAACCATCAGATTGTTGGACGAACCCCGAGTTGAAAATGCGACCGACTTGCCGGCCGCATCCTTAAAGGACTTAATTGGAGATTCCGTAGGAACGTACCAATATTCATAAGCTCCTTTCATGGTGGCGCCGATAGCTCGCAACGGTGCGCCTTTGGCGTAGGCGCCCATCGTCTGCAACGTGCCGACGATGCCCATATCGACCGAATGCGAAAGAATCGCCTGCAAGGTTTCGCCGCCGCCTTGCGTATAAAGAATCTCCAATTTCAATCCATATTTCTTGAAGAATCCGCGATCCTGGCCAAGCTCAGAAATACAATTCTCGAACACGCCTCGCTGACCAATCGCAATCTTAATAAGATCTTCCGCACGCGCTATCGGCATCGTTAAGACCAAAGCAATGACGGTGATAAGATTCCGGAATTTCATTTTGGTGCCCTCCTAGAACGCGCCGAAATCATGGTCGCTTGGACCTATTCCAACCTTTATTTTTATCGTTAGACGGCAGCGCCGGACTCCCGGCGCGCCAGTTTGCGAACGTAAAATTCCCAAGAGTTCTGAATGAATTTCGGCGTCATCACTTTCTGATATTTTTCGCGCATCTCGCGGTCGTCGGGGTATTCCCAGACGAAACCACTGGCGCCGACGACCAATTGGGCATGACAGGCGCGCTCCAGAAAAATGCCGGCTAGCACACATTCCTCGACCGTGGGCCCGCAAAACGTCACGCCGTGATTTTTCATAAGGACGGCCGGTGCGGCACCTAGCGCCTTTGCCACGTCGCGTCCAAGTTGCGTGGTGTCAATGAGATTGGAGGTGCCAGTATATCGCGTGACGGCGCCATTTAGGTTTGAGCCCTCGTGTGCGACCGCCCGTAACGGCTCGCTGCAAGCCGAAAATACCGAAGCGTAGAATGGATGAGTGTGGCCAATGGCATTCACATCTGGGCGGCTGCGCAAAATTTCGGCGTGGATGGGAAACTCACCATGCACACCGCCCTTGCCGGCAAGACGGTTACCAGAGAAATCGACTAAAACGAAGTCGTCTCGTCCCTTGATTTCAGAAAAGGCGACGCCGGTGCGTTTCATCCAGAAGCCGCATCCGCCGGGATCGCGGATGGAAAGATGGCCCTGGGTCAGATCAGTGTGACCCTCCATATCCAAAACGCGGTAGCCGATCGACCACAGTTTGAAATGGCGGCCGGACACCGCGCTTTTTGCAGTCCTCGAACGCGGCATTGGACCGCCGCCTTAATGTGGTTTGTGCCCACCATGGGTGTCTACGCCCGCCGGGGCTACATATTTCAGACGGCGGATGGTCGAAAGATCCGCGCGTGGAACACCGCTGACCGGGCCACCTTTGATGGTCACCCGCTCCATATAACGGCGCTGCGGGTAGTAATCATGGATCGCATAGTGCTGAGTGGAACGGTTGTCCCACATGGCGATAGTGTGCGGCTCCCAATGATGACGGAATTGATATTCGGGAACCAGCGCTTGCCGAAATAAAAGGTCAAGGAGAGCACGGCTTTCATTCTCATTCATACCATTAATGCCAACCGTGAACTGCGGATTGACGAACAAAACCTTCTTCTTCGATACCGGATGGATGCTGACTACTGGATGCAGCTGAGGGGGATACATAAGCTCGAAATGCTGTAGCTTCTTGCGTTCCTCGTCGGATTTCCCAAACAAAGGGCGGAACGGTTTCATGTCGTGGATGCCTTCGAGACCAGAAATGAACTGCTGCATTCGATCACTGAGGCCCTCGTAAGCCGCGCTCATGCTCACGTACATGGTGTCGCCACCAACCTGCGGCACTTCCTTAGCAACTAGAATGGTCGCCATCGGCGGCTCGGCGCGGAAGGTTTCGTCGGAATGCCAAACGTCGGTGCCGTAGGGAGGGGTCTTCTCATCGTTCCTGAACTTGATCAATTCGGGCGCATTCTTACCCTCATTGGGTGCAAACGGATGTACGGTCAGCTCGTTGAAGCGCCTGCCGAAATCCATCAGGTTGTTGGATGAGATGTCCTGCCGGCGGAAGATGATCAGCTCGTGCTCGACCAACGCGCCCTCGACCACCTTGAACTGATCCTCGGATAGCGGACTGCGCAGGTCGATCCCGCTGATCTCAGCGCCGAAATGAACGCCGACCTTAGTAACAGTCACCCCATCCCGCTCGGAGGCGAGCGGCCGACCTTGGTTAAATTCAAACGGCTTGTTCATGGCATTGCTCTTCCTGATCTCGCGCGGGTTGTAATCACCCAACATGATGACCCAAATTCACCGCCCTGCCCCGCGCTAGTATTTTAATATGATGCATATACAATATGCATATGGTGCATATTAGCGATTTGGAGTTCACTGAGATCCGGCTGATCGCCGAACTCGCCGAACTGCGCAAGTTGGCTGCTGCTGCAGCACGGCTTGGTCTGTCGCAGTCGGCCGCTAGTCATGCCTTAGCAAGGTTACGTAAGCGCACTGGCGACCCACTGTTTATTCGTAGCAATGCCGGGTTTCAACCTACACCCTATGGCGAGCGATTGGGTGGCGCTGCGCGTCAAGCGTTGAATATCTTGCTAGACGGTTTTACTTCCAGCGGGCCGTTCGATCCCGCCCAGACGACGCGAGTTTTTAATGTCTACATGAGCGACGTCGGGCAGATGGTGTTCCTGCCTAAAATGCTCGCCTTTCTGACAGATGAGGCACCGCAGGCGAGTTTGCGTGCTTGCCCGATTCCCCTTGAGCAACCGGGTGCGGCGCTTGCTTCTGGTGAAGTCGATCTCGCGATCGGCTTCTTCACCAATCTCGCTGCTGGTTTTCATCAGAGTGTCCTGTTTCGCGAGCGTTACGTCTGCGTGGTGCGTTCGGATCATCCCAATTTCCGCTCCGGCATGTCGGCGCAGGCCTTCGCCGCTTCGCCACGTGCTCTGGCCGACGCCAGCGGCATGTCGCACGCGGTAATGGAGGGGGAGCTACGCAAACACGGTTTTAGCGGAACGACGCGGCTGGTGGTGCCGCAATTCATGGTACTTCCGCTGGTGATTGCCAGCTCTGATTTTCTAGTAATAATGCCGAGCCGGCTGGCTAAGGCGTTTTCACAGTTAGTACCGATTAAAATCTTACGTCCGCCCGTGCCGTTGCGCCCTTATGACATTCGAGTCTATTGGCACGAGCGATTCCATCATGACCCAGCCAACCGTTGGCTTAGAAGGGCGCTGGTCCAATTATTTCGTGAATGATCCTGCCTCAGCTTTTCGAAGTATTTCGCAACGCCGTCCGCCGACGTTTGCCGCCTCAGCGCCGATCCGGATTGAAATGCTTTGACAGCTTATGGCCGTAAAAGCCGTAATCTTTCTGTAACTGTTCGATACCGGCGGCGTAAGCAGAGACGCGTTGGGAAAACTTAGTTTCGAACATAAATGCAAGCGTGCTATCGAGCTTGTGCGGTTGCAATTCTACATTGCTCGCCTTTTCGAAGGCGTCGAAATCCGGCCCATGCGGCAACATTGTGTTGTGCAACGACATTCCACCTGGGGCGAAGCCGCCGCCCGTCTTTGCGTCGTACACGCCATAGACGAGTCCCATGAACTCACTCATTATATTCATGTGGTACCAAGGCGGCCGAAACGTGTTTTCGGCGACGAGCCAACGGTCCGAGAAGATGACAAAGTCAACGTTGGCGGTGCCGGGCGTCTCTGAGGGCGAGGTAAGAACCGTAAAGATCGATGGGTCGGCATGGTCAAATAGCACAGGACCGACCGGTGAGAATTTGCGGAGATCGTATTTATAGGGCGCGTAATTACCATGCCAGGCAACCACATCGAGCGGCGAATGGTCGATTTCGCAAGCCCAAAGATTACCAGCCCATTTCACGAACATGCGTCCCGCTTCGTCTAGATCTTCGTAGGCCGCGACTGGCGTCAGGAAATCGCGAGGATTGGCGAGGCAGTTCGCGCCGATCGGTCCTCGCTCGGGTAGCGAGAAGGCGCCGCCGTAGTTTTCACATATGTAGCCTCGCGCCGGACCATCGAGCAGCTCAACGCGAATTTTCACGCCGCGCGGAATTATGGCAACGTCACCGGGCTCAACGTCAATAATGCCGAACTCAGTCCAAAAGCGAAGCCTACCCTGTTGCGGCACGACGAGCATTTCGCCATCAGCGTTGTAGAAATACTCATCTTGCATCGAGCGTGTCGCGAGATACACGTGCGCTCCCATGCCACCTTGGGCACCGGCGTCGCCCGCCGTCGTGATGGTGTGCACGCCCTCGACGAAGGAGAGCTTCTCACCCGGGATGGGGATCGGGTCCCAACGAAGGGGTGCAATTGGCACATCAATTTCATGAGCCGGCGCCGTACGCCAGAGTCGGGAATAAGTCTTTCGGAACTGGCCCCAATGCGCGACGGTTGGGCGGATACGATAGAGCCACGAACGTTCATTGCTGGTCCGCGGCGCCGTAAAAGGAGATCCAGAAAGCTGTTCGGCATAGAGCCCGTAAGGACATTTCTGTGGTGAGTTGCGACCAACAGGAAGCGCGCCGGGAAGCGCTTCTGTCTCGAAACCGTTGCCGAACCCTGACATGTAGCCCGCCCATAAACTGCTCTGCTGGGTCTGGGCCTCGGCGGGTAAGCCTACTGATTTCTGGACGTCCATCGTTTTTTCCTCACCTAGGGTAATTAAACAGCGTCGGCAGCCTATCCGGCGCAATCGAGAGTGTTACCGAGATCTCGGATAATTGGCGTCTATACAGCGCGGGCCGTCAAGTGTTGGCTACGCGCTCTAACGCGTTATGTCGCGATCAGCGCTTCGCCGCACCAACCTAATCGGCGGCGCCTCGCGGCATAAATCTACTATTGCAAGCCGGTCCGGACTTACAATGTAACTCGATCACTGCAATGCGAACTTAAATAGGAAAATAGATATGAAGCTGGCTTCCCTAAAAGCCGGTCGCGACGGCCGCCTTTTTGTGGTCTCGCGCGACCTTAAACGCGCGACCGACGCATCAGCTGTGGCTCCTACGCTTCAATCAGCGCTGGACGAATGGGATCGCACCTGCCCCAAGCTGAACGATCTGTCTGAAGCTCTTGAAATTGGCAAAGCACCGTCTATTGCATTCGATCCAGCACAATGCGTTTCGCCGCTGCCTCGCGCTTACAGCTGGCTGGATGGATCGGCCTACGTTAATCACGTCGCACTGGTTCGTAAGGCACGCGGCGCCGAAATGCCGCAATCATTCTGGGCCGATCCCCTAATGTATCAAGGCGGCTCCGATGTCTTTCTTGGGCCGCGAGATTCGATCGCTATGGCTGACGAAGCTTGGGGAATCGATTTTGAAGCTGAGGTGGTGGTAATTCTCGGAGACGTTCCGATGAAGCCAACCCGCGAAGAAGCTCGCGGAGCAATCCGTCTGTTAATGCTCGTAAATGACCTCACATTGCGAAACATTACCGCACCTGAATTGGCGAAGGGCTTCGGATTTGTACAATCAAAGCCATCCTCAGCGTTCAGCCCTGTTGCAGTTTCGTCAGACGAATTAGGAACTGCATTCGATGGCAACAAGGTCGGCCTGCCCATTTTAACGTTCGTTAATGGGCAACCCTTCGGAAGGCCAATGGCCGATGCCGACATGACGTTTGATTTTCCGACGCTGATCATGCATGCGGCCAAGACACGTGCGCTGTCGGCCGGAGCGATCCTGGGCGCCGGAACAATTTCGAATCGAGCAGCCGATGGCGGCCCAGGCCTGCCGCTAGCGCGAGGCGGGCTTGGATACTCTTGCATTGCAGAACAACGAACCGTGGAAACGATACGTGAAGGCAAACCATCGACGCCATTTCTTAAATTCGGCGACACGATAAAGATCGATATGTGCGACGCTGACGGCCGCTCCATCTTCGGCTCAATTGAACAGAAAGTCATTCACTACCGTCGATAATCGTACTTTTATCGAAGTGCCGGAATTGCCAATGAGCCAGAAGCGGATTTTGGGAGGCGCTACAGCAGCCGCGAAAACGCGGCTAGATTTTTGCAATCCTCGATGTGAAACACGGTTTCAACGATCTGTTCGAGACCTCGCCTCTGAATTCCCTTTGTCAGCGACCGAAACTTGTCCATAAGTTGCTCAACGCTCATAGGGTCTTCTGGGCTCCCCTTGCGGTAAAGCACAGTGGTTTCGTACTCCTTTCCATCTGTCACTCGCACAACCAGCCGGCAGGCGACGCGATAACGCCCGTTTTCGCCTTCGAACTTCGGTTCATGGTCAACGTGAATTCGAGCGATAAATTTTAAAATCTCTGGATCACAAATTTTGCTCGTCTGAAACTGCTCAACGCCGTTTTGACGTTCCAGCGCCATTACCGCAATGCCGTAGCGAAGGTTCATTTGGGCCGACAACACACTCTGGACTCGCTCGGGCTCATACGGCCAGCCGCAGTGACGCATCGTGTTGTCGCTCACGTACGCAGTGATCGTATCAATATCGGCCGCAGTTAGCTTGTTTTCACGCATGACATTGTCGATCGCGGTCATAGCTGTAATGCTGCCATTCGATGCCGGCGCGGGCTTGAACCCTATCCTGAGAGTTTCCCATCGCGTCCCGAGGCCCTCAGTCAATAAAGATTCCGACCAGTCGTCGACGAACGAGCTGAAAAATGCCCCGTAAGGCGCTTCAAGGACGTCCGGTATGCCTGTGAAGTTGAGGCGCGCAAGTTGCGCCGCATAGACGCCACTTTGCGCCGCGCGTCCGGAATGGAAGGACTTTGTCATCGCTCCATCTTGCACGGCCATCAACCCAGCCGCCTGCGAACCAGCAATTCCAAAGGCGTGTCGCGTTTGATGCGCGTCTAGACCAAAAATGCGGGCTGCCGCGGCCGCGGCAACGAATACTCCCGTGGTACCCTGATTGTGGAAACCGCTCTTGAACATCCCACCCTTCGCCGCCAGCCCGATCCGTATGCCAACTTCATTGGCGGCGACAATCGCGGTTACGAGATCGCGGCCGCCGATTTTTTGATCGGTTTCCGCCACCGCATAGGCCGCCGGCAATGCCAGCGAGCCTGGATGCAACGTCGACTCCAGATGGATTTCATCAAGCTGGAACGCATGAGCGCTTGTGCCGTTCACAAGCGCAGCGAGCGCGGCGCTCGTGCGCAACGGCATGCCGAAAACTGTCGCGCTTGCGACGCAGCCCTCCGCCGCCACCATTGTTGCTAGCTTCTTCACCGGCTCCAGCGACGCACCGAAAATACAGCAGCCCAACGTATCGAGAATACAAAGTTTCGCTTTGCTCACGACCTCATCTGGCAATTGCTCAAAACGCAACGACGAGCTGAATTGAGCGAGGCGCTGGGTCGGGCCCGTGACGTCCGCTTCGGAGCGCGCCCGTTTTGCTTCGATCACATCAAGCTCCGATCAGGTGCCCAACTATTTGGAGACACGCAAATTCGTCAACGTCGATCGCAATTCTTCGTATTGGTTATCCAGAAAACGCCTGGCATCCGCGCCAGTCATAAAATCGGCATCCCAGTAATTGCGTTCCAGATTGGCGGTCCATTCTGTTGTTTTTACAACTTCTGCGAGGCGGCTGCTCCAGAATGCGATTTCTGCGTCTCCGAGATCCTTCGCGCCTACGATTCCGCGCCAATTCCCCTCAACGAGGTCGAAACCTTGCTCTTTCCAAGTCGGGATAGCAGACATTGTGCCGGCAAGTCGCCTCGGCGCCGAAATGGCGAATGCGCGTAGCTTGCCGGTTTTGAGTTGCGGCGCTAGCACCGACACCGTCCCGATCGCCACATCCGTATGGCCACCGAGCACGGATAGCACTGACTTGTTCGCACCCTTAAAAGGTACGATCGTTAACCTGTTGGGGTCGATGCCAGCAACACGTGCAAGCTTGAGGATAGCGACATGACTGGAGCCGCCAAAGCCTGGCGCAACTCCAACTGACGGCGGGGTTGCGGTCTTCAATGCTTTGACCAGATCGGCGCCGGTCTTGATCGGGCTTTCGGCGTTGACCGCAAACACCTCGTATTCCGTGAACAGCTGCGCAATCGGCGTGACGTCCTTGTATTTTAGTTCGCCGACGCCGAGCACATCATTCGCGAGCAAAGTCGGCCCGCTGATGGCAATGTAGTGTCCATCGCCTGTCTTGCGGCTCAGATATGTCCATGCGACACCGCCACCGCTGCCGGGCTTGGCTTGGACCGTCATCGTCACATCCACCAAATCATTCTTTTTCCAGATGTCCTGAATGACACGCGCGAGCAGGTCCATTGTGCTGCCCGCCGACGTCGGCACAATAAATTCGACGTTTTTCTGCGGCTTCCACGACGCCTGTTGCGAAATAGCGGAACGCGGCATGCCGAATAACCCTGCGGCACCAGCTAGAACCAAGCGCACTAAGCTGCGGCGGGTAACGCTGTTCATTGCTGAGCCGGTCATTTGCGCAGCCCGGTGGATTCGAGAAAATCGCGGTCCGACGCAACCTCCTCGCTCACCTGTTTCTGCATGTCCGCGAGCGAGATGTTGACTGACGACTGCATATTCAGGCGCGAGAAGTCTTGCCACTCTTTTGATTTCTTCATTGTGTCGATCGCCGACATCAGCGTATCGATGACGACTTTCGACGTCCCAGCCTTGACCATGATGCCACGCCAGATTGACGCCACGACGTTATAGCCCTGCTCTTTGAAGGTCGGGACATTCGGAAAGTATTCATTACGGTCGGCCGAACTTATCCCGAGCAAGCGAATGTCGCCGTTCTTGATCTGCGCCAGTGCCGAACTCGGGGTCATCACGGCCACATCGATATGCCCGCCCAATAGTGCGAGCGCGGCGTCCTGGCCACCCTTGAAGGGTACCCAGATTGATTTGAAATGACCTTCCTGTTGCAGGCGGTAAAAGACGTACTGGTGAAAACCGGCCGATGAAAAGCCGCCTACAGACAGCTGCTCTGGATGATCATGGATAAAGTCCATGAACTCCTTCATGGTCCTGAAGCGGCTGTCTGCCCGTACGGCAATAGCAGAGGGTTCGGATTGCAACGCCGGTAGGACAATGAAATCCGCCGGGCTGAACCTGATGTCCTTTGTCGCCATTGCGAACGACATGCTCGATGTCGTCGACAGAATGTCGTAGCCGTCTGCCGGCCTGTTCGTCACCACGGCCATCGCGAGAGCGCCCTCACCACCCGGGCGGTTTTCAACTACAAAGTTTTGTTGAAGTATCGCGCCAAGCTGCTTGCCTAGCTGGCGCATCATTACGTCCAGAGGCGAGCCGGCGCTGCTCCAGCACAGCAGCCGCACTGTACTTGAGGGATAGGGTTCCGCGGCGAAAGCCGCATGCGCGATGAACATGCCGAATGCACAAGCAATAATGCAGATACGCTTCATGTTCACTGCTCATATGTTTAGCTACGGTCGTTTCACTGACGCGGACATCAAGGGCCCTCGTCTTTCGGCAACCGGAATGTGCGAGCCGGGAACTGCTGGCCGCGCGCGGCGCGTACGGCTTTCTCATCAACGTCAAGACCGAGTCCCGGACCCTCGGGAAGAGAGATATAGCCGTCGACCGGTTTCAGAAGATTGGGACAAAGCCGAGCACCGATTTCCTCGAAAGGCAGAAAATACTCGGTGATGATGAAGTTTGGCATGCAGGCGGAAGCATGCACCGTTGCCGAGAGCGCCAGCGTCGTCGAATTGTAGTTGTGAGGGGAAACAGCAATGGCTTCGCTTTCCGCGGCGGCTGCAATGTACATCAGTTCTAGGATACCGCCGCAGTTGGAGACGTCCGGATTGATGATGTCGGCGGCACGTGCGCGGAATATCGGACGGAAAGCTGCACGGGTATAGAGTGCCTCACCGGTCACGACGGGGATTTTGCTGCGATGTCGGACATCCGCCAGCGCTTCTACGTTTTCGGACTGGCACGGCTCTTCAAGCCAATATGGCTTAAATTCAGCAAGTGCGTCAGCAAGCTCGATGGCGTGCATTGGGGCGAGCCGGCGGTGAATGTCGAGCAGAAGGTCGATGTCTGGGCCGAGCGCATTGCGGACCGCCCGCAAGACTCTAACGGCACGCCGGATATGCTCCTTGGGTACGAAAGTTCGCCAGGGCCCAGGCACCGGATCGAATTTAATAGCCGTGAAGCCACTCTTGATGACCGTCTCGGCTTTGCGTGCATAGTCGTCCGGCTGTTGCAGCTTGTAGCTCCAGCCGTTGGCATAAACGCGGACTTTCGACCGACATGGACCCCCCAAAAGATTATAAACGGGTTGTTTGGTCGCTTTGCCGACGATGTCCCACAGCGCCTGTTCGATCCCTGAAGTTGCGCAATAGAACTCCAGCGAGCCGCGGCGCTGCGCATAGTCGTCGAACGCAATCTGAAGAATATGGCGGATCTGGAACGGATCGCGGCCGAGCAAGTAGCGCCCCAGTTCTTCGACCTGCGCAGCGACGGCGCGGTCACGATCATATTGGCTGTAGGCTTCGCCCCATCCGATGATGCCGGCATCGGTTTCAAGGCGGACAAATACAAAATTCTTACGCCAACCCGAATGGACCGGAAGGCACTCAACGTTGGTGATTTTCATTGCAACTCTCGTTACTTTTCATTGCATTTATAGCGGTAATTCGAAGGACGCAAAATGACAACATCAACCTCAGATAGCGTTCGGGTTGTTTCACCTGGTCGGACGCATATCGGGAAGCAGGGTTTCACCTACGGCTCGGGTGTTTCGGCGGAAACAGTTGGCGCGCAGCAAATCTGCATGAACGTACTACCGATGCCAGATGGGGCCCGGGCGAAAGTTCACTATCACAAAGGCATCGAGACGATTGCTTACCTACTGAGTGGTAAATGTATCGTTTTTTACGGTGATGCTTTGGAACACCACGTCACGGCTCATGCCGGAGACCAAGTTTTCGTTCCGCCGGATGTCCCCCATGCTCCGTACAATAAGAGCGGCGCACCTTGCACCTGGATAGTCGTGCACGGCTCTGGCAGCGATCAAGATGGCATAGTTCTACTGCCAGAGCTCGACGAACTCCTTAGCTCAAAATAGCCCGAACTTTCCATCAAGAGGCGTAGGCAGGAACTGCAATCACGGCAGATTTCCACTCTTGGCACTGTAACTTCCAAAAGGGCCGTTCCATAAATTGATGTTATGCGAATCCGGGTTCGAAGTTCTCGAGAGAATCTGTCATTTGCCGGCATTTCCGCTAAGAACGAAGCGGCTATTGGAAATCCAGATGCTTTATTAATGATTTTGCTGGCCCTGGAGTTATACGCGCGCTCAACTTTCCGTTTCTTGCAAGGGACAGGAGAAGTCACGCGCGTACGTTAGCTCTTGCCGATTGTCAGAACAATTTTTCCAATTTCTAGATCATCCTCGATATGTGCGCCGGCTAGCCGACCATCACGTACGACGGCTTGCTCTTGTTTTGATGCTCGGTGTGAGCGTCGTTAGCCTAATGTTTTGACGTCATGCAAATTTCAGAGCGAGATGATTGCGGATCTCTGGGTTATGTCCGCTTTGGGTCAATAGCGAACATGAACGTGTTGTTCACCCCATGTCTGCTTTGCCGCCGAGCGGAGTTTGATGAGTGGCTTTGGAAATTTCAGCCAAGCCACAGCGGACATTCGGCGCGAAGAGGTACGCTCGTGGATCGAGAAAAACGTCCTACTTCAGCGCAAACGCGTTTGCTGGCGAGCCAACACCGCCGGTCAAATTCAACGCCTTAACAGCGACAAAACATTCCCAAATGCCGTCGCTCGCGCAGTCCGCAGCCAGATCCTCCAAATTCCACTGCTCCCCGATTGTCAGGCCGAGCAGCGCAATCATCGGTGCGTGCATCATTCCCCTGTGCCGCGGATGGACATCGGCAACATCCTTCACCTCAAGGGCGAACGGCGATTTCGCGATGGGCGGGAAGCACTCGAGTCCGAAATTATCGCAGGCGCACACCGAAAATTGATGATCCCAAATCCAGGCCAGCGTCTCGTAACTCTGGACGAGACCGGGGCTACACATCGCCTCCGGAAACACGCTGCGTTCTTCGTAAGACATCTTGAAATAGTATTTGAGCCATCCCGTGCGCAGCAGAAGGATGTCGCCCGAACGAAATTCGACGCCCTGGCTCGCGGCAACCTGGTCAACCATTTGGACAGAAATAGGCTCCGCGGTGGCATAGTCGAGCTGGCGGCCTTTAGCCGCAAGGTAACGCTCGATATCGACAAGCACGCCGCGGCCGACAATACCGTGCTCCGCCATGCGATTGACGCCGAGGGACGGCTTGCCCGCGGCCACGGCGCCGTCCGGCACTCCGTTGTAGAAACCATGCACTGGGTGGCGGAAGTGACGCAGTCCATCGATTTGCGACCCACTCTGCAAGTAGAACGAATTGATACAGTCATCGCGATGGTGCGCGCTGCTGCCGAAAATCGAGTGCTTGACTGTCTTGCGGTGGCTGAGAATGGGCGGATCGAAGGCGTCGAGGACGCAGTCGAGATTGAAGAATTTTCCTGTCTTGATGCAGTTCTTCGCCTCCAGAATTCGATCAGGCGTCAGGAAATTGACCGTGCCGAGCTCGTCGTTCTTGCCGAACACCCCCCACGATGAACCTTTCGGGGCGTCGGTGCGCGCGAGTAATTCTGCAAAGCTCGGAACATCCGTTCGATGCGTCGACATTGGCGGCCCTACGTTTCTGGCAGAGAGTTACGAGAACTGCTATATTTCCGATGTCCGAGGTTCACGATGCGAGAAGTCCAAATCTACACGGCCCGTTATTGTCCCTACTGCGCGTCGGCAAAAGCCCTGCTGAAGCGAAAGCATATTCCCTACACGGAGTTCGACATCGCCGGCAATTGGGAGCGGCGTGACGAGATGATTAACCGGGCAAACGGACAAGTCACCGTGCCGCAAATTTTCATAGGTTCAGTGCACGTCGGAGGCAGCGATGAGCTGCACGCGCTCGAAAGTACCGGAAAACTCGACGCCATGGTCGAGAACGCGGCGGCAAAGCCCTAAGTCTTGCCGCCGCGCTATCCGTTCATTTGTACTTTTTCGATGCCGCCAACATCTTGTTGTAATCGGCAAAAGCGGTCGGACTCTGCGACAGGATCGAGCGGCCAACTTCTGTGACCTCGGCGAGATATTGATCGGCTTCTTTCGGAGTCATCTCGACATTTGTGCCGCCATGCTCCTTCCAGGTGTTCTGGGCATTTTTGGCGTCATTAACTCCCCATTTCACCGCAGCGGCTTCGGCCTTTAGGGCCTCCTCGCGGACGATGGCCGCGAGCTCTGGCCCGATTTTCTTCATGAAGCCGCTATTGACCACGGCCGACACGAAAATCATCGATTTCGGCAGGACCGTCATGTACTTCGCAACATCGTAGTATTTCAGCGTTGCGGCCACTGTCGAGCCGGTAATGATCCCGTCGATCGTGCCGTTCTGCAGTGCCGGCAGTGCGTCCATGATCGGCATCGAGATCGGTGACGCCTTGAGTTTCTCGACAGGTTTGACCGCCAGCGGCGCGCCGCCGGGCGTGCGCAATTTCAGTCCAGAGAAATCGGCGACAGTCGCGATCGGCTTTTTGGCGATTACCGCGAGCGGGCTGTGCCAAAAGACCGAGATCGTTTCGACACCCTTTTCGGCGCCGTAGGCCGCCACCATTTTGTGGATTTCGGCATCCTGCAATACTTTCACCGACTGTTCGGGTGAATCGAACACGCCGACGGCGTCGAAAACGACAAACCGCGGCTCGAGGCTCACCCAGAACCCGGTATTGGGAACGCCCGCTTCGATCGTGCCGAGCGCCACACCTTCCACCAAACGAGGATTAGGTCCAAGCGCACTCGCGACGTAAGTTTCAACTTTGAGCTTGCCATTTGCGCGCTTTTCGACGCCTTCCTTGAACAGGCGCAACCATTCCTGCGACGTGTCGTTGACAGTGCCCGAGCCGATTTTCAGCGTGTATGGCTGCGCCGAAGCAACGTTCAACGACAGTAGCAGCCCTACGGCAGCCAAGCTTGCATATTTCAGCACTTTGAACATGACGCTTCTCCTGTGGTTATCACGCGAGTTGGTTTCCTCAATGCCCCAGCAAAAGATGAACGCCCGACAGCGAAATGAAGGGAATGTACGTGATGAGCGCCAGCGCGATGAGGTAGACGAACACGAAGGGGATAATGCCGCGATAGATCGGCTCGAGCTTAATTCCGAGAACCGACTGGGCGACGAAGATGTTAATGCCAAACGGCGGATGAAAGAGCCCGATCGCAAGATTGACGGTCATGATGATACCAAAGTGCACCGGGTTTATGCCGACCGATTTGATGACCGGAACAAGCAGCGGACTGAGAAGCAGGATTGCGGAGATGCCGTCGAGAAAGCATCCGACCAGCAACAGCGCGATGTTGATGATCAGCAGAAGCGTCCACACCGGCATGTGCAACATCTGGATCCAGGCGACGATGGCCGTCGGGACCTGGTTGATGGTGAGCAGCCAGGCGAAGACGCCGGCGCAGGCAACGATGATCAGGATCTGGGCCGTGAACAAAACGGTTGCCGCGGAAGCCTCGAGGATGTCCTTCCAGCCGAGTTCTCTGAAGACGAATCGCGTGACGAGCGCGGCGTAGACGCACGCGACTGCGGCAGATTCAGTCGGCGAAACAAAGCCGCCGTAGATGCCGCCCAAAATGATCACCGGCGCGCCCAGCGCCCATACACCCCTGCCCGCCGCCCGTACAGAATCGCTTCCATTCGAAATCCGCACTCTTGCCGAAGCGTCCTACATGGGCCCTCACCATGACGTAAATTGAGAGCATCAGCGCCAGCAATAGCCCCGGAAAAATGCCGGCCGCGTAAAGCTGTGGCACCGACTCCGACGCTGCCGATCCGTAGACGATGAGCGGCACGCTGGGTGGGATGATGATATCGATCGCGCCGACGGCGGTAACGAGGCCGGCGGAGAAAGCCTCCGGGTAGCCTGCCCGCTTCATCGCGGGGAACATGATCTTGCCGACGGTCGCAACGCAGGCTGCACTCACCCCGGAGATCGCCCCGAAGATGGCCGACGTGCCGACGGTCGTCACCGCGAGACCGCCGCGCACCGAGCCAATCCCCTCTTGAACGAAGTCGACGAGCCGTTGCGCGACGCTACCGCGGCCCATCAATTCGCCGGCGTAGATGAAGAACGGCACGGCCAGCAGCGAGAAGCTGTCGATCGTTCCGAACATATTCTGGTGCAGCGCCTCGAGCGGAACCTGGTTGACGAACACCAATGTCGCAGCCAGGCCG
Source organism: uncultured Alphaproteobacteria bacterium (assembly GCA_963820805.1). Classification (GTDB taxonomy): domain Bacteria; phylum Pseudomonadota; class Alphaproteobacteria; order Rhizobiales; family Xanthobacteraceae; genus Pseudolabrys. Next base: position 241,607 of record CAWGBH010000011.1, read on the forward strand.
GTCAAGAGCACGATGAAAACGGGAAATCCCAGCAGCAGGAGGATGACCGGAATGATGCCAAGGGTCACGATCATGGGGCCACCTAAAGCGCAGCCTCGGTGGGATGACCTTCCAACTCGGCGTGGTGCGTAAAGAGCCCGAACAGGCGCAACGCGGAAATCAAGGCGATCAGCGAGAACCCGACGAAGAGGGCTCCGTGAGGAATCCACATCGGCAAGCCGGCAAGATCGCTGCGCCGGTCAAGCAGATACATTTGCGCTGCGTAGTCGAACGAACGGCTCGCCAGCACCCCAGTGAGTCCGAAAATCAGGAAGTGCTCGATCACGAGTAACGCGGTCCTGATCGGACGCGGCAGCCGAACGAGCAAGACGTCCATGCGTAAGTGCCGATGCCGCCACGATACGACGGCCGCACCCGCAAACGTCATCCACACCATGATGTAGGTCTGGAATTCATCACTGCCTATAATCGAGTGCTTGAAAAAGTAACGGTCGGCCGCGGTGACAAAATTCAATAGGACGGCGAGCACAAAGGCGACACTCAGAACCACCTCGATCAACCGCGATCCGGCGTCAAAGGCATTGTTGACCCGCTTCCATGCGGAACCCGGTTTTGTCTTCTTTCTGCCCTTGGGCGCGCTGTTATCAGGGCCTGACGGCGACATGCATCACCCGGCGACCAATGTAGCTGGCCGGCTCACGTCCTGCGCCTTGACGTCAAGAAACAGATCGGTGACCGCCGGCTCGCGCGCAATAATTCCCTGCTCCCTGAGGTGACGGAAAAACGTCGTAATCGCGTGCCGGTTCGCTTCGACGCCGAACGGCCAATAGTCCATTCCCATCAATGCACGCGTGCGCTCCAGATCGTGCACGATGAATGGCGCCATTACCGCGAGCGCGTTGGTCTCGTAGATATTTTCCATGGCACGACGTTTTGCCTCGCTAAAGGCGTCGAACAACGACTGCGCGATCCATGGCTCGCGGTCGTAGGTTTCCCGCTTGATCACGATCGTGTGCATCATCGGGAAGATGCCCGTTCGGCGGAAATAATCTTCCTCGACCTGGCGGCAGTTCTCGAACAGGTAGCGTATCGTCCCCTCATTCCGCGCCATCGCGCGAGGAGTGTGCACCGAAATTAAGGCGTCGATCTCGCCCACCTCAAGCATAACCTCGAGTTTCGGCTTCGACCGCCTGGTCCCTTCGACCATGTCGGCAAGCTGGCTCACTTGATCCGCATTGGCGGAGGCCTTGGATTCCATTCCAGAGACCCAGATCATCTCGTCCGGCTTAACACCGTAATCGTCCATGAGCGCGCCGCGAGCCCAGACCGCGCCACTCATCTGATAGAATCCAATACCGACTTTCTTGCCTCGCAATTGGTGCGGATGACGAATGACGGAATCGGTGCGCACGTAGAGCGCGGAATGCCGGAACACCCGCGACGGAAACACCGGAAGGGCAATGAAGTCATCATTGCCCTTCATACGCATCTGCGTGTACGCCGACATTGACATCTCGGAGACGTCGTAGCGCCGGTCTTTCAACTGCTGAAGGAAAGTTAGCTCAGGCGCCTGTGGCGTATATTCGAGGTCGATGCCCTCCGGCCTAACATCGCCGGTTCGAAAAGGGATGGTGCGATCGTATTCCCCGCAGGCGAACTTCAACTTCAACGCCATTACTGTCCCCCGCAGCAGGCGACCAGGCTCGCTCTGCGTCGACCGGCCGGCGGCTCTTTCGACCGCGCGGTTAGATTCTACTCTGTCGGTCAAAAATGATATTATCGATAAAACGGACTTTGGCAAGTGAAAGCCCTGTTCACTTGCAGTCGACAGTTGTAGAAGGCAATCGAGGTTTCCAAAAACAGCGGCAAGGGTACCGAGGCAATGCTGGAACGAGTTTCTGTTTCGAATTTTGAGGGTTCGCGCGATTTAGAGCCTGATGAATCCGCGCCGCTCACACAAATCGCCTTGCGCAGACTGCGGGACGACATCATCTGCGGCAAACTGAAACCCGAAATGCGACTGCGGGTTGGAAAACTTCGCGATCTTTACGGGATCGGGGCCAGTCCGCTGCGCGAGGCGTTGTCTCGTCTGGTGCCAGCAGGCTTTGTGGTGAGCCTTGACCGCCGCGGGTTCATGGTGGCTCCGATCTCGCTGCGTGAGTTTCGTGAACTTACCGACGTCCGTAAGCTTCTCGAAAGGGAGGCCGTTCGGCTTTCGCTCGCCGACGGCGACGACATCTGGGAAGGCCAGGTCCTCGCAGCGCTCCACCGCGTGACGAAATTGCGCTCCAAGTCCGCAGGAAAAATGTCGCCCGCGATGAAAGAGTGGGAAGACATCAACGAGGCGTTTAACGAAGCGCTGGTGTCCGGATGCTCTTCGGTTTGGCTTCTTAATTTCCGTCGTTCAGCCTTCTACTATGCAAAACGCTACTTGCGTGTCTGCCTCTCGGCCAACGCTATCCGCGATTTGCAGAAAGATCAGCGGGCTATGGCGGATGCGGCGATCGCGCGGGATACAGAGAAGTTGCAGGGCCTCATCGAAAATCAGCTCGAGCGCACGTATAAAAAAATCGAAGCCAGCGGAAAGCTGCGATAGGCGCTAGATGGTCCAGACATCGGTCAATAACTGCGATTTTTACTGCGAATTACAGGGCGAGGGCGATCCGATCGTTTTTATCCACGGGGAGACGCACGGGACGCCTTTGTTCGAGGACCAACTCCCACATTTTGCTCGCTCCTATCGTTGTCTAACCTACGATCGTCGTGGTCATGGCAAAAGCAGCGTCCCGCTCTACGGCTATTCTTTATGGAATCAGACCTATGATTTGAAGTGCCTGCTCGATCACTTTGGTTTCGAGCGCGTAATCGTCGTCGCTGTGGCCATGAGCACGACGATCGGGGCGAGTTTCACCTTGCAATATCCCGAGCGCGTAAGGGCACTAGCACTATGTTCCTGGTACGAACTCGAAGGCTTTCCCTTGCTGGAGCGACGGCGCAAAGCGCACCAGATGTCATTCGCTGATTTGCACTTGAAAATGCGGGAAATTCTTCTGGAAAAGGGACGCAAAGGCCTCGAGGATTACATCGAGGAAAACTATTCGTGGCTTTTGCCGATCTTTCCGCCGGACAAACCCGAGGTGCGTCGCAAGCTCGTCGAACTATTCGCCAGCCATCAGCCAGCGCACTATATCCAAAGCGGCGAGTTCTACACCTCAATGCCGAACCAGGTTTCGCAAATGCACCGCGTGACTTGCCCGGTTCTGGGAATTTGCGGCACTGACGACCCCTCGCCAGATCGTCCAGAACTGATGCAAGGCGTCGCGAATTTCCGCCAGGCATGGATCGAAGGGGCGCGGCGGTTTACAATGATGGAGTACCCGCAGGAATTTAATGCCGTCCTCGATGAATTTCTGAAGCCGCTGAGTGACGGCTAGGCCGCTGCATTGAGCCGATTTGCTAAAAGATAGCCCGACCCTCCGTTGATGCCGCCCCCGGGCCAAGTCGAGGCGCCAATCATATAAAGATTGCGGATCGGCGTCGCGTAGTTCGACCAGCCTGCGAGCGGGCGGAACATGAAATTCTGTCCGATATGATGGCTACCTGAGATGCAATCCCCGCCAATGAAATTCGGGTTTTGATTTTCAATGTCGACGGGCGTTTCAATTGCCTGACCGAGAATGCTGGCCCGTAAACCCGGCGCCTGCTCTTCAACCAGGTCCAGGATCCGTTGCGCGAACGGTTCCTTCGCATCCCGCCAGCTTTGGACGTTAATTAAACCAGCTTGGTCGCCAGAAACTGATCCGGGAACGCTGCGGACATGGATGCGAATCACATGCTTGCCTGCAGGAGCTCTGGAAGGATCGATCGGCGTCGTCTGACTGACGACCAATAGAGGACGCACCGGCAGCAAGCCATTCAAGGACGCCCGATATGTCTCCTCGATATGCGATTCACTGGCGTTCAGATGGACATAATTGAAACCGCCAAGTTCATTGCTCAGTCGCCAATTCGGCACTCCGTCGAGCGCAAGGTGGATGATGAAAGTACCGGGGCAGTAGCGGAAGCGTTGGGTTCTTTCGAAAAATCGCGCGTCCAGGTTCTCGGGGGCAACCAATTTGCCGAACAGATTTCTTGTCGTGACGTTCGCGATTAATGCTCGCCTCGCGACGAATTGCCTGCCATCAATCGTCTGTACGGCCGTCGCCTGCCCTCCTTTGACGATGATGCGATTCACATCGGCGTTGGTCAGGATTTGTCCCCCTCTGCGCTCGATCATCGCGCGTAGTGCGTTACTGATGCGACCGGCTCCGCCTTCGACAATGGGCATTCCATTCAAGTGGGCTGACAGGGCGGCCACAAACGCGAAAACTCCGCCGCCCGCCACGTGTGGACCGAAGTCGAGATGATACCCCCAGGCTTCGAGCACACCTTTCATTTCTGGTGATCGGAAATATCCAGATGCAAAGGCAGCACTCGTCTGTCGCATCGAATTGGCGAGCCTGATGGCGTCGCCCGGCGTGCGGAAGCTCAAGCGTGACACTCGCTGCCACATCTCGCGTGAGGGGCATTCGAGATAGAACATCGGTAGGAACTTCGGTGCGACGCGACGGTAGAAGGCAACGAGCTTGCTCCAGCCTTCCCGTTCTGAAGCGTCAATAGCGCCAATATCCTGCAATGTGCGTTCGGCATCCGTGTACACACGAACCATTCGCCTTTCGTGGATGCTGGCGTAGCCTCTATCGGACCGAAGCAAGCGGACACCGAGCCCCTCAAACTCGGCTTTCAGCTCTCTGTATATCGGCGAAGCCGCGAAAAAGCCGAGGTTGGTTGCGTATCGGTCGTGGCAAAATCCGGGAAGCGTCAGCTGCCCGGAGCGCAAGCCGCCCCCGACTTCGGGTCCTCGTTCCAAAATGAGTACCCGCCAGCCGTGCCGCGCCAAATACAGGGCGCAGATCAGACCATTATGTCCCGCACCGATGACAATGGCATCGTAGTCGGGCATTCATTAGTGCTCTAGGACGCAAGGGTCCGCGTCATCGGATGGATTGCTTAACGTCGATGGAGTCTTCGCGTAGAGGCTTGTTCTCGATTTTTTCGAGGTGGCGGATAAATCTGAATTTTCCCTCGACCTCGTTGAGCCTCGAGTATGAGGTGTTTGCATCCTCGCCGGAAGGCTCGACGACCGCAACAATGAAATGCGGCCCATCTTTCTCAAACGCGTTCTTAACCGCCGCCTTGAAGTCATCGAGTGCGTTGACCTCACGAACGTTTGGAATGCCGGCGGCACGACCGAAATCAGCGATATTCAGATTATAGGCGCTGGCGGTCGGAATGCAGCCAGACAACTCGTAGATCTTGTTATCGAATACGATGTGGATCAGGTTTTTCGGTCGCACCCGGCCTACAGTGATCAATCCGTTCACGTTCATGATCACGGCGCCATCCCCATCCAGCACAGCCACTTTGCGATGAGGCAACGCCATGGCGAGGCCTAGGCCCGCGGACGAACCGCTACCCAAAGTCTTGAGATGGAAATTCCCGTCACTTGGACGCGCCTGGTTCCAGTCGAGCCATGCAAGCCCGACCGTCACGAAGCAAGGCGTGTCTTTGAAGAGGGGGCTAACCGCAGCCAGTGCTTCTTTGCGCTTCATTAGTAGAGCACCGCTTTTGTGATGAGGACAGCAACTGGACGCTGCGCATTATAAGCTTGCACCAAGGCGCCCGCGAACAGAGCGGGCGCGTCGTCAAGCTTGTTGAGGGTGTAGTGCGGAATTTCAAGCGCATCCAAAACGGGCTCGGTCACGATGCCGAGCATGGGGAAGGCCATGTCATTCAGCGCTCCGGCATAGAGCACCAGCAGAAGCATAGGGACTTCGATTTGCCGGGCGGTTGTCGTCAACGCATTGCACGTATTCAGGAGTCCGGCATTCTGCATCATCAAGGCGCAGCGCTTGCCACCGAAGTTCGCGCCCATGCAAACGCCCACGCCTTCTTCTTCGCGGCTCAGAGGCACGTGGATGATGTCGTTGTCTTTGTCGAAGCCTTCGACCAACTCAGCCAAACTCGCGTCGGGCAGTGAGGCGACAAAATTGACGCCCGCACGCTTAAGCGCGCGGATGATCCTGTCCGCATTTTCAGCAGAAGCCATTTTTGGTGCGCTTTCGAGTAAAAGGCTGCGGTAGAACGTTCTTGAAGTTAAACGCGGTCAAAATAAAATGTCAAACTGAATTCTGTCGGCAATTTTCATTTTATCGATAATTCGGACCTACCCACCGATCGCCGGCATATGCTATTCACAAATCATGCAAGACCGAGACGATCCGACGTCGTGGAATCGCCTATCATTGGGGACAGCATGAGCCGCACGGCTGGCTTTATCGAACGGCACGGTCTGTGGTCGGCTGACGAGCGGCGTTTGGCGGCCTCTATCAAGGCGCGCATCAAAAAAGACAATCTCAAGCTCATCCGTCTCGCCTGGGCGGATCCTCACGGAGCGTCACGAGCAAAGACAGTCACAGTCCCTGCCTTTCTCTCAGCGTTCGAGAACGGTTACAACATCAATGTGGCGACCACGACGCTGGATGCGTCCGGTGCGCGGACCTTCTCTTCGTTCACGCGCGGCGGGGGCATGGGCCTCGAAGAGATGACGGGCTCTCCAAACCTCACCATAGTTCCCGATCTCTCAACTTTTCGCGTTCTTCCATGGGAGCCCAGCGTCGGTTGGGTTCTTTGCGATGAATATTTCCAATCAGGAGTCCCCTTCCATTTCTCGCCACGGCGGCTGCTGCGAAACCAGATTGATCGCCTCGACAAACGCGGACTGCGTAGCGTTATGGGGCTCGAGATCGAGTGGTACCTGCTTCGCGTAGCGGAAGATCATCTGACTGATGAGCACATCGGTGCGCCGGGTCTTAAGGGCCGCGCGCTAAAGACTTACCCGGTTGAACCGGGATATTCGTTTCACTCAGAAACCAACATGGATCTGATGCAGGCGCCACTTTTGGCGCTGGCGGATGCGATGGAGAAGCTAAACCTTCCGCTTCGCTCAATCGAGAATGAGTGGGGCCCAGGTCAAGTGGAATGCACCTTTGCTCCACGCGACGCGCTCGAGACTGCCGACAATTTTATGCTTTTTCGCACTGCGACCCGACAGTTGTGCCGGCGCATGGGCTATCTCGCAACCTTCATGTGCCGTCCGGGCCTGAAAGGTTACTACTCAAGCGGCTGGCATCTGCATCAGTCGATCGTCGACGGTAAGTCGGGCCGCAATCTCTTTGCCCCCAAGACGGGTACTGCCCTGTCCCCGCTCGGCATGAAATATCTCGGTGGCCTGCTGCACCACGCGATGGCCAGCACTGTTTTGGCCAATCCGACCATTAACGGCTATCGCCGCTTTCGTATGAACTCGCTCGCGCCTGATCGCGTCGCATGGGGCACGGATCATCGCGGAGTCATGCTCCGCGTCCTAGCAGCTCCCGGCGATATGGCGAGCCGGATCGAAAACCGCGTCGGTGAGCCGGCTGCTAATCCATATTTATATATTGCATCGCAGTTGATCACTGGTCTTGACGGTCTCGATAACAAACGCGACCCGGGCCCTCCTGACACGGATCCGTATACGACCAATCACACGATGCTGCCGAAGACGCTTGTTGCGGCCCTCGAATTATTTGAGCGAGAGCCCCTTTTTACACGAGAGTTTGGCAAGATTTTCGTTGAGTATTACGGCAAGATCAAACGCACTGAGCTTCAGCGCTACGAAAGCTACGCAAAGGACCACAATATTGATCCAGCGAGCGAAGCCACGACGGAATGGGAGCATAATGAGTATTTCGACTTTTTCTGACGCCGTTTGGAATGCTGAATGTAGAGGGCCCGTGCCATGACGATGCTGGAACGAACGCAAGTGCGGTCACGCTTGAGCAACGCGCATTTGTACGACTGGGACGAACTTGTCCAGGAGGATCGGGTCCACCGCTTGATCTACATGGATCCCGCAGTCTTCGACGCCGAAATGACTCACATTTTTGGGGGCACGTGGGTCTATCTCGCCCACGAAAGCCAAATCCCGAACGACAACGACTTCGTCAGAGGTACGCTCGGCACAAGACCACTGATCATTACGCGAGATTCCGAGGGGACAATCCGTGCGCTCTACAATCGCTGCTCACATCGCGGAACAACATTGTGCCGATGGGACAAGGGGAACAGCCGCTCATTTCAGTGCCCATATCATGGCTGGAACTTTCTAAATACTGGCAAGCTGCGCGGCGTGCCATGGCCGGACGGCTATGCGGAAAAACTTGTGCAGGATTCAAAATATAATCTCGCGCAAGTACCACGCGTCGAATCTTATCGCGGCTTTATTTTCGGCACGCTGAATGTCAGTGCCAAGCCGATCGCGGAACATCTCGGTCCTATCAAGAAGCCTATCGATGAATGGCTTGACCGAAACCCCGGGGGCAAGGTCACAGTCTGCGAGGCCAATCGCTTCAAATACAAAGGTAACTGGAAGCTCGCTTACGACAATTCAGGTGACGGTTATCACGTCATTTACTCGCACCACTCGCTCATCGAAACGGAAAACCGCTTTAAGGACGAGGATACCGCAAAAGGGATGTCGTATTACAAACGAGATCCGGATGATAAGCCGATGTATATCCAGTACATGGGCAACGGTCATCATTTCAAAGACAAACGACCAAACTTGGAGAAACGGCCCGGCGGTCTATGGGCGATTGAATCGCTTCACCCGGGGATGGAGCACGTGGCGGAAAAGTTTCGAGCGCGGTTTGGCGAACGCTCCGAGTTCAATTCTTGATCTTGCCGGCTCGGAGCCCGTCAACATCAACGTATTTCCAAACCTGTCGCTCCTCGGCAATCACATCCAGGTATTCCAGCCCATCTCCTTCGAAGAGACCAATTCGACCTGGTATGGCACCAGGATCGAAGACGTCGATGGCACGCTGGGCGAAGACGTCGTGAATGACATAAACGCATTACGCATGCGCACTCAGGAAGGCTTTCCGAATTTTGGCGAAGTCGATGACCTTACCAATTTCGAGCAGATCCAGCGCGGTTTGCGTTGTACGGAAGACGAGTGGGTCTATATGAACCGCGGGCTCGGCATCCCCGGCCGCACAAAGACGCTCGACGACGGTACGACCATGGCGCCGGCCACGGACGAGTTGTTCATGCGCGAATACATCCGCGAATGGAAACGGCTCATGAAGGCGCAACCCGAGATCGCAGTGCAGCGAGAGCCATAAAAATGAACGCCCCTGTAAATCATGACCCGTCTCGCTTCTCGTACTATGTCACGGACGCGTTTTACAGCGACCTTGTCGAAGACTTTTCGGAGTGGCAAACGGAAGAACACGCGATCGAGGATGCGCGAGAACGCGACCTATTCCGCAGATTGGTCGAGCGAGAAGCGCGGCTGTTAGATCAGCTTCTTTTTGAGGATTGGCTGAAGCTATTCGCGCCAGAGTGTGCGTATTGGGTTCCTTCAACGCCCGAGCGCGGCGACCCGCGTCGAGAAATCGCCGTCATGTTCGATGACCGGCGTCGCCTGGAAGACCGCGTGTTCCGTTTGCGTACGGGGTATGCGTGGTCACAGGCGCCGTCATCACGCACCTCGCGCCTGATATCTAACGTTGAAGTATTTTCCGGCAGAACATCCGAGCAGCGTATGGTCCGCTCCAACTTTGCCATCAGCGAATTCTGGGATGGCGAAATACGGATGCTCGCGGGCTGGATTGGTCATCGCTTTCGGAAAATTGATGACGCGTGGATGATTTCAGTCAAGCAAATCAACTTGCTGAATTGTGACCAATGCATTCGCAATCCGAGCATTATCCTCTAGTCAGCAACCAGCATGGCACCCGCCAGCGCGGCGGAGCGATTATCTCAGTTGTGCGACAGACCGAGAGGCGGCTGGCCATCTCGGCTCGCGCAGCAGGGGCGAGGCTCGGCAGCATTCCATAATCTCACGTTATGCGAATCCGGGTTCGAATCCCGCTCAGGGCACTTTGTCCAACTTACTTAGCCGCTGCAATTGCATCAACTTCGACCATGAAATCAGGGTGCGATAGGCGCCGAACTTCGACCGTGGTGCTGGCCGGCATGCCCGGGCCAAAATACTTTGCGCGAGTATCGGCGTGCTTAAAGAATTCTTCGATATCGGTTACATACGTTTTTGTGCAAATCAGATCATTCAAGGTGCACCCGACCGCCGAAAGAGCGGCAATCATATTCCGTCCTACCTGCTCGATCTGTAGCCGCATATTGCCCGGTCCAACGTGCGATCCATCGCTGGCCCTGGGAAGTTGACCTGACACGAAGACAAACTTCTTAGCTTCAATCACGACAACGTGGGAATAAAGGGCCTTTCCGCCAAGCTTACGAATATGGAGCCCATCCGGCTGGACATTCTCCCGGACCACAGTGTTGTTATCGGCCATGAGATATCTCCACTTCGAGTATTCCTAAGGCATCAATCGAAGCAGAAAGCTTGTCACCCACTTTTAAATAATCCTGGCGAGGATGCCCCACGCCATGCGGCGTGCCGGTCAATACGAAATCTCCCGCCTCAAGCGTGCACACATGCGACGCAGCAGCGACGAGCTCGTGCACGGAGAAAATCATGTCTGCAGTGGAGGAAAATTGTTTCATCGTACTGTTGACCTGCAACCGCATGCCGAGATCATTAATGTCCCGTATGAACTCTTTCGGAACAATCATCGGCCCTGCGGGGCACGATCCATCCTGACATTTCGAACTAAACCAATCCATTCGAAACCGTGCGGGGCCGGCGAATTGCAATCGGCGCGCCGTCACGTCTATGCTAATGCAATAACCAGCAATTACGTCGTTAGCTTGTTCGATCGATATGTTCTTACACTGACGACCGATAATAACAGCCAATTCCAATTCCCAATCCAAATCCGGATCGCCAACTGGCATTGGAACCACAGAGCCACTGCCTATCATTGTCGTTGATGGCGGCTTTAAAAAGAAAAACGGTTTGAGCTTGTCCTTTTCGATTTCTTTTGTTCCCATTTCTCGGACGTGCGCATAGAAATTTGCCCCAGCACAAATGAGTTTGTTCGGGTAAATGACTGGCGGACAAAGTTCGACCGCCTCACCCGTCATCGCGTGATCCTCGGGGATCTTTCCCGCTGCGCACAAATCTCCGAGCTCAAAAATAAGTCCCTTCATTTCGTCCCAGTTTTGCAGCAATCCCAAGACTGAAAGATCCAACGGCCTTCCTTTGTGGTGGGCACATACGTTCGAAATCGGCCAATATTTGCCGTTGGCGCAGAGTGCGGCGGCCGGCGACGCGCGGTCAAAGGTAGAAAGACCAAACATGGTTAGATTCCTCAATTCTTAGACAGGGGCGGCTGCTTTTTGGACGACTTTTTTACCGTCCGAAGATGGATCTATTCCGTATTTTTGTTCAGCCGCCTGTTTTGAAATGTAGCCCTCGCGGACGTCGTCGAGGATGGCATCACGATCACGCTCATGGGGATCTCCGAACCCGCCGCCGCCGCCCGACCGAAGAATGTATGCATCGCCCGGTTCTAGTTTGGCCCCACGAATCTTTCCGTTGACGTGTCCGCGTTCAACTTTTTCCTGTCTGATAGAGACAGAGTTGCCGGCAGCATCGTCTCCCCCTTCGATGCCCCAGGGCCTGCAGTGCACACGCTCAACAGACGAACTGAAGGTGATCGGCTCGAGCACGGTGCAAATAAACTCAGTACCGAGCCCGCCGCGATATTTTCCAGCTCCACCGGAGTCAGTTCGCAACCTGTATGCTTCCACGCGAAAAGGAAATTTTGTTTCTAGCTGCTCAATCGGTCCATTGTGAGTATCGCCATCATTGATGCAAACTGTGGCACTCACACCGTCCTCCGCCGATTTAGCACCCCAACCGCCACCGATCATCCCGGCGGTGTAAAAGAAGCTCCGACCCGTTTTGTCAGGCGAGCCAGTTATCTGCGCTAAAATCAAATCCGCATGGTGACCGGCAATCACCTTGTCAGGAATGGCAGGCGCAAGCGCCTTAAAAATTGTATCGACGATAGTCATCGGGATCGTCATCCAATAGCGCATTGCTGCCGGCCGGCGGGCGCTAACCACTTTGCCTTCTGGCAAGATGACTTTGAGAGCTCGGAATGAGCCGTCGTTAATCGGGAAATCGTCCGCCGATGTGAGGCATTTAAAAGCGACCTGCGCGCAGCCTCGGCCGGTCGGCGCGCTAGAATTATAGAAACCCTGCACTTGATCGCTTACCTCACTTAAATCGACGGTCATACTATCTTCATCGACCACGACTTTCACGCGTATCGGAATACGTTTTTCGAGCGTTACTCCATCATCATCCATGAACAATTCCGCCGAGTATGTTCCGGGCGGAATCTTGCGCAATCGGGCACGCGCTCGTTGATCGCTTTGTTGCATAAGTTCTTCGATGCTTGCGTGCACCGTTGCCTTGCCGAATCGCTGCACCATTTCGATGACACGCCGCTCCCCCACCGCAACGCTCCCGAGCTGGGCCCGTAGATCGCCAAGCGCACGGTGGGGATTTCGAACATTCTTCGATAGTAGTGAGACTAAATCCTCATTCGTACGGCCCGCGCGAACGAGCTTCGAGACTGGAACTTCGAGTCCTTCCGAAAAGATATCGGTGGTGACAGCATGAATTGATCCACCGATGTCCTGCCAGTGCGCCATACAGCAGGCGTAGGCAACCACCTCATCTTCCCAGAAAATCGGTCGGCTTAGCGTGATGTGGTTCTTATGGCTTCCAGTGATCCACGGATCATTGGTAACGAGAACGTCGCCAGGCTCCAGGGTCTCTTCGGGAAAAACCGCATTCATTGACTGGACAGTGTGGCTCATACCGCGAATGAATGAAGGTAAGCCTAGGCCGACAGATATCGTTTCGCCGGCAGGGTTGAACAAACCCACAGTGAAATCCAGGTGTTCATAAATAATTACGTTGTAGGCCGTCCGCGTCAAAGTCGCTTTCATATCTTCGGTTGCCGCGATGAGCGCGTTACGAATGATTTCGGTGACAATTGGATTGCGCTGCGCCAGGTCGGGAGCCCTCATTCGCCCACTCCTATGATCAGGTTTCCATACGGGTCGACCGTTGCGGTGTCGGCCGGTAGAACCAACGACGTTGAAGCCGCTTCTTCAATCAATGCCGGGCCCTGAATTTTATTTCCGGCTCGCAGTTGGTCTCTAGCAAAAACCCTACAATTCGTTGGCTCGCCCTGGCCTAACAGATAAACATTGCGGTCTTTTCTCTGCGCACTAGGAGGTGGCTCCTCCTCGCCATTTTCAATTTTTTCAAACGAAGGTTTTTCCAGAACGCCGAATACCATGCTCCTCAAACTGACGATTTCCACTTCTTCGGTGGGCGCCGAATGGCCGTACCTTTGGTCGTGAACTTTGTCGAAGATCGCTTTAATCGTAGCAATCCAGTCGCCGCCCATCTCGGGCAGATCGACAGTTACTGAATGTTCTTGGCCGACATATCGCATATCAGCCGAGCGCGATTCCGAACCGTCTTGGCCTGCGCTTTTGCTCGAAACAATTCCGAACGCGCGTCCTCTTCCAAAGTGTGAAAAGATTGCTGCAGTTCGGCAGCGGCTTAGAGACGAAAGTCTCCGGAGATTGTTTTGACGCGGTGACGTAGCGCAAATCCGCCAGCAACATTCCGACAGCAGAAAAATGGCCCGGTGCGCGCGGTATGATCACGCGGCTCATCCGAAGTTCACGGGCAATAAGGGTTGCATGCAATGGACCAGCCCCGCCGTATGCAATCAGGTCAAAATTGCGGACGTCTAGCCCACGCTCAACGGTCACGGCCTTGACTGCGTGCGACATTGACGTGACGGCGATCTGCAGAATTCCATCAGCGGCAGTTGTTTCTTCTAGTCCCAAGGGACGCGCGATCTTTTCGCGGATAGCCGCTTGCGCGCTTTCCAAATCGAAACTCATCTCACCGCCCAGGAACTGTTTTGGATCCAATCGGCCAAGGATAAGATTGGCATCTGTTACCGTCGGCTCGCTGCCGCCAGCGCCGTAGCAAACTGGACCTGGAACAGCGCCCGCACTGATCGGGCCGACGCGAAGAGCGCCGCCCTCGACAATCCTCGCAATGCTCCCACCGCCCGTTCCGACCTCGCTGATATTGATCATTGGGATCTGCACTGGCAGCGATGCACCACGCGGACCAATTGCCGCGCTGCCGCTAACGATCGCCCTGCCGTCCTGAATGACTGCAGCTTTGGCCGTGGTTCCGCCCATATCAAAAGCGACAGCTGATGGGATTCCTAATACGCCGCACAAGGCTTCCGCGCCGATCACGCCGGCCGCCGGACCCGATTCAAGAATTCGCACACACTGATTCTTCGCGTGTTCAACATCCAACCCGCCGCCATTGGACTGGATGACGACAAATGCGCCCTGAAATCCTCCTTGCTTTTGCTCAAAGACGATGCCGTCTAAATACTTGCTGACCTTCGGCCCGATGTAGGCGTTAGCGGCGACCGTCGAAGTCCGCTCAAATTCGCGGTACTCCTGCCCGAGCTCATGCGACGTGGTAACAAAAACGTCAGGCAGTTCCTTTTGCAGGATCTTCTTAGCCAGGCGCTCATGCGCGGGGTTTGCATATGAATGCAAGAACATTACCGCTACGGATTGAAACCTCTCTTGCCGGAGCGCAGCAGCGAGCTCGCGCAATTGCGTCTCATCCAACGGTGTTAGCACTTTGCCTTCCGCAGAAATCCTTTCGTCAATCTCATAACGCGAGGAGCGCTTTATGAGCGGCCTGTGTTTGCGGAAATAAAGATTGTATGCGTCCGGGCGGTTTATACGGCCAATTTCGTACACATCTCGAAAACCGCGGGTCGTGATCAGCGCAGCTTTGGCGCCGTCTCTCTGAATGATGGTGTTTATAGCGAGTGTTGAACCGTGCAGAAACAATTCGGTGGATTGGAAATCCGCTTTTGCCGCTGCCATGCAAGCGACGATAGCGTCCATTGAACGATGCGGCGTTGATAGCACTTTGCCAAAGCGAAGTTCACGCCGGCCTGATTCGAAGACCACAATATCGGTGAACGTCCCGCCGATATCCGTTGCTACTCTTGAGCTATTCATTGCTTGCTCTCACGATTGCTCAGTATTCGTCCCAGCGACTGCTCTTTGTTTTTAAAGACACCCTGCGCAACAAATAGCGACGTGATATAATCGGTTGCCTCCTTAAACGCCTTGCTCTGCCTGCCCTTCAGTTCTCTGGGTCGATCAATCTTGATCTCAAGTTCTTCTTGTACCTGCCCGGGCCGCGGCGTCATCACGATGACTTTGTCCGATAGCAACACCGCTTCATCGATGCTGTGAGTAATGAACAGCACGGTCTTCGGGCTAGACATCCACAGCGCCTCGAGATCAATGCGCATTTGTTCGCGGGTCAATGAAATCGAGTGCCCCAAACGGCTCGTCCATCAACAACAGCGGCGGATTGTGGATTAATGCGCGCGCGATCGCGGCCCGCTGGGCCATTCCACCAGATAATTGAGAGGGATATTTGCGCTCAAAGCCTGACAACCCGACAGCAGCCAGTAACTCAACGGCTCTTTCGTAGTAGTCCTCTCCGCTGAGCTTCCTTAGTTCTATCTGTAACAGAACGTTTCCGATTACGTCCCGCCAATCGAGCAACACTGCCTTCTGAAACACAATACCCAATTCGGTTTGCGGTTTGGTGACCCTTTGGCCGTCTACAAGCACTTCGCCGCTGGTTGTCGTTTCGAGGCCGGCTATCAAGCGCAACAGAGTGCTTTTCCCGCACCCCGATGGTCCTACGATCGATACGAATGAGCCGATAGGTATGCTGAGGAATTTCACACCGTCGAGGGCGCGGACAGCATTCGCACCACTGCCGTAGGTCATCGAGACCCCGTGCAATCCAATAGCATCTTTCATGGCTAGCGGCGGCACGCGTCCTGTCTTTGCGTTTCTCTCAGACCCAACCAACTGTAAGCGCGCCTTCATCACTACATTTCCTGTACAACCGACCTTGCGCTCATGATGATAAAATTTTCAGAGATCGAACTTCGGGCGGGTACTGCTGTGCCAAGGAATGACTATTCTCTCAAAGAGCTCGACGGCGTAATAAAGGGCGACACCCATAGCGCTCAGAATTACGATGGCTGCAAAGACTTTGCCGGTCTCCAGCTGCCCATTGTATTCAAGCAGCAAATAACCGAGCCCGTTATCGGACGCCACAAACTCTCCGATGATGGCCGCAGTCGCCGCTACCGTCGCTCCGACCTTCAAACCGGTAAAAATCTGCGGCAGCGCATTCGGAAGAGTGACGCGCCAGAATACGGTCGGCCCCTTTGCTCCCGTTGTCTTAACTAGATTGATCACATCATTGTCGAGAGAACGAAATCCGGCGATTCCATTTATCAAAATTGGGAAAAACGATAACAGGAACACCACGAGCAGACGCGGTGCGATGCCGAAACCGAACCAGACAATGAATAGCGGGGCGATGGCGATCTTTGGCACCATCTGCAAAAACAACAGCCAGGGATAAACAGTCCGCTCGAGAAACGGGGATGAAGCAATCGCCAGTGCGAGCGGAATACTAAGTAGGATCGCTACTACAAATCCTACGACCATAACGCCGCCGGTGGACGCTGCATTCTCCAAAAGCCGCGGGAGACTTTGAGCAGCGTCATGGACAATCGTGCTTGGTGCAGGCAATAGATATTGGGGCAGCGAAAACGCTCTCACCACCAATTCCCATCCACCGATGACCACAACAGCTGCAGCGAGCGGCTGCCACAGTTTGGCACCTGACTCCTTCAGCGCCATGACGCCTCCTTACTAGAATATAACGAAGCACTTGTTCGAATTGAAAACGTACGACTCAACGTATTGTAGGGAGCTCGGCTGCTTGCCCAATTCGTGCATCGCTCCGGCTAAGCAAATCCAATTTAGGAACTCATGCTGACCGGACCGCTCCAGATCCTCACCCTTGAGGTTTCGCCAAGTATCAAATTTCCCGCTGCTCAATTCCTCAAAACGCGCTTTGTCCGACTCCATGTCGGGAATGAACCAATCCGTCTTCTGGGCCAGAAACGCGTGCGACCAACTCGACGAGGCAATAAATGCAACGCGCCATGGACTCGCGCGCACCGCCCGAGCCACTTGCGCGCCCAGATCGAAACAGCGCTTGGGTGAAGGGCCCGGTGGATCAGCCTCAGCCGTCTCCCCGGGCTCCAAATGATGCGTCAAACCTTTGTTGCGAATTACGCTGGTGCCGTAACAATTTACGTGAAACGGCACGATGGGTATTTGAAAGCCCGTCCGGTCGTAATCCAAGAACATGAGTGTCGAAATAAAGGCCCGCGAGAGGCCCTGAACATGGAGCGCTTTATAGGCATAGCTCATGTCGAAGTCATTCTCGATCAGAGCCTTGGTGATGTATTTCCCGCCCTCTTTATGACCTTTCACGCGGAATACCTTATCCGCTGGTTCATTCCAGATGTTCACTCCGGCATGCGCGGCAGTTCGCACGTAAGGCTTGGCATGTATCTCATCGAAGGCGAATACGCAGAACGGTGGGATGATGTCTTCGCGAAAGTTCTCATATTGGTCGTCACCCCAAATTACGATGAAGTCGGGCGCAAACTCATCGAGCGCCTGGCGTGCTTTGCGATAGCCTTGCAATAGCTCACTTCTGTGGCCCTCCGCGGCACTCAAACCGCGGTCGTTGCCCCATTCTTTTCGCATCAACGCCGGCCATGTGGCCTCGTTCTTACGCTCGGCTGGCACCTTGTTGCTGGCGAGAATTCGCTCGAGAAACATCGCCATGTGTTCGTTTGGCATTCCTAAGGGAGGAAAATGCGTGACGCCGAGCCCGAGAACCTGTCCCATCAACGCGACTCCTTTATTGTCACCGAAAAGCTGTGGCGGTCTGACCGATAGTGAGCTTCGGAGTAGGCGATGGGCATGCCCTGGGCGTCGTGAAAGACGCGAGTCGCCTCAAGAACTGCTTCGCCCGCTCTGATGCCCAGATCAAATGCGAAAGAGGGGTCAGCCAACGTAGCCCTGACAAGCTGAGTTATCTTGCCTAGTTTAACTCCCTCACCTTCCAACTCGGCCATTATCGTGCTTTTCATGTCGTAAGCGCGCGTCAAGAAGCGCTCGCCAACTTCTGGCAAAAGCCAAATTGTGAGGATAACGATCGGCTCGTCAGCAATGACCCCCAGCCGACGAAGTTCGACAACGTCGCTACCTTGGGGCAGCTGTAATTTTTGCGACACCCGCCCAGGAGATTTTGCCAACGAGCTGCTGAGTTCACGAATGGTGGCATCCGGTCTAACTTGGAAGACGGATTCCAATAGGCCTGTTATTGGCGCTTCGGTACGAGGCTCGCGCTCGTCGACGTAATATGTGCCACGGCCTCTTTCTCGCTTAATAACGCCATCGTTCTCAAGCAAACGCATCGCCTGCTCGACGGTCATTCGGCTAACACCGAACTCAACTGCAAAATCCGCAGCTGACATGATTTTGTCGCCGGGACGACACTCCCTTTCGAACCGAGCCTGTAAGAGAGCTCTGATCTGGAGATACTTCGGTACACTTTCTTGTAGCTGTAATTTGGTGCCTGCCAGGCCTACCGCCTTTCGCTTTAGGGGCACAATTAAATTACCATCAGCCGTCGGCGAGCGGCGCTTTGTAATTGCCGCCCTTTTCCTCGTTCCAAGAGATGTCATGTCTTGCCATCTTCAATAAAATCGTTCGTATACATTTCTTTGTCGGAGATTGTCGGCTTCGCACCCAGATGTGTCTTTGCAATCTGTACCGCAGTGCTCCAGCCTTTTTCGCTAATGTATCCGAAAGGCTTGTCGGCAACGTCAATGGCGCGAGCCGCAATAGCGTTGTCCAACTCCCCAAGCATTACCTTTTCATTGGGAGTCCGTTTCAACGTCTTGGCAACGACAGAGACAGCTGTCTTTGGATCCGAAATGGCGTCACGCCAGGAACGTTGAGAGGCTCCCACGAATTTTCGCACAAGGTCGGGACTAGTACGGATAATGTCGACGTGTGTAATTAAGGTCGTTCCGACTTGTACGATACCGAAATCGGCATAGCGGAGAACTTTGACATCAACACCATTTTCGAGGATGTGAAGCGCATCCGAAGCGTGTCCAAGAAATGCATCAACTGTTCCCGCCATGATCGCGGCTTTTTTGCCGCCAGGGTCCATGATCGCGCGGCGAACGTCATCATATTTAACGCCGTTGGCATCCAGGACAGCAGGAAAGATTCCTGAAGGTGCGTCTCCTGCGGTTAGTGCAACAGTTTTGCCTTTCAAATCGGCGGGCTTGAGATGCCGCGATCTGCGCGAGCGATGATTGCCCATTGCGCAACACCTTCGACCGCCATGACTGCCCTAATTGGCACCCCCTTCGAGATTGCGGCAATCACGGCGTTAGCGTCGGCGAGTCCAAACATCTCCGAGTGAGCCCCGACGGCCTGAGCCGTGAGGCCGGCGCCGCGACCCTCAAGAATTTCAATATCGATCCCAGCGCTTTTGAAGTAACCGCGCTCCTCTCCGAGACGGAACGGTGCCTGGGCCCCGCCCAACAACCAATTGAGTCGAAGTTTCACGGGAACGAGCGATTGCGCCCATGCATGTTGCTGGCGGCAAATGCCGACCATGGCTAGCGCCGCGGTCGTGGACCTGATTATTTCTCTGCAAGTCAGCTGCATGTGTTCCTCCCTCGCCTTTTGGCACGTAAGTTATTGATGCCACTCCATTTTTATTTTGACGAAGCTAGAAAGACTATTTGACTAGATAACCAGACCACTGTCAAACGTCTTTAACTGACGCACGCAGGCGGCCGCTCGTCAGGTGAGACTCAATCAGAGGCGCGACAAAATTTCTGGCGATTTTCAAGCGCCCGCTGAATGCCCCGCGGCGCGACGCTTCCATTATCTTGCATTATGCGAATCCGAGTTCGAACCGTTTCGATGCGGACCGACCATATTTAGTGGTCTCGATGCTGATCGACTATATTTAGCCCTCGCAACTGGCTAGGGCTAAATCGAGTCGCCGAACCTGCCGAAACGTCGGAAACGACCAAATATTCAACAAAAACGGTCGGAGGGTTTCAGAACAGGGCTCAACCTTAACGATTTTGCAGGTTTGGACCCAAAAACCGAGCGCTCACGGGTTATTTAGCCCTCGCAGCCAGCGAGGGCTAAACCCCTTCGTCTGGCTCGCCACCGCGCGCTTTCTTGCGACGCGAGGGAATTTTGGGCAGGTCGTTCCAAATGATCTTGTTGCGGTAGGGTAAGCGCTTGCGGCTGGCGGGCGTGAAGCCATATTCGCAGGCGATGCGCACCATCGTTGCCGTTTGCTGATTGAAGATCGCGACATAAGGCGACGGCACGGGATAGCCGCTAGGCGTTTTGATGACAGCGCCGAACTTTTGAATCGCCTCCGCTGCCTCTCGCCATAAGGCATAAGCCCCGCAGTAAAGGACGAGGACACCGCGGTCGATCGGTTTCGAGAGCTCAGATGCATTGATTTCGGGTCGGATTCGATCCCATTCTTGCCGCGCGATCGATCCAAGCTCAGTCGGGTAGTCCGACATCAGCTCTTTCGTTGGCTCATTCTTTTTGCTGTTCGGATTGCTCATCGTCATCTCCTTTCATCGTTTCGGGACAATCGTGTGGGGCACGCGCCAGGCGCTCGGCCGCGACGACGTCGAAGGAACGGCCGTCGCAAAGACAGGCGGTTTTCCCGGTAAATGCTTGCCAGCGTCGGACGGCAACGTCGACGTAACGGGGCTCGAGCTCCATGCCTAAACAAACGCGTCCGCTCGACTCGGCCGCGATCAGACTGGTGCCGCTGCCAAGAAAAGGGTCATACACGACTCTTTCGGATTGCTGTTGTTGAGCATGGGCCGTCGCATGCACTCGACCGGCTTTTGCGTGCCGTGGACGGTTTGCGCATCTTGTTTGCCGCTGGCGATCGTCCACAACGTCGTTTGCTTGCGATCGCCGACCCAATTCCCTTTTGTGCGCACCGCATACCAGGCGGGCTCATGTTGCCAATGATAATCACCACGGCCCATGACAAGACGTTCCTTCGCCCAGATGATTTGAGCGCGAATGGTAAAGCCGTGGCGCTCGAGACTGTCGGCGACGGTGATGGCGTGCAAGGCGCCATGCCAGACGTAGGCGATATTGCCGGGGAATAGCGCCCATGCTGCGCCCCAGTCCGCGTGATCGTCATTGGCAACCTTGCCGCGACGCGCTGATCGGTTGACGCCGGCGCGATGACGCCACGCCGGGTCATAATTTACGCCGTACGGCGGATCGGTCACCATGAGCGCAGGCGTGACGCCATCCAGCAACGCAGAAACAATTTCGGGCTCCGTGCTATCGCCGCAACCTATGCGATGCAAATCGGCGAGCCAGATATCGCCAACGGCAGAGATTGCTGTTTCCTCAAGTTCGGGAAGGTCGTCCTCGTCCGTGAGGCCGTTCGTGCGTCCCGTGTTGAGCGCTTTGGCGAGTTCGTCGGCAGTGAACCCCAACGTCGATAAATCAGCCCCCAAGACACTGAGATCGGTGAGCTCGAGGCTCAGCATTTCGAGGTCCCAGCCTGCGTTGAGCGCAATACGATTGTCTGCAAGATTCAGTTGTCGACGCTGCAGTTCACTCAAACCTTCGAGCACGATGACGGGGACGTCGGGGAGACCGAGTTGGCGCGCAGCGGCGAGCCGACCATGACCGGCGATGACGCCGCCCTCTTCGCTCACCAAGATCGGGTTTGAAAATCCAAAAGCACGAATGCTGCCGGCGATCTCCGCAATCTGAGCGTCGCTGTGCGTTCTCGCATTGCGGGCTGACGGGATCAGCCGATGGAGGGGCCAAATTTCCAAACGCAAACGCTCAGGTGATTTTACGGGATTGATGACTGTCATGTGTTCGATTCCTGCTGGTTGAATTCACGTTGCCCCCCTTCCCCCCACGCAACAAAAAATAATCCAAATTTTGCGGATCTATGCGCGAGCCCCTAGGCCGGTCGACCCCCAAAAGATGGATGGATTTAAACCCCCTCCGGCCGCTGCACGATCAGCCCGAGCGCGTTTAACTGGTTGATGATGTAGGCGAGACCAGCGCCAGACCATTTCATCTCAGCTTCGGTGGCCGCGGTCTGCATTGTGGAATCGATCGCGTCGATGATGCCGGCATAGATCGGGGTCCGTAAAAATCGGTCCTGCAGCGCTTGTTGCCAGCGTCGTTCGGCAGCATCGTAAGCTACGTCACGGAAGCGCTTCTTGTGTTTCACGGGAAACACTTGGCTACTATGGTGCGCCACCGGCGAAGACCGTTCTTTCTCGGTCGTCTGCTGGATGTCGTTCAAAGATCTTTGTCGTTTCGGATCTTCGGTAGCCGGTGCACATTGGAAGGTTTCGGTAGAAATGTTTGTAGGACAGGTTTGGGTGACAGCATGGTCACCAGCAAGGTGCTCAACCTGTTCCTTGCAAGGTGACAATTTTGGCTGACTAAACCGTTGGCTGTGCTCGTAGCGGCGACGCTTCCATTTGGCTTCCACTTCGCGAAACCTTTGCCATACCGGCTCGTAGAAGTTTCGATGAAATTTTCCGCCGTGGCGAATTCGGCGATAATAGCCGGAGCGTACCAAACCATTTACTGAACGGATCACCGTTCGACGATGAATTCCCAACAAGGTCGCCAAGGTGTCCAACGATGGATCGCACTGGCCAGTACGCATGTTGTAGTGGTCAAGAATACCGGCGCCGACACGTTTTTCAGTGAGGCGCAAATCCGGCGCAAGGCTAAAGGCCTTAAATCCAAACAATATATCCAGGCGTTGACGGGACATTTTTCGAAACCGAATCGCTCTTGTCGGCAGAGACAATTGCAAACGGCCCCGATCTTGAAAATTGTGATGTTCGTTCCGCAACGCGCATTCTGACTTATTACGTGTCGCCAAGTGCTAGCGTGGCCCTAGCGATTCGATTGAGCAGCGCGGGAGCCCTAGCGACATGCGGCCGGCAAAAATTAAATCGATGAATGAGTATCGTCGCCTTGAGCTCAAAGTTCTGGAGGACATTTCCTGCCAGGAGATTCGGCTGCTGGCGATACTAGATCACCACCTCAGATATAGAATTGCATTGTCATCAAAATTGATTCTCACGATGATGACTTTTATCGCTGACGGTTTATGCGGCCGAGGGCCGAAGGGATTCGGTAAATTTGCAAAGGTTAGAGATGAACATCTGAGCCTTCTCATTCATTACCTTCGACACGATGTCGTGTGTGAAGTCCGCGCACAACGAACTCTGCTCGCTAAGGAAGTTTCGGAAACAATGAAGCTGCCGAAATCGGCGTACATAAAGCTCACGCACACGCAAAAAGAAGTGATTAGGGAAAGACAAGCGCTATTAAAGTGGGTTGGGAAATCGTTGGAACAGGCTTATGACTGCGCAGCTGATCTGCTAAAGAATACAATTGCATCCGGTAAACCTTCTGCAATTCAGAGAAGCTATTTTGAATGGCAAAAAATCTCCAAGCAGCCAGAAAAAATTAAACGTTTTCATTTGTTAAGCCAGAATGTTCTTAAGCTTCTCGACATATCTATCGATTTCCCTCC
>CAWGBH010000012.1:0-362904 GCA_963820805.1 uncultured Alphaproteobacteria bacterium
AGGCAAATCACAACCACGCTTGATGCTCTAAGTTTTTACCATTCGCGGGACCTGCCGGATGTTTCGCAAGCTTGCTGTTGTCGCCATTGTTGCGACCGTCCTGGGCGTGTCCGCCTTCTGGTACCTCACGATTCCCGAGACTATTGTTCCGAGCGCGCTTGCGTCACGCACGCCGAACCTCGGTAATGGCCGCACGATGTTTTTAATCGGTGGCTGCTCATCCTGCCACGCTGTGCCGAAGCAGAAAGATGCCACACAGCTCGGCGGAGGGCTCGCGCTGAATTCTCCATTCGGAGTGTTCTATGCTCCGAATATTTCGTCCGATTCCAAAGACGGTATTGGCGCCTGGAGCGAAGCGCAGTTCTTGACCGCCCTGGTGAAAGGCACGTCGCCCGCGGGCGAGCATCTCTATCCGGCGCTACCTTACACGTCGTACCACCTGATGCAGTTCGATGATTTACGTGATCTCTTCGCCTATTTGAAAACGCTGCCCGCAGTCTCCGGCAAGGTGCGCGACCACGATTTGCCGTTCCCGTTCAATGTCCGTCGCACTCTTGGATTGTGGAAGCTATTGTTCCTCGACAACAAAACATTTTCGTCGGACATTACACAGTCTGCGCAATGGAATCGTGGCGCTTATCTCGTGAACGGTCCGGGTCACTGTGCCGAATGCCACTCACCGCGCAATGTTCTGGGTGCGATTGTCGCTGACCGGCGGTTCGCAGGTGGCCAAAGCGCGACCGGCCAGGGTGGTGTTCCCGACATCACTCAGCGCAAACTACATGATTGGAAAGTTGAGGACTTCGCCGAGACATTGGACACCGGCATGACGCCGGATTCTGACAAAGTCGGCGGTCCGATGGTGGAAGTGGTGGCAAATACGAGACAAGTCAGCGCCGACGATCGGCAAGCCATGGCTGTTTATCTCAAGTCGCTGGCGGCGCCCAAATAGCTGCGCATTTTTGAAATTTTGACGTATGTATTGACGAATCTTCGGATCGTCCATGCATCCTTTCAAAGCTATTGGCTTTAAGCTGATTTCCGCATTGCTGTTTGCCGGCATGTCGGCGCTCGTACGCCAGTTGGGTGACGTTGCACCGCTCGGCCAGATGGTGTTTTTTCGCAGCGCCTTCGCAATTCTGCCGGTGGTCGTGATTTATACCATCCGCGGTGAACTTGGCATGGCCGTGCGAACCGGCAGACCATTCGGCCAATTGGGTCGTGGGATGCTCAGCGTTTGCGGCATGTTCACCAACTTTTCTGCGCTCACACGGCTGCCGCTCGCTGACGCGACCGCGATTTCGTTTGCGTCGCCGCTGATCACTGTGGCACTCGCTGCAATCGTTCTGAAAGAACGCGTGCGGATCTACCGCTGGTCGGCGGTGGTGGTCGGCTTTGTCGGTGTCATTGTTATGTTGATCCCGCACTTCGACATAAATGCTTATAGCGGTGTCGCGGGCGCGACAGCAGCGGTCGGTTCAATATACGCGCTCACGTCGGCTTTCTGCAACGCTGGTACCGTTATTCAAACCCGACGGCTCACACAAACCGAGACGACATCGTCAATTGTGTTTTATTTTTCCTTGGTGTGTGCCATTGCCGGAGCCCTCACGCTGCCGTTTGCCTGGCATTCTCCGACCGCACGTGAACTTACCGCGCTCATTGCCCTGGGTGTGCTTGGCGGGCTTGCGCACATTTTTCTGACCGAAAGCTATCGGTATGCGGCCGCGTCAGTGGTCGCGCCTTTCGACTACACGTCGATGCTGTGGGCGCTGCTGCTAGGCTATTGGTTCTTCGGCGAATTACCCGGTACGTTGATCTATGCGGGCGCGTCGATCGTTGCGGCCGCGGGGCTCTTCGTCATCTGGCGCGAACGTCAGCTCGGTCTCCAGCGCGCACGTGAAGTGGAAGCGCCGCCTTAACCCTTGAATGCCTTGAAGGTTATAATGGTGTGGGTGTCCTTGATCCCCGAAATGCACTGAACCTTCTCGTTCACGAAATGCCCGATATCGGTACCGCTATCGACATAAAACTTCACGAGCAGGTCATAGTCACCCGCGGTCGAATAGATCTCTGAAGCAATCTCGGCTTCGGCCAGGTCGTTGGCGACCTGATAGGATTTTCCAAGTTCACATTTGATCTGGACGAAAAAGGGGGTCATCGGTCGACTCCGCAAGGACGCTCGCAATCCAGCAAAATCGGGGCCAGCTGGCAAGGCGGCCCCGGCCATACGGTCTTGCGTTGTGGGTGGGCGCAGACTAGGTATTGGCCAGCAATCTCGCGGGGTGTCCGGCCGTTGCCGGGCTGAGAGGCGCAAGCCAACCCAAGGAACCTGATCCGGGTCATGCCGGCGGAGGGAAGAGAGATGCAGCACCCGCAAGCAACATCGCGCAACAGCGTTGCGCAAGCCGCCGCCGAATTGCTGGCGCGTGTGCGCGCTCGCGCGCCACGCATTCATTGCATCACCAACGCAGTCGCTCAAAATTTTACAGCCAATGCGTTACTGGCCGCCGGGTGCGTGCCGTCGATGACGTTGTCGCCAGAGGAGATCAGTCCTTTCGTGGCGAGCGCGCAAGCGCTTCTCGTGAACCTCGGGACCCTCGATAGCGAGCGCCGCAAGGCAACGATGATTGCAATCGATTCTGCGGCAGCTCATAAACTTCCGTGGGTGCTCGATCCGGTGTTTGTCGATCGTACTCCGCCGCGCGCTGCTTTCGCGCGCCAGCTGCTTACCCGCAGTCCGGCTGTGCTGCGCCTCAATCACGCCGAGTTTGCCGCGCTTTCGGCCAACGCGCCAACGGGCGATGCGGCGATGGCGTTTGCCCGAACCAATAAGGTCGTTGTTGCGCTTTCGGGCGAGACCGATCTTATTACCGACGGTGAGCGGTTTGCGGCGATTTCGAATGGCCACCCCTTGATGGCGAAAGTGACCGCCATGGGCTGTGCGGGATCGGCAATAGTTGCAGCGTGTCTCTCGATCGAACCCGATGCCTTTCGAGCGACCAGCACCGCACTGCTGATCATGGGGGTCGCCGGCGAGCTCGCGGCAGAAAAGTCGGCGGGGCCTGGCAGTTTTGCGGCCGCAATCATTGACACGCTCTATTGTCTCGACAGTGCGACACTCATCGCGCGCGCAAAGGTCAGCTGATGGACATCGATCTCAGGCTCTATGCTCTTGTCGATCCGGCGGTTGCGGGCGGTCGCTCGTTGCCTGATCTCGCGGCACGCATCGCAGGGAGCGCAACGCTGGTGCAGTTGCGCGACAAACACGGCTCCACTCGCGCAATGGTAGAAGAGGCGCGGGCACTGCGGGCCGTATTGGAGCCCAAAAACATCCCGTTGCTCGTCAATGACCGCGTCGATGTGGCATTGGCCGCCGAGGCTGATGGCGCCCACATCGGCCAGGACGACATGGCGGTGCCGGACGCAAGGCTTTTGCTGGGGCGGCGCGCCATCATTGGGCTCAGCGTCAAGACGGTGCAACAGGCCGAAGCCGCGCCCCTCGCTCTGCTCGACTATGTTGCCATCGGGGGCGTTTACGGCACCACATCCAAGGAAAATACGTCGGCCCCCGTCGGTCTTACCGGCCTCCGCCGCATCATCGAGGTGATCCATGCGCGCAAGTCCGGCTTTCCGATCTGCGCCATCGCCGGCATCAACGCTGACAACGCCGCCGACGTAATCTCGGCCGGCGCGGACGGGGTAGCGGTTATTTCGGCGCTGTCGCTGGCGCCCGATCCGGAAAAAGCCGCGCATGATCTGCGCGCAGTGGTCGATGGTGCGCTTGCGCGGCGAGGGCCAACATGACCGCCATCGCCGCCACTATCGCCGGGTCGGATTCGAGCGGGGGCGCAGGCATACAAGCCGATCTAAAAACGTTCGCTGCGCTAGGCGTCTATGGCGCGTCAATCATTACGGCGTTGACGGCGCAAAATACGAAAGGCGTCGTTTCTATTCACGACGTGCCAGCCGATTTTATTTCCGCGCAGATCGACGCGGTATTTTCCGATCTTGATGTCAATGCAGTGAAGATCGGAATGTTATCGCAGACGGCGTCGATCGAAGTGGTGGCGCACGGTCTCGATCGCCACCGCGCCAAAAACATTGTCCTCGACCCGGTGATGGTGGCGACATCCGGTGACAGGCTGCTGGCGGCCGATGCGGTCACAGCTTTACGCACGTTGCTGTTTCCGCGCGCACTGATCGTGACGCCGAATTTGCCGGAGGCCGCGGCGTTGCTCGAGCATGCGCCGGCGCAATCAGAAGCCGAAATGGAATTGCAGGCGCGCGCGCTGCTCGATCTGGGTGCGCGGTCTGTCTTGATAAAAGGAGGTCATGGCGAGGGCTCGGAAAGCGTCGATCTGCTCGTCGACGCTTCCAGCGTCACCCGCTTCGCGGCAATGCGCATCGCGACTCTAAATACGCACGGGAGTGGTTGTACCTTGTCATCGGCGATTGCTGCCGGACTTGCCAAAGGCCTGGACCTCAAATCCTCAGTCCGCGAGGCCAAAGCTTATGTCACGGTGGCCATTGCTGGCGCGGCCATGCTCAAGGTCGGCCGCGGCCACGGACCGCTGCATCATTTTCATGAATCATGGAGAACGTCATGACGACGCGCCGGAACTTCGCCCTCACGGCGGGGGTCGTTGCAGCCACACTAGCCACCCCGGGAATTGCGCGCGCGCAGACGCAAAAATGGCGCATGGTGACGTCGTGGCCGAAGCGATTGC
This sequence comes from uncultured Alphaproteobacteria bacterium, assembly GCA_963820805.1. Taxonomy (GTDB): domain Bacteria; phylum Pseudomonadota; class Alphaproteobacteria; order Rhizobiales; family Xanthobacteraceae; genus Pseudolabrys. The sequence goes on from CAWGBH010000012.1 coordinate 4,731, forward strand.
CAGGTCCGGGCATGTCAGCCGAACGCATCGCCGACCGCGTGCGCGCGCTGTCGGGTGGAAAGCTCGACATTGCCGTATACGCCGCGGGAGAAGTGGTCCCTGCCTTCGAAGTGCTGGATGCCGTTGGCAATGGTGTCGCCGACATCGGTCATACGGCTTCTTTTTACTGGCAGGGCAAGATGCCGGCGGCTGCGTTCTTTACGACAGTGCCGTTTGGGCTCACACCCGGCGAGCACGTGGCTTGGATCGACGCCGGCGGCGGACAGGCATTATGGGACGAGCTCTATGCACCGTTCGGAGTAAAGCCGTTTATGGGCGGCAATACTGGCGTTTGCATGGGTGGCTGGTTCCGCCGCGAGCTCAAGAGCCTCGCTGATCTGCGCGGCCTCAAGCTGCGCACGCTAGGCCTTGGTGGCGAAGTCTATCGTCGGCTCGGCGCCACACCACAGACGACGCCGCCCGCCGAAATCCTGGTCGGCCTGCAATCAGGTGTGATCGACGGCGCCGAGTTCGTCGGCCCCGGTACCGACATCGCGCTCGGCCTCTATCGTGTTGCGCCCTTTTATTATTATCCAGGCTTCAACAAGCCAAATGGTACTGGCGAGTGCATCGTTTCGCTGAAAGCCTGGAATGCACTTTCCGACGAGCTGAAGGCGATCGTAGCGCATGCGTGCGCAACAGAAGCGAATTATGCACTGGCTGAGATGGAGCGACTCAACGCACAGGCGCTCGCCGCGCTGGTGAATGAGCACAATGTGAAGCTAGCGGCATTTCCGGTCGACATGATCGATGCGGCGCGCAAACAGGCAGGCGATGTGCTCAATGAACTGGCGGGACGTAGCGCAATAACCGGTCAGGTGCACGCATCTTACGCCGCTTTCCGTGAGCGATCGGCGCCGTGGTCGCGAATCTCGATCGAATCTGTGCTGCGGGCGAGGGGAGCCTAGGTCAGTCGAACTCAGTGTGGGTCATGGCCACCTTTACTTCCCGCGCGAACGAGATAAGCGAAAACGTAAAAAGGCCAAGCGACAAAGTGAAAAGAATGGCTGCGCCGGGCTCGTGCCTGATCCCGAAGTACGCGCTTCCGAACGCAGCAATCATGAGAAGGCAGGTCGAAATTCCGCTTGCGACCGCCCAGTATATTGCCCGATTAACGAGATCTGCTCGCAACTTCAGTCGGGGCAAGCTTGCCTTGAGCCCCGCCTTGTTCGGGTCGTTATCCGGCGTAGCATTGATCGCCCGCGTTCTGTCGATGATGCGGCTCATATGCGACACCAGCACCGAAAGAAAAGATGCCACTGCGCCTAAAAGGAAGGCAGGAGCCGCGGCTTGGGATATCACAAGCGAGAGTTGATTGAGCGAAATCACTTCAGGCACCATCACACGTCTCCATAATATTGCGCTGCTGACGCATAACCACGCCCGACTATAATACTTGGCTCGCGCAGGCCGAGAACATCATTTCTTGCTTACGGCCCAGCCACAAAATGCTAGGCTGATAGCAGCGGGCACACCGAAATGGCATCGTATAAGTTGTAGGCTTAAAACGGATGAATCCGGCTGTCGTTGCCAAAACGGCGAAGAACGTCCTCTCTTCCCTTGAAGTCAATTTCAATCGGCTGCTCGGCCGGGAATTCGTGCCGACGCAGCCGGACATGCTTCACATCGAGACGTGCAGCGCCTGCAATCTCAAATGCGTCTTTTGCGCGTACGAAAAAAAGGAGAGCGCAAAGATTGCGATGAAGGATGAGCTCTTTGCCGATCTTATTGTTCAGGCGGTGGATATGGGGTACCGGCGGTTCGAGCTGACGCCCTGTACTGGTGATGTCTTCATGGACCATCACGCCTTCAACAAGTTTCAGATTCTCGAAGACAACTCTCAAGTGACAAGCTACCAATTTTTTACAAATTTCACGATTCCAAAGACGAAGGACGTGAAACGGCTGATCAAGCTCAAAAAACTCTCTCAAGTGACGATCAGCATCTATGGCCACGACCTTGAGACGTTCTTGGCCATCACCAAATCGACCGAGAACCTTTATCGAAGGCTGATGTCCAATCTCGAAATGTTGTTCGGGTTGCTCGATCAGAAAAAGTTTTTGCTCGATTTCGGATTCCGGTCGACGCGGGACGTTCCAAATCAGCCGTCAAGCGAGATGATGAAGTTCCTGGAGCGATTTAAGGCGGCCGGGATTAAGGTCCGCACATCGAATGTGTACAGCAACTGGGGCGGCTTTATCTCGCAGGACGACGTCAAAGGCCTCGCGATCGATATCACGGGAGCCGACACGACCTATAAAAAAGGCGCCTGCACGCTGTTGTTTACGTCCGTACAGGTTATGGCGACCGGCATCGTCAATGGCTGTGGTGTCAAAGACGTCGAAGCCTCGCTTCGCATCGGTGATTTGAACGAGAAGCCGTTGCGCGAGATCGTCTCGACTGGCAACCCTGTCTACATGAAGCTGATCGAAGACCAGCAGAACGGGAAGTTTCCACCGGTTTGCCAGAATTGTGATTACTACAAGAGTGTCTATCACGCCCGTTCGATCTATCGAAAAGGCCTCATGCAAGCCCAGACAATCACCGAATTTAAAGCGCAACTCGATGCAAAGGCAGCGCACGCCGCGCCCGTGAGCGTCATTCGGTAAGGTTGGTTTCCACGCGTCAGATATAGATTGCCCGCAAACGGGCAGGGCAACGCCGCGCTTTCATTGCGCGCTGATGCCCGCGTCCTTGATGATCGGCCACCATTTGTCGATCTCGGCCTTTTGGAATGCGGCAAGGCCTTCCGGTGTCTGCTGCTGCCGTGGAGCGACATCCAGTCCAAGCTCGGTGAAGCGAGCGCTCACTGCCGGATCGGCGAGCGCTTCCACCATTGCTCCATTGAGCTTGGCGATGATCTCTTTTGGAGTGCCTTTCGGGGCCCAGAAACCAAACCACCCGGACATATAGAGCCCCGGCACGCCGGTTTCGTCCGACGTCGGGATGTCCGGCATCGAGGCAGAGCGCTGCGCAGACAGATTCGCGATCGCTTTGATCTTTCCGCCCCGGATCTGTGGCAGCGCGACCGCGCCTTGTACCACCAGGAGGTCGACCTGGCCGGAGACGAGGTCGGTCATGGCAGGCCCTGCGCCACGGTAGGGAATGAACTGGACTTTTTGACCCGTCAGTTTCTCGAACAAAACGCCGCTGACATTCGCGGCCGCATTCTGATTGACGAAGTTAATCTTCCCCGGATTTGCTTTCATCCAGGCGACCAGGTCTTTCAAATTATCGGCTGGAAGATCCTTCTTTGCGACCATGAGCTGCGGATTGACCGAAACAAGGCCGATCGGCTCAAAATCCTTCTGCAGATCGTAATCCAACTTGTAGATGATGCTGCCGACGTGGGTGTCCCACTGGCCGATGTCGATTGTGTAGCCATCGGGTGCTGCGCGAGCGACGCGGCCGACTGCAATGCTACCGCCGGCGCCACCGATATTTTCGACGATGACAGGTTGCCCGAGCGGCGCCCGCATGCGCTCGGCCATGATCCGCGCGGCAACGTCGGTCGATCCGCCCGGCGGAAATGGAACCACGAGTGTGATTTGGCGCGATGGATAAGTTTCCGCATGACCGTACGCAATGCCGGACAATGCCGTCAGCGCGATCGCAATAACGAATTTTCTCATGGCTCTCCCCCCGGGTCTTTAGACCCCTCGCTTTCGCGGTCTTTCAGGGTATCAGCCGCCGCGAGTATTGAGAATGCCGGTCCGAAATTTAGCCCCCGGCTACAATTGCCGGCCAACGCGCGAGTTGAGAGAAAATGGAGCATAGAGATGGCGGAATGTCGCTTTAGCCCCATCGTGAACCGCGCCAAACTCTTCCAATATTCCCGAATGAGCCGGTACGATATCCTTGCGAAGTATGGGTATGGGAATGAAGCGCCGCAGGTTCATAACGCTATTCATGGGTGCGGCCGCGTGGCCGCTCGTTGCGCGTGCGCAAAATCAAGTTAACGCAAATCCGAACGCTGACGATGAAGTGGGTCAGGTTGCGACCTTGCAGGGCATTGTAACGGTGACGCGCGCCAACGCGGCGCCTTCGCCACTGAATGTTAATGACGGTATCTTTAAAAAAGATGTCTTGCAGACCGGTGCCAACTCAACGCTCGGCGTCACCTTTGATGACGAGACAACTCTCAGTCTCAGCGCGAATGCGCGCATCGTCGTCAATGAATTCGTCTATGAGGAAGGCGGTAATGGCAACAAGGCGGTGTTCAACATCGCGCGCGGTACGGTTGCATTTGTTGCCAGCCTCGTCGCCAAATCCGGCAAAATGACAATTTCAACGCCAACTGCGAATCTCGGCATTCGCGGTACCACCGGCGTTGTCGATGTTCCGGGTAACACCGGCCTTGGCGGAGGAGAGGCTAAGATCAAGCTTTATCCAGATTCCGACGGGCGCGTGGGTCACATTGATGTATTTAACCGTCAAGGCAGCCCGCTTGGTGCGTTAACACAAGGTTCTAGCGCGTTTGCCATTCGCGCCGGATTAGGTGGAGGGTTCTCAGCGATACCGATTTCAAATTCCGGCACAGGAGGCAGCGCGTGACCGGAGTGTGGTGCAGCGCCTTTTTGCTTCGCACGACATCGGCCGTCGATTGGCAATCCAGCGTCGGCAATTACAGGGACCGAGCCGGCCGCCGTCGAGCAACCAGCGGCCGAATAACCAACGACCGAACAACCCCCAGCGGCCAGGTGGTCAGCAGCAGGTGGTCAGCAGCCAGGTGGTCAGCAGCCCGGTGGTCAGCCGCCTTCAAATCGCGGTCCGGGCACTCCGGAGAAGCCGAACCCGCCCAAGCCCGGGGGCGGATTGCGCGAGAAATTGCAGAAACTCAATCCGTTCGCGCCAAAGAAAAATGAGCCGATCCGTTAGGATCGGCGATAGAGCGAAGAGGCTAGGACAATTCGAACGGCCTCAAATTCTCATCAAGGCCAGCGACCGCGCATGCAGCGCAAATAGGCGCGATCGTAGAGCGTGGACCTTTGGATACCGCGCGACACGCCTCCGGCAAGCGCGCCCGCGCCGGCGCCCCGTCGTGCTCCTCTGCCACCGTTCACGATGCCGCCAATGGCGGCGCCTCCAAGCGCGCCGCGTACGACGCCACCCATGGCACCGCCGGCTGAATAACGCAGGGAGTAATCACGGGCATAGGCTTGGCAAAAGCTCGATGACGCGGCAAAGGCGGTCGTATTCGGCAATGTATAACCCAGGGTCGCGAAAACAGTAACGACGATCAACTTTTGCCACCGACTCAACAAGCTTGGGCGTTTCAATTCTATTCCCTCATCGCTTCTGCACTGACCCGCCGAGACGCGCCGCATCGGCAACGGCGCAGCGCACACGGCCGCCGGCTGCGAGAAACCCGTACCATTAGACAGGCCGTTAGCGCGTGGGAACAGTGGACTTGGGTCCAACTCGTGCACGATCAATTATTTGATGTCCGCTTTTTGATAAAAGCGGACATCGAGATTGGAGAAAATTCTCTACCCGAGGTTTTCGTTAGAAAATCACCAGCAACGTACGCGGCCCCAGCCGTCACGCCAGCAGCGGCGGCAATGCATGCGTCCCCACCGGTCGCGCCAGCAACGTCGCCACGATACATCCGTCAAATCGCTGTAGCCGCTAACACCGGGGGGAAGTGGCGCGACAGGCGCCGCCTGTGTCGTCTCGGACACAGCAGCAAGAATCAAGCTCGAAAGCGCGATCGCTATTATGGTCCGCGGCATATGTTTCTCCTTGCGTTACGGCCCCCGCTCATCGTCCACCAAACTCTGTATATCAATGCTGGTTCCACAACCGTTACTTTAGCGAAAAATGGTCTAAGCCGGACTAGCGGTTTGCGCGGCTGAAAGGAAAATAATCCTTTACAGCGTGACGCTGCCTGTGTAGTATTTGGTCAGGCTCGGCCCAGCACGAATTCCGCGTCGGCGCCGGCCACCATCCCCCTAACTGAGAACATTGGAGACTTCGCTATGGCGAAACGAACGCGCGCACCCGCGCGCCGTCCACGCATATCCGCGCGGAACCGGCGCGTGCCGGCGCACCACACCTATTCTGCTGCGCTGCTGACCAACGGCCGGCAACGCTTCGAGCGTACCGACGAAAGCGTGGCGGCCATCGCAGCTGATTTCGGCATCCGTGCTGCCAGTATGTACCGGCTCGCAAAGCGCCTGGGTTGGGTACGCTATGAACGGCCGCCGCGCGATTTGCCCGCGGCCGTAGGCCTGTTGGCGCAGGCGGAGGAACTGGAGGCAGCTGCACTTTCGCCCGAGTGCCAACCCGAGGCGCGAGCGGCTGTTTCGCTGGCCACCGACGATTCGCCGAGCGCCGTGCAAATGGAGGCAGGGAAGTTCGTCGCTCAAGCACACGCGATACCGACGGACGAATTGCCGTCATTCGCAGATACCGTCGAGCGCCTCTATCGCGCTGTGTTGGAAGAGCTTACCGCTGTCGAAGGTTTACGTACGCGGCTCAAGCGTGAGCCGTTAAGCGCGATCGACGCCGAACGCACAGCTCGCACAGTCTCAAGTCTCACGGAGACTTTGCAAAAACTCCAACGCTTCCAATGCGCCGCTCCTCAATCAGGATCCTATGATGACGACATGCCCGTCGATATCGACGAATTCCGTAACGCACTTGCGCGACGCATTGATGCGTTCGTCGCGAGCCGGACTAACGCAGGACGATGCAGGTGAAAGTGCCGAAGCCTGCACTGTGGGTGCAGTTCGTAGAGACTTCATCGCACTTGCTCACCGACATCAGGAACCACCGTTGTGCGCCAATGGCGGTTTCCCGTGGACCACATGGCTCATGATGGGTGGTCGCGGCGCAGGCAAAACTCGGCTTGGTGCTGAATGGGTCGGTGCGCTGGCGAACGGCACCATGCCGTATTCCGACCAACGCCATCGCAATATTGCGCTGGTTGGTGAGACCGAACACGACGTGCGAGAGGTGATGATCGAAGGTCCGTCGGGAGTGCTCGCCGTCTCGCCACGGGGCCAGCGCCCGCAATGGACGTCCGACCCGCCGTCGACTGGAATGGCCGAATGGCGCGGTTGCGTTCGCGTTTTCAGCGGAGGACCCCGAACAGCTGCGTGGACCGCAGTTCGACGCCGCCTGGTGCGACGAGCTGGCCAAGTGGCGGCACGTCGATGATACTTTTGACATGCTGCAATTCGGCCTCCGGCTGGGGCGGCGGCCGCGCCAGCTCATCACCACGACACCGCGTCCAATCGCCTTGATCAAACGGCTCCTCGCTGACCCACGCACGGCGATCACGCGCGCAGCGACGCAAACCAATGCCGCAAATTTGTCGCCGGCGTTTCTCGACGAAGTGGTCGCTCGATATGCCGGGACGCGGCTCGGACGCCAGGAGATCGACGGCGAGATCATCGAGGAGCGTGTTGGACACCTTGTGGACGCGCGCCCTGATTGAGGAGTCGCGCGTACACATGTCCGCCGCCGCTCTTGCGCGTTGTCGTCGGAATAGATCCACCGGGCTCTGCTCGCTCGGGAGCGGATGCCTGCGGCATCGTCGCGGTCGGCATCGCCGAAGATAATCGTATCTACGTGCTGGAGGATGCGACAGTTCAAGGACTGTCACCCGCCGGTTGGGCAACGAAGGCGGTGGCACTTTATCGTCGTCTAAAAGCCGACGCTATCGTCGCTGAAATCAATATGGGAGGTGACATGGTGCGCGCTGTGCTTCAGCAGGTCGATGCGACGATTCCGCTGCGAACCGTGCATGCGACGCGCGGCAAATGGCTCCGCGCAGAGCCCGTGGCGATGATGTACCAGCAGGGCAAGATCAAGCACGTCGATCCGCCGCCCACGGCGCTCGAAGACGAAATGTGCGATTTCGGGATGAGCGGACTTTCTTCGGGCGCTTCTCCTGATCGAACTCGACGCCTTGGTCTGGGCCGTTACCGAACTCATTACACGCGGGGCCTGGGTAGGACCGCGCGTGAGAATGCTGTGAAGGAATGTTCGTCCCCGCGACGACGGGGACGAGTTTTCGATTTAGGTGAGAGAGCTGCCGATCAGGCGGCGCCTGCCTTAACGTATGGACCTTGGGCGAAAAATTGCCGGATCTCATTGGCCGGCCGTGCCTTGCTGAACAAATAGCCTTGCATCTCGGTACAGCCGATTGACTGCAGCACATCCATCTGTTGCTGCGTTTCGACGCCTTCCGCCGTTGACGTCATATTGAGACATTTGGCGAGGCCGGCGACCGCGTTCACGATCGCCAACGGCTCCGCGCCGTTAGAGAGATCCTGAATGAATGATCGGTCGATCTTGATCTTGTCGAACGGGAAGCTGCGCAGATAGCTGAGTGACGAATATCCCGTGCCGAAGTCGTCGAGGGCGATCTGCACGCCCATTTTGCGGAGCTCGTGCAGCGTTGCGAGGGTCGTGAACGTATTCTGAAGCAGCACGGTTTCGGTGATTTCCAGCTGCAGTCTGTGCGGCGGCATACCGGAGTCATCCAGTGCTGACGTAACCATGCTGACGAGATTGCGGCAGTTCAACTGGGCTGGTGAGAGATTGACTGCGACCTTGATATGTTCGGGCCAATCGACTGCTTCGTTGCAGGCTGCCTTGAGCACCCATTCGCCGAGCGGGACAATGAGTCCGGTCTCTTCGGCAATCGGAATGAATTCGGCCGGTGAAATCAGCCCGCGTGTCGGATGATTCCATCGCAGCAGGGCCTCGAAGCCATTTACTTCATTCGATTCCAGAACGACAAGCGGCTGATAGTGGAGTTCGAATTGTTCACTGGCCAGCGCCTTGCGCAGATCCATTTCGAGCTCGCGCCGTATTTTCATACGGGTGTTCATTTCAGGCTCGAAGAACCGGAACGTCCCGCGGCCGTCGCCTTTAGCATCGTAAAGCGCCATGTCGGCGTTCCTCAGAAGCTCGTCTGATTCGACGGCGTCCATCGGCGCAACCGAAATGCCAATACTGATATCCGTAACAATCTGGTGCCCCTCGACCTGGTAGGGCTTTATGACCGAGTCACGGATGCGCTTGGAAAGGGTTGCAGCGTCGGCAGCCTGTTCCATCTGCGTCATGATGATAGCGAACTCATCACCGCCCATGCGTGCCACGATATCGAGCTCGCGGGTGCACCCACGCAGGCGCTCGCCGACCAACTTCAACAGTTCGTCGCCGATATGATGTCCAAGCGCGTCATTGACACTCTTGAATTGATCGAGGTCGAGACACAACACAGCAAGGCACTCGCCGCGCTTGACGCGCTTGATCTCGTGATTGAGCTGCTCAAGCAACAGCACGCGATTGGGCAGATCAGTCAGCGCATCATGACGGGCCATGTGCGCGATGCGGTCTTCGGATCGCTGACGTTCGGTCACGTCTTCATGTGTAGCGAGCCAGCCACCGCCTGGAATTGGTTTGTTGACGACCGAAAAAGCCCGACCATCCGGAAGATTTACAATCTGATTGAATGTCTTTCCTTCAGCAATGCCGTCTTTGAGCCTGGCGACATACTCGTCGGGGTCGCCAGTAAAAATTCCAAGTTCGATGCGATGTTGAAGAAGCTCGCGCAACGGGCAGCCAGCCTTAACGACTTCCGGCGAAAGCCCGTACAATTCTATATAACGTTGATTGCAAAATATTAGGCGTGTTTCGGAATCAAACATCAACACGCCTTGGGACATGTTGTTCAGCACGGTCTGCAACAACTGTTCTTCTTTCCGCGACATATGCGGGAAAGCCAAAATATCCGCGCGCAATGACTGCTTGGACTGATCCATCACGAGCCCCCGGGGCAAAGAGGTATCCTGGTCGGAGCGCATCATTACTGATGGTCTATGGCGAAGCCCTTAGGGAAATGGTGTTGGTTTTAATTAAAAACGGCGTCGATTTAACCGCCCGAACACAGTGAAAATTCAAATGGACGATCACATCTTGCCCAATGTGAAGTGGATGACAGAGCCTCGCGCAAAGAGGGGATAACGTACGTCATGGCGAGTTGGCGCATTCGCCCTCGCGAAGCGGTTTTCGTGCTGCAGTTGGCACATTGTCTCTTTTTCCGATGGAGAAGAGCCATGCGTAAGACCTTCGTCAATATTCTGCGACTCGTTGTAATCGTCCTCACGCTTTCGGCGGCGATGTCCGCGGCTGCGCTGGCCTGTCCGAAGGGATATTTCCAGTGCGGCCGCGTCTGCTGCCCTGATCGCTGAGCTTTAATTGTAGTTTAGAGACATGGAGGCCGTGATGCGGACCATGCGGACGCCGTACATTGTTGGCGCTGCGCTTGCGCTGGTAGCGATTGTAGCTCCGGCCGCCTGGTATTTCACAGCGCGGCCGAACGAGGATCAGCTGAACAACGATCTGCGATCCCTGGGCTATTTGCCGATCACTCCGCCATCCAATCTTTTGAATCTGGGGTCGCTGTATTACGTCGATTCCGACGTGAAATTTTTTAAGACGATATGCAGCGTGAAAAACGACGATTTAAAAGATGCGGTTGTGGAATCGCCAAGCACCAGCACGCTTGCTGACGAACTCCACGCCGGCCAATACTCGATCGGAGTCAAGCTTGACAGTGGGACGGCCGGTTCCGGCCATGGCGACGTCGGCGATAAATATGTGACCAAGATTCATTATTCGCTCTCTGACGTCCATCTTTACGAGATCGCGCTTGGTACCAACCACAGGATCTACAGCCAGTTGATGGCGCAGGAAGACTGCAACGACGCAGTCGTCGAATACCTCAACGCCGGCGGCTACGTCTGCCAGGGCCAGCAGAATTCTGGAAGCGACGGTCGAATACGATCTCCGGCTCGAAGACGCACGAACCGTCGGTGCCGGCGGGGAGATAGGTCCCACAGCGGTTGCAAAGGCGATCAAGGTGGCGACGCATACCGACTCAAATGCGCAAGTAGATGAGCAATCGGGACGGCTGGTGACGGGTTCGGCCCTAAAATATGGAATCGCGATGAACCCGACGTGTCTGACTCCCCTGACCGGCCATTTCCAACGCGTGTTGCCGCGGAACGGCTTTGATCAATTTATAAATTTTATAAAATTCCGTCTGGTCGAGCCGATACTGCCAGGGACGTGACGCGCATCTGCGCACATGCGCATCTGCTGCGCATGTGCATCCGCGATCAGGACAACGCCCATGCCGAAAAACGTCGTGATATGTTGTGACGGCACGGCAAACGAATTTGCGCAGCACCGCACCAACGTCGTCAAGCTATTCTTCACGCTTGCCCGCGAGCCCTCACGGCAGGTCGCTTTCTACCACCCGGGTCTCGGCACGATGGAGCCGCCCGGCGCACTGACGCGTGCAACCCGTGCTGTCACGCGACTTCTCGGTGAGGCATTTGGCTATGGCCTGGAGGCGGATATTCGCGACGCCTACGTTTTCCTGATGAAGAATTTTGAGGAAGGCGACCGCGTTTTTTTATTTGGATTCAGCCGCGGCGCTTACACGGTGCGGGCGGTGGCCTCGCTCCTGCGGATGTACGGGCTTATTCCAAAAGATAACGAACCTCTGGTGCCTTATGCGATCCGCATGCTGATGGCGATCCATGCCATCGAAAATGAAGGCGGCGGGGAGAATGCGGAAGAAACCAGTTATTTCAAGCTTGCCGCCGATTTCAAAAGCACGTTTTCCACGCGGATCTGCACACCTTGGTTTGTCGGCGTGTGGGACACGGTGAGTTCGGTCGGCTGGTACGAAAATCCGCTGCGGTTGCCGTACACAAGCGACAATCCGGACATTGAAATCGGTCGCCATGCAATAGCAATTGACGAACGCCGCGCGTTCTTTCGCACCAATCTCTGGATTCCCAAAGGAGTGCCACCGCAAAGCGGACCGAAGGATCTCAAGCAGGTCTGGTTTCCGGGCGTCCATTGCGATGTTGGTGGCGGTTATGCTGAGGCCGAGAGCGGGCTATCCAAGCTCGCGCTGGAGTGGATGCTCAAGGAGGCCATTGCGGCTGGCCTTCTCATCGATTCCGGCCAAATGGACCTTGTTCTCGGCAAGCGCGGCGGAGGCTTCGCAGTTCCGGACCCAAACGCGACTCTGCATGATTCGCTGAGGGGGTTCTGGTGGCTCGCGGAGATTCTCTGGAAGCGGCACTACAACTGGACGAAACGGGTCTGGGAGCGCCGCCTCAATCTGGGCCGAAGGCGGACTATTCCGCCAAAGTCGTTCATCCACCGGTCGGCTTATGAGCGTGGTGAGGATTACGCGAAGCGTCTGCCGGACGACGCTGTGCCAGCCAGCTAGGTGGAGGCTCACCCGCACATTCCTCGCAACGTCTGGCTACGATATGGTCTCAATAGCTTGAGATGATGAGGGGGGTAGCATCGGCGATGCTTCCACGACACTGGCACTTTCGGACGATATCGCGGCGGGTAAGGACGGCCATCGCCGCAGCCGGCGTTATATTGGACCTATCGGGCTGTGCCAGCCACCCTTGGGGCCCGGAAACCGAAATCGATAAGGAAACGCTCGCTTGCCAAGGATACGGATTCTACGACGGCACCCCGGAATTCGCCGATTGCATGAAGTTCGTCAGCCGTGAACGCGCCAAACGGACCGGCCCGCCGGCGCCCCAGCCGCAAGGGCCTCCTGTGACCTGTCGAACCCGCGGTTCCGACACAGATTGCCAATCCCGATAGATAATTTGTCATACGGGGCCCAAATTACTCCGCTAATGCGGGGGCCAGTAGCGTGAATTGGCGTATTTGCGCTATTAGCGGGCCCTGAGGGTGGGGTGTGAGCGAGTTCACTCGATTAGGGGGCGGGCGCGCGATATTATCCGGTTCGAAAATGGGCCCCTTGTGCCACCGGCAGATTTCGTGGGGGAAGCATGGTTAGCGCAAATCTGAATTCAACCGTTAATGGCGCCGTCGATTTTGCCACGCAGTACGTGGACAAGCTGTTTCTCCAGTTTGGCTTCGATCCCGCCCACCTCACCTACGATGCGGTAACGCACCGGCTGAGCGAACTTGCGCTGGAAAATATCAACGCCGCAAACATGCTGGCGCTGGCCGGAGCTGCGTTTTACGTCGCCACGCTGATGATGCGCACAATCGTGCCCTTGCGCGTGATCGGCATTATCAGCATTGCTTTTTTTATGGCCTATGGGCTCGTCGCCGGGGCCGTTGGGACATTCCTGCTTTATCTTCTGTCTTTGCCTGTCAACGTCATCCGCCTTCGGCAGATGCTCTCACTGGTCAAAAAAGCCAGGACATCGGCGCAGGGTGATCTGTCGATGGACTGGCTTCGCCCTTACATGACGCCGCGCAAGTACCGCAAAGGCGAGGTGCTATTTCGCAAGGGCGACGTTGCCAATGAAATGTTTTTGACGGTGACCGGAAAGTTTCTCGTCACTGAAATTGGCATCGAGCTCCCACCGGGCAGAATTATGGGAGAGCTGGGTTTTGTCGCGCCAAAAAATCGTCGGACGCAGACGATTCAATGCATCGAGAACGGTGATGTTCTGACCATCACTTATGAAACATTGCTGGAGCTTTACTTCCAAAATCCGGAATTCGGATATTATTTGCTGAGTTTGACCAGCGAACGCCTTCTGCAAAATATTTCGCGGCTTGAAGGTGTGCTCGAGGATTACAAAGCAAAGCTGCAAACACAGGAATCCCGTCAGCCTGGCTTGGCTGTACCCAGCGCTACGGTTGCAGCTCGCTGAAACAAGGAGGTCCTCGGTCGCAGTGACCTCAGGCTTTGCCTACATCGGGTCTTTAACTTGTTCCACGGGCAGCCGCTTCATATCCGGATGGTCAATGTACAGCTGGATAACACTGATGTTGGGATGATTTTTGAGGGACTCGGCCACACAGTTTCTGACGTAGGAGCGACTCGAAGGCCATCTGATCTTCTTGCCTTTTGCCTCAGCCTTGCAAGACGCTGTCGCCTCGACCAGAGCTTTCTTATCGGCTTGGGAAATTTTCGCGGCCTCCGCGAAAGCTGGCGTGACGATGACGCTACCGGCCAACAGGGTAGCGACCGCGCATACGGACAAACCTCTGGCGAAATGAGACATGATGTGCTCCCCTTTAGCGTGGCCCTTTAAAAGTATGCAGTGTTATCGGATTGAGACGCAAGCAACCCGCCACATTCGACTTGCGAGAGTGTGAATCGTGTGCGGTGGTGGTTTCTGCAGCACGGCCGGCAATCACAGAAAATGTCAGCGGAGAATCCACAATGGGGCGGAATGGCAAATTGATTGGCGTTATTGCCGGTGGCGATTGCAGTGGCAGTCTGACCGGCAAAAGCAGAGGTACGCGACGCCGTCTATCGCGGCACGATGGTGTGCGACCAATTGCCGTTCTCGGTCGGCAAGAGCCGCGGAGCCATCGAGGTAACGATTTCACGCGGTGCGGTGCGTTACAGCCATGTCGTGCGGCTGCGAGATGTCGCTGAGGCGACGCCGGAGCAGGGGACCGGGACGCTTAATGGCGACACTATAAGCCTGCAGGGGTCTTGGAAGGGTGGCAACCGGCAGTATGAGGCGAAGTACGGCGGTACTTTCGTGCGCCGTCACGTCGATCTAAGCGGGACACAAACCTGGAATGACGACGGGAAGACCATTACTCGCGCGTGTACCGGGACGATCAAGACGGCCCTTCAAGATTTTCCTGCCACGGGATAGATAGAAAATAGCCGGTAAGCCTTTGACGAAACTGCGGTAGACTGCCAGATGGCGGGTGCGAAAGCTTGTTTGGAACCAAAACCTCCCCGTTAGCCGTTAACGCGGGACTGCAGTAATCTTTTCAACACGAACTTTGAATGGGAAAAATAGCCTTGCAACGTACATTCAGCCGTTTTTCGTCTGCAGTCCTCCTCGGCTGCTGCCTAGCCCTCACGGCTGCGGCTTTCGTGGTGCCGCTGCCGTCAGCATGGGCGGAGGGAGGTCCCTTTGCGGATTTTTCCGGGCTGTGGTCGGGGGCGGGTACGCTACGGCCAGAAAACGGTGCGGCCGAACAAATTCGCTGCAACGCAAATTACCGGCAACGTGGCAGCAGCCAGCGTGAAGTCGACCTTCAACTGCGATGCGCCAGCGACAGTTATAATTTTGATATGATCGGTGAGTTTAGCGTCGACAAATCAAATCAAGTCAGCGGCCGCTGGACCGAACGCACACGCAGTGTGGGCGGCACCGCCGTCGGCAATGCGGAGGGCGATCGCTTGCAGCTTCACATAGAAAGCGCGGGCTTTGCTGCCGATGTTGTCATGGTGACGCGCAACAGACGGCAAAGCGTGACCATCAACTCGCATGGCGGCGGACAGATCGTGAAGGCCTCGATTACACTGAACCGTAGTTGATGAGCCGCTCGATTAATCGGTGGGGGGGGCAGGTATTTTCCGCGGGTTGGAACGGCCATGGCCCGGTGTTACGGTAAGTTCGCGCGTTCGTTGTAATAATTTTTGGAGGCGGTCATGTCGGGTATCTATCGTGCGATGAAATGGTGTGCGGTCGTTGTGGTGGCAGCCGTCATGGTATCGGCAGCTCGCTTCGCCATCGAGTGCAGCGACGGGCTCGGTGCGGGTCACCGTTTCGAGGGCCGGGCTTCATTATTGGTGTCGGAGGCGGGAACGGCACGTTGCGCTTTGCAGGTAGATCTTATCCGTTCAGCGTGGGTGGAGTGAGCGTCGGGACAATCGGCGTCAGCAGCGCAGACTTTGTAGGCCGCGCTTATAATCTCCGGAGCCCGGGGGACATCGCCGGTACATATACGGCAGTCGGCGCTGGACTGGCAATCGCAGGCGGCGCCAGGGTTGCACGCCTGCGCAATGCGAACGGTGTCGTACTCGAATTGCGGGGACGGCAAGTGGGCTTTGAGCTCGCCGTGGACCTGAGCGGGATGACGGTGTCGATGCGCTAGCTCGGCGCTACGGTTCGAAGTTTTACTGTTTGCAATTGAAGGGGCTGCAGGCCGTGATGTGGTCGTGCAGCCTCTTTGTTCCTTACGACTTATTCGATTCTGCGGAATTTTTGCGTGCGGTGGCCAAATCCGACTTCCGCCGTGTAGATGTTTCCTTTTGAGTCGATCGCGATGTTGTGCACCCATTTAAACTGACCCGGTTGACGGCCATGGCGGCCCCACTGCGTCAGCACTTTCCCATCATCCCGATTGATCGTGATGATTTGGCCGTTCGCGCCATCCGCGACAAATATATATTTCTGGGATGCGTCTTCCGACAGCACAAGGTCCCAAACCGAGCCATTCTGCAAAGTCTCCGGTTCGATACGAAACTCTTTCACAAAGGTGCCGTCTTTTCGGAAGACCTGGATGCGGTCATTGGCGCGGTCGCAAACATAGACAAGGCCATCGTTCGATATCCGGACACAGTGAACCGGATTTGAGAACTGCTCCGAAGGGGGAGCGTCGGCTTTGTAGGCCGCCATTTTTTCATCGCTGGGCTTATGTCCGTATGCCCCCCAATGACGCTTGTAAGCGCCCGAAGTCGCATCGAACACGATGACCCGCCGATTTTTATAGCCGTCGGCGACATACAGCTCGTTCGCCGGCTCATCGAGCATCATATGTGCCGGCCGCCCCAGCTTATCCTGGCTGTTGGAACCAGCGGTCTCGTTAGCCTTGCCAATCTGCTGGAGAAATTTTCCATCGGCGGTAAATTTGAGGATCTGGTGGTCGCTGTTGTCATTGCCCGCAAGCCAAACATCTCCTTTGCTGTCGATGTGAACACCGTGCTCTGACTTCGGCCAATCGAAACCTTCTCCTGGGCCTCCCCAGGATCTCAACAGATTTCCGTCCTGATCGAACTCGAGGACCGGCGGCGCTGCCGTGCAGCACTTGGTCTCGGGCGGATTTTTTGTAGCGCCTTTTTCATCATCGAGCAGAGTTGCGGGACGGTGAATGATCCAGATGTGATCGTTGCGATCGACCGCAATACCCGCGACTTGTCCAAGGATCCAGTTTCCGGGTAGCGGCTTCGGCCAGAACGGTTCCGGCTGGAATTTTGGGACGCCAGGCGCGTTCGAAGGCTGCCCCATGGGGGCCGGGACCGCCGCAGGTCGGCTGCTGAGCGAACGCAGGCCCACCCAAGCACGCAATAAACGCGGCAAGGCGTAGTATTTTTATCGATGCATTCATAGCATTCCTCCCGGTGCAGCTGGCCTTTTTCGATTCGGCCAAAACTTGCAGACGCCAATCTTATTGCGGACTTACGTCGCAGATCAATTCTTGGCTTTTACGGAGGATGGTGTGTAGGAGAATTGGCAAGACGCCGAACGGCACGGCAAACGTCTCAGCGCAATTGCCCAGGAGAAATTGCTATGAGGCGACGCGAAGCTGTGCCAGATATCGCTCGACCTCTTGGCGCAGCAGGTGTGACTGGCCCGCCAGCTCACCCGCTGCGGATAGAACCGTCGTGGCAACGTGACCGGTTTTGACGGCGCTATTTGAAACTTCGGTGATATTTTCGGAGACATCGCGCGTGCCCTTCGCCGCCGCGGCTGCATTGCGCGCGATCTCTTGCGTAACGGAATCCTGCTGACGCATTGCGACCGACACATCGTTGGCAACATCGCTCAGCTGTTCGATCGTTGCGGCAATCTTCTTGATAGCCTGGACGGATCGATCCGTTGTTTGCTCGATCGACACAATATGCCGCGTGATTTCCTCGGTAGCCTTTCCGGTTTGGGTAGCCAGGCCTTTGACCTCTTGGGCTACCACCGCGAAGCCACGGCCGGCTTCTCCCGCGCGGGCGGCTTCGATTGTTGCATTGAGTGCGAGCAGATTTGTCTGCGCGGCGATGCTGCTGATGAGATCGCTGACCTCGCCGATTTCGTCGACAGATGCCGAAAGACTCGCCACCGCCTCGGTAATTGCCTTAGCCTCGCCGCTCGCCTGACTTGCCACTGTTGCTGAATTTGCAACGCGTGCTGCGATGTGCTCGATCGATTGCGCGATCTCCTCGGCAGCTGTAGCGACAATTCCAACATTGGCCGTCGCCTGCTCCGAGGCCGCGGCCGTCTCCAGTGCCTGCTCCTGGTTGCGTGTGGCGCTATGCGCCATGTCGCGTGCGGAGCTGTCCATTGCCGCGGCCGCGCGGTCGAGAGTTTGCACGATATTGGACACGGCTTGCTCAAATTCAAGCGTCGCTGTCTCGACAAGCTGTCGCCGCGATTCGAGCGTGCGGGTCTGTTCGGCCTCCTTACGGCGGGCTGTCGCTGCTTCGGCGGTGGCTTGCCGGAAAAATAGAAGTGTTCGGCCCATGTCCGCGATTTCATCGCCGCGGGTGTCGTGAATATCGACGTTCAAGTCGCCATTGGCGATACGCCGCATCGCATCGCTAAGAAAACCAAGGCGGCGAGCGACGCTGCGGCCAACATAAAGCCATGCAACCAAGGCCGCGCTCAACACCGCCGCGATCGAAAGGATGGTCAGAATAAGTTGCCCGGACCGGATCTGCCGGCTGGCAAAGTTTGAGATTTCTTGCGCGGTGCGGGTCTGCTGCTCGACGAGACCATCGACAGCAAATTTCAGTCTGGAAGCCTCAGATTGAGCAGCGTCGAATGCCAGTTGGGCATTATGCTGCTGATTGAGTTCGTAGGCACGTGCAGCCATGATCCCATCGTCGGCTCCGATCGAACCAAGCTGCTTGAATAGAGAGAAAAGCTTGCCTTGTTGGGTGCTGTCGGGGATCGCGTTCAGATTTTTGACGATCTTTCTTTGGGCGGAGTTGATCAGGTCTCGCAAGGGCTCCAGGCGGCTCACATCGGTAACGAGTGAAGCCTCAGTCAGGAGTCCGGCGAGGAGATTTGCCTCGGATTCCGTTTCCAAAAGCCGCCGCAGCAATTCGAGTTCTCGTTTCGATGGCGGCAGCGCCTTCTTGTTTTGCATTCATCATGAGGTCAAAGTTGGCGTCATCGATTGCCGGGGCGAGGCCAATAAGCAGGGCCTCGTGCGCGGCGCGCACTGACGACGCCAAGTACGACCGTTCGTTTGACATAATGATGCGGTTTGCCACTGCTTCATCGAGAGTTTTAAGGCGTTCCGACAAGGCCTTGCGGTTTGCGTCGATCTCACCGGTATTTGCAATACCGAGCGTATTCAAGCGCTGTATGCCGTCTTCCAGATTTCTTTCTTGTTGATGGATTTCGCCCATCGTTTCATCGCGATCTTTATCCGTCCGTGCGGCCATCAGGCGCGGTCCCGAGGTCACGAGGCTACTGGCCTGCTCCGCGAGACGAAGGGATACGGTCGTCGCCGGCAAACTGCGCGAAACAATTTCGTTGGTCGTCATGCCAATGACAGTGAATTCATAAAAAGCAATCGACGAGCCGATTATTGTCAGGGCAGCGGCAAACCCAAAAGCGAGGTACAGACGAGCGCGAATCGTCGACAGCCAGCCCGAATTTTGAGCGCTGTTGGGATCATGCCCCATCGATAATTTAGCCCAGCCGATACGCATTTTCCGGGTGTCCGCTTGGTGTCATCTCGCAACCGTCTTGACGAGCTTTGTCACCGGCCTGAACGAGCCGTCGGCCTGAAGCACTGTGAAATAGACCTGATTTGATCCCTGGTTTTGCTTAGGCCCGAATTCGAGCTTTACCCCGCCAAGATCGAATGGACCGCTCTCAATCGCGTCGAGAAACGCTTCGCGTGTCGGCTCACCCGGAATCCTTTTCAAAGCCTGGACCACGAGCTGGCCGACGAAATAGCCTTCGATCGAAACAAACCCTGGCTTTGCTTTCGCGTTTACCGCGGCGAGGGCATCATGATAGGACTTCACAACGGCAAGCGACGTGTCCCACGGAAATGGGACGACCTGGCTAACGACAACGCCGGCGCCTTGGTTGCCAAGCTCTTGCGCGAGTGAATCCGACCCGACGAAAGAAATCGCAACGAAGGTGGCATCGACCTTGAGCTGCCGTGCGAGCTTGATGAATTCTGCGATTGGTTTGTACGGGCCGACTGTCACGACGGCCTGAGGCTGGCCCTTTATGATCTCGAGCAAGGCCGACTTAATCGCGGTCGTGTTGCGCTTGAATGTTCCTTCGGCGACGAGCGCAATGTTACGTTTTGCCATCGCTTTCTTAACGCCCGCGAGGCCGGCAAGACCAAACGCATCGTCCTGATAGAGGATCGCGATTCTTGTAATGCCGAGGTCTGTCGTCAGGTGTTCGATCCAGGCCTCTGTCTCCTGGAAGTACGAGCTGCGAATGTTGACGATGTAACGGTTGAAAGGATTGCGCAGAAATTCCGCGCCGGTGAACGGCCCGATGAACGGGACCTTGGCCGCCGTGGCAATGGGCTGGCCTGCCTTGGAGGTCGGCGTTCCGACCGCGCCGAGGAGCGCAAAGACCTTGTCTTCACTGATCGCCTTGTTCATTGCGACGATGGTCTTTTCGGGCTCGTAACTGTCGTCGATTGACTTGAGCTCAAGCTTTGCGACCATTGACGCCACCACTGCGGTTGGCCTCTTCGAACGCAGCGAGAATGCCTTCGCGCATCCCTTGGCCAAGGGCCTGTGCCGGTCCGTTAAGTGCGGCGACCTGGCCGAAAAGAATCTTGTCTTGGAATACGCCGTCCTCCGCGTGAAGCGGGGTGGCAATAAGACAGAAGGCAGCCCCGAAAATGCAGAGCCAGCTGCGATTGGTCCGCACGGGCTAAGTCCCCACCAGCGAATGCGTGTAGGCAGGGATGGTGCGCGAGCATGGTTTATGAACTGTTAAAGTTCCCGAGACGCCCACCGCGGCAGGGCCGAAAAGCGATTAAATCTGCATAAAAAATTGTCGAACAAGAGCAGTTGAGCCTTCCGCCGCCCGGCTTCTACCGTTCCCGTCCCCTTCTGCATATCCTTGCAGCGGTCCGGGTGCCCTAAAAAGACCCCGCCAAACCTGGCGGGGTAAAGGGAGGAATGTGAAAGGCGTCAGGCCTTCACCCCAACAATCTGCCTGAAAATGAAAAACCCGGGCGTGACCCGCTTCACATTCGATCGTGCGGAGGGGCGTTAGCTTCTCCTTGGACCTGATCCATTGCGGGGACTGTGCATCTGGACCGGCGGGAAATAGAGGAGGGGAGTTGTTCGATCGAACAGGTAGGAGTGACTCCATGGTTGCGCTCATTTCCGAAAATCCGAAGATCATCCTGATGTATTTTTTAATCGGCGCGATGATCGTTCTTTCGCATCTTGGCCGCATTCCACGCGAGCGAAACACGCGGAAATAAAGGTCGTGCACGAATTTGGTCGAGATCATTCCAAGCCGGCGCGGCGGAAGCCTTCCAGATAGTGCTTTCGGTCGGCGTCGTGCTGAAACGGAATATCATTTGCGAGCCACGCTATCGAAATATTGGGCTGTGCGCGCCGCAACTCCTGTAGTGCGGCTTTGGCAACTCTCGTCCTGCCCAACCATGCCAGCGGCCGCCGTGAGCACCCGGTGCCCGCCGACGAAATCATTGCGCTGGCGGATGGCTTCGCGCGCATAGCGCATCGCTTCGTCATAGTTGCGCCCGACGAATTGCGAGTAGGCAATAATGCCGCAATAAATCGCCGAGAATGGATCGCGCGGACTGAGCCGCAGCGCGCGACGCGCGGCCATGTCGCCGTCTTGCCATCTTCCGCAATAGGAGAGCGTCAGGCCATAATAAGCCTGCGCCAGTGAAAAGTTCGGATTGAGCCGCAATGCCAACTCGAATTCGGCCAGAGAGTTGTCGAATTGACGCGTGCAAAGATAGACGTTGCCCAGTGCGTAGTGCGCCCACGGATCTTCGCTGTCTGCGCGTATTGCGGCGAGCGCAGCACGCTCGGCGATTGGCAACGGACGGCCGCCATGTCAGACCATCCCATGTGAGCGCTGAAGGTGTGGCTGGCAGCAAGCACGCCGAGCGCCTGGCCGTAGTTAGTATCGATGGCGGTAGCCTTTTCGAGCAGGGCCTGCGCGACCACGTTGTCTTGCCGTGTCAGCCTCCAGTAGTACGACAATGCGCGCATCACCAGATCCCACGCGTCCATGCTATCGGGCGCCTTGCGTTGCGCGTGGAAATTTTCGGCGGCGTAAAGTTGCGGCTCAATAGCGGCGACAATGGCTTCGGTGATCTCATCCTGAACTGCAAATACATCGGCGATATCGCGGTCGTAGCGCTCGGCCCAGATGTGGCTGCCGGTTGCGACGTCGTTGAGTTGGGCGGTGATGCGCACGCGATCGCCGCCTTTGCGCACGCTGCCTTCGACCACATAGCCGACGCCGAGTTCCTCAGCGATCTGCTTTATGTGGACGGATTTGCCCTTGTAGGTAAATGACGAATTCCGCGCGATCACAAAGAACCAACGAAGTTTGGACAACGCGGTAATGATGTCTTCGCTGATGCCGTCGGAAAAATACTCTTGTTCCGGCTCGTCGCTCATATTGACGAAAGGAAGCACAGCGATTGCGGGTCGGTCGGGCAGTGGCAGGGCGGAGCGCGAGGTCTCATGGGTCTCGGACGGCGACCTGGCGACGGCACTTGCAGACTCCGCCCCGTTTGATTCATGCGTACTTCGCCGACAAAGCGGAGGCCCTTGCGTGCAATTGTACGAATAAGCTTTTGCTTCTGCCCGCTGTCGCCGATCGCTTTGCGTGCTGCATTGATTCGGCTCGTCAGGGTCGAATCCGAAACGACGCGGCCGCCCCAGACCGAATCGATGAGATCGTTCTTGCTGACCACGCGATCGCGATTCTGCACCAGATAGATCAGCAGGTCGAAAACCTGTGGCTCGACGGATATCGGCTCGGCGCCGCGGCTGAGCTCGCGGCGGTCATCGTCAAGCACATGATCGCCAAAGAGAAATTGCACGTTTTGGCCCCCGCCATACCGCAAAACCAGTCTCAGGAAATAATCAAGCTTCTCTCAAGGACAAATCAAGCTCCGGACAAAGTCTTTTGCGGATGACAGCGGTACTCACAACTCAATCATGTTGGAAATAGGACAGGAGTTTTCGATGCCCACCGCAACGCTAACCGCAACTAAGCCTACCGCGCAGCCAACGCCGGTGGCATTTTCCGATCTCGTCGCAATAAAGTCCCGGCAGCAGGTTGCCTGGTCGTCGGGCAACTATGCCGTGGTGGGCACAACCCTGCAGATTGTGGGCGAGGAGCTCTGTGAGGCGCTCGATCTGCGTGCCGGCCGGAAAGTGCTGGACGTTGCGGCCGGAAACGGAATGGCAAGTCTGGCCGCTGCCCGACGCTGGTGTGACGTCGTTTCGACGGACTATGTGCCTCGTCTCCTGGAGCTTGGGCGCGCCCGTGCTGCAGCGGAAGGCCTGACGATCGATTTCAAGGAGGCGGATGCGGAAAACTTGCCGTTTTCCGACGGCGCCTTCGATGCTGTCATTTCCACATTCGGCGTTATGTTTACGCCCAATCAAGATAAAGCCGCTGCAGAGCTGCTGCGCGTCTGCAAATCCGGCGGTCAAATCGGTCTCACGAACTGGACACCCGACGGATTTATCGGGCAGCTCTTTAGGACGCTCGCCAAATACTTGCCTCCGCCGCCGGCCGCAAAATCTCCGGCGCTTTGGGGAACGCGCGCGCGTCTCACCGAAATGTTCTCGACAGGTGCCACCTGGATCAAGACCGAGCCGCGCATTTTCAATTTCCGTTACCGGTCCGCGACGCATTTTCTAGAGGTGTTCAGGACGTTCTACGGCCCGGTACTCAAAGCATTCGCTGCTCTCGAAACGGCGCAGCAGACGCATCTTGGAAAGAGATATCTACGACCTCATTGCGCGGATGAACAAAGCTAACGACGGCACAATGGTTGTGCCGAGTGAGTATCTGGAAGTCGTCATGATGAAGCGCTGAGTCACCTTGGTATTGCGCATACAGGCGAACTTCCGAACCCGCACACTTTCTGTAGTCGAGAAGGAAACCTCGATGGTTACTATTACCTATGGACTCACGGGCGCTCCGGCCACGGACGGACGGTTGCGCACCGG
This sequence comes from uncultured Alphaproteobacteria bacterium, assembly GCA_963820805.1. Lineage (GTDB taxonomy): Bacteria > Pseudomonadota > Alphaproteobacteria > Rhizobiales > Xanthobacteraceae > Pseudolabrys. Next base: position 28,723 of record CAWGBH010000012.1, read on the forward strand.
AGACGGGCGGTCGCGCCGGCCAACGTACCCAGTTATTTGCTCGCTTCATGAAGGCGTTGAAATATTCGCGGCTTCGTCAGGCGCGCCGCGTCATTAAGCGACATGCGCATCTGCTTCCGCCCGACCATCGTTTAAGAATCGACATCCAGAACGAAAAGCAAAACTATGAAACGCTATTTGATCGAACGTGACATCCCGAACGTCGGTAGCCTGAATCGTGCGCAACTCAAGGATCTTGCCGCGACGTCCAACGCAGCTCTCAGCAAGCTGTCGGGGAAAGTGCAATGGGTGCAGTCATTCATCGCGGCCGACAAGACATTTTGCATCTACCTTGCCGAAAACGAGGATTTGGTTCGCGAGCACTCCCGCTTGGCGGGGTTCCCGGTGACCAAGGTAAACGAGATACTCACCGTTATTGATCCGATGACGGCGGTTTCCTGAGTGATGCCGCTATTGCGATGGAGGCGGTCTTGATGACACCGGTTGTCGAAAACAAAATGTACCCGGCCGCTGCTCCATCCAATGACAACAGCGTGTCGCCCAACATTTGCCCGATCACTCGCTATCGGTGCGAGGGCGATCTCTCATATCTCTGCAAAGAGTTCGGCTGCGCCCGTAAGGGCGGTTTATCACCGTGGTCCGATGAAAATTTGTGAAACTGTCGTGTTCCGCCACGCGAGGCGCGGAACTGGAAGCGAAGTTAGCGCACCGGTTCACGGCTTATCGCAAGCGCCCTTAGATACGATATGCCCTGCGCGATTTCGCGTTGCTTTGCGTCTCGCGCCATCCGTTCGTAGTCGGCTGCAGCCTTCAACATCTGGTCGCGCGCAATTTGAACGCGGAACAGCTCCGCCATTGTGCGGCATTCGACTGCCCGCGTCCGGCATCTTCGACTTTCTGGGACTGCGACTGTCGGCGACATGGTGGACCCAAGCCTCACTAACGTTCGCTTCGAGAACCCAGCGCCGCGAAATCTGTTCCCCGAAAAGTGGCAAAAATTCAATTGTTGCCGTGCGGTATGATGTAGCCGCCTAGTGCCGCTTGGTTTGCTGAAGCCGAAACTGGCCGAAAATAAGCCGGCAGCCCGCAAATTGCTCTTGATTGGCTATCCTCCGGATGGAGGGCGGTAAACAAGGTCGATTTTTCGCTGGCAGAATCAGCGTCGACTTCCTTTCATAGACGGACGATTCGTCACGGGGGGGCGGATATGCGCCAGGCGCCTTTGATATTTGCGCTTACCTGCATCCTTCTTGTTGCAGGCTGTGCCGGGAATTCTCTCGAATGTATGACCGGGACTGGACATACGGGCTGTTCTCCGGGCACCGCCGGATATGAGCAGGCCGCACAGCAACAGCAAGATACGAAAACCATGTCCACGCTTGACGATGCCCGCTGCCGTACTTACGGAGCGCAGCCGGGATCGGTGGCTTATGCCGAATGCCGCCGGAAAATGATTGCGGACCGAAATATGTTTGGCACGTCGGATGTGTCTAAAACCGGGTCGATTCCAAAATCAAACTAGACATCGCTTCCCGCGCGGACGCGCTATGAGCTTAGTTCAGAATGCCGACTGCACGCGAGGCGACAAGTGCAATCGTCGCAAGCGAAATGGCGGATTCAGCCATCATCAGCATTTTTGCTCTCGCAGTGAGGGGAAAAGTGTCAGCCGGTGAAAACGCGGTCGCGTTTGTGTAGGCCAGAAACAAATAGTCGAGAAAACCTGGAGACCAATCGGAAAAACGCTCTGGTCGGCAACGGGCTGTTGTTGGGTGAACAAAAAATCGCTTCCCCTGCCTGGACCCACCACATTTCCTGCCGGGCCGCCACGATCGAGCGCCCAATACCAGAGGGCAAAAATTATGACGTTGGTCGCCCAGATATTGACGGCATCCAGAAGCAAGGTCTGTCCGGTGCCGGCATGGCCGGCCAACATCGCGGCAATCAATCGCGTCAGCGCGCCAAAATTCATCAGTGTGACGACTGCCGTCAGGGCAATGGCGAGCCACCGGACCATTTTCCGATCGCGCCCCACCAGCTGCAATTGCTCGTTCGTCGATGCTTTGCGGGCACTCTTCTGGGTCCAAGCAGTCGCGATCGATAATGGGATGAAGAATCGCGATTTCCATGGCCGGCGCGAGCCAGCGCGGGCCGACCGTTAGATCGTTTACGATGCCGATCTGAAGCGCGACGATAACCGCGACCGCGCCACGCGCGAGCCAGAAATCGGCATACCGCTCCGTCAGTTGTTTGTGGGGATGTGCCATCTGGGACAGCGACTATTGATCCCAAGATTTGGGATGTCCACTGTCCTCAGACAAGGGCACATTCAACTGACGGTCACTGCGTGCCGCAGCGCCCGATTTTCAGGATTTTGCACTCGTCCTTCACCTGCCGGATGCTGCCCAGGATCTTGGTTCCGAGCTTGCCGTCCGGCTTGCGAATGACTTCCATCGCGTGCTCATCGTTCACGATGTCGCGCGTCTCGGGATCGATGCTGACCTTGCCGCGCGGGCCGTCGCCCGACCAGTGCTTGATCTCGTTGACGAAGGCATCGGCGTCGAACTTGCCGTTGAGCTTTTTGATCGTGTGGAAGACAGCGTCAATCGCATCCCACGCGTTCGCCGATTCGAAATCGGGGTAATTGTCGGCGCCGTAGGCTTCATGCCACGCCTTGACGAATGCCTTGTTGGCGGCATTGTCGAGGTCGTTGCTGTAGGAACTCATCACGATGGTTCCGATCGCCGCGTCACCCATGGTCTGCAGTTTGCTGTCGGGTACGACGTCCTTCGGACCGATGAGCTTGATCCCGGCCTGTCGCAAACCAAGTTGGCCATAAGTCTTGACCACTGCAGAGGCATGCGAACCGGACGGGATAAACACGAAGAGGCAATCGGGCTTTTCGTCCTTCACACGCTGGAAGAATGGCGTCATGTCGGGGACCTGCGCGGGATTGCCCATCGGGATCGCGTCAATGACTTTGCCACCGGCCTTCTCGAAGCTTGTCTTGAACGCTTCTGTTGAATCCTTGCCGGGCGGGAAATCGGTATAGGCAGTCGCCGCCGTCTTGCACTTGAGTTTGTTCTCCGCGTACGTGCCCATCGCGTAGCCGTCATGCCACATGCTGAACGAGAAACGCACAATGTAAGGCGACAGCTGCGTAATCCATGCGGTGCCGGCGTTGGCGATGATGAAAGGCACCTTGGCTTGCGTGATGACCGGCGCCATCGCGATCGCTGACGGCGAGAACACAACGCCAAGAATGAGATCGACCTTGTCGCGGGTGATGAGTTCGGTTGCAGCAGTTTTTGCGTTCGCACCGGACGGCGGACCTTCATCGCGTTTGATGAGTTCGACTTTGTGTGGTGCGATATCCTTCGCATGGAGCTTCATGTACAGGTCGATCGCCTTGTCCTGTACATCGCCAAGGTCGGCATTAGCGCCTGAATACGGCAGCAGAATTCCGATCTTGATGGTCTCGGCCGTTGCCGGCACGCACAGAGCCGCGCCAAGCATCAGACCGCCTAGCCACAACATGGGTCTCATTCTATCCCCCTCCGGTCTGGACGTTTTCGTCCGTCCTTGTATTCGACTATAACAGGGGAACTGGGAGCGGCTAGCGTGGGCAGCGTGGGTTTTCGACGAACCCGGATTCGGGAGGGCTGTTGGTTATGGTTCTTGAGCGGGCCCTATGCTGACCCTTGTACGCGCCAACAGAAATAGCGAGGGCGAGTGGTCGGCCGACGATTACGATGTATTTGAAGGCAATCGACCTGTTGGCCGCATTGCCCTCACAGCGCAGGCGCCGCCAGGGGAGCCATGGTTCTGGATCATCACGGTCAGGCCGGAAAGCACGCAAAATCGTGGATACGCCGTTAGCCGTGACCAAGCGCTAAGGGAGTTCCAGGCCCGTTGGCTGAACCCGGCGCGATTTTGAGGGGCGCGCCGGGCAATTTACGTCAACTCTTGGCTGGTCAAGCCTTAATATCGGCGGGCAGCTTTCCGCCGTTGGCAGCGAGCTTCGTCATAACCTGTTTGTGCAACCAGACATTCATGGTCGCGGAATCGTTGGTGTCGCCGGTGTATTTCAATTCTTTCGCGAGTTCTTTTCGCGCAGCCAGGCTGCTGTCCAGATTAAGAGCCTTCATCAGATCGACGATAGATGTTCGCCACGCAAGCTTCTCGCCCGTTGCTGCTGCCGCTTTGTCAACAATCGCAGCGACATCAACCGTTTGTGCAGGCGGCGTGCTTGGCGCCAGGGTAGGCGAGGCGCTCGCCTGCGCGGAACCGTGACCGAAAATCGCACCCATAATATTTCCAAAAATACTCATCACATTTCCTCCACTGTTTGTGATCGAGGCGCTTGCATTCCAAATCTTTTCGCCTGAACGCTTCAGTATATCTTCACCGCGATACCGTGGGCGGTAAAATTCGCGCGACCTCGTCCGGTGTCGCGCGGCTGCCATGATCTCGTCACCGCAACGTCATACCGTGATTTAGTTGGTGGAGTTCGGACAGGAGGCGACCATGGGTTTGATGGATGTTCTCAACGGAATGCAGAATGGACCGCGCGGACAGCGTGACCCAAATAGCGGCGGCATGTCGCCCATTACAATGGCGATCCTCGGTTTACTCGCATACAAGGCCGTCAAAGGCTTTACAGGCGGCCAACCGTCGACTGGCCAGTCGCCTACTCAGGTACCGCCCCGCGGAAATGCGATCAACACCGGCGCGCCTACTAGCCGAGGCGGACTAGGCGATCTGCTCAGCAGCGGATTGGGTGGCTTGCTCGCGACGGGTGCTGCCGGAGGCATCTTAAGCGGCGGCCTGAATGATCTGCTCAAACAGTTCCAGCAAAGCGGCCATGGCGAAACCGCGGGTTCGTGGGTCGGCACCGGTCCCAACAAGGAAATATCGCCGAACGATTTGGCCGGAGCCCTCGGAGCTGACAAGATCAATGCGCTCATGGCGCAAACCGGGATGTCGCGGGATGATTTGCTCCACGGCCTCAGTGAATATTTGCCGCAGGTGGTGGACCAATTAACGCCGGAAGGACGATTGCCGACCGAGCAGGAAGCCGGGCGCATGCTCTAACGCATGCACAATAGTGATGACGTCATCGGCTAAGCGGTCTTGCTGTTAAAGCTAGGAGTATGCATGGGCATCATCTGGATCATTCTTATCGGCCTCGTGGCGGGTATTATCGCGCGTATGTTGTCGCCCGGCCCGAACAATCCTCAGGGCTTTCTTCTGACGGCGGTGCTTGGAATTGCAGGTGCCTTCTTCGCGACATGGATCGGTCAGGCGATCGGCTGGTACAGGCCCGACCAAGGCGCCGGTTTCATCGGCGCAACCGTTGGTGCCATAGTCGTGTTGTTTATCTGGCACCGGCTTGTTGCCGCACGGATGATACCCGATCCCGGGGGTGGACCCCGCTAGCCGAAATTCTGCTGGCCACTTGCCGCCTCTCCATTTGCATGCGGTCGACAAGTTGCTGCAGCACCTGAGTGAGCTTTTCGGTTTGGTCTAGCGGCCTCTGGGCTGCGGGAGCATGCCGCTTTGCGGTCCTCGATCCCGTTCCAAAAGGTAACCGCGCGCGGGGCTTGGGCGCGTTTAAAGCCACAACACGCGCCCATTGAGGGACGTGAAAATTGCTGTTTTCGCGCTGACGCCGCCGTTCCGTATAGTGATGAATGGGGCCGGTCACGGCGAGCACCGCGAATACAACCATGAGCAGGGCGAACGTGTGATCGACCTCGGCAATCGTTTGTATCGGCGCAGCTGAGGCAACCGCCCGCGCGGTCGCGAGCCGCCGTGGTTCTGCCGCGTCGTTGCTCACCAAGGGCGAAACGTCGTTCACGCTTGCTGACGCGCTCGCTGTTGAGGGCTCACTCCCGGTTGCCGAAGCGTGGATGCTAGCCGCTGCGTCGAGTGCACCGGCGGATCGCGCCCACTCGGTTGCCGCAGGATGCTGGGCTGGCTGCTGGGACAGCGGCAGCACGGGTATTTTTGCTGCGTCGGGCCAAGGCGCCATCGCCGTTATCGCGGGAGCAACTGCGTCGCGCGCGTCGTCGGCCGGCGCAATTCCAGTTGTTTCACGCTCTTGCATGCGCGGTGGCGCTGCTAATTGTGTCGCCTCTGTCTCAGGCTGTCTCTCGTTCTTCACTGCGTTCTTCTGAATCGGAAGTCCTTCGGGTCCCAAGCGCCAGCACTGCCGGTTGTTGGCGTGATCGAACCGGTAGTACCAGTGTTGCCCTTGCGGGACAGGCGAGTTTGGCTTGGCGATACATTCTTCTTCGGCAAGCAGGCTCCCGGACGATTGCGTGAATAGAGCAGCGACCAGCACTGTCGTGACCATGGCCGGAGCCAGCATCGCCGTACGTTCTGGCATGCGTATCCCTCCTCAACTCGTACAAAGCAACGCGATCGAGATGTGAAAACGGGACGAGCGATGCAGATTGAAGACGGGGATTGGGGCCGCAATACGTTACAAATTCGGCAAGCGCTCGCGCGCTCCGATTGAATTTGACGGTAGCACGGTGTGCCAGCCAGGATTGGCTGGCTGTTTTTCACCGCGATGCTGCCATCAGTCTGCCGCTGTTTGCGGAAGGCGTGAGCCTGACGTTTTGGTTGGCGAGGGGGAGCCGGGCGGACTCGGCGTTCGATTATTTTCCCACCACTACCTTTTGCTTCTGTTCACCGAGCTTCTCGATCCCGAGCGTTACGACGTCACCCGCATTTAGGAACATTGGCGTTGGCTTCATGCCGAGGCCGACGCCCGGCGGCGTACCGGTGATGATGATGTCACCTGGCTCCATCACGAAAAACTGTGAGCAGTACCAAACCAGATGCTCGCAACCGAAAATCATGGTCTTCGTGTTGCCGCGCTGGCGCTTTTCGCCGTTGACGTCGAGCCACATGTCCAGGTTCTGCGGATCCTTCAGTTCATCTTTTGTCACGAACCACGGTCCGATCGGGCCGAATGTTTCGCAACTCTTGCCCTTGTTCCACTGGCCCCCGCTGCGTTCGATCTGGAACACGCGCTCGGAGACGTCGTTCGACAGAAAATAACCGGCGATGGCGTCCTTCGCTTTGTCCTTGGCGAGATAGCGCGAACGCTTACCGATGACGATGCCGAGCTCGACTTCCCAGTCGAGCTTTCCGGACTCGCGCGGGATGATGGTGTCGTCATTCGGTCCGCAGATGCACGTCGGCGCTTTGTTGAAGATGATCGGTTCTTTCGGAATTGGCATGCCGGCTTCCGCAGCGTGGTCGGAATAGTTCAGACCGATGGCGATGAAGTTACGCACGTTGCCGATGCAGGGGCCGAGCCGAGGCTTACCGGAAACGGGCTTCATCCGTTTGAGGTTTGCCTTCTTGATCTTGGCAAGGCCGCCGGAGGCAAGCATCGCGCCGTCGATATCTTTCACGATACGCGACAGGTCGCGGATTTTGCCGTCGTCACCGATGATGCCGGGTTTCTCGCGGCCGGGCGCGCCAAAGCGGACAAGCTTCATGTTCAGGTCTCTCCCGTGAGCGTTTGTTTTTGAAATTGGAAGGTCGGCGCCATCATGCATGGCCGCGGGCAGGGGGCAACCCTCCTTTGCAGGAGGTGCAGGGGGCCCGCTCAATCACAAATGCCAACAGGAATTTGAGGCTTGTCACCCGCGCCCGCATGGTTAGCGCTTTCTTGTCGTTTTACCCATCTTTTGATGATCACTTTCACCGCCCGATAAATAGGCAGATCTAGGGTACGGATGGCCGTTTCCGTCAGACGCCGAGGCCAGTGGCGATTTCTCGCGCCGGTCGCGTGAACGCCGGTACCCACGATGGCATCCATGGATGAGAGACGCAAAGCTCAACGCGGTCGTACGCTGAAAGGTGGCACCATTGCGTTCAATCACGGTGCAGGCATCAGCTGCCGCGTCCGCAATCTTTCGCCCGCCGGCGCCTGCCTTGAGGTCGCAAGCCAGATCGGCATCCTCGACGCCTTCTTGCTGATTATTGACCACGATAACTTCAGGCGGCCGTGCCACGTGATTTGGCGCTCGGCGGAACGCATTGGTGTGGCCTTCCGCGCGACCGGGGGCGCCGACGCGCTTTAGATCGGCTTCCAGGTCGCACGAGCCTGCGAAAGGCTCCGCGGCGAGGACCAGGCTGAACATGCGCGATGCGCGACCTCGCCGACTTGGGTCTTCGATTCAGGGATTACCGCAGTGCAACAAAACGCCTGTGTCATCGGCGCAACAGCTGGGGTATTTTTCTCTAAGTCCGCCCTGCCCAATGAATATTTACCGCCGCGATCACTATCGCTCGCGTAACCTCTCGTTACGATCGGTAAGCGCAGTGGGAAAGCGCAATTTTTCTGGGGGACGACGAAATGCCACTCCAAAGTTGGAAAAATTTATTACGGACAGGCAGTGCGCTTGGGCTTTTGGTGATTGCGACCGCCCAGGCCAATGCCGGCGGATTTCGGCATCCGCGAGCAGAGCGCTTACGGGCAGGGCTCATCATTTGCGGGTATCGCTGCTGGTGGCGCGCTGTCGTCGATGTTCTGGAATCCGGCGACCCTAACGCAGGTTCCCGGCGTCCAGGCTGAGTCAGATGTTGCCGGCATTATTCCCTACGCGACTCACAATCCGGCAGCGGGCAGCACATTGCTACCGGCTGGTTTTGGTGGTGCGGGAAACAGCGGCGTGGCCGCACTCGTTCCTGGCAGTTATTTTTCAATGCAGGTGAAGCCGAATTTATGGCTCGGAATGTCCATCAATGCGCCATTCGGACTTTCGGTCTCATTTCCCGATCGGTTTGCCGGCCGCGACTACGCGGGTGACACCACGCTGAAGACATACAATGCAACACCGACCATCGCCTATCGCATCAATGATTGGATCAGTGTTGGTGCCGGCGTGCAGATCCAGTACGCCTCGGCCAATCTGACCACTGGACTTGGTGGAACGGCGGGCCTTGACGCAAATATCAACGGCAAGGGGTGGGGCTACGGTTTTACTGCTGGCGCCACGCTCACACCGACGCCTACGACGACGGTCGGTCTCGGCTGGCGTTCGGGCATTGACCAGAAAATCAATGGCGCGCTGATAACGTCGTTCCCGTTGGGCCCTGCTGCAACGACCGGTTCCGTCAACACGACGCTCGACCTTCCGGACACCGTTTCTCTCGGCATCAGGCAGCGGCTCGATCCTCAGTGGACGCTTCTCGGTACTGTGGAGTGGGCGAACTGGAGCCGCATCGGTACGGCGACAATATTGCAGCCGAGCGGCTCTGCGGCAACGATCTTCGGTTCGACGGTGGCATTGCCGTTCCAATATCGGGATGGCTGGTTCTTCTCGGCCGGTGCCGAGTATAAATGGAACGAACGGCTGACGTTGCGTAGCGGTGTCGGTTACGAAATTTCGCCGATCGACGATCAGGTCCGTACTCCGCGCCTGCCTGATAATGACCGCTTTTGGCTATCGGTCGGCGCGTCGTGGCAGGTCTTTAAAGGCCTCCACTTCGACGTGGCCTATTCGCATCTTTTCGTAAAAGATCCGACGATCAATATTTCGTCGACATCGGGGAATCCGTGGTTCAACGGCGCTGTCGCCTATGTGGGCGATGTAGGCGCGCGTGTCGATATTCTATCGGGGTCTCTGGTCTTTCGTTGGGATGACCAGGCGCCGGCGAAGAGTCCGCTGATCACCAAATAGCCCCGCGGTAGCTTGGGGGTGCGAGGCCGGCGGTAACGTCGGCCTTTGCGTTTCAGAATGCGCCGCTGAATGTTCCACCGTCGATCAGCAGATTTTGTCCGGTGATATAGCCACCGTGCGTCGAGCATAAGAACGCACATGCCGCGCCGAACTCTTCGGGATTTCCAAATCGTTTGGCTGGAATGGTGGCGATGCGGTCTGCGGCGACCTGTGCGGCAGTCTTGCCTTTTTGCTCGGCGGTTTTGTTCATCATCCCGCGCAGCCGGTCGGTGTCGAACGCGCCGGGCAATATATTATTGATGGTGACATTCTTGTCCGCGACCGTACGGGCAACGCCGGCGAGGAAAGCCGTCAGGCCGGCGCGCGCGCCAGACGACAGATCGAGCCCGGCGAGGGGCATCTTCACCGAACCCGACGTGATGTTCACAATGCGGCCGAATTTGCGCTGGCACATCGGGTCAATGACCTTTTGGATCAACTCGACCGCCACAACCATGTTCGCAATGACGCCGTCGATCATTTGAGCGCGGGTGAGCTCGCGAAAATCGCGCATCGGCGGGCCGGCATTGTTGTTGATCAGAATGTCTGGCTCGGGGCAGGCGGCCAGGAGCGCCTTTTGACCTTCGGGCGTTGCGACATCGGCTGCGACGGCGATGATTTTGGTGCCGGCGATGCTCGCAAGCTCCGCCGCGGTGGCCTCCAGTTTTTTGGCGTCTCGTCCGTTGATCACGACTTCGCAGCCGGCTTCTGCCAACGCGCGGGCGCAGGCCTTGCCGAGCCCGCGGCTCGACGCGCAGACAATGGCCTTGCGGCCGGCAATTCCGAGATTCATGAGGTTTCCTCGTATCCAGCGGGGGTGCGGCCACGAGTGTCGGGGCCATGCGCGCGAGCGTCAAGGGCGAGTGCTTGTCGCCGAACTGTTGCAAACGGTTGCTACTTCCGGGGCGAATTGAACTTCTGATTCGGGAGGCAGCAATGCTGCGTGATCCAGCCAGAGACGTAATGGAAAAGGCATATGCCCGTTGGGCGCCGATTTATGACGTGCTTTGCGGACCCGCTTTTGTCAACGGCCGACGCGCTGCCGCTCGCGCCGCACGGAGCGTGGGTGGACGAATTCTCGAAATCGGCGTGGGGACCGGTCTGTCGTTCGGAGACTACGATGCCACGACGGAGATTACTGGCATTGATATTTCGGAACCGATGATTTCGCGCGCCCGCAGCCGCATTTCACGCGGTGCATACCCTTTTGTTAAGGAGCTTGCCGTGATGGATGCGCACGACCTTGCCTATCCCGGCGCCTCGTTCGACTGTGTCGTCGGTCAATTCGTTATCACACTGGTAGAAAATCCCGAGCGCGTATTGTCTGAATGCGCGCGCGTGGTTCGTCCGGGCGGCCAAATCATTCTCGTCAATCATCTTTATTCCGAGCATGGTCTGGCCGCCGCCGTCGAACGCCTGCTTGCGCGAAAAGCTCACAAGCTGGGCCTACGGCCAGAGTTTCCGTTCCAGCGTCTGGCGGCATGGGCACAAGCGCACGGCGGCGCCGAGTTAATTGAACGACGAAAGGTCAAACCATTCGGCGTGTACACGCTGGTGCGCTTTCGCCGCGCCGAAGCGCAACAAGCCGCGGCGTGATTAAGATCTGTCGAATCGGTAAACGGCGGCGTCATAAAATTGAAATGGGGAACTGGTACATGGCGCGCATGGTCATTGCATCGGAGATCGCCGAATCGTGACGGATAACGCCACGCGACGGTTTCGCGCGCTGTTTATCTCCGACGTACATTTGGGAACGCGCGGTTGCCAGGCTGACCGGCTGCTCGACTTTCTCCGTCACCACGATGCTGAAACGATCTATCTGGTCGGCGATATTGTCGACGGGTGGGCGCTACGCTCTTCTTGGTATTGGCCGCAGGCACACAACGACGTGGTGCAGAAACTCTTGCGTCAGGCGCGTAAGGGCGCGCGGCTCATTTATATTCCAGGCAATCATGATGAATTTCTGCGTGGTTACTACGGCACGCATTTTGGCGGCATCGAAGTCGTAGCAAACATCATTCACGAAGGGGTCGACGGACGCCGTTTCTTGGTTGTGCACGGTGACATCTTTGACCTCGTGGTGACCCAGGCGCGCTGGCTGGCACTCTTAGGCGACAAGGCTTACGAATTCGCGCTCACCGCAAATCGGATTTTCAACACATTCCGCCGTGTGTTTGGCGCGCCTTACTGGTCATTATCCAAATGGGCCAAGCTGAAGGTAAAAAACGCAGTCAACTATATCGGCGCGTTCGAGAAGGCATTGGCGACGGAAGCCAAACACCATCGAGCTGAAGGCGTCATCTGCGGCCACATCCACACTGCCGCGATGCATGACGATTACGGACTCCGTTACATCAACTGCGGCGATTGGGTGGAAAGCTGCACGGCAGTCGCCGAATGCCACGACGGCAGTTTCGAGATCATTACGTGGACACATGATGGCCGTGGCACCGAACCCGCCGAGTTATTCTCGCAGCGGCCGACAGCAAATGCGGCTTAGCCGCAAGGGCAGCATAAGCGCATGAAGATCCTCGTCGCGACCGACGCCTGGCACCCTCAGGTCAATGGCGTCGTAAGGACTCTGGGCCATGTCGCGCGTGAGGCTCGTTTGCTCGGGACAGAGCTGGAATTTCTAAGTCCTGACCAGTTCTGGAGCGTGCCGATGCCGAGCTATCCCGAAATCCGGTTGGCGTTAGTGACGCCGGGTGACATCGAGCGGCGTCTGAAATTGTCAAAGCCTACAGCAATCCACGTCGCAACTGAGGGTCCAATCGGTCATGCAGTGCGCCGCGTATGTCTACGGCACGGTTTGGCCTTCACGACCAGCTTTCACACCCGGTTCCCGGACTATCTCGCCGAGCGGCTGCCCGTACCCGAGCGCTGGACCAGTGAGCTGACATGGGGGTGGTTGCGCCGTTTCCATGCTCCGGGCGCCGCAGTGCTTGCTGCCACGCCAGCGCTTGCATCTGAACTCTCTTCGCGCGGCTTCAAAAACGTGAAACTTTGGCCCCGCGGCGTCGATGCTGAGCTGTTTCACCCGCGGGAAAACGCCGACGTCAACCTGCCGCGTCCGATTTTCTTGACGGTCGGCCGGTTGGCCGTAGAGAAAAATGTCGAGGCCTTTCTCAAACTTGATCTGCCTGGCACGAAGCTCGTTGTCGGTGATGGACCGGCGCGAGGCTCGCTTTCAAAAAAATTTCCCGGCGCCGTGTTTATGGGCGCACGCCACGGCACGGCGCTGGCTGAAATATATGCCGCGGCCGATGTATTTGTTTTTCCAAGCCGCACGGACACTTTCGGGCTGGTGCTGCTGGAAGCTTTGGCGAGCGGTGTGCCGGTAGCGGCATTCCCGGCCGCCGCGCCGCGCGACGTGATTGGAGCAGCGAATGTTGGAAGCCTCGACGAAGACTTACAACGCGCCTGCTTGAATGCATTGGAATGCCGGCGGGAGGATTGTCGCGAATTCGCATTGGGCATGACATGGGCCACAAGCGCACGCATTTTTCTGGAACACGTGGCGGAAGCGACCAAGCCAGGACGTAAAAAACCGTCTCCGATTGCCGCCTGAGGTCTGCGCTCTTGCCGCCGCATACGGCGCGGCGGTAGCCTTGCAGGTCATGGGTGCTATCGACAACACCATCCTCCCGACCGCAGCCGACATTGAAAAAGCGGCAAAGCGGCTCGCTGGCGTTGCGGTGCGGACACCTTTAATCAGTGCACCGGTTCTCGATGAAGCGATCGGTGCGCGCGTATTTCTCAAGGCGGAAACCTTGCAGCGTACGGGCTCGTTCAAATTCCGTGGCGCATACAACAAGGTGGCCTCTATCCCGCTGGATCGGCGTGCGGGCGGTGTGGTGGCCTACTCGAGCGGCAATCACGCGCAAGGAGTAGCCGCCGCGGCCCGCTTGCTTGGTCTTCGCGCGATCATCGTGATGCCGAGCGATGCGCCGAGAGCGAAGCGCGAGCGCACTCTGGCGCTGGGTGCGGAGGTCGTGCCTTACGACCGCGATCGCGAGGACCGTGCCGCCATCGCAAAGAAAATCGTTGTGGAGCGGGGTGCCACGCTGGTGCCGCCTTATGACGATCCGCTCATCATTGCAGGACAAGGCACGATCGGCGCCGAGATTGTTGAGGATCTGGCAAAGCTTTCGCTGGAGCCCGAGATCGTCATCGTCGGCGCATCCGGTGGCGGGCTGGCCGCCGGCATTTCGCTTGGGATAAAAGCGCGAGTGCCGTCCGCAAAGTTTTACGCAATCGAGCCCGAGGGCTTCGACGATACTTTGCGCTCTTTCCGGAGTGGCAAGCGAGAGGCGAACGCGCGCATGAGCGGTTCTATCTGCGATGCGCTCCTGAGCAATACGCCGGGTGAATTGACCTTCCCAATCACGCGGGAGCTCATAGGGGAGGGAACAACGGTGAGCGACGCGGAGGTCGCGCGCGCGGTGCGTTATGCGTTTAGCGAGTTGAAACTTGTGGTGGAACCAGGCGGAGCTATAGGCCTGGCTGCGCTACTTGCCGGCAAGCTCGATGTGAAGGGCAAGATCGTCGTCGGCATCCTCTCTGGTGGAAATGTGGACGCTGAATTGTTTGCGCGCCTGATCGGCACATAGCCACACGACTCCTCAGGTAAATAATGCGAGACGCTCCTCTTCGCTCAACGCCATGATCGATGCCAGCGGATCGGCAGTGGCCGGGGAGCGTGCTGCGCTGGTAACTTCGGGCGTTGCTAAATCTGCCCTTGGCAATTCGACCGTATGTGATGCGCGCTGAATGTTGGGCGCGGCCGACACGGGCGATGGCTCCACGAAAGACACTTCTGCCATGATGACTTCATTCCGGACGAGAGCGATCGCCGGAGGCTGTGTGGCGGCCGGCGATGGAATTGGCAATTCCGGCTGCTCCGGCAGCGGAACGATCGTAAGATGAGTGCGCCCGACGTCATCGGCCGTCGCATTCGGGATTACGGGCGTTGGATCCGCCTGCGGCATTGGGGTCGCGTGCGCCGGCGCGACTAGGTCTGTGATACGGCGTTCGACGAGTGCGATTAGATCCGCAAACTTCGCGGCCTTGATAGCCAGAATGTTGGCCTGTAGTTCGGCCTGTGCTGAGCTGATCTCCGCCAACAATGAGAGCAGTTCTTTTTTGATGACGTCAGATGTTTCGGGGCGTGCATTGGCAGTCACCACCGACTGAAGTTTGTCGATGGCCGTGAGCAGCACCTCAGTGTCTGCGTTCCGGTTGCGGCGGGTATATTCGGCAAGAAAGGCACGGCCCCGCGCACTCGCGGAGACCGCCGTGCAGAATGTCTGATAGTCGCCTTCATCCGGCGGCGTCGACTGTTCTGTCCTGGCAATAGTCTCGCTTGCCATGTGCAATCCTTGCCGGCGTGTTTATCAATCATACGGATTGATTCGGCCAGCATTGCTGCGGCTGGCAAGGAACTTGGATCGCGAAAATGCCAGCATTGACAGCGTTTTAGTGGGAGCTGTGGCGCGATGGGGCAGGCTTCTTTAGCGCCGTCCGGCTTCGTTCCGCGTTTGGCAGCGCTTTATGTTGCGTTGTTTATTTTACCCGGCATCCAGATGCCGTTTTTCCCGGTCTGGCTCAAAGCCAAGGATGTCGACGCAAGACTGATCGGCATTGTGCTCGCCGTACCGATGGTGGCCCGCGTGCTCGCCATCCCGGTCATCGCGCGCGAAGCCGACCGGCGCGATGCGGTCCGCGCGGCCCTGATCCTAGCGGGGTTGGGAAGCGTCGCGGGTTACACCCTTGTCGGGTTTTCCGCGGGCGTCGTTGCGATCCTGATCACCTATACCCTTACGTCACTTGCTTCCACGCCGCTCATGCCGCTGGCGGAGACCTATGCGCTCAAGGGACTTACGGCGCGTGGGCGCGCTTATGGCCCAGTACGCCTGTGGGGATCGTTTGCTTTCATCGCCGGCAATTTCGCAGCCGGCTTTGCCGCTGATGCAATTCCGGCACGCGATCTGATCTGGCTCATGGTGGCAGCCAGCGGCTTGGTGGCGCTGGCGGCCTGGGCGCTGCCGCCGCTCGCAACGGCTGCGCCGGAGCCAAACCGGCCGCCGGCGTCATCGCAAAGCCCTTTGCGCGATCCAGCGTTCATTGCTGTTCTCGCGGCCGCAAGCCTCATTCAAGCCAGCCACGCCGTCTTTTACGGTTTTTCGGCCGTGCAATGGCATGCCGCAGGACTCGACGGGACTGTCATTGCGGCGCTGTGGGCGCTGGGTGTCGCCGCGGAGATCGTACTCTTCGCGCTGCAAGCAGGTCTGCCGCCATTCTTCCAGCCCACGGTGCTCCTGATGGTCGGCGCGTCCGGTGCCGTATTGCGCTGGATCGGGATGGCACTAGATCCGCCGGAACTTGTATTGCCCTGGCTGCAACTGCTGCATGCGCTGTCATTCGGAGCAACCCATCTCGGCGCGTTGATGTTTCTTGCGCGCCGCGCCCCGGCCGCGAAGGCGGCGACCGCGCAGGGCTACCTCGCGATCGCGCTTGGTCTTGCCATGGCAGCCGCCATGGCTATGTCGGGAATCTTGTACGGCGACTTCGGCAGCCGAGCTTATGTAGCGATGGCGTTAACGGCGGTCGCTGGAGGCGCTTGCGGATTCGTAGCGCACCGGTTGCGGCATGATGCGGCGATCTGAGCGTGCTTGATAACTCTCGCCTCGCTCGCAGCTTGCAACGAAACTACTGAGCTCTCGGCCTTGGAGGTAGATCATCTTGCGCGACAGGCCGCCATGCCGGCTGATCCAGCGGCGCACCGACGTCGGATAAATACTCCAGAGCGCCTCAGTGCCGAGCGGACTGGTTACCGGGCGGCCATCGCGGTCCGGCATCCATGCGGCATGAAAGCCGAGGCGCGCGCGTTCTGTTGCGCAGATTTTTTCGTGCGGGACCAAACCCAACACGAGCGTGCAAGCCGACAAACAATTTCCATCGATGACGACGCTTTCGCCAGACGAACGCACTGCCGAGAAGGTCTGCAAATAGTGACCGATCTGGCCGCCGCGATCCTCTGAGATCCGCATCGTTGCGGATGCCGACGTTACGCTTAACGCCACCACTGCGGCGCCAAGCAGCACACCACCCCGAATTCGCATATCCCCGTCCCGTTTGGTCGCCCTGCCGAAAGCGGCGGCGCGATCTTGATCAAAGTCTAAGCCAATTGGTGGCCGAACGGAAAGCTTTGCGTGGAAAAAAAGGACCCGGCCGACTAAAGGCTGTGCACATTTCATGAACGAATTCGGGCGGCTGTCGGAACCCGCACACGCAAATTCTGTGGGCAACTTACGAGACTTCGAGTTCCATGGCCTGAAACTCAGCCCCACAGCGAGGGTGACGGCGGATATACCAGGCTATCGACGTAGCGCAGCCCGTTTGCGCGGTCTTTGCTCAGAAGCAATGGACCATCGAGGTCGACAAATCGTGCCATTTGGGCGAGCAACATTGCGGGCGCCATCGCCAGCGATGTCGCTACCATGCAACCAGCCATGATGGAAAAATTCTGCCGCCGCGCTTCGGCAACCATTGCCAGCGCCTCAGTCAATCCGCCCGCTTTATCGAGTTTGATATTGACCGCGTCATATTTTCCGGCGAGCGCCGAAAGCGATGCACAGTCGTGGACGCTTTCATCCGCGCAGACCGGAATGGGCCGGCGCATTCGTGCCAGCACTTGATCCCGTCCATCGGGTAGGGGCTGCTCGATCAGCGCGACGCCGGCCTCCACACAGGCCGCAAAATTGGCTGCGAGATTTTGTTCATTCCAACCTTCATTGGCATCGACAACAAGCGTTGCCGCGGGCGCAGCGGCGCGAACCGCAGCGATGCGTTCAACATCTCCTTCGGCGCCGAGTTTGACCTTGAGCAGGGTGCGGCTGGACGATTTCTTCGCGGCAAGTGCCATGTCGGCAGGAGCGGCAAGCGAGATTGTAAAAGTAGTCGTGACGGCATGAGGCGTAGGAAGGCCGGCAATTTCATACGCTGCTCGGCCGCTACGCTTTGCCTCGAGATCCCAGAACGCACAATCAAGCGCGTTCCGTGCGGCACCCGGCGGCATTGCCGTTTGCAAGGTGCGGCGATCGAGGCCGGCGTCCAGTAGTGGTCGTATAGCGCTCATCTGCGCAGTGACGCTCTCGACGCTTTCGCCGTAGCGGGCGTAGGGAACGCATTCGCCGCGGCCGCGCGCTTTTCCATCGCGCAATTCTGCGACGACGACGACCGCTTCTGTTTTGGAGCCGCGGCTGATGCCGAAGGAGCCCGCAATCGGCCAGCGTTCGGTGGCAAGCTCAAGGGTTAAAGGCATTTTGCGCCTGATATCGTATCTTCATCCGCCTGGGTTGCCACTAGCACCAAAATGATCTTGTAGACAGTTTAGCCATCGGATCCGCTAGGCAATCGACTAATCTTGGTCCCATGCGTCTTGCTTATTGACGCCCGCCGGAGCCCTCTTAAGCTCGACAAAAATGGATGCCCAGCCAGGGATCACGAACTACCCTAGGGCCAGCGGACCCAAAACCACGATCCTGCTCATTGAGCAAAACGCCGAGAAAGCTCTGACGCCGGAGCGCGTGTCCTGATGCAGCCCAGAGTACTCATTGGATTGATCGGCGCGAACATCATGGGATCGCTGTCACCGGCGCTGTTCGCCGACGCCTTCGCCGCCGCTGGAATCAACGGCTTCTATCATTTGCTGGATGTCGATCGCCTGCCGGGACGACGGCTGCCGCAAATGCTCGATGCACTCAAGATTGCGGGCTTTGCCGGTGCAAACATCACTTATCCTTTCAAGCAGGACGTTATCCCGTTGCTCGATGCGGTGGACCCCGAGGCAAAACAGACCGGTGCCGTCAACACTGTCGCGATTGCGCCGGACGGCCGCACGACTGGCTATAACTTCGACCGCAAGGGCTGGCGCCACAGTTTCGAGGAAACGTTCGGACGTGACGGTGCCCGGGCCGCCACGGTGGTGCTGGTCGGTGCGGGTGGCGCCGGGCGTGCAGTCGCATTTGCATTGATGGATCTGGATGTCGGTTGCCTTATCATCCACGATCTTGATGTCACGCGCGCAGCCGCCCTGGCGGCTGATATAGCAAGAGATTATGGCGCCTCGCGCTGTCGCGTCGCTTACGACGTGGAAGCCGACATCAAGGCGGCGGCCGGTGTCGTCAACGCGACGCAGGTCGGGATGCGCGGCTTTCCCGGCAACCCGGTGCCTATGTCAGCACTGACGGCAGCGCATTGGGCTGCCGACGTCATCTACACGCCGATTGAAACGGACTTCATCAGAGCCGCTAACGCGAAGGGTGCCCGCGTGATGAACGGTAGCGGGATGTGTGTGTACCAGGCGGTTGAAGCCTTCCGGCTCATTACCGGCATTGAGCCCGACCTCGCGCGCTTGCGCCGGACGTTTGCGGCTGCCCTGGCGGTACGTGACGCCGAGGCCCGCAACTGACCGAGAAGCTGGCTAGTCGAAACGCCCGGCCGCGTGGGCCAGCATGGTGTAGACCTTGCCGGTTTCCGACGTGAGATAGGTCCGCGCTACGACCTGGCCCCGATCGTCGCGAGAAACTTCGTCGAGCAACCGTTCGAACTCACTGATGTAGCGGTCCACGGTCTGCTTGAATTCGCGATCCGAGCGATATTTCTTGCGGATGTCGTCGAATGCCTGCTGGCCCTGCAATGTATAAAGCCGGCGGGTGAAAACGTTGCGTTCACCGCGCTTGTAGCGATCCCACAGATCGGCGGCCGCATCGTGGTCAATCATGCGCGCGATATCGACCGAGAGAGAATCCAGAGATTCGATTGAATGGCGGGGAGTGCGCTCATCGTTTGCGCGCACGGGTGCGGGCTCACGAGGACCTTCACGCACGGGCTCCCGCGGGAATTCGCGCGGGGGCAGGTCGCCGTCTTCACGCGACGCGCGGGTCAGGAGGTCTGACAACCAGCCACGTCCCGGAGCAGCCGGTGCAGGTGTGACGGAAGGCGCTTCGGCCGGCCGCCGCGTCGGCGGTGCAAAGTTTGCGGGTTCGGAGCGCTGCACGGGGCGCGGCGGACCATCATTGCGCGGGGTAATCTCACTGCGCGGGATAGTTTCGCTCCGTGGACCTGTTTCGTTGCGCGAAGGAATTTCGTTTCGTCCGCCGACAACAGCAAGCGCCGGTTCTTCGCGGACACGACGCACCGGCTCGACCGCGTCTAGGTTGCGGCCGTGACGCGCAACAATGCGGTTGAGCTCCGCGAGGGCCTCGATCTGGTCGACGATGACCCTGCGCATCTGGGCGGTGCTTTCAGCGGTTTCTTGCGGCAACTCGAAGACGCCCCGGCGAAGCTCGCTGCGGGTCGATTCGAGCTCGCGCTGCATTTCAGCGGCCATCTGCTTCATGCCCTGCACGGCTTCCGCAAAACGCTCGTTGGCGGTTTGGAACAAACTCTGGGTTTCGCTGGTGGTTTGCTCGTATATCGCCCGCATACCCTCGGCTGCGCGCCTGCGCTCTTCTTCCGCATTTTCGCGTACGCGCTCGTATTGATCGCTGATTGCGCGGGTGCCCTCGGCACTCGATTCCGAGACAAGCCGGGCGACTTCGCGCGCCCGCGTAGAAGCGGCTTCCAGCGACTCGTCAAGGAGGCCGGAGAAACGATTGAGCCGCTTCTCGAGATCTTCTGTACGGATATCAAGCGTTGCGACCAGTGAATCGAGCTGGACGCGCCGCTCATTAACGCTGTCTTCGGTGCGCTGATTGCTGTGATCGATGACTTCCACGGCCTTCGCAAGATCGCGGCCGTGAATATCGAACTGGCGGGCAAGTTGGCTGAGATCCCCGATGACCTGGGTGGTGATGTCGCGGAAATTGGCGATGTTCGTCTCGACCCGTCCGGTTGCATCTCCGGTCGAAGCCGTGACGTCGTTCATTGCAGTGACAAACTCGGACACGCGAAGCATCAGCGTGTTTTCCAGTGCGCCCATGTTCTCATGCGCACCGCTGAGCACTTCCTGCAACATGATGTTCGCTTCGCGCAGCCGCTCGAACAGGGCGGTCGTGTCCGCGCGCAGCATTGTATGCGTTTCCAGCATCTCCGTGACTGTCGAGCTCGCGGTTTCCTTTGACTGTGAAATCGCCTTCTGCGTGACCTCGTTGAGCTCGTTCATCGTCCGGCTGACAACATTGGCGGCCGATTCGCCGGCGCTATTAATCATGCGCGAGATCTCGGTGCTGTTGTCCATCATCGTGCGCGTAAAGGCGAAGCCCCGCTCTTCGATGGCCTTGACTGCCTGATCGGTCGCAGTCGTGACATCCCGAGTGAATTGCTCACCCTTCTCGGTGATGGCAGAAAGAACGCCACCGCTCTTATCGGACAGAACGGTCGTCATTTCGGTCGTGCGTCGCGTAACGGCGGTTGCGATTTCGTCGGCTTTGCCGACAAAGCTGCGTGCGACTTCCTCGCTCACCCCGACAAGCGTGCGTTCTGCGTCGCCGGCGCTGGTGCGAATTGCTTCGGTGGTCGTGAGCGCGAGCTGGCCGAGCGAACGTTCCGCTTCGGCAGAATTGACCTTGATTGCCTGGCTCAATTGCTCCAGCCGCGCATTGAGGGCGTCAGCGGCGGCCCTGCTGCGGGTCTCGATCTGGGTGGTGACGGTTTCGGCGCGACCGATCAACAGTTCTTCGAATCGCCCGATACGGCTGTCGAGATTATTGGCGACCTCAAGCGCGCGCGCGCCCAACGTCTGGTCAATCTCGCCAATCTTGGCGCCAATCGCATCTGCTACTTCGGCGCCGCGTGAATTGATGGTGCCACCGACCTCGCCGATGCGCTGGTCGATCGCGCTGACAACATTTTTGCCGCCTTCGGTCAATGTATTGGCAAGGTCGGACACACGCGCGCCAAGCAATGTTTCAAACTGCGCGAGTCGCTGGTCGAGCGTGCCGGAAATTTCGCCGGTGCGGCCGGTGACGCGTTGATCAAACGTGTCGACGTAGTTGCGCAGAGCTTCTGCGACGTCCTGAGTCCTTTGGCCCAGCCGTCCCACCAGCTCGCCGCCGTAATTTTTCACGGTATGGTCAAATTCGGTGATGTGGCGGGTAATCAGGTTGCCGAGAGTGCTGGCATCTCGTGCGATTTTCTCGGACAGCTCGGTGCCGCCCTGATTGAACATATCCTCGAAGGCTTGCAGGCGTGCGGCCAACATTTCTTTGACCGCCTCGCCCCGACTGTTGAGCGCGGTCACCAGCGTGTCCGCGCTATCCCGGAACGTGTCCGCGACGGCGTCACTGCGACTGGCAATCGTATCGGTAATGCGAGCCCCGGTCTGCTCGAGTTTGGAGACGACGTCACCACCGCGCAGCGAAAGATCCAGGACAAGCGAATCGCCGGTTGAGCGCAGTGTTGTATTCACTTCATCGGCGCGGGCGGCAATTGTCTCGGCAAGGCGGGCGCTCGTATCGGCGATTGCATCGGTGAACTGCTGCGAACGGTTGGCCATGTTCTCGATCGTGACGGAAGACTTTTGCGCAAAGCCCTGAGCAACCTGGTCGAGACGCGCGGTCATCATTTGTTGCAGGCGAGCCGCCAGGTCCGCGAATTCGTCATGGACGTGCTCGGTTTTGAAGTTGAGGCTCGCCGTAAGCCTGTCGCTGGCGGATGAAATTGCGGTCGTCGCGTGGTCGCTTGTCGTTTCCAGGCGGTCGAGCAGGGTGGAACCACGCTCGCTCAAGGCATCAATCATCGAGTCGCCGGCGTGGCCGAGCGCCAGGGTGATGTGCTCGCCTTTCTCAGTGAGCGAACGCGTAACACGTTGCGCTACTTCGTTGACCTTGTCGGCGACCAGATCGCCGACCGATGTAATGTCATGCGCGAGGTCAAGGTGAACGCTGGCGATAGCATTGCGCACATGTTCGGCCTGGTTGACCAATGTTTCGCGCTGGTTACTCAATTCGGTGAGCAGATCGCGGATGCGGACTTCATTGTCGTTATAGGCGCGCTCCAGTGCGGAGACCTCGTTGTGAACGAGGGCTTCCAGTTCGGCGGCCCGGGCGAGGGCGCGTTCCACACCGTCGCCCATGGCGGCTACCTCGCGGCGGATCGCTTGGCCAACTGTAACAATCGACTCGCGCGCGACCGTTTCAGGTTGGGCAAGGCGCATGGCCACCTCGGCCATGGACTCAGCAACCACGCGCATGTCCTGCGCCCGGTTGAACATATGCGCGAGCACGAAGAAAAAGATGACCGGTACGACGAGTGCCGCAGCGATCGCGATCAGCGCGGCAAAGCCGCCATGCGCCGCAATCTGCAAATCGGTTCCCGAAACGATGGCGAGGCCGCCAGCGGCCCAGATGAATCCCGCCACACCAGCCGCGATATAGGGGCCGCGCGCTGTGCGGTGGCGCAAAGTTTGCAAGATTTGGCCGATGCCAGCGCGGTCGTCATTTGCAGCACGGCGCGGCGATGTCTCGCCAGCCGCCCAACTTGGCGGAACATCCTGCTGGAAGAGGTCGGAAGCAGCGTCGGACGCCAATGAACTGCCAGCATCACTACCGGCGCCGGCCAAAGGCGACCCGACCCGCGTGTCGGGCGCGCGAACGTTGAGGGCGTCCTGGATGGCGTTGAGCGCCTCTTCCGTCGCATCTTTCGTTTTCTGTGGAATATTCGCCATTTCGGTCGTCGCCTCGTCATTACGCCGGACTGTCGCCGCGGCCCGAACCGTCACGATAACCGAAGCCTGCCAGGAAACATGGCCTCGTTGCGGCCAATCCGCCGCAAACGTCCCCGATTTATCGCCCGGAAGTCATCCTATCGCCTTGGCAATGCGAAAGAAACTACCGCTGGTAAGGACTTTTTCATCATCGTTAACCGATTGCTAACCATAGCAAACGCTTTGGCGCGGCCCGGGCGATAGGTCGGATTTGGCTGCTGAATTGGGGCCGGGTGACGGCAAAATTCCCGGGAGTTGGCCGGGCGCGACCGTGTCCGGTTTACACCGCCTGTTAACCACCGGCGCGCTTGTCAGCCGCAAGCCATCGCCAAGCGGCCTTGCATTTACCTGGATTTGGTCCCGGTCAGGTCAAACTGCTCGCCAAGAAAAAGATTATGGGAGGCCGACATGGCGCAAGCCGCGGTCAGGATCGTCGAAAGCTCGCCGGAAGCGATGCCCGAGAGCGCGGTGCTCGACCGCGCCCATCTGGTCCGCATGACCTTCGGCGATCGCAGTCTTGAACGAGAAGTATTGCAGCTGTTCGACCGTCAGTCCGAATTGCTCATGAATCGGATGCGGGCGAGCCAGCCGGCCGCAGTCGCGACGCTCGCTCATACATTAAAGGGGTCCGCGGCTGGCATTGGCGCGGGACGCGTCGCGCACGCCGCCGAAGCGCTGGAACGGATTGCAGCTGGCACCCCGGGCGAATGCAGCCACGCGGTCGATCGGCTGGCGCAAACAATCGATGAGGCCCGGAAGGAAATTGCTGCGCTGATCCGCGCACTGTGACGGGGATGGCGCCTTCGTGGGAATGACTATATAGAAACCCCGTGTCAAATCCGGCGCGGCTATTTCCTGCTAACTCTCCTTATGGCGAAGATCACTTTTACGGACTCCAGCGGCAACGCCCGTACAGTCAATGCCGAGGTCGGCTCGACTGTGATGGAAACGGCCCTCCGCAACAATATTCCCGGCATCGAGGCGGAATGCGGCGGCGCCTGCGCCTGCGCAACTTGCCATGTGTATGTCGATGAAGCCTGGCGCGAAAAAGTTGGCGGCCCGTCGCCGATGGAAGAAGACATGCTCGATTTCGGTTACGAGGTGCGGCCCAACTCTCGACTGTCGTGCCAGATCAAGGTGACCGAGGAGCTCGACGGTCTCGTGGTGTCGACGCCGGACAAACAGGCGTAACGTACGAGCATTCTTGGCGCTGGAACCAGGCGGGACGCGGTTTTTATTGTGGCGACGCGGAGAGTGAGCGTGGCTTCCATCAAAACCACCTGCTGTATCGCCGGCGGAGGACCCGCAGGGATGATGCTGGGCTTCCTGCTCGCGCGTGCGGGCGTTCCTGTCATCGTGCTGGAAAAACACCCCGATTTCCTGCGCGATTTTCGCGGTGATACGGTGCATCCGTCGACGCTCGAAATGATGTACGAACTCGGTCTGCTCGACGAGTTTCTCAAGCTGCCCCATTCGATCGTCCGGCAGATTTCCATGCAGATCGGCGATGATCGCATCGTCATCGGACATTTCGACCACCTGCCGGTGCACTGCAAATATATCGCGCTGATGCCGCAGTGGGACTTCCTCAATTTCCTCGCCGATCATGGCAAACGCTACGCAATGTTCGACCTACGCATGCGTGCGGAAGTGATCGATTTGATCGAGGAAAACGGGCGCATTGCCGGCCTGCGTGCACAGACGCCGGACGGCGAACTCGAAATCCGCGCCGACCTCGTCGTCGGTTGCGATGGCCGCCATTCCATCATCCGCCAGAAAGGAAGCCTTAAGAGCGACGACTACGGTGCGCCGATGGACGTCATGTGGTTTCGGCTGTCGCGCAAGCCGAGCGACTTAGACGAAACGTTCGGCCACATCGAAGGCGGCCGCATGATGGTGATGCTCAATCGCACGGATTATTGGCAGTGCGCTTATGTCATACCGAAAGGAACCGCCGACGAGGTCATGCGCGCCGGGCTGGATCAATTCCGCCTAACCGTAGGCGAGATGTCGCCTTTCACGCGCGACCGTTTGGACGAGATTGAAAGTTGGGACAAAGCGAAATTGTTGACGGTCACGATCGACCGATTGCGCCAATGGTATCGCGCCGGGCTGCTCTGTATCGGTGATGCGGCGCATGCGATGTCGCCGGTTGGCGGCGTAGGCATCAATCTGGCGGTGCAAGACGCTGTCGCTGCCGCAAATATCCTCGCGCAGCCGTTGCGAGATAGAACGGTGACAGTTGAAACGCTCAGCAATGTTCAGCGTCGCCGGGAATTTCCCACGCGCTTTACGCAGCGCCTGCAAATCCTGCTGCAAAACCACGTCATCAGCCCTGCGCTCGCAGGCAAGCGGCCGAAGGCACCCTTTTTCATGAAGCTGCTACAGTGGCCGCTGTTGCGGCGCATTCCGGGGCGGGTGCTGGCGCTCGGAATACGGCCGGAGCACATCCATACGCCCGAGATAGCGTCTCCAGGGCAGAAGGCGGCCGCTTAAGGTTTCATTCCCGCCGGTGCGATTTGCGACGATTTGAGGTTCATTTCATCCAGCGCCTTGCGTACGAGGCCGGAAGCCTTCGCCTCTTCGATAAATTCGCTGACATAAGCGAGCGCTGCCGGTTTGCCCTTCGGCACGCAGACGGCCGTACTCGAATTGAGAAAAGCATCGCCGAGGATGCGCGAGCCGGGAATCTTGCTCACGATGCCGGACAGAGACTCGCGCGAAAGCGCAATCGCTTCGATCTTGCCGTCGCGCATGGCTGCGACAGCAGCATCGACACCCGCAAAATCGATATGGGTCGCGTTTGGTGTCGCCTTTTTGGCAGCGCGAAAGGTCGCTGTATTCGCAACGCCGCCAATACCGACGCCTTTAGCGTCGGCATCCTTCACCGATTGAATTTTCGAGGCGGGTCCAACCAGAAAAGTGCTTTGCAACAAATGATAGGCGTTGCCAAAGTCGACGAATTTCTTGCGCTCGTCGTCGACGGGCAGAAAAGCGACGTCCCATCGGTTCTCGGATGCTGAATTCTGGATTTCGCCAGAAGCCTGATGCGGGATGATTTCGAGCGGCACGCCAAGCTTGGCCGCGAGCGCCCCTCCCAGTGTCACCGCGACACCGCGGAAGCTATCGCCATCCTTGATCGCAAACTGTGCGGATGGAGCTGGTGCCACGGCAATCGCGAGCCGCAAATTTCCATTGGGAGCGAGTTCTTTCAATACAGGTGCAACGGCCATGGTCTGTTCCAAAAAATCAGGCGGCAAACGCCGCCGCCCATCTGCGCATAGCATGCCGTCGTTATGGTTTCATACCCGCGGGCGCCACTTGTGAATTTTTCAGGTCCATGGCGTCGAAAGCCTTGCGGATCATGCCGCTCGCCTTCGCGTCCTCAACGAATTGGCTGACATAAGCGAGCGCATCCGGCTTGCCCTTTGGAACCGCGACCGCGGTGGAGGAATTCAGAAAGCCGCCATCGAGAACGCGGGAACCGGGGATTTTCGCGGTGAGCCCGGAGAGGGACTCGCGCGAGAGCGCAATGCAATCGATTTCGCCCGCTTTCATTGCGGCGACTGCCGCATCGACACCCGGCACGGTGACGAACGCAGCCTTAGGTGCCGTGCGCTGAGCGGCACGGAAGGTGGCCGTATTGGCGACGCCGCCGATGCGTACGCCTGCATCGTTGGCATCCTCGACTTTCACCAGTTTCGAGCCTGGCGCCACCAGGTACGTGCTTTGGAGCAGATGGTATGCATTTCCGAAGTCGACGAATTTTTTGCGCTCTTCATCGACTGGCATAAAGGTGACGTCCCACTTGCCACTCGCCGCCGAATTTTGGATCTCGCCTGACGCAAGATGCGGCAAAAATTCGACCGGAACACCCAGTTTTTTTGCCATCGCCGCGCCGAGGTCGACGGTAACCCCGCGATAATTGCCGGTGGTGCTGTCTTTGATTGCGTAGAGCGCAGATGGCGCCGGCGCAACCGCGATTGCGACGCGCAGTTTCCCAGTGGGAACGAGTTCTTTCATGACCGCATCCATAGCGGGGTCAGCCATGCCCGCGGATGCGGGACCGAAAGCCAGCGCGCCTGCCAGCAATACGGTCCGCAATAGTCCGGTCACGAGGCCCCCAAACAGGACGGTTACTGCTTCCACTGTCACTTGCCGGAGCTTAGGCGAAGTTCGGGCGCGATCCAAGGCACTCCGCTTGACGAAGGCGCCGCCGAGGGCAAATTGTCACCTATGTTCGTCACCTTTTTCACCGAGCTCAAAAATGCCGGCGTGCCGGTAACGTTGCGCGAATATCTGACGTTGATGCAAGCCATGGACGCCGACCTCGCGTCGCGCCGGGTCGAAGATTTCTACTACTTGTCGCGCGCGACACTGGTGAAAGACGAACGCAATCTCGACAAGTTTGATCGCGTGTTCGGTCACGTGTTCAAGGGGCTGGAGACGCTAGCAGGAGTCATTGAAGCCGAGATTCCGGCTGAGTGGTTGAAGAAGCTCGCGGAGAAATACCTTACCGAAGACGAGAAAAAGCAGATCGAAGCCATGGGCGGCCTCGATAAATTGCTTGAAACATTAAGAAAGCGTCTGGCCGAACAGGAAGGCCGCCACCAGGGCGGCTCAAAGTGGATCGGTACTGCCGGCACCTCACCTTATGGCGCCTACGGCTATAACCCAGAAGGAATCCGCATCGGCCAGGACAGCAATCGTAATTTCCGCGCGGTCAAAGTGTGGGACAAACGGGAGTTCAAGGATCTCGACGATGACGTTGAGCTCGGCACGCGGAACATCAAGCTAGCGCTGCGTCGTCTGCGCAAATTTGCACGCACAGGCGCTCCCGAAGAACTCGATCTCGACGGGACAATCAAAGGGACCGCGCATAAGGGGTATCTCGATATCCAGATGCGGCCGGAGCGGCATAATGCCGTGAAGGTGCTGCTGTTCTTCGATATCGGCGGTTCGATGGATTGGCACATCAAGGCGACCGAAGAATTATTTTCGGCAGCACGTAGCGAATTCAAGCGTATGGAGCATTTCTATTTCCACAATTGCCTGTACGAACGCGTGTGGAAAGAAAATCGGCGCCGCTTCCAAGCAACCACTGCAACATGGGACGTGCTGCATACCTATCCGCACGATTACAAAGTCGTCTTCGTCGGCGACGCCTCAATGTCGCCTTACGAGATCGCCGCGCAAGGCGGTTCAGTCGAACACTACAACGACGAACCCGGCGCTCAATGGCTCGAGCGGGTGACGCGTACCTATCCTGCCTGTGTGTGGCTCAATCCCGTATCGGAGAAGGAATGGCCGTTCACCCATTCCATTGGCATGGTCCATCAGCTGATGAGCGGCCGGATGTATCCTCTCACGCTCGATGGGCTCGATCGCGCAACACGGGAGCTTGCGCGCTAGTAGTAGAAAACGGCGCGCAAGCCCGCCGGGGATCGTACGGCGATCGGGTTAGCGGCCGGTCGGCGTCCTGCCGGTGACACCGTAATCCTCAGATTTGGCGCCGAACGCTGCAGCCTGGAAACCTTCCGCCGAGAGGCCCCGCTTCAGAAGTTCACGGATCGCCGCTGCCCGGCTTGGCATGCGTTTTTTGAAGCGAAAATCGTCAAGCACCATCAGCTCGTCCGCTGAGAGCATGATTTGAAGCCGTTCACCCCTGTTATTACCGCCATTCGCCATGACACCCCTCGCATGACATATTTTAGCCTATAGCTCAATATGAGTAAGTTACTCATTCTTAGGCATTGTTGCAAGTGGGCTAACAACCGTTTTTGGATAAAATGGTTCCGAAGGGCGCGCTTGCGCAAGAAATGGTTGCAAAGAAACAGAATTGACGCCGATTGCGCGAGCCTTACCGTGGTCCGCATGAAGCAGATCGAGATCAAAGACGCGACAAGCTTGGCGCCCCTTCTTTGCAAGCGCTGCGGTGGGTTGATGCGATTGATCGGGAGTGAGCCTCATCCGACCGAGGCCAAAACCGACCTTCTCACCTACAGCTGTACCGCTTGTGATGAGTTCCAGCTTTTGTCGGTTCCTATCCCTGCCTGATGGGCATGATGGAACTCCGCAGAATGCGGAAACGCCGGGCTTGAGACCCGGCGCTCCAGAAGTATTCCTTAAAATCAGGCGGTCTAGGCGGCGTTGGCGGCCCGCAAATGTGTCGGGTCGTCCGGACCAGCGTGCTCTCGCTGGAGTGCCATCGCCTCGCGCATAAGCCGCGCGAAATCCTTGCGGGCAGTCTCCAAGGCGCCTTCGACCACCGAGCACTGCATTTGCTCGCGGCGTAGCGAAGCACCGAGATCCTCAATTCTCTGCTCGGCGACCTGCTTTTCAGACGCGCGGGCGGTTTCCACCGCGGCGAGCTGTTCGCTCAATGCTGCGATCGCATCTTCGGCGCGCACCAGCGCGGCTTCTTTGGCGGTATAGGCGCGGGTGAGAGCGGCGCTGCGCTCCATGAGCGTGGCGCGCGCTTGGTCCATTTCTTTGAACTCAGATTCGCGCTGCATCCGCTCGGTCTCAAGATCGGCGATGCGGGCCTGCAGGGAGTCACGCTCGAGCGCTAAATCGCCGCTGCGCCGGTCGTATGTGCGGATTTCATCGGCGCGGGCGAGCAAATGCTCCCGCGCTTCGCCCAGAAGTTTTTCACTCGCCGCTGCACGGGCCTGCAACGCGTCAAACCGCATGCGTTGCGTTGTGGCCTCATGCTCATGTCGCTCGTTTGCCTCGTCGAGCGCATTCGCGAGCCGCGCCCGCTCGGTGCTGAGTTCCGCGAAGTTGCCCTCGACATGGCGCAGCCGCCCTAACGTGGCGGTCAGGCTTGCCTCGGTTTCCGCAAGCTTGCGTGAAACGCGCGCCGCCTCCGCGCTCATCTTGTCGAGTGAGATTTGCTGGGAGCGTTTCTCGTCCTCAATCATCAACAGGCGCTGACGCGCCGCGTTGAGTTCGGATTCGAGAGATGCAATGCGTTTGTCAGCTGTAGACAGGCGTTCGTCGAGACGGCGATTTTCCTCGCGAAGCGCCTTGCCTTCGCCCGTTTCCTGCGCGAGCCGCGCCTCCAAATCGACGATCTGGGCACGACGGGCTGCAATATCGATGGCGATTTCGGCTCTTGTGGCTTCAAGCGAGCGAAGCAGGTTTTGCGTGGTTGCGAGTTCCTGGCGCAGCGCCTGACATTCTTTTTCGGAAAAGTTCGCCTTCTTCTCCAACTCGGCGACTTCGTTGCGAAGTTTGCCGTACGCTGTGCGGGTATTGTTCAGTACCGTCTGAAGGCTGATCTTCTCGGATTTCTCGGCTTCGAACGCGCGCAGCGCTTTGCTTACGGGGTCAACGAGTTTTCCGACCGCGCTTTTGATGGTGTCGAGCTCGCCGATCTTGGCGTTGGCATCGAGCAGCAAGATTGCGCAGCGATTCGTTTTCGCCGCCGAGCTGGGCACCGAGCGCCGAAAACAGTTCCTCGTCGAGTTCAAGCGGATTGTCGGGTAAAGCAGCGTTGCTCGCCGTCGGCTCAGCCATTTTGTCGTAAAGGCCGGCTTTGCGGGCGAAAAAGCCCCCGAATTTGCTCATTGACATGATCCCCCTTACGCCGATTCGCCCGGCCCGAAGCGACGCCGAATCACTGTTAATCAATCCTAACGGAATATGAATCTGGGTGGGTAAATGAAAGGTTAATGCGCGCCCGGCGCGGCCGAAAAACGTTTGTTTTTCAAAACATTAAGGTGAGTGCGGGGTGCTGATTTCGAATAGAGATGGCCACGGCCGACGGTCGTCCAGAGCCTAGTTATCCACCGGATGCGGGTCCGGGCTGTCTCGGCCGTCAATGGCCTGAATCCGGGCTGTGAATAACTAGAAACGTCTCAAAAACTGCCGCGCGGATAACCTTGGTGTTTTCCTAAATCCGTTTCGCAATAAACAGAGCCTTCGCAGAGGCGGAAGGTGAGATCAGCGCCCGTTCCCTGTGGCTGCAAAGTCGCGGCGACCTCCGGAGTTAATCTCAGTCAGCATCGCGCGCAGGAGTGCCTGCATCGTGGCGTCATAGCGCGCGGCCCAGCTCTTGAACTCCATCGTCTTGTAAATCTGCTCGTCGTGGGTCGTTTGCAGACGGGCAACTTTAAGCGCATTCCGCCACTCGTCCATTGTCCAGGCGCGCAAATGGCTCGGATCGCGCAAACGTTCGAACGCGTTCACGTAGTCGCCGACGCTTCCTGCCGGCACGACATTGTCGACGAGCGCGAACAGGCCTGCCGTCTTGAGCACGCGTCGCACCTCCGCGAGAAATTCCGGTATCGAGTTCGAAGTGATGTGGCGCGATGCGGCAGGTGACGAGATCGAAGCTTTCGTCCTCGAAGGGCAGGGCTTCAGCTTTGGCGTAGGTCGTGCGCATGTTGTCGAGGCCACGTTTGGCGGCTTCCGCCTTGACCATGTCGAGCATTTCCTGGGTGATGTCGGTTGCCCAGACGCGCGCAACATGCGGCGCGAAGGTATAGGCGACGTGACCGCCGCCGGTCGCAACGTCGAGGACGCGCCAGTCCTTTTTAGGCGAGGTCAGTTCGACAAGGCGCTCCAGGCTCTTGCCCTTTGCGTGCGGTTTGCTGGTTAGATAGTGGGCGGCGGTTTTGCCGAATTGCTCCTGGACGGCGGTTTTGCTCATGGAATGTCCGATCCGTTTGACCTGCACAACTATATATCAGGCAAATAGAAAACCCTGCATCTTTCGATGCAGGGCTGTATTGCGATAGTCCCTCGCGGGAGCTTCCCTTATTGCACAATCATCCAGGTGAACACGTAGGCCTGGAGCATGACCAGGACGCCGACGAGACACGCGAGTGCGATCGAGTGCTTGAACACAAATCGCAAGATCGTCCCTTCGTGTCCGAACCAGTTGGTGGCGGTCGAAGCGACGACGATTGACTGTGCGTCGATCATCTTGCCCATGACGCCGCCCGACGAGTTGGCGGCCGCCATCAAGATCGGCGACAGGCCCAACTGCTGGGCCGTGATCTTCTGCAAGTTGCCGAACAGGATGTTTGACGCCGTATCGGAGCCGGTGAGGGCGACACCGAGCCAGCCGAGCAGGGTGCCGAAGAAGGGATAGAACACACCGGCGCCGGCGAAAGCGAGGCCAAGCGTGGCGTCGATCCCTGACAGACGCGTGAGTGTACCGATCGCGAGCATCGCCGAGATTGTGACGAGCGAGTAGGCGCAGATCCTGATGGTCTTGCCGTATTCGACGACCAGTTTCGCCGGCGAAAACCCCATCAGGAAGCCAGAGATAATCGCCGCGATCAGCATGCCAGAGCCGGTGTACGACAGCCATGTGAAAGCGAACACGGCGCCTTCCTTGGTTGGCGTTGCCACGACCGGCGCGACTTTATTGATCATGTTGTGGAGCCCGGGGACCGGGAAATTCCACGTTGCGTAGGCATTGAGGATGGCTTTGACCGCATTGGTACCCCAGAGCAGCAAGATCACACAGACGATGATCCAGGGGAGCAGCGATGCCCATACTTCCGCGGTGGTCGGCTTCTTCGCCGATTTCGCCGGCTTCTTGCTCATTGTCGCGGCTGAATTGTCGCGGGTGCGCAGGGCAGGCGAGGTCCAAATCACCTTCTGGCTGCCAAATCTTCAGGAAGCCGATCAGGCAAGCCATCGATATGAGCGAAGCGCCGATATCGACAATCCATGGATTGATGAAGTTGGAGATCAGGAATTGCGGGATTGCGAAGGATACGCCGGTCACGAGGATAGCCGGCCAAATGTCCTTAATGCCTTTCCATCCCGGCGAAGGCCCAGATCAGCCAGAATGGAACGATGAGCGAGAAGAACGGCAGTTGCCTTCCGACCATGGCGCCAAGCAAGAAACGGATCAATACCCGTGACGCTCGAGAGGCCGGCAATTGGCGTGCCCAGCGCGCCGTAGGCAACTGGCGCAGTGTTGGCGATCAATGACAATCCGGACGCCGCGAGCGGTGAGAAGCCTAATCCGATCAGGATTGCGCCGGTCACCGCGACTGGCGTGCCAAACCCAGAGGCTCCCTCAAAGAACGCGCCGAACGAGAAGGCAATGAGCAGCAGTTGGAGGCGACGGTCTTCGGTAACGCCACCGATTGTGGTCTGAAGCGTTTCGAACGCGCCTTTCTCGACCGTCAGCCGATAAAGAAAAATAACGTTGAGGACGATCCAGCCTATCGGGAAGAAGCCGGTGACAGCGCCGAGCACGGTTGCACGCAGCGACATGTCGGCCGGCATCGTGAAGATAACGATCGCGACCAGGTTTGCGACAATCAGCGCAACGATCGCCGCGATGTGCGCTTTTACTTTGTTGGACGCGATCAGGACGAGCAGGGTGACGACCGGCAGCGCAGCGGCGCAAGTCGACAGAAAGGTGTTGTTGAGCGGGTTATAGATTTGATTCCACATGGTGCCTCCCCAGGCGCAAGGCGTATTTTTTGTTTTTGGTTCATCAGGTGCAGAAGTTTGCCGGCGTACTAAAGAAGCGCCCTATCGGAAAAACAAGTAGTTGGCGCATTAAATCAAATCATAATTTGGCGGTTTTCTACCAAAGTTGTAAAAGTGCCACGCTGCACGCGCTTATTTGTCGAAGCGGTTTGCGTCGTCGTCGTAGCCATGCCGGCTGCTATAAAATACCAGCGCCATCAGACCACCGCCCACCAAAAGCGACACCAAAACCCCGCCACCGATAGCGACATAACCGTATAGCGGGATTGCATCACCACCGAGGTGGGCCCACGCGGCAGCAGCGAACCAGACCGCCAAAGCCAGCAGTGCGAGCAACGGCCCAATGATGAGAAGCGTCCGCATCGCCGTCATATAGGGCGGCACGGCATGCCTGTCATCGTGCTTTGCGATGAAAAGGCGCGCGAATCCGCCGGCCTTTAAAACCTATGGCTTTTCGTGACGCTGCATCGCGCCTGCCAGTCTACTTACGAGGCTTCGACGTGCTTGCCCTTCTTGCCCTTGGGAGGCGCCTCATCGTTTGCGGCTTCAGCGGGAGGGACAGGCGCGTCATCAAGCGGCGCGCCGCGGCGCAGCGTCGAACGTAGTGCCGCCACTTCGCTCTGGAGGCGAGAGTTGTCCTTGCGCGCTGCTTCCAATGCGCCTTCGACGACCGCGCGCTCCATCCGCTCGCGCTGTAATGCCGAGTTTAGGTCCTCGACCCGCTTTTCAATATTGGTACGGCTGACCTGGATATCTGCTTCCAGATGCCCATTACGTTCGGTCAGCGAAGCGATTTTTTCCTCCGCGCGCGCCAGCGTCGTTTCGCGAACCTTCAACGTTTTCGTCAAGGCACTGTTGCGTTCGGTTAGAGCTATCCGGGCCTGTTCGTGATCCTTGATCTGGCGCTCACGCGCTTCGTGCGACGCTTCGATTTGGGCGAGGCGCTTTTCCGAGTTGTTTCGGGCGATCGTCGCTTCGACTGATTTACGGTCAAAGGCGCGTACTTCTTCGGTTCGGGCGATCAGGTTTTGCCGCGCCTCGGACAGCAGACGTTCCGCAGTTGCAGCGCGTGACTGCAGCGCATCCAGCCGCATGTTCAGGCTGTTGCGTTCGGCCTGGTGTTGCTCCTTGGCCTCATCAAGCGCAGCGCCGAGCCGTCCGCGCTCTGCATAAGCTTCAGCAAAGCTTGCCTCGACTTTGCCGAGTTGCGCGCGTGTGGCGGTCAACGTGTTTTCGCTTTCAGTCAATCGGCGCGTCAATCGTGCAGTCTCGTTCAGCGATTGATCGACCGCGATCTGGAGGGAACGCTTTTCATCTTCCAGTAGCGCCAGCTTCTCGCGCGCGGCGGCAAGCTCACCCTCGAGCTGGACAATGCGCTTTTCGCCCGCGTCGAACTGTTCCTGCAGCCCACGCCTGGCTTCGCTGAGTGCTCGGCGTTGAGTCGTTTCTTGTGCAAGCTGACGCTCAAACTCGGCAAGTTGGGCCCGCCGAGCATTAATGTCGTCACTGAGCTCGAGGCGGCTGCTCTCCAGTCCGCGATTGGTTTCGCGGGACAATTCGAGATCTTCGCGAAGTCTTTCGACCTCGGCCTCGAGGGTCGTTGCCTTTCGGTCGATCTGATAGAATTCTGTGCGGAGTGTCTCGTAGGCCGTACGCGCTTCTGCGAGCATGCCAGACAGACTTAAAGTCTGAGATTTTTCCTGCTCCAGCGCGCGCAGCGTGCTGTTGAATGGCGCGACCAGTTTATCGAAGGCTTCCTTGAGATCGTCGAGTTCGTTGATCTTGCGGCCGGTGTCGGTCAGCAGGTTTCGCAGGACCTCATTTTCCTCGCCCATCCGCGAACCGACGTCGGACAAATTTTCGATGGAGATATGGTCGCCGCCGTTGCCGTTTCTGCTGATTGGCCGGCCCGTAAGCTTGTCGACCCCGGCCGCAACGCCCTTTCGGCCAAACAGATCCGACAACTTAGCCATGGCCCCGCCTCCAACCCAAACGCTACTAAAAAGCCCCGAACGCCGCGCGCTATCAAGGTTAAGCTATTATATACCTTGGGCGTTGGAAACACTCGCAGAGATGGGCTGTGAGTTTCATACAGGGCCGGTTCGGCCCATGGTTAATGGCCAAAACCGGGTCTGACGGTGAGTCAAGGAGAGCGCGTGACCAACAATCCCTCAGACGGGAAAGGAAACGCCGCCGCTTACGCCTATCGGCCTTCGGTAATGGGCCCAATCCGGGCCTTCAGCCTTTCGGATGATGGGATCGACTGGGATGCTGGGCTCAAGTCGGGCCACATTCCATATCGCGATATTCGGCGTCTGCGTTTGTCGTATCGGCCGACAAGCATGCAATCGCACCGTTTCGTCACTGAGGTATGGGCAGAGGGTGCGGCCAAATTGGAGATTATCTCCACGTCCTGCAAAAGCATGTTCGAGCAGGAACGCCTGGATCAATCCTATTCAAACTTCGTGCGGGCACTCCATCGTCAAATGCTGAGTGCACCCACGGGTACGCGCTTCGAACAAGGCAGTAGCCAATTTATTTACTGGCCCGGGTTGCTCGTTTTTGTCTGCGTGGCGCTTGGGCTCGCCGGGTTAATTGTCCGGGCTCTGCAAAACGGTTCTTTGAGCGGAGCCGTGTTCGTCGTCGCCTTTCTTGCGGTGTTTATTTGGTATGGCGGAAATTTTCTTCGCCGCAATCGGCCTGGCGCATATCGCCCTGATGCGCTGCCAAAAGAACTCATTCCCTTGCAATGATTGCGCGCCCGGAAGCGGGCATCGACGAGTTGACTCTTTTCTACTGACGCACGACGAGGACCGAACACTTGGCATAACGCACGACGTGGCCGGCGTTCGAGCCAAGAAAATAAGTGCGCATCGCAGGCCGGTGCGAACTCATCACAATGAGGTCGGCGCCGAATGATTTCGCCTCTTCGAGCACCTCATGATAGATGCCGCCTTGGCGCACGGTTTCTGAAACATGTGCAGCATCGAGGCCGCATTCACGCGCGATAATACCGAGCGCCTCTTCAGCTGATTTACGCTGCTGCACATCGAAGTCGGGTGGTACATATTCCGCCAGCATGACGGGTGTCATCGCCAGAACGTTCACCAGGCGCACTGACCCGCCAGATGTCCTCGCCATTTCAATGGCGGTGGCTATGGCAGGTTTGGCTAGGTCGGTATCGGCAAGATCAACTGGCACCAAAATCTTTTTGTACATAACAGCGCCCCTCGCTTTCGCTGCAACGATGCGATCATGGCATGTTTTTGCTTGGAGGTTGAGTGAGAGTTATTGTCTCAACTCGCTGCCGCATCCAACGATTTTGGGGTTACAAAGCGCTCGAGGCGGCCAGACCGGGGATGCAACTTACCCCAGTCTTCCAGTGTGAAATCGATGATAACGAGGCCTGAAGTGGGCAGTTTTTCCCGTAATCGCTCGCGCGTTTCGACATCGCCTGAAGCGACAAGCATCAGTGCGAGTTCATGAAGGCCCGGATTGTGACCGATAGCGAGGAGCGTCCGTGCCGTGGCGGGAGCGTGTCTAATCGCCTCAAGAATGTCATGGGGCGTTGCGTCATAGAGGCTGTCTATTGTTTCTGCATTGGGCCGGGGCCGGAACACACCGCTAGCGAACTTCCAGGTTTCCTGCGTACGCGTGGACGGCGACGCGATCACCCAATCAGGGATCAAAGTGTGGGCGGCCATATAAGCGCCGATCTTGGCGGCATCCTTACGTCCGCGCTCAATCAACTTGCGAGCACGGTCTTCCATCCCGGGCTCCGAGCGTTCGGCCTTGGCGTGGCGAAATAGCAAAAGACGGCGCATGGTCATATTATGGATATCGACCGACGCGCCTCGGTGCAAATAGCGCAGCAGGATCCGATGACCGAAATTGATAGCACAGCGGGGGGCTGGTACGAGGCGACGGGGGTTCCCCGCCCGAGCCGTCCGCGCCTGAACCTCGATCTCGATGTCGATGTCTGTGTGATCGGAGCGGGGCTTGCCGGGCTCACCGTCGCGCGCGAGATCGCGCAGCGTGGGTGGTCCGTCGCGGTGCTAGAAGCCGGTCACGTAGCCTGGGCGGCGTCTGGCCGCAATATGGGCTTTGTGCTTCCGGGATTTTCTGAAGATATCGATGACATCGTTGAACGTATCGGACTCGATCACGCCAAACAGCTCTGGGCGCTGTCGGAACAAGGGCTCGAGTATGTCCGCCGCACGATTCTCGACACGCAAATGCCTGGCGTCGACCTGATCAATGGGTGGCTACATGTGTCGAAAACCGACAATACCGGCGAACTCCACGCTGAAGTCGAGCGGATGCGTTGGATCGGCGCTGATGTCGAATTCTGGCCAGCGTCTCGCGTGCGCGAGCAGCTCCGTAGCCCGGACTATTTCGACGCCGTCCACTATCGCCAGGCTTTTCATATAGATCCGTATAATTATGCGCTCGGCCTTGCGGCGTTGGCGGAGAAGGCAGGCGCTCGAATTTATGAGGAGACGCCGGCGATTTCGCTTGATCCAGCAGGCGTACGCAAGCGCATCGTTACTCCTGCAGGCCGAGTACGTGCGGCACAGGTCGTGCTCGCTGGCAACGTCCACCTTGGCGCGCTGATGCCGCAGCTTGCAGCGACACTTCTGCCGGTGACGACATTCGTGATGGTCACCCAACCGATTGGGGAGCTCTTGCATGAGGTGGTGCGCTATCGCGGGGCGGTTAGCGATACCAACCGTGCCGATAATCATTATCGCATCGTCGGTGGGGACCGTCTGCAATGGTCCGGGCGAATGCGTGCGTGGGAAGCGGATCCGCGTTTCGTGGGCCGGGGATTGATCAATGACGTCCGGCGGACTTTTCCTGATCTCAGGACGGTGGAAATCGCCCATT
Organism: uncultured Alphaproteobacteria bacterium; assembly: GCA_963820805.1. Lineage (GTDB taxonomy): Bacteria > Pseudomonadota > Alphaproteobacteria > Rhizobiales > Xanthobacteraceae > Pseudolabrys. The sequence continues at coordinate 67,525 of CAWGBH010000012.1, forward strand.
TGTGGCGTGGGACGCTGGGTCGCACCGTTCACCGAATGCCGCAGATAGGCGAAATCGAGCGCGGTGTATGGTTGGCCAGCGGCTTTGGCGGCCATGGACTTAATACAAGTGCCATGGGCGGTGAACTCGTTGCACGCGGTATCGTCGACGGCGACCAAAGTTGGCGATTGTTTGCACCCTACGAATTGGTGTGGGCCGGCGGTGTGGTCGGCCGCATGTTGGCGCAAGGCATTTATTGGGGAAGGCGACCGATCGAACAAATCGAGCAGAGGGTTGCCCGATATCGCGCCGGCGCGCGCGCGCGTAAGAGCGCGCGTTTGACGCGAAAGGATGCCGTGGCCGGCGAATAGGGACGAGTGGCTTGTGCGCCTATCGGTTTTCGCGGCGCGCCATGAACGCGAGCCGCTCAAACAGGTGCACGTCCTGTTCGTTCTTTAGCAGGGCGCCATGGAGAGGCGGGATGAGTTTTTTGGGATCGCGCTCCCGCAAGGTTTCCGGGCCGATATCTTCCGCCATCAGTAATTTGAGCCAATCGAGAAGTTCGGACGTCGACGGCTTCTTCTTCATTCCTGGCACGTCTCGGATTTCATAAAACAGCCGTAGCGCTTCCGCTACAAGCCGTTGTTTTATATCAGGAAAATGCACCTGAATGATGGCCCGCATGGTTTCGGTGTCTGGAAATCTAATGTAGTGAAAGAAGCAACGGCGCAAAAATGCATCCGGCAATTCTTTCTCGTTGTTTGAGGTGATGATCACGATCGGCCGCCGGCGCGCCTTCACGGTCTCGCCAGTTTCGTAGACAAAAAACTCCATGCGATCGAGCTCCTGAAGTAGGTCATTCGGAAACTCGATATCGGCTTTGTCGATCTCGTCGATCAGCAGCACCGGACGTTCATCGGCAACGAAAGCATCCCAAAGTTTGCCGCGCTTGATGTAGTTGCGGATGTCCCTGACGCGCTCATCGCCAAGCTGGCTGTCGCGAAGCCTTGAGACGGCGTCGTATTCGTAAAGGCCTTGCAGCGCTTTGGTGGTGGATTTGACGTGCCATTCGATGAGTGGCGCGCCGATCGCCTGAGCAATTTCGAGCGCCAGGACTGTCTTGCCGGTGCCGGGTTCGCCTTTGACCAGGAGAGGCCGCTCGAGCGTAATCGCGGCGTTGACTGCGATTTTTAGATCATCAGTCGCCACGTAGCCTTTGGTGCCGTCAAATCGCATGAAATCTCTCGCAATGTCCTATGGGACAACTTTCCCGTGACCTCATAGAAGTTTCACCTTGTAGCGGTCGAATTTATCTCGTCCTCAGGCTAGCGGCCCTTGATGTGAGCCGCTAGCGCTTCCTGGCTTGGCCAAGTGATTCTTTTTGCTTTGATTTTTTTTGAGGTCGCGCGCGGCTCGTGTGAAGGAGTCGTATGTAGAAAATTAGGAGAGGTTAACAAGCGGCGTGCGAGCCCGCGCGGGTTAGAGAGGATTAACTTGTCTATGCAAATCTGCGTCCAGCCATGGTCGGGCGTTTGTCATCCATTCGCGATGGATGAGCCGGCAGGACGGATTTGTCGCACAGGAGTGCGTTTAGATGACTGTTATTTCGTCGCTCACGCCCAATCAGATTGCCGGGCTTTCAACGACCGCCATACAAGGCCTCTCGACTACCGATATTCAGTCTTTGAACACGTCCCAGGTGGCTGCGCTGACAGCCGCCCAGGTCAACGTGTTGAATACGACCGACATCCAGGCGTTTTTTACGACGCAGGTCGCAGCGCTTTCCCCTAGCATTATCAACGCGCTTCTCACGCTGCAAATTCAGAATTTTAAAGACACCCAAATCAGTGCGCTCACCGCAACTCAAGTCAGCAAATTGACTTCGGCGGAAGTTGGCGCGCTCACCACGACCGAGTTGCAGAACCTGTCGACGACGCAGGCCAATGCGCTGACCGCAACACAGGTCGGCACGCTCACCACGACGGTGCTCAACAACCTGACCACCACGCAGATCGGTGCGCTGTCGACGACGCAGGTTCAGGGTCTCACCACGACCCAGCTCAACGGCATCTCGACCACCAACCTGGATTCGCTCAGCGTGGCCAAGCTCACCACCACGCAGGTGGCCGGCCTCAATACGACAGCCTTCGGCGCCCTGACGGCGACGCAGATCTCCAACCTGACCGCAACCGAGGTCGCCCGGCTGAGCTCCGCGCAGATCGGTCAGTTGACCACGACCGAGCTGCATAACCTGTCGACGACGCAGGCCAACGCGCTGACCGCAACGCAGGTCGGCACGCTCACCACGACGGTGCTCAATAACCTGACCACCACGCAGATCGCGGCTCTGTCGGCGGCGCAGGTTCAGGGTCTCACCACGACCCAGCTCAACGGCATCTCGACCACCAACCTGGATTCGCTCAGCGTCGCCAACCTGACCACCACGCAGGTGGCCGGCCTCAATACGACGGCCTTCGGTGCCCTCACCGCCACCCAGATCTCCAACCTGACGGCGGCCGAGATCGCCCGGCTGAGCTCCGCGCAGATCGGCCAGTTGACCACCACCGAACTGCATAACCTGTCGACGACGCAGGCCAATGCGCTGACCTCAACGCAGGTCGGCACACTCACCACGACGGTGCTCAACAACCTGACCACCACGCAGATCGCGGCGCTGTCGAGCACCCAGGTCCATGGCCTGACCACGACCCAGCTCAACGGCATCTCGACCACCAACCTGGATTCGCTCAGCGTCGCCAACCTCGACCACGACGCAGGTGGCCGGGCTGACCACCACCACGTTCGGTGCGCTCACCGCGACGCAGATCTCTAACCTCACAGCAACCGAGGTGGCTCGGCTGAGCTCCGCGCAGATCGGCCAGTTGACCACGACCGAGTTGCAGAACCTGTCGACGACGCAGGCCAATGCGCTGACCGCAACGCAGGTCGGCACGCTCACCACGACGGTGCTCAACAACCTGACCACCACGCAGATCGGTGCGCTGTCGACAACACAGGTTCAGGGTCTCACCACGACCCAGCTCAACGGCATCTCGACCACCAACCTGGATTCGCTCAGCGTGGCCAAGCTCACCACCACGCAGGTGGCCGGCCTCAATACGACAGCCTTCGGCGCCCTGACGGCGACGCAGATCTCCAACCTGACCGCAACCGAGGTCGCCCGGCTGAGCTCCGCGCAGATCGGTCAGTTGACCACGACCGAGTTGCAGAACCTGTCGACCACGCAGGCCAACGCGCTGACCGCGACGCAGGTCGGTACGCTGACCACGACGGTGCTCAACAACCTGACCACCACGCAGGTCGCGGCGCTGTCGCGCGACGCAGGTTCAGGGTCTGACCACGACGCAGCTCAACGGCATGTCGACCACCAACCTCGATGCGCTCAGCGTCTGACCAAGCTGACCACCACGCAGGTGGCGGGCCTCAACACGACGGCGATCGGCACCCTGACGACGACGCAGGTCGCCACCCTGACGGCGACCGAGATCGCGCAGCTGAGCGTCCGCGCAGATCGGTCAGCTGACCACGACCGAGTTGCATGACCTGTCGACCACACCAGGCCAATGCGCTGACCTCAACGCAGGTCGGTACGCTGACCACGACGGTGCTGAACAACCTGACCGACCACGCAGATCGCGGCGCTCACGACGCACCCAGGTCCAGGGCCTGACCACGACGCAGCTCAACGCGCATGTCGACCACCAACCTCGACGCCGCTCGAGCGTCGCCAACTTCGACCGCACGCAGGTGGCGGGCCTGACCACGACCGCGATCGGTCACGCTGACCGCCACCCAGGTCTGCACCCTGACCGCGACCGAGGTCGCGCGAGCTGACGCTCCGCGCAGATCGGCCAGCTGACCACGACCGAGCTGCAGAACCTGTCAGACGACGCAGGCCAACGCGCTGACCGCAACACAGGTCGGCACGCTGACCACGACGGTGCTCAACAACCTGACCACCACGCAGATCGGCGCGCTGTCGACGACGCAGGTTCAGGGTCTCACCACCACCCAGCTCAACGGCATCTCGACCACCAACCTGGATTCGCTCAGCGTGGCCAAGCTCACCACCACGCAGGTGGCCGGCCTCAATACGACAGCCTTCGGCGCCCTGACGGCGACGCAGATCTCCAACCTGACCGCAACCGAGGTCGCCCGGCTGAGCTCCGCGCAGATCGGTCAGTTGACCACCACCGAGCTGCATAACCTGTCGACCACGCAGGCCAACGCGCTGACCGCAACGCAGGTCGGCACGCTCACCACGACGGTGCTCAATAACCTGACCACCACGCAGATCGCGGCTCTGTCGGCGGCGCAGGTTCAGGGTCTCACCACGACCCAGCTCAACGGCATCTCGACCACCAACCTGGATTCGCTCAGCGTCGCCAACCTGACCACCACGCAGGTGGCCGGCCTCAATACGACGGCCTTCGGCGCGCTGACCGCCACCCAGATCTCCAACCTGACGGCGGCCGAGATCGCCCGGCTGAGCTCCGCGCAGATCGGCCAGTTGACCACCACCGAACTGCATAACCTGTCGACGACGCAGGCCAATGCGCTGACCTCAACGCAGGTCGGCACACTCACCACGACGGTGCTCAACAACCTGACCACCACGCAGATCGCAGCGCTGTCGAGCACCCAGGTCCATGGCCTGACCACGACCCAGCTCAACGGCATCTCGACCACCAACCTGGATTCACTCAGCGTCGCCAACCTCACCACGACGCAGGTCGCCGGGCTGACCACCACCACATTCGGTGCGCTCACCGCGACGCAGATCTCTAACCTCACAGCAACCGAGGTGGCTCGGCTGAGCTCCGCGCAGATCGGCCAGTTGACCACCACCGAGTTGCAGAACCTGTCGACGACGCAGGCCAATGCGCTGACCGCAACGCAGGTCGGTACGCTCACCACAACGGTGCTCAACAACCTGACCACCACGCAGATCGGTGCGCTGTCGACAACGCAGGTTCAGGGTCTCACCACCACCCAGCTCAACGGCATCTCGACCACCAACCTGGATTCGCTCAGCGTGGCCAAGCTCACCACCACGCAGGTGGCGGGCCTCAATACGACAGCCTTCGGCGCCCTGACGGCGACGCAGATCTCCAACCTCACCGCAGCCGAGATCGCCCGGCTGAGCTCCGCGCAGATCGGTCAGTTGACCACCACCGAGCTGCATAACCTGTCGACGACGCAGGCCAATGCGCTGACCGCAACGCAGGTCGGCACGCTCACCACGACGGTGCTCAATAACCTGACCACCACGCAGATCGCGGCTCTGTCGGCGGCGCAGGTTCAGGGTCTCACCACGACCCAGCTCAACGGCATCTCGACCACCAACCTGGATTCGCTCAGCGTCGCCAACCTGACCACCACGCAGGTGGCCGGCCTCAATACGACGGCCTTCGGTGCGCTCACCGCCACCCAGATCTCCAACCTGACGGCAGCTGAGATCGCCCGGCTGAGCTCCGCGCAGATCGGCCAGTTGACCACCACCGAACTGCATAACCTGTCGACGACGCAGGCCAATGCGCTGACCTCAACGCAGGTCGGCACACTCACCACGACGGTGCTCAACAACCTGACCACCACCCAGATCGCGGCGCTCTCGAGCACCCAGGTCCATGGCCTGACCACGACCCAGCTCAACGGCATCTCGACCACCAACCTGGATTCACTCAGCGTCGCCAACCTGACCACCACGCAGGTGGCGGGCCTCAATACGACAGCCTTCGGTGCCCTGACGGCGACCCAAGTCTCTAATCTGACGGCGAGCGAAGTTGCGGCCCTAAACTCGTCGCAAATTAGCCAGTTGACCACCACCGAGCTGCAGAACCTGTCGACGACGCAGGCCAATGCGCTGACCGCAACGCAGGTCGGCACGCTCACCACGACGGTGCTCAACAACCTGACCACCACGCAGATTGCGGCGCTGTCGACCACACAAGTGGGCGGCTTGACTTCAACGCAACTCAATAACCTGTCGACCACCAATCTGGACGCACTGGTCACATCCAAGTTGACGTCGACTCAGGTGGCCGGCCTGACGACGACCGCGCTTGGCAACCTGACCGTGGCGCAAGTCCACATATTTAGTGCCGCAGACTTCGGCGCAATGTCGACGTCGCAGATCAACAAGTTGACGACAACCGAAATGGCTGCGTTGACCGCGGCTCAGGCCGGGGCGTTGACGAGCGACCAAATCAACGCCATGACGACGGCTAATTTCGATGCGCTGACCAGCACGACTGCGATACCTGCGCTTAGTATCGCTGCGATCGCTGGTCTGACGACAACTGAAATTAGCTCCTTGACGACGACGCAGGGTAATGCATTCACACCGGCGCAGATCGAGGCTATGTCGATCGCTCAGTTGGATGCCTTGGTAACCCTGGTCGGGTAACGCGTAGGTCCGAATTACTGCCGGGACCCATGTGCTGGCCCCGGCATCGGATGTCGAAGACGTAAGGCGTACTGTAACGCGTCGCGTAATGCGCTTCCTGATGCGGCGATGGGTAACGCATCGGGTTAGCACCTTCAACGCTTATGGGACGTCATCATGCTATCCGAGCCAGTCGACGCAAAAGCCGCAACCGATCTGTTCAACAATTCGGTCAGTCGGGCGATAGGACATCAACTTTCGATCGCAGACCTCATTAGTGTCGCGACACAGCTTGACTCCCTTGGTCAAAAGCAATTCGCCGCCGATCTGTACAAGACCTGGATCGCCCACAATTCAACTGACGGTTTGTTGCACGCGGCCTACTTCAATTTCGGCGTCGCCCTCGCAGCTATTGGCGATCGGGCAGGGGCGATAAACGCTTTTCAAGAATGCATTCGCATTAAGCCGGATTTTCATCCTTGCTATATCAATCTTGGTCGTGTGTTTGAGGACAGCGGGCAGGCCGGCGCGGCCGTCACACAATGGCTCAAACTTGTCCAGGATCTCTCTGCTATCAATGGCGATTCCGTAGCGCATAAAGTCAGCGCGCTGGAACAGATCGCGCGCGTGTTGGAGAGCGCAAACAACGACGCTCCAGCCGAGGATGCCCTTAAGCAGAGTCTTGATATCAATCCGCGCCAGACCAAGGTCTTGCAGCATTGGATTTCACTGCGCCAGCGCCAATGCAAATGGCCGGTAATTGCCGAATGGGATCGCGTCAGCCGGAGGGACCTTTTGGACGGCATATCATCGCTCTCGCTCCAGTGCCTAACCGACGATCCAATGTTTCAGCTGGCTAAGGCCTATCATTACGCAAAAAATACAATCGGTATGCCGAAGGCCATGCAGCATTCCCCGGCAAGCCGCCGCGATCCGGAAAGGTTGCGCATCGGCTACGTTTCGTCCGACTTACGCGAGCATGCTGTCGGCTTCGCCATGACGGATGTGATCGAACAGCATAGTCGCGAGAACGTCGAGGTATTTGCATATTATTGTGGGATCAATCGCACCGATGGTACGCAGCAACGGGTCATGAAGGCCGCCGACCATTGGGTCGACATCAATAGCCTCGATGACGATCAGGCCGCCGCGAAGATCGCGGCCGATGGAATAGATATTCTGGTCGATCTCAATGGCTACACAAAAGATGCGCGCACAAAAGTATTCGCGCGAAGGCCGGCGCCCATCGCAGTGAACTGGTTTGGGTTCCCTGGCACGTTGGGAACGCCGTATCACCACTATATTATTGCCGACCCCAACATTATTCCGCCCGAGCACGAGATTTACTTTTCGGAGAAGGTGTTACGCCTTGCGTGCTACCAACCAAACGACCGCAAGCGGGTAGTTGCTGCGCAGCGCCCTTCACGCGCAGATGCCGGACTCCCAGAAAACGCATTCGTTTTCTGTTCGTTGAACGGTTCGCAAAAGACGACACCACGTACGTTCCGACGCTGGATGATGATACTCGGCAGCGTGCCTGATAGCGTCCTTTGGTTGCTGAGCGCCACGGACGAGACGAATGAACGGCTCCGCCAAGCCGCCGCGGCATCCGGGATCGATCCAAATCGTGTTGTATTCGCGCAGAAGCTGCCCAACCCAGAGCATCTCGCGCGCTATCCGCTTGCGGATCTGTTTCTCGACAGCAGCCCTTATGGCGCTCACACCACCGCTGCGGACTCGCTCTGGATGGGCGTGCCGATTGTGACGTTCCCGGGCCGGACATTCGCGGCCCGGGTGTGCTCCTCCGTGGTTCAAGCGGCTGGCGTCAGCGAGCTTTGCTGCCCGACACCGGATGCATATGTGGCGAAAGCAATCGAACTCGCGCACGACCGAGAGAAGTTGGCCGCAACAAATGCGAAGCTGATTGCGGGCCGAGATAACGGACTACTCTTCAACACGTCCCGGCTTGTCCGCGATCTCGAGGATTTGTATCGGCAGATGTGGAGCGATTTCCGGCGCGGAAATTTGCCGATACCGGATTTGCATAATCTAGACGTTTATCACGAGATTGGCCTGGGCCTCGATCTCGAAAACATCGAGACGCTTTCCGACGAAGCTTACGTATCGCTTTATCGAGAGAAACTCGAGGAGTGGCACGGTTCATATCCACTTCGGCCGGACGCTCGTTTATGGTGTGCCGCGGAGAAACAAAGCCATCCTCGCATCGGGCGGCTGGCTGTCGCCTAGCGATTCAGCGTCATTTATCTGGATTTTCTGCAGACGCGGCACCTTCGCCGAGGCTGCCTCGCATCAACGTGATAGATTGGTGATGAGAAGTTGAATGGCGTTTACGCCTAAAACCTGTATCTCGAAGTTACAGAAATCGCGAGCGGGAGATGGTTAGATGACAAGCCGACGCGCTTTATTGACGGCGGGCATCGGGGTTTCGGCGCTCGCTCTCATGGCTAAATTTGGCGAGGCAGAAACAATGACCGCCAAAGGCACCGTTGACTATCGCAACCTGTCCGATGCGGATTGGCGCAAGCGCCTTACCGCGGAGCAATACACGATACTGCGGCAACACGGTACGGAACGCGCCGGAAGCAGCCCGCTTAACAAAGAAAAGCGCAAAGGCACCTTCGCCTGCGCCGGCTGCGATTTGTCGTTGTTTTCGTCCGATACCAAGTTCGAAAGCGGTACAGGTTGGCCTAGCTTCTATCAACCACTGGCCAATGCGGTTGAGACAAAAACGGATCGATCATTTTTCATGGCGCGCACGGAAGTGCATTGCGCCCGTTGCCTCGGTCATCTCGGCCATGTGTTCGACGACGGACCAAAGCCGACCGGCTTGCGGTACTGCATGAATGGCGTGGCATTGAAATTCACGCCGGAGTCCAGCGGCGCATCTTGAGCTCGCTGAGGCAGAACCGGTTTTTTCCAAATATTCTTTGCTGACTGACCGGAATTTAGCCCGGCAAAATCTGCCGCTCGGCGGAAGAAAGAACCGCTTTGCCGCGGTTCGCCCTCACCGTCGTACGCAGTAACTATTTGATATTATTAAATAAATTATGTGGCACGGCTATTGCCACGGACTATCCAAGAATTCGCTTTCAGAGCCCCGGTGGGGCGACGTGTGTCTCGTTTGCGGAGATGAAGTCATGGGTTTGTTCGACGCTCTAACAACTGCAGTGAGTGGTTTGCAGGCACAATCCTTCGCCATGCAAAACATATCCGGCAACATCGCGAACTCTCAGACGACTGCCTACAAAGGCATCGACACGAAATTTTCCGATCTTATTCCGGGAGATTCAGTTCCTTCGCACCAAATTGCCGGTGGTGTGATCGCAAGCTCAGTTTCCACGAACACGGTACAAGGAACGATCCAAAGCACAAATTCCACCACGGATATCGCCATCAATGGCAACGGTTATTTTGTCGTACAAGCTCCGACTGGTTTCACCGGCAATCAGCCGCTTTTTGGCGGCATTGATAGCTATACACGTCGCGGCGATTTCAAGCAGGATGCCAATGGCTATCTCGTAAATGGCGCCGGCTACTATCTCGAAGGCATTCCGATCGATCCCACCACCGGCAACGCGGCCGGAAGCGTTGCAGCTCCTTTGCAATTCCAGGGCAACTTTCTGCCGGCTAGCGCGACGAACCAGATAAACTACGGGATCAATCTTCCGTCAAATCCAGCTACAAACGCGTTTAATCCAGCAACGCCAAATTCCGAGTTGCTCAATCCTGCAGATTTCACGGCCGGCGCCGATCCCACAGTTGCCGGAACGGGAACGGTCATCGGCACTGACGTTTCCACGTTTGTGAACGAGTCGATCGATGCCGGCTCGGTAACCGTCTACGACCCAATTGGCACGCCCGCCAATCTTCAGTTGAGGTGGGCGAAGACGGACAGTGTCGCCGCTGGCGGCACGGATTCATGGCAACTATTCTACCAAACAGACTCGACTGCAACGGGCGCTACGGTTGCGTGGCAAAATGCGGGCATCAACTTTACGTTTGACGGCACGACCGGTCAGTTAAATCCACCCGTCACGACGATCCCGCTCACTGGCGTCACGATCAACGGGACTTCGCTGGGCAATATAACGATAAAAAGTCCCACCGGCGGGATCACACAATTCGCCAATACAAGCGGCGCGGCGACAGTCAACAACTTGCAACAGAACGGTTACGCTGCCGGTCAGCTCAACTCAATTGCGGTCAGCGACGCGGGAGATATCATCGGGACGTTCTCTAACGGACAAAATGTTGCGTTGGCTCAAGTCCCGCTGGTCCACTTCAATAGCCCGGATAATCTAAAAAGCCTCGACGGGGGCGCCTATCAATTGACGGACGCTTCAGGACCGGCGCTCGCAGGTTCATCCGGCAAAATCGTCGGCCAATCGCTGGAGGCCTCGAATACGGACATCGCGACTGAATTCACCAAGCTCATCGTTACGCAGCAGGCCTATTCCGCAAACACTAAGGTGATCACGACGGCAAATCAGATGTCGCAAGATCTGCTGAACGTCATTCGATAACCTTACGTGAGCGTCGGAAATAATCGCAGAGTGATCGAGGCCGGGATATGAGTCTGACACAAGCGCTCAATTCCGCCCTCTCGGGTCTGCAGGTCACGCAGGCCAATATTGCGATGGTCGCGGCAAACGTCGCCAACGCCGACACACCCGGCTACACCCGCAAGGTCGTGAATCAAATTGCGACGGGTGGGAATACGAGCGTTGGCGTCCGGGTTAGCGATATCCAGCGTGAAATTGATCTTTACGTACAGCGGCAGTTGCGTGTGGAAAATGCCGGCGCTTCCTATGCCGATACCCGTGCCGATATGTACTCGCAATTGCAGGACATTTATGGCCAGCCGGGATCGAGTACCGCGCTGGAGTCGGTGTACAACAATTTTACGACGGCCGTTCAATCGCTATCGACCAGTCCAGACGATCCAAGTGCGCGCAGTGCGGTTATCAGCAGTGCGCAATTATTGACGCAGCAGCTCAATCAGTTGAGCAACAGCGTTCAGAGCTTGCGCGCCAATGCGGAACTTGGGATTGCCGACGCGGTCAATCAGGCCAACGGAGCGATGAGCCAAATCGCGGCGCTCAATCAGCAGATAGCTGCCTCCACTCCAGGCGACAGCGCCACTGCAACTTTGATGGATCAACGCGACGCATATATCGATCAGCTGTCGAAGCTGATGGATATCAACGTCGTACAGGGCGATCGCAGTCAGGTAAACATCTTTACAAGTTCGGGGACACAGCTCGTCGGTTCGCAAGCGGCAAAGCTGACCTTTGATGCAGTCGGTACAATCACGCCGGCATCTCAGTGGAGCGCCGACCCCACGAAGCGTGGAGTTGGCACGATAACGCTTATTCCGCCGGATGGCGCTCCGGTCGACCTGATTCAAGATCATGCAATCCGTTCGGGATCTATCGCGGCCTACTTGCAGATGCGCGATCAAGATCTCGTGCAGGCGCAAAATCAACTCGACGGCCTCGCAGCCGGTCTGGCATCCGCGGTTTCGGACAAGACAATCGCAGGCACCCCGCTATCTGCGCTCCCGCAAAATGGTTTCGACGTTGACATCGGCAGCCTGTCGGCCGGCAATTCAATTAGTGTCAATTATACGGACACGCTGACAAATACACCGCATACCATCACCTTGGTGCGCGTCGATGACCCCGCGGCTCTGCCACTTTCAAATACGGCGACTTCGACCTCGAACGACACTGTATTCGGCATCGATTTTTCCGGCGGCATGGGTTCGGTAATCTCGCAGATCAACACCGCATTCACTGGCACGGGGATGGTCGCTTCGAATCCCGCGGGGACCACTCTCGAAGTCCTGGATGACGGCTCCGGCAACACGGGCGTGAATTCGGTTTCGGCCATCGTGACCGCTACTACCCTCGCTGGCGGTAGTGCGGAATTCCCACTGTTTACCGACGGGTCGTCCCCCTATACGGGGGCGATCACTTCGAACGGTCTCGAAAGCCTTGGCTTGGCCGGGCGCATTTCCGTGAATCCCGGGGTTGCTGCCGATCCTTCTACTCTCGTCGCCTACCAGACAGGCACTGCCGCCGGTGACAGTACGCGGCCTGATTTCCTATTACAGCAGCTCACCAACGCGACGCTGACGTTCTCGCCAAATACGGGGATCGGCACCGTTACCGCACCGTTTACTGGATCGCTCACCACCTATCTGCGTCAGGTCATCAGCCAACAGGGCGAAGCCGCAACTTCGGCCAACAATCTCAAGCAAGGTCAAGATGTCGTGCTGAATTCACTACAGCAGCGTTTCAATGACACGTCGGGCGTTAATGTCGACCAGGAGATGGCAAACCTGCTCACGTTGCAGAATTCATACTCCGCCAACGCACGCGTGTTGTCGGCGGTGAAGGACATGTTCGACGCCCTGATCCAGATGTGAGGACGGTATGAGCGTCTCATCAATCGGAGTGCAATCGCAGCTTGCCATCCAGCAACTGACGCAAATGCGTGCGCAGTTTGACGATTTGCAGCGTCAGCTTAGTACGGGCCAAAAATCAGCGACTTATGCCGGGCTCGGGCTCGACCGCGGTGTCACCGTAAGCCTGAATGCGCAACTGTCGCAGATCGGCGGGTATGACGACACGATCGACAATGTCATGACGCGCATAAATCTGATGAACACTGCGCTGAGCAACATGACCGACATCACCAGCACGGTGAAGGCGGCGATGGTGCAAGCTAACGGTGTCAGCAACGGCAGTGGAGCGGGTGTAGCGCAGCAAACCGCGCTGTCATCGCTCGACGAAGTGCTTGGTTTGCTGAATAGCCAAGCTGGTAATCGATACCTTTTTTCTGGCCGCGCCACCGATCAGCCGGCCGTAGAAACGCTCGATAATATTCTCAATGGCGATGGCGCTCGCGCTGGCCTTAAACAGCTGATTGCCGAACGCAACCAGGCGGACCTTGGCGCTGACGGTCTCGGGCGGCTGGTTATCGGTGCGCCGAGTCCGACCTCGGTGTCGCTGACGGAGGATTCGACTTCTCCGTTTGGGTTCAAGCTTGCATCTATCACCACGAATGCTACCGGCGCCGCCGTGTCGGCTCCCAGTGGCTCGCCGGCGTCGATGGGAATCGATTTCTCAGCCGTTCCTAACCCCGGCGAAACAGTCACGTTGCGCCTCAATTTGCCTGACGGTACGAGTGAGAACCTGACCTTGACGGCCACGGCAAATTCGCCTCCGGGCACGAACCAATTCACTGTTGGCGCAACGCCGAACGATACAGCGACCAATTTCCAGGCGGCCCTCACCACAGCATTGGGCAAACTCGGAGGCACCGCGCTGACTGCCGCGTCTGCCGTTGCCGCTTCGAATGATTTTTTCAATGCTGATGCCAATAATCCGCCCCAGCGAGTGGCTGGTTCGCCACCCTTCTATGCCGCAACAAGTATGACTTCCGGCACAACGGCCAACACCGTGATTTGGTACACAGGCGAGACCGGCACTGACCCTGCTCGATCGACCGCGACCGCGCGTATCGACCAGTCGCTTTCTGTATCGTATGGCGCGCGCGCCAATGAAGATGCGATTCGCAACCTGGTACAGAACGTCGCCACGCTGGCGGCTGTATCGATTACGCCGACGAATCCGAATGGCGTTGGTTTGAGCAGCGCCCTCGACCAGCGCCTGACGGTCAATCTAGGTTCGACCGGCACCCAGAGCATCGCGGATATCGAAACCGATCTCGCCAGCGCACAGACTTCGTTAACTGCAGCCAAGACCCGTCACCAGCAGACCAGCTCTACGCTCAATGATTTTCTGCAGCAAATCGATGGCGTATCGAATGAAGATGTCGGCGCCCAGCTGTTGACCCTGCAAACGCGCATGCAGGCTTCGTTGCAGGTTACTTCGATGCTGTTCCAGACCAGCCTGGTAAACTATCTCAAGCCTTAGGCGCCGGTACGTCACGCCCCGGGGGTAAAGCCAATAAATTGAAAAGACCGCGGCCAGGCCGCGGTCTTTTGAGTTTAATATTTAATGCGATGCCGCTTAGGCGCGGCCGAGCAGCCCGGCGGCCAACTCGCGATTGATGGTGATCAGCGAACCGAGGCTTTCAGGCCGCGGATTGGCCATGATCGCCAACGTGTGATTGAAAACGAAAAGGCCAAGGTTGGCGACGTTTTGCCGAACACCAGGCGGCAGCGGGTTTTCGGGACTGGTTGCCGAGGTCACAAATATTGACCAAAGCCTGCGGTTATAGACAAGCGCTGCATCCAGCTCGGCCCACTTGGCGTCCCAGCCGTCGCGGATAGCTTGCAGACGTGCGGCAGCGTTTAGAAGCAAATCAGCTTCTAGCTCACGCGGTCTTGCGGTCTGTTTGGCGACCGCGTCGTATGTTTGTGCCGCGTGTTGCATGATCGATCAGCTCCTTTTCGTAGGCAATAAGGGCTTTGGCGCTCTTGAGCGCCTTGTAAAGTTCACCGGCCAAGATGTGATTGCTCACGGCTACAATATGAGGCCATGCACTCGGTGCGGCTTGCACCAGGTCGCGCATCAGTACGAAGTAGGTCTCGTGATGAATGCGGGGGTCGCGGGAGGTATACATCAATTGTACTGCGAGGTAGATCCGCTTGGCGGGGGTGTTGGCCTGCGCCGCCGTCATGATGTCTTTTTCGCGCAAGATTGGCGCGTCCCCCTCGATGAGTAAACGAGTGCGCTGGCTGCCATTGGTGACCAGACAATCGCCGAGGATGAAGCGTTCTCCGGCCTTCAGCTCGACTTTGAGACCCATTTGCTGCCGCTCCTTGCGGCCGTCGCCTTTTGTCTTATGAATTTGACGCGGCCACCTTTGGCGCCGCGCCCGCGGGCTACTCGAAGGCGACTATTGGAAGAGGCGCAGCACGTTTTGATCGGCTTGCGAGGCCAACGACAGGGCCGTTGTCGACAGCTGCTGACGTGTCTGCAAGGCGAGCAAGTTCGCGCCCTCTTCGTTGCTGTCAGCGAGTGTGAGGCTGTCCGAGCCGGCGTTGAGCGTGTTGATCATCGCCTTGGTGAAGTCTTGTCGAATTTGCACCGTCGCCAAATTGGAACTTAGCGACTGAGCCTGCGCCCGCAGTGTCGTCAGTGCGGTCTTCAGATTGTCGCCGGCGGCGGTGATATCAGCATTGCCTGCCCAACTGTTCTGCGAAGCGTTAATTGCCAGATCGCCAGCGGTGGTGTCATTGAACGAAGTGACGACAACATTTGATGTGCCGTCTTCATTCATTGTGATCGTTAGATCGTTGCCGCCGAGCAGATTGATGCCGTTGAAGCCGGCGTCGCCAGCGAGCTGGTCGATCTGCGGTAGCAGCGTGTCAAACTGGCTTGCCAGCGTAGCGCGGACAGTCGGATCGGCCGTCTGTTGCGCCTGGCTCACCAAGGCCTGTGCGGACTGCACAAGTTTGGTTATTGCCGTAATGCCGTTATTGGCGGCTTGAATGGTGTTGATGCCGTTAGACATCGAGTCGAGCAGGGCGTTGAGGTCGTTGGCTCGCACAGACAGGCCCTGGGCGGTGAAAAAGTTGATCGGGTTGTCAAGCGCTGAGTTGACGCGCTTGCCGGTGGCGAGTTGAGTCTGCGTCTGGGTGATCAGATCCGACGTCTGCTGTAATTGCAGAAGGTTCGAACGAACGCCGGGGGAGAGTACAATTTCACTCATGGCAAACTCCTTGCCTGCATAGGGCCAAATCGCTTAGCGATGATAATGAAACGTTAGGGTTGACAGACGGTTAAAAGAAAAAATTAAGTATTCATTAACCACGAATGTGCGGCACACAAAAAAACGGCGGCCCAAAAGGCCGCCGTTTTATTCGTGTTTGAAGCTGCTTATTGGAAGAGGCGCAGCACGTTCTGGTCAGCCTGCGAAGCCAACGACAGAGCTGTGGTCGACAGCTGCTGACGGGTCTGCAGGGCGAGCAGGTTCGCGCCTTCCTCGTTCGAATCGGCGAGCGTGAGGTCGGACGAACCGGTCTGCAGCGTGTTAATTGTCGCCTTGGTGAAATCCTGGCGGATCTGCACAGTCGACAAGTTCGCGCTGAGGGTCTGAGACTCTGAACGCAGCGAAGTAAGCGCGGCGGTCAAGTTGTCGGTCGCTGCCTGAATGTCAGCAGAGCCGGCCCAGCTGTTGGCTGCCGTGGCAATACTCAACGGTGCCGCGGTCGCATCAGTGTAGTCGACGCCGGCAACGCTGGTGGTCGAGTTCCCCGTTTCGTCGAGCGTGACGGTCAAGGTATCGCCGCCGAGTAGGTTGACGCCGTTGAAGCCAGCATCGCCAGCGAGCTGGCCAATCTGCGTAATCAGCGCGTCGAACTGCGAGCTCAAGGTCGCCCGGACCGTCGTGTCAGTGGTCTGGTTGGCCTGGCTGGTCAGCGCCTGTGCAGACTGCACAAGCTTGGTGATGGCAGTGATGCCGTTGTTGGCGGCCTGAATCGTGTTGATGGCGTTGGACATAGAGTCCAGCAACCCGTTCAGATCGTTGGCGCGATTGTCGAGGCCCTGAGCGGTGAAGAAGTTGATTGCGTTGTCGAGGGCCGAATTGACCCGCTTTCCCGTCGCCAGCCGGGTCTGCGTTTGCGTGATCAGGTCAGAAGTCTGCTGCAACTGCAGCAGGTTCGACCGCACGCCTGCGGATAGAACGATGTCAGACATCTTACGTACCTTTCTGGTCTATTTGCCGTACTGGCAGTTACACACGTGTGATCCAGTGGATCGGGAAATTCATCGCATAGTCCCCACCAACGGCCCGTAAAAGTTCATGGTTAACGAGTTATCGTCTTTCCAGGCGCCTCTCTCGGTGTCCGACCAAGCAGAAAGGCCAATAAATGCAGGTCCGATTGCGCGGGAAAATTTGGTTAGCAAATTGCTAACAATCAGACTTTCTTAATATTTTTGATCTAGTCTTTCGCAATTCAAATTGCGTTTGCCAGTATGTCAATCATCAGCGCATCCCCAATCACCCAGGCCAGTATATTTTTAGGTGCGGACTCCGCTTCGAGTTGGCTCAACGATGCGCTGAGCTCGATCCAAAATCAGAGCAGTGCCGGCGGCCTGATAGGCATGCTGCAAAATTCCGGCGGCAACGGCAGCGTCAGTTCGTTCCTTAGTTCTAGCGGGAACACCGCAAATCAATTTGCATTGATTTCGCAAAACAGCGTCACGAACACGTCCAGTCTGGTCGCGCAGATAGCCTCTCAGAATGCCCAGCAAGCACAACAAAAGCAGCTACAGGACTCGATAAATTCGCTGTCAGCGACGCAGCAAATGATTCAGCCGACAAACGTGCTTGACCCAACAATTTTTTTCGCGGACGGATCGACGCTCGATACCAACAATAACATTCTGACGAGGTCGGACGGGACGCAAATCGATACGACGACGGGATTGAAGGTCGTCGATACATCATCGATCGTTCAGATGGCGAATGGTGCCTATCTCGATACCAAAAATAATATTCTGACGATGCCCGATGGATCCGAGATCGATACCGTAACAGGTTTGAAGATATCGGTGACGGCGTAAGCTCGAACGCCGGATGCCGCCACGAATAGGGCGTTCAACAAAAATTTGGAAAAATGGTTAGAGCGTTCGGCTGACGGCCAGCGGCGGGCTAGCCTTTGAACTCGGTACTTGTGCGCGGCCGGAGGCGCCGTAGGTTGAGGGTGCTTGTTTGCGCGCAAGTTCGCCAGACACACCGCGGATGATTCCCTCCGACACGGCATGCGCGGTGGCCAAAACGGTTAGGTTGGTGCGCAGCAGGCTTTGGAAAGAATCGTGACGCCGGCGGAGGCGGTCGAGAGCTCCAGGCGATAATCGTGCGATAGCGTCTTTCGCCGCCCTCACGCGCGCGCTCTCCACGGCATACAGACGGGCGAATTCGATTTTTGTCTCTCCCAGCTCCAACGCGTTACGGAGCCGGCCAGCGCGCACGCGTGCGGTTTCTTCGGTGACGGCATGCTCGAGTTGGTCCATTATCTTTTCAAGATCGGCAACCGCCTTTTCGGCCTGGCTGGCATTACCAATCAGTGCTCTGGCGTCTTGCGGGGTCATCGCCTTGTCTCCTGCTGCGCAATGAGCGTGCGATAGACCTGGTCAGCAATTCCTACGCCGCCCGATTTGGCGAACGATTTGGCGTATTCATCGGTGAGCATTGAACGCCAAACGCCGACGGCACCACCACCGCCAAATGGGCCTTCTCCGCCGATCCCGGTGAACATGTTCTGAAACATCGAATTGATAAATACGGCTTCGAAATCCTGGGCGGCGGCGCGAGCTTTGGACTGTTTCGCCGGAGCAAGTTTTCCCTGAATGGCGCCGTTCGCAAGCAAGTCGATTGGTTTTAAGCCCGGGGTAGGAAGCGCGAATCCGGTTGTTGCCATCACATCACCTCGATGTCGGCTTGAATTGCACCTGCGGCCTTGATCGCTTGAAGGATGGTAATCAGATCGCGTGGCCCAATACCCATGGCGTTGAGGCCATCGACAACCTGCTGCAAGGAGATGCCTTCCTTGACCAAAAACATTTTCTTGCCATCCTCCTGGACGCCTATGCTGGTGCGCGGCACCACCGTTGTTCGCCCGCGACGAGCGAACGGCGCCGGCTGACTGACCTCGGGCGTTTCCGAAACAGTCACGGTCAAATTCCCTTGCGCGACGGCAACCATCGAGACGCGAACATCGCGCCCGATCACTACGACGCCCGAGCGCTCGTCGATGACGATACGCGCCGGCAGATCTGGCTCGATTTGAAGTTGTTCAATCTCGGTGAGGAAGCTGACGATGTTTGATGTCGACTTGGTCGGCAACGTAATCACGATGGTGGACTGATCGATCGGCTCGGCCGTCGGCGATCCGATGTAGTCATTGATGGCGGCTGCGATTCGTTTGGCGGTCGTAAAATCGGGATTGCGTAGCGCCATGCGCAATTGGCCGACGCGGTTCAAGGCAAACTCTATCTCGCGTTCAATCAGCGCCCCGTTCGCGATACGGCCGACCGTGGGTACGCCGCGCGTAATCTTGGCGGCTTCGCCTTCGGCCTGGAACCCGCTGATCGCCAATGATCCCTGGGCGACAGCATAAACGTTCCCATCCGCGCCGAGCAGTGGCGTTACCAAGAGAGTTCCGCCTTGCAGGCTCTTGGCGTCGCCCATGGCCGAAACCGTAACGTCCATGCGCGTGCCTTGCGTACCGAAAGGCGGCAGGTTGCCGGTCACCATCACCGCGGCGACATTTCCGGTGCGAATTGTTTGCCCGCGAATATTGACGCCGAGCCGCTCCAACATTGCGGTGAGCGACTGCTTCGTGAAGGGAATGTTGTTGAGAGTGTCGCCGGTGCCGTTGAGTCCGACCACTAAGCCGTAGCCAATCAGCTGGTTTTGCCGCACGCCCTCAACAGTCGTGAGGTCTTTGATGCGCGAGGTCGCCCCGGCGCTAACCGGGACAAACAAGACCAAAATCACCGCAAGGTACGCGGCCTGCAAAGTCCTCGTCATCACTGCTCCCCAATGTGACGGTTGACAGCATTCTGTATGCGAGCACCGTGCCAATGCCGCGGTATCGTCCAAACGGTTGGTAATGCATCGATTTTCCGATTGCCGCAGGATTGGGCCGACCCGCGCATGAGGCACGAATGCGCACAGGCGGTAAATTTTGCCGGCCCATTTACCGGGGATTAACCATACCGGCTCAGGCTTCAAGGTATTCGGGGACCGATCCGATTTCGGTGGGGACAAATCGCGATGCGCATCTACGGACCGAATGGAACTGCACTAGCGGCGTCGCCGGCGGCTGCGCGCCGCACGGCGGGAGGCTCATTCACGGTCAGTGACCAGGAGACGCCCCGAAATGCCACGTCCGCCGGCTCTCTACGCACAATATCGACCATAGACGCTCTTATCGCCCTCCAAGGGGTGGAGGATCCGTCCGAACGTAAGAAACGCGCGGTCGCCAAAGGCCGTAACGCGCTCGATGTGCTCGATGCCCTCAAGCTTGGGCTGATTGACGGGAGTCTCGACCAATCCACGGTCGCGCGGCTCAAAGTGGCCGCCGACGGGCTAACCGACACATCGGGCGATACGGGGCTTGATGGGGTGCTCGGTGAAATCGACCTGCGCGTCGCAGTGGAGCTGGCCAAGGCCGGGGTCCGCTAAATCGCCCGCGGCGGGCCGAGTTCCGCCATTCGCCATAAGTCATTGAATTGTCATGAATATCGGGCCAAGTGAGGGTCCGTACTCCGATGTTGTCCGCCGGGGGGTGGACGTATATAAGCCAGCCGCGCAACCGGGCGACGCGGCGCGCCCAAGAACAAAAGAAGCAGGGAGTAGGTGGGAAATGTTGGCCAAAACTAAAAACTACCGGCCGTCTGACAAAGAGCCGTTTATGAACGAGCGCCAACGCGAGTATTTTCGCGTGAAACTGCTCACCTGGCGGGAGGATATCCTCAAGGAAGCCAAGGAGACTTTGCAGCACCTCCAGGAAGAAAATCAGAACCATCCCGACCTTGCCGATCGCGCCTCCTCCGAAACGGACCGCGCCATCGAACTGCGTGCACGCGATCGCCAACGCAAATTGATCGCAAAGATTGACGAGGCGCTGACCCGGATTGACGACGGCACCTATGGCTATTGCGAAGAGACGGGTGAGCCAATTTCGTTGCGCCGGTTAGAAGCAAGACCAATTGCGACATTGTCTGTGGAAGCGCAGGAGCGGCACGAACGCCGTGAACGCGTCTACCGCGATGATTGAGAATGAAACTATCGTCGTTGCGTAAGAATGCCCGGCTCAATGCCGGGCATTTTTTGTTTTCCAAAACTCACGCGGCCTCCGGCCGGGGAGCAGCCGGAGGCCGCGTCATTGACGCCGTCTACGCTCGCGCGATGCGAAACGGCGCGGGAGCCCGATAAGCTACGCGGAAACTAGAACGGAAGAAGCACATCAAACAACTGCTCACCGTACCGAGTCTGCTGCAAGTCGGTAATTTGACCACGCCCCCCGTACGCGATGCGTGCTTGTGCGATCTTGCTCGAGTCGATTGTGTTGTCGCTTTGTATATCCTCCGGACGCACTATTCCGGCCACGATTAATTCACGCACTTCGAAGTTGACGCGTATCTCTTGCTTGCCTTCCACAACCAAGTTTCCGTTTGGCAAAAGTTGCGTGACCACCGCAGCGACATTGGTCTGCAAGGCCTCTGAGCGGTTGACCGAGCCTTTGCCGTCACTGGCTGTGCTGGAATCTGCCGTGAAAATACGTGTCGGCACCGGTGTGTTCATAATGGGCACTTTTGGCTTACCGAAGAAATTTGTAATTCCGGAATCCTCTGTCAGCGTTCGAGTTCGCTGGGTTTCATTGGCTATATTGGCTTTGTCGGTGATGTTGACCTGCACGGTGAGGATGTCACCGACTTGATGGGCGCGCTGATCCTTGAAAAAAGCCCGCGATCCGTTCCGCCACAGAGAATTCGGATTGTAAGCCGCAGGCTGCGCAGCCGGCATGGGCATTTGCACCGGCTTGTAACCGGGCCGTGTGGTCGGGTTATCGACAGACGTTAACGGCGGCTGTTGACCGATCGTTTTTATCCGGTCAATCGCGGCACAGCCGTTGAGAAGAGCACTTGCGAGCGCGGCCAGAACCGCGTGACGCATGACCAATACGACGTTCATGACTTTTCTTTCACAAGTAGCACACGGGAACCGTGTCGTTGGTGAATAGGACTCTCAGTTTGCACGTAGGCCTGCGTAACGGATCACGGCGAATTCGTTGGTTTGACATTTGCGGCAATACGCGGCGCCGCGGTGTTTATGGCGACGCGGCCAGGGCCGACGATCGTGCCCTGCAATGTCCGCTTCGATTGTTCGTTGACAACGTTGATCACGTCACCTTCAGCGCCGCTGTCGATTGCTTTGCCTCGGAGCGTCAGCACGATGCCAGGCACCTGGTAGATCAATGTCACTGACTCGTTCCGCTGTACCAAGTCAGGCGTCATGAGATCGCCGGTACGAATCGGGCGTCCGGGTTGCAGACTGTTGCGAGCCGCGAGCCCGGCTGCCTGCTCTCGCTTGGTGACAGCGTCCCGGCCAACCTCCGCGCGCGGCCGTCGCTCCATCAGTACATCCGATTCCTTCAGCACGCCGCCGTGTTCAATCGTCCGTGTCACGGTTGCAACTTGCACGGTTGCGGTAGCGCGTCCGGACAGGCGGATCACCGTGCGTCTGCCTGACCCTATTTGAAATTCGAGTGTGGCTTCGAAGCGTCCATTACGCGTGTCGAAGTCGATGTTAGTGACTCGCGGCTGCCCTTTGGCGGAAGGCTCGACATAAATCGTTCGCATGTCGGGCAGGAAACTCACCACAATATCTTCCGGCGGCCCAAGATCGAATCGCGTCGACAGTGTTCGCGCAATTGCATCTTCAACATCTTTGGTGGGGATGGCGCGGCTCGCCCGCGTCACTGTTAGCTCTCGTATGCCCGCAGTATCGATGCCAATGAGCGCGTGGCTGCGAACCGCTTCAAGCACAGCGTCGGCCGAAATTGTGCCGGTCAAGCCAAGATCCGGAGCGCGAAAAATCGGAACGGTTGCAACGATACCTGTATTTTCGATCAGGTCGCCGATGCGAACGATGTCGCCGGTGATGATCGCGTCCGACTTGAGCACAGGTCGCTCTGGGGTCGTCTGGACGGCCACTTCCGCGTTGGCGGCTGCCGCCAACGCGAATGTTACGAATGCAGAAGCGAGTAGTCGGATCATGGCGAATCCTCAGCGCATCAGGTTGGATGTCGTCGATAGCATTTGGTCGGCTGCGGTAATGACCTTACCGTTCATCTCATAGGCGCGTTGGGCGGCGATGAGATCGGATATCTCACTTACGGCCTCGACGTTCGCCTGCTCGAGATAACCTTGCTGCAGGTTGCCGAAACCGTCGGTGGTAGGATTGCCGTTCTGGGGAGCGCCCGAAGCTGGCGTTTCCAGATAAAGGTTGTCGCCCATGCTTTGTAAGCCGGCCTTGTTGACGAATATCGAAAGCTCGATTTGGCCGACCTGACTAGGCGTATTGGATCCGGGCACTGTCACGAACACCTGTCCCTGCGTGTTAACAGTGACCGCGGTGGCATTTTGCGGAATGGTAATGCCGGGCTGCACCAGATTTCCCGAAGAGGTGACCAGCCGGCCTTGAGCATCCAGCTCGAATGACCCGTCACGGGTGTAGGCCGTGCGCCCGTCGGGCAGAAGAATTTTAAAGAAACCTTCGCCGCGGACCGCGAGATCAAAATCCTTGCTGGTCTGCGTCAACTCGCCTTGGCTCATCAGCCGTGGTGTACCGACTGTTTTCACGCCGGAACCCAATTCGATGCCGGCGGGAAGGATGTTGCCTTGCGAGGACGTTTGGGTGCCGACACGCGTGACTTGTTCGTACAGCAGATCCTGAAATTCCGCGCGCTGGCGTTTGAAGCCGGTGGTCCGCATGTTGGCGATGTTGTTGGAGATGACCTGAACATTAAGTTCCTGGGCCATCATTCCTGTCGCTGCGGTGTGAAGCGCTCTCATATACTATTCTCCTGCTACCACCGTTTAATTGGGTACATCGGCGAGCTTCTCGATCGCCGTTCGTTGCAAATCAGATTGCTGCGACAGCAGCGCAGCAATTTGGGTATAGCTGCGCGTCACTTCGATCATGCGCGTCATTTCCATGACCGATCGCACATTCGATTTTTCGACTGTGCCTTGCAGAACACGTGATGTCTTATCGCTTTGTGGCGAGACGCCATCAGGCGCCCTGAAGGCGCTGCTGCCTTCTTTCTGCATCCGGCCAGGCTGATCAAAACTCACCACACGCAACTGGCCGCGCTGTGAATCGATCGCCGCATTGTTGCCTTCGCGCACGCTTATCGTGCCGTCCTCGCTGATAGTGATTTCGCGATCCTTCGGCTGAAAGGTAATCGGCCCGGATTCACCAAGCACCTGATAGCCTTCGCTCGTCACCAACTGGCCGGTGTTGTTGATTTGCAGCGCGCCATTGCGCGTGTACCGTTCGCCGCGCGGTGTCTGCACCACCAGAAATCCGCGGCCGTCGATTGCCACATCCAGTGAATTGCCGGTGCGTTCGAGCGGCCCCTGACTGAGATCGATCCAGGTAGCGCGGTCGTGAACGAAGCTTACCCGCCGGTCAGCGGTTAAAAAATTGTCGGCGCGCGCCGTTGGGCTGATGAATTCTTCGAACACCGCGCCATCGGTTTTGAAACCGGCGGTGTTGATATTGGCGATGTTATTGGCAACCACATCGAGCTCGCGCTCGAGTGCGACCTGCCGTGATAGTCCGACCAGAAGTGCATTCTGCATCGGTAACTCCCCTTGCAGTTTGGCAAGGTTCGACCCTCCCGAGGCCGACCTTTCCGCAGCGACACCGCAAGCTCTCCCAAGCCGGCGGCTAACAGAATCACTGCAGCGGTCGTGCCAACTTAAAAACAATAGTAAAATCAATTATTTAAGATAAAGCCCGCCCCGATTACGTCCGGCAAAAACCACCGTTCGGGGGACAAACCCGGCAAAACATTCCTGCCCCCGGCGACAGAGAAAGTATCTGTTAACCATACGGACCTACCTTCGACTTAAGGGGCGCGCGGGTCGCGCAAGCGCGATGTTTGGCCAAAAACGGCGTCACAGGCCGTTTCGCCTCAACGCCGCGAAGTGGGGTCATCCATGGCAGCCAAGGCGAAGCAGGCGGACGTCGAAGAAGAAGACGTCGACAAGCCGGAGGGCGAAGGCGAACAGGCGGCGCCAAAATCGAGATTCGGTTTTTTGAAATTCAAGCTGCCGTCGCTGAAATGGATGATCATCGGCGGCGCCGGATTATTGGTGCTCGTCGGCGGCGGTGGCGGCGCTTATTTTTTCTTCAAAGGCGGGCACGAAAAAGAGCCGCAAGTCGTCGCCAAGCCTGCGACTTTCGTCGACATGCCCGACGTATTGGTCAATTTGTCGAGCGCCGGTGGAGACCGCACCCAATATCTCAAAGTGAAAATTGTGCTCGAACTTCCGGACTCAACACTCGTTCCGCAAATTCAACCGCTGATGCCTAGAGTTATGGATGCTTTCCAAACCTATCTGCGCGAGCTGCGGCCGACCGACCTCGATGGGTCGGCCGGACTTTATCGGCTCAAGGAAGAATTGACGCGCAGGGTCAATGCCGCTGTTGCTCCTAGCCGCATTACGGCGGTTCTATTTAAGGAAATCGTCGTTCAGTGACGATTTGATAGAAATCAGGTCAGCGACTTAAAAATGGCGACAAAAGACCAAATCGATCAAGATGCACTCGCCGCAGAGTGGGGCCTGGCGCTGGAATCCAACTCGAGCGCAACGCCACCGAACGGGGAAACCAATTCGCCGGCGGGTGTTGACGAAGCTGCCGCCCAATGGGCGTCGATGGTTGACGACAGCGGAGGCCTGCAATCGGCAAAAGGCGGCGCGGAACGCATCCTCAATCAGGAAGAGATCGACAGCCTCCTCGGTTTTAGCCTTGCTGATGTTTCGCTCAACGACAACTCGGGCATCCGCGCCATTATCGACTCGGCGATGGTGTCTTATGAACGTCTGCCGATGTTGGAAATCGTTTTCGACCGCCTCGTGCGGTTGATGACGACAAGCTTGCGCAATTTTACATCCGATAACGTCGAAGTTTCGCTCGACCGCATCACATCCGTTCGTTTCGGCGACTATCTCAATTCAATTCCACTGCCGGCGATTCTCGCGGTTTTCAAGGCCGAGGAATGGGACAACTTCGGGCTGGCGACTGTCAATTCGAGCCTGATCTATTCGATCATCGACGTATTGCTCGGGGGACGGCGCGGACAGAGCACGATCAGGGTCGAGGGCCGTCCGTATACGACAATCGAGACCAACTTGGTCAAACGTATGATCGAGGTTGTTCTGGCGGACGCAGAGCTTGCGTTTAAGCCGCTCTCGCCCGTCAAGTTCAACATCGACCGGCTCGAAACAAATCCTCGTTTCGCCGCAATTTCACGCCCGGCCAATGCCGCAATTTTGGTGCGTCTGCGCATCGACATGGAGGACCGCGGCGGCAATATCGAGTTGTTGCTGCCTTACGCCACGATCGAGCCAATTCGCGCTGTTCTGCTGCAAATGTTCATGGGCGAGAAATTCGGCCGCGATCCAATCTGGGAAGGCCATCTCGCAACCGAAATAGGGCAAGCGCGAATTGGTGTCGATGCGGTGCTTTATGAAGCGCGTTTGCCGCTCCGCCGGATGATGAGTTTGAATGTCGGCGACACATTGATGCTCGAGCTCAAGCCTGATGCGATGGTCACGGTTCGATGCGGAGACATTACCCTCACCGAGGGTCGCATGGGTCGTGTTGGAGACCGTGTCGCCGTTCGAGTTGCGAAACCACTGCGCAAACCGCGAACGACATTTGCCATGTTTGAAAAGGCCGACGAGACAACCACCCCAATGGAGGTACCGTGAGTTACCATTACGGCTTCCTGGTCGAGACAATGGTCTCGATCCTGCTTTTGCTCACGATCCTGTATTGCGTTCGGCTCAATAAGCAACTTCGCCTGCTCAAATCCGACGAGCAGTCCCTGCGCGCGACGATTTCCGAGCTGGTTACGGCCACTGAAATCGCCGATCGCGCAATCGCTGGCCTGAAGTCAACGTTGCAGGAGGGAGGCAACGCTTTGACCGAACGTTTGGATCGGAGCGAGGTCCTCACCGCCGAACTCGACCTTCATATTAACGCGGGCAACGAATTACTCGCCCGCCTTGTCCGCATTGCCGGTGTCTCACGGCCGGCCGGTGAGACGCCCGCAGTCCAAAATGCCCAGGCAGTCGCAGCAGCCGCGCAGGCGTTCGCAGATCGCACGCGCTCGCGCGTAAGCAGCCACGCCGCATGAACCGACTGGCGCGCGATTTCAGGCTTATTCCGGTCGTGCTGTTCGCCACGATCAGCCTGCTCGCGCTGAAAGTGTCGGGTCTGGTTTTCGATGGCGGCTATACTCTCGCTGAACGGATGCAGGCGCGTTATAGCGACACCATGCGTGTCACCACGCGAGACAGCGTGCCGGACTATCCAAAGATCATTATTGCGGACAAACAGGGCAAACCCGCCGCCGCCGGGCGACAGCAAGCTTGGGCGCAGGAGATGTTCAACTTCGACGCCAGAAACGGTGGACTAAAGAGCGGCGACATCACCGGGTCTACGGGCGCCGAAGAAAAGCCGAGCGACCCGGCGTTGAAAGTCAGCGACAAACCACCCGAGCCGCCGAAGCTTGAAGTCGCAGGCGCGGCGATCCCGCTTGAGCCTGGCCGCATCGCTTCGCCCGGCGAACGTGCAGTTCTCGAGCGTCTCCAATCGCGCCGGCAAGAACTCGAAACGCGCAATCGCGAGCTTGAAATGCGCGAAAGTCTGCTCAAGGCGGCCGAAAAGCGGCTGGATGAAAAGTTCACCGAACTCAAAGATACTGAGGGTCGTATCAACACCGCGATGGGCACGCGCGACCAGATGGAAGCTCAGCGCTTCAAAGGCATCGTCTCGATGTACGAAAACATGAAGGCAAAGGAAGCCGCTCGTATTTTCGAACGCCTGGATCTGAAAATCCTCGTGGACGTCTCGACCCAGATCAATCCCCGGAAGATGTCGGAAATTCTTGCACAAATGTCGCCGGATTCAGCCGAGCGCCTGACCGTCGAGCTCGCCAACCGAGCAACCCCCCAGCCGAAAACGCAAAATCCGGACCAGTTGCCCAAGATTGAAGGCAAGCAAACCGCCAACTGACCGCGACGGTTAACGCAACATTAAACGCCCAAACGTACGCTGTCGGGACCGGTATTTTTCGCGGGCTGGGACGGCCTTATGACGGCTTTGTCATTTAAGCTGAGGTGGGCGTTCGCGCGCACGTTCGCGCCATGGCCATCGTGCGCTCGGTCCGTCGCCGCACCGATCCTTATAAAATCAGCCTTCATTATACTGTTCGGCCTTGCGTCTCTTTCCGCGGCCCGTGCCGACGATCCGATAAAGGGTGAGGTTAAAGCTGTCACCGACGGCGGTTATTTGCGGCTGTTATTTCGGTTTGATGAGGCGGTCGAAGCGACGACGCGCGTTTCGGGCGCAATCGTCATCATCACTTTCAACAAGCCGGTCTCCGTCGCTATTGAAAAGCTCAATGTCAACGCTCCCGAATACATCAGCGCCGCGCGCCGCGACCCGGACGGAAGTGCAATACGCATAGCATTGTTGCGGCCGGTGAAAGTGAACACGATCGTTGCGGCTGAACGGCTTTATGTTGATCTCTTGCCTGAAAGTTGGAAAGGCCCGATGCCGGGTATTCCGCAGGAGGTGGTCGACGAACTTGTGCGCCGCGCGCGCGATGCCGAACGACAATTGCATCAGCAGCGCGCTGCAGAAAAACAGAAAAAGCCGCCGATGGTTCGGGTCAAAGTTGCGTCCCAGCCGACCTTCATCCGTTACGTTTTTACGATGCCCGGTACGGTCAATGTCGTACCGGAACGCGCCGACGGCAGGCTGACGCTTAATTTCGACCAGCAGGTCGTGTGGGATCTGGCCGACGCCAAAGCGTCGATGCCGCCGACATTGAAGTCGATCGAAGCAGAGATCGAATTCGACACAGTCGCCGTCGTCTTTACGCTTAACGGGACGCCGGACGTTCGCGCGTTCCGGGAAGATCGCAATATCGTTGTCGATATCGGCCTCGACGGCGCGAAACAGAAACTGTCGGAGGAGGGCGGTGGCGCGGCTGCGAAAAAAGCCGTGACATCGGAAGGTGCTGCGCCGATCGCGACGCCTGAGACTGTCCCGGCGAAAAATGGACCGGTGCCAAACGAGCCGTCAAAGACCACGCCAAAGCAAAGCGAGGCTGAGTCGCCACGCGTGGCACCGTCGACAGGGCCCGCTGCCTCAATCCCCGCCAAGAAAGAAGCAGAGCAAACCCAGCCCGCGTCTGTTGTCTCTCCTGCGCCGGCTCAACATGCTGAAGCCCCTGCGGCATCAGCAGTGCCTCCTGCGGTAACTCCCGCACCTGTCGAATCGGCGCCTGCGCGGCCGACGCCGGCCGTGGTGCCGCAGGTGCCTTCAACCGTAAATTCCGCGGAAACCCAATCGCCGCCGCTGGTTCCTTCGGCCGTTGCCGCACCGGAAGTTCCGAAATCGGCGGCACAAAGCACGACAGCAAGCGACTCGACACGCCCCGCAGCCAATCCGATCGCGGCCGTCGCTGCCAATGTGCATCAAACGAGCGAGGGCCTCCGCATCGAATTCCCGTTTGCTACGCCGACGCCCGCCGCCGTGTTCCACCGCGCCGACACACTGTGGCTGGTCTTCGATAGTGCAGCGCCCATCGACCTCGCTGCGCTGAAAAGCGACAGTGAAATTGGTGTCCGCGAAGCAAAATTAGATCGCGCCGAGGACGGAGCGGCGATCGTGCGCATCAAGCTCGCACGGCCGCGGATGAGCAGCTTTGAAGCCGATGGCCCCGCCTGGATCCTCAAAATTGCGGACTCTGTGACATCGCCCACGCGTCCGCTGGGCGTTGCTCGCAGTATCGTCGGCAAGAACCGTGCAAGCATCGCAATTCCGTTCGAAAGCCCGCGCGCGGTCCACGATATCAAGGATCCCGACGTCGGCGACCGGCTCATGGTGATCACCTCGCTTGGGCCCGCCCGGGGATTTCTCAAGGAGCAGGAGTTCGTCGAGCTCCATACGTTGCCCTCGACCCATGGTGTCGTCGTGCAGCCGATCGCCGACGACCTCACCGCGGAACT
This sequence comes from uncultured Alphaproteobacteria bacterium, assembly GCA_963820805.1. Classification (GTDB taxonomy): domain Bacteria; phylum Pseudomonadota; class Alphaproteobacteria; order Rhizobiales; family Xanthobacteraceae; genus Pseudolabrys. The sequence goes on from CAWGBH010000012.1 coordinate 97,744, forward strand.
TGCGACAGATAAGATCACGATCGGCCGCCCGAGTGGGCTTGCATTGTCGTCCACCTCGCTCGGCCAGCAGCAGGTTTCGATCAGCTATCGTGCCTATACGTTTGATACGCAGCTCTGGGGCTTCGATCGCGACGCGCCGTTCAATGCCCGTCAATCGGAGTTGATTGGGCTCGCAGCAAACGCGCCCTTAACAAAGCGCCGCCTGGCGCGCCTCAATCTCGCGCGCTTTTATCTTGCGAAAGAAATGGCGCCCGAAGCCAAGGCCGTGCTCGACGTTGCGCTCTCTGATCAGCGCGGCTCCGAGGATGTGACCGGAAGCGTGCTGACGGCTGTCGCCGATGTGATGCTTGATCGTCCCGAAGAGGCGCTCAAGGAATTGGCCAAGCCGCAAGTGGGCGACCAGCAGGATGCACCGATTTGGCGCGCGATCGCTTATGCCCGCCAGGGCCGGTGGGCGGAAGCGCGCGACATTTTTAAAAACGTGGCTGCCGCGATCGGTGCGCTCCCCATTGAATTGCAGCGAATGGCGATGAAGGAGGCGCTTCGTGCGTCGGTCGAAGTTCGCGATTACAACCATGCTGCGCGGGTCGCCAATGAATTCGAGACTGTCGGAATAACGCCGGAGCTCGAGCCAATCATCAATGTCCTCATCGGACGTCTCTACGAGGGATTAGGCCGCGCCGAAGACGCGCTCACAAGCTATCGCGCGGCTGCGTTTTCCGCCAATCGCCGCGCTGCCGCGCAAGGCCGCTTGCGCGAAATCGCGCTGACGTTTGCGACGGGGGGCATGACCCGCAAGGATGTCATCAGTGAGCTTGAAACGCTCACAACTGTCTGGCGTGGCGACGAAACGGAGACGGAGGGGCTCAAGCTCCTCGCCCATCTTTACACCGAAGACGGTCGCTATCGCGACGCCTTTCATGTCATGCGGACGGCGCTGCTCGCTCATCCAAATTCCGACATGACGCGCAAGATCCAGGATGAGGCCGCGGTCACGTTCGAAAGTCTTTTTCTTGGCGGCAAAGGGGATGCGTTGCCGCCGGTCGAGGCGCTGGGGATTTTTTATGATTTTCGCGAGCTGACGCCGATCGGCCGGCGCGGCGATGAGATGATCCGGCGGCTCGCCGATCGCCTCGTCGCGGTCGATCTCCTCGACCAGGCAGCGGAATTGCTTCAACACCAGGTCGACCACCGATTGCAAGGCGCCGCGCGGGCCCAGGTCGCAACCCGGCTCGCGGTAATCTATCTGATGAACCGCAAGGCGGATCGCGCGCTTGCAACTTTGCAATCAACCCGCGTCTCCGATCTGTCGAACGATCTGCGCGACCAACGTCTGCTGCTCGAGGCCCGCGCAATGTCCAATCTCGGACGGCATGACATTGCGCTTGAACTGATCACCAACGTTGGTGGACGGGAAGCGGTGCGGCTTCGCTCCGATATCCTTTGGGCTGCGAAACGTTGGCAGGAAGCTGGCGAGCAAATGGAGGTTCTGTTTGGCGACCGCTGGCACGATTTTGCACCTTTGAATGACGGCGAACGGACGGACATTCTGCGCGCGGCCATTGGTTACGCGCTCGGCGATGAGACGATCGGCCTTTCGCGTCTACGCGAAAAGTATCAGGCGAAATTCTCCGATGGCCCGGATCGGCGCGCGTTCGACATTGTGACAGCACCGACCGGCACCGGAAGTGCTGAGTTCAAAGAAGTCGTCAAAAAGATAGCGAGCGTTGATACGCTCGATGCTTTCTTGCGTGATCTCCATGCGCGCTATCCGGAATCGTCTGCCGTTTCGCCGGCCAGTGCTGCAGGGGCAGGGGGCGCCGATTTGTCGCCAGCCGACAAACCGAAAACCCCGGTCGCCGATGCGTCCGCGCCCGATCAGGCCGGAAAACCCGTTTCGGCGACGTCTGGAGCGGGATCATCACCATTGCCGCCGAAAGCGCCTGCCGGCACGCCAATGAAACCGGATAAAGAGCCGACCGGCTCGATCTCGCGTTTGCCGAAAGTGCGCGCGAGAGCGCAATAAGCGCACCTCACGAACAGCTACTACAACCGGTGTGAGAACACCTGCGCGGGCGCAAAAGATAAAAATCCGAGTTTCTCCACGCATCGGATGGTAGGAAGCTTATACGGAGGATTTCATGGAGGATGACCATGGAAAACTTCGTTCGCCGAAAAAACATTGAGCACTACCAAAGGCTGCTTTCTCAGCCGACGGATGAAGCACAGCGCCATCAGTTGGCTAAGTCGCTTGAGGAGGAAGAGGCAAAAGGCATTGACGAGCCGTCCCGTCATCGAGAATTGAGGCCGTCCCAACTCTTGCTACCTGTGGTCTGTTTCCGGCAATGCCGGCAGCATCCGGTTAAGGAGCTTGTTGAGTTCGTCTGTTGAAAGCTCTTTCGGCGGCGCGCGCGTCATTTCTCCGGCCTTCTCGCCGAAATGCACGAGGCTGGGAACGAGAAGAACGACCAAAAGCAACAACCACTGCGCTACTAAAAATGGAACAAGCGCGCGCAAAAATGGGTAGAAAGGCGCGGGTCTTTTTGCAACGCCGCGCACCATCATGAGCGCATAGCCGAATGGCGGGAGCAGGAAGCTTGCTTGCAGCGTCAGCAGGATCAGCACCGAGACCCATCGTGCATCGGCAACGCGTATTAGCAGGGGCGGAATGACAATCGGTACAATCACGAAAATGATCTCGAATGCATCGAGTACGAAAGCGCACAGCCCGATGACGCCCAGTACCACGGCGACAGCGAGGCCGTCGCCGCCGGGAATAGCGCCGACGAGGTTGCTCACAAGACGGTCAGTGCCAAGAAGGCGCAGCACGAGCGTAAAGGTGGTGGCGGCGAGCAGCAAAGAAAACAACGCGCCGGTAATGGCGATTGCATCGTGGAAGAGACTGCGCAAGGCGGAGCCATTGAGCCGGCCAGTCACCAGACCGGCAGCAAGCAAAGTTGTGCCGCCCATGGCCGCTGCCTCGACCGCGTAGAAATACCCGGTCGCGACTCCGCCAAGCAGCAGCACCAGTGCGGTCAGCGAGAATCCTGCAAGCAGCCACTGATTTGGTGTCAGCCGTTCCGGCGTCAACGTACGGGTCGCCTTGCGGCCGGCCAGCCAGGCCAACATCACGCACAACATCAGGAATAGCCCCGCCGGCAACAGCGCGGCGTGGAAGACATCCTGTGTATTAATGACGCGATCGGTGCGGCCCGTTTGGGTCACTGCAATCGTGTGCGCCGACAGCATGGCGTCGCTGAGCAAGATCAGGACCAGCGACGGCGGAATAAGGACGCCCAGCGTGCTCGCGACCGCCACGATGGCATCGCGAGTGGAGGCCGGGATGCCTTCAGCGTCCAAGCGCGGCGATATGACTCGCGATAAGCCCAAAACACTGGCGCCGACGGAGCCGTTCATCGGGCCGAGCAGGGCTCCGAGCACCATGCCCGATACGAGCGGTGCCGATGGTTTGCGAGGCAGTACCGCGTTGCTCGCCCGATAGAGCGCATCGGCAAGCGGCAGCCGATCGAGCAGCAAACCCATCGTGACGTATAGCGGTAGGGCTTGCAGCAGATCGTTTTCGAACAGGTTGATCAGGCGTCCCGGCAAGGCCGACAGAAGACTGGGCGGAAAGGTGCCCGTGATCAGGCCTAGCAACGCGCCGATAGATGCAGCGATGATCAGGACAAAAGCGGCAGGCAAACCGGTGCCGACGATGCCCACGCCGACAAGCAGGAGCAACGCAAAACCGCTCCAGTCCATCAAGATCTGTCCTTAGGAATGGGACGTGAAATATCGAGGACCGCTTGCGCGAGGATGGTCACTGCCATCAGCCACAATGCCAATTTGATCACAAAGTACCCGGGGTTTGCGGTGTCGGGGAATGTTTCCCGGAGTTGCAGTGCTGAGACGACAATGGGTTTGCTCGCGAACAGGATAAAAACCGCCCATGGAACGAGCCCCACCAGCGTGCCCGCTTTCTTGATGTATTGCCGAACACGCGGTGGATAGCGGTGCGCAATAGCGTCCGCGGCCAGATGCGTGCCGGCGCGGGTCGCCGCGGTGACACTCACCGCAACGAAGAGCGCGAACAGGATCTGGCCGAGATCATTGGCTTCGCGCGAGTACGAGCGAAAAAAGTCTCGCAGCGGCCACTGCAAGAACAGCAGCAAGATCAGCGGCAGCGCCAGCCATTGGGCGCCGTCAATCACGCCGGCAATTGCACGGTCGAGTCGAGATCGCCAGTCCATGGGTCTCAATGCCCTACGACCACAGATGGCAGCCACAGTGACAGTGCCGGTACGTAGGTGACCAGCATCAGCACCGCGAACATCACGGCGTAGAACGGCCAGATTTTGCGCATGACTTCTTCGATGGTGACCTTTCCGACCGCACAACCGACGAAAAGGATTGCGCCGACAGGCGGATGGCAAAGCCCGATGCCGAGATTGAGCATCATGATCATGCCGAAATGCACCGGGTCGACACCGAAATTGATCATCACCGGCAACAGAATGGGCGTGCAAATCAGAATTGACGGCGCCATATCCACCAGGGTGCCGAGAACGAGCAGCAATATGTTGATCAGAAACAGGATGACGTATTTGTTGCTGGAGATGGTCAGGAAGAATGCCGTGATCTTTGCCGGCATCTGCGTCAACGCCATCACGTAACCCACGCTTGACGCGCAGGCGATCAGCGTCATCACCATCGCGACCGTCCGCAACGTGCGGTGCACCAGCGCCGGCAAATCGCGCCATTTGTAGTCACGATAGATGAACATCGTGACGAAAAAAGCCCAAACGCAGGCGACCGCGCCGGCTTCAATCGCGGTGAAAACGCCGCCAAGTATGCCGCCGAGGATAATGACGAGCGTGATCAGGCCCCAGGTCGCCTCGACGGTGATTTTGACCGCGTCGCGCAACGGAACTGCCGTGCCTCGCGGGTGTCCATCGCGATAGGCAATCACGAGGCACAACACCATGATTGAAAAGCCAAGCACCAGGCCAGGCACCACACCCGCCATGAAGAGGCTGATGATCGAAATCGTGCCGCCGGTCGCGAGCGAATAAATGACCGCGTTGTGACTGGGGGGGACCAGCAGCGCCTGCACGGATGCCGTAATCGTCACATTGGTGGCGAAGACGCGCGGATACCCATTTTTTTCCATTTGCGGGATCATGACCGAGCCGATCGCGGATGTGTCGGCGACCGCAGAGCCGGAAATTCCGCTCAGGAATGTGGTGGCCAGTACATTGACGACCGATAGTCCGCCGCGAACCCGGGTAAAGCCCACCAGAACATCCGCGAAGGCGACCATCCGCCGCGCCATGCCTCCTTCCGCCATGATCGCCCCCGCGAGGACGAAAAACGGAATTGTCAGCATCGCAACCTTGCTCACGCCATCGGAGATTTTCAGCATCACCGCTTCAAGCGGAATGCCGATCCACAGACAGCCGGCGATGGCGGCGAGGGCGAGCGAATAGGCGATCGGAACGCCAATGAAGAAGCAGAAGAACATCGTGAACAACAGAACCGCGATGTCCATTCGCTTTTCCCGGAAGGTTCAGTGATGGCTGGCCGGCGCCGGCGGCGCCCCGCATAGAATTCGCTCGACTACAAACAGAAAGAGAATCGCGCCGCCGAGTGGAATCGGCATGTAGGTCACGCCGACCGACAATTCCGGGAAGTCGGCGATGGAATTGTGCCAGGTCGCCATGACGAGCTTTGCGCCGTACACGGTCATGAAGAGGGACATTGCCACCATCGCAATTTCAGCCAGCCCGTCGAAGAAACGCTGCCAGAATGCTGGCATCAGCTTCACGAAGAACGATACGTTCATATGAAAGCGGAGCCGGTAGCAGGCAGCGGCCCCGAAAAAAGTCAGCCAGATTGTGAGCAGAACGGCGGTCGGCTCAGGCCACGACGCGGCGCTGTTAAGAACATAGCGGGTGTAAACGCCCCAGGGGATCACGGCCGAGATCAGCACCAACGCCGTGCCGGCAATCAACACGCAAACGAGATAGAGCGCGTCCATCGCTTTGCGGAAGTAGCTGGCCATGGTTCCCCCGCGTGCCGCAGCCTTTTATGCCGGGTTTTGGTCGTCATGGCCGGGACAAGCCCGACCATGGCGGTTCGCGTCACTTCACGTCCTGGATGCGCTTGACCGTCGCGGCGTATTTCGGCCCGTATTTGTCCCATACCGGCTTCACCGCATCCTGGAACACTTTTTTATCGCTGTCGGAGACCTGCACAATCTGGATGCCGGCGGCCTTGGCCTTGTCCATGGCCTGCTGTTCATAGACTTCCCAAAGCTTGCGCTCGTCCAATTGCGCTTCCTTGGCGAACTTCACCAACAACTCCTGGTCTTCCTTCGACATCGCATCCCAGGACTTCTTGGAGAACACCACCATTTCGGGAACGATCAGGTGCTCGTCGATCGTGTAGAATTTTGCAACCTGATAGTGGTTGTCGAACACGAAGCTCGGCGGATTGTTCTCCGCGCCGTCCACCACGCCGGTCTGCAGTGCGCTGAAGACCTGGTCGTAGCCCATCGCGACGCCGTTGCCGCCCATCGAGTTTGCCATCTCGACAAACATCGGATTGCCCATGACACGAACTTTCATGCCCTTGAGGTCCGCCATGGTCTTGATCGGCTTCTTCGTATTGTAGAAATTTCGTGCGCCCGCATCCATCCAGCACAGACCCACGAGCCCTTTGCCGCTGTTCGTCACCTTATCGAGCAATTCTTGTCCGATGGGGCCGTCGATGACGTGCTGCATGTGTGTTGTATTGCGGAACACGTAAGGCAGATTGAACACATTGAGATCGTCGACGACGGGGCCGAGAGCGCCGACGCTCACGCGCGCAATGGCGATGGCGCCGACCTGCGCCTGCTCGATCGCTTCTTTCTCGCCGCCGAGCTGCATCGAGGGATACATCGCGACGCTCAGCCGGCCATCGGTGGCCTTTTCGAGTTTCTTGCCCATGTTCTCGACCGCGACCACAGTGGGATAGCCCGCCGGATGGACGTCCGAAGCTTTGAACACCATTTTTTGTTGCGCTGCGGCCGGTCCACTGGCAAGCGCGCTCGCAACGGCCAGGATCGTGGTAGCGAGGAAGGTGGTGAAGGTCTTCATGTTGGCGGCCCTCCCGGTTTATGATTATCCACGTACTATAACCGAGAAAAACGAAATGCATATCCTGATCACCGGCGCGGCTGGCGACATCGGCACGCGGCTACGCAAACTGCTCAAAGGCGTCTATCCGCGCATTCGTATCAGTGACATCCGCAAGCCCTCGGACATCGGCCCGGATGAGGAATTCATTGCGGCCGATCTTTCCGACTACAGCCAGGTTGAGAAGATCACCGCCGGCATTGACGGCATCATACATTTGGGGGGGATTTCGATCGAAGGCCCGTGGGACGCGATCCACAAATCCAATATCGTCGGCTGTTACAATCTTTTCGAGGCGGCCTACCGAAGCGGCGTGAAGCGTGTGGTGTTTGCTTCATCAAACCATGCGGTCGGTTTCTATCCGCGCGCGCAGAAAATCGGCGTAAACGTGACGGTGCGACCGGACAGCCGCTATGGCGTAAGCAAGGCCTTCGGTGAGGCGCTGGGCTCGCTCTATGCCGACAAGCACGGGCTCGGTGTGACCTGCATCCGTATCGGCAACGTAAATGACATGCCGCTCGACAAGCGCCGGTTGTCAATTTGGGTCAAACCCGACGATCTGGCGCAACTCATCCGGATAGGACTCGAGCATCCCGATATTCATTTTGAGATCTTCTACGGTGCGTCGAATAATGAAGCAGGGTGGTGGGACAACAGCAACGCCCACCGTTTCGGCTACCGCCCGCTCGCGCGCTCGCAAGAGTTCCAAACCCAGGCGATGGCTGCGCAGGAGAAGCTCCCCAATGATCCGATTGGCGATCGTTTTCAGGGCGGGCCATTCTGCTCGGACGAATATGACGCCGACAGAAAGCGTTAGGAAAGCCTGATGGCGAGCGGCGCCGTTATCCGCCGTAGCTTTGTATCAGGGAGCCCGCGACCAGGCTCCAGCCATCGACCAGCACGAAAAAGATCAGCTTGAATGGAAGCGAGACCACGACCGGCGGCAGCATCATCATGCCCATCGACATGAGTACCGATGCAACCACGAGGTCGATGATCAGGAATGGCAGGAACAACAAGAAGCCAATTTCGAAGGCGCGCTTGAGTTCCGAAATCATGAAAGCAGGAACGAGTACGCGAAGCGAAAGGTCCTCAGGTTTGGCCGGCTCCACTTCCTTCGACATGTCGACAAACAGCTTGAGGTCTTTTTCGCGCACGTTCTTCTGCATGAAAGCGCGCAAAGGCTGCGAGCCACGCTCAAACGCTTGTTCGGCCGTGATCTCGTTGGCAACGAGCGGTTTGATGCCCGTGTCATAGGCGCGTTGTAGGGCCGGGCCCATGACGAAGGCGGTAAGGAACAGTGCGAGTGAAACGATCACGGTATTGGGCGGGGCCGTTGCTGTCCCGAGCGCCGTGCGCAGCAGCGACAACACGACCACGATGCGCGTGAACGACGTCATCATCACGAGAATCGACGGCGCCAATGAAAGCACCGTCAGCAGCGCGATCATCTGGATCACGCGCTCGGTTAGCCCGTTGCCCTGTCCGAAATTGACGCTGATGTCTTGAGCGGCGGCTGACGCCGTCATCGCTCCGAGGACCCCCGCTACTCCGACCACCACCGTCACAAGACGAACACGGCGGTCGGAAGTGATTATCACGTTTTTCCTGGTGGACGGCCCAGCAAGCTGGCCATCTCCTCTTCAAGATTTTCGTAGAGATTTTTGCCGGGCGTTGCCGGAGGTTCGCTTCGCGGTTCAGGCTTGATGTCGAATTTCGGCTCCGGCTTGGCTTCGAATTTCGGTTCCGATTTCGACTCGAATTTGGGTTCGACGCGCGGCTTCAACTCGCGCATCGGCGCACGTGCCGGCTGTACGGCCAGAGGATCGGTGACCGGCGGTCGGACCTCGGGCGCCGGTGCGCGGCGCAATGCGGCTTCGAGCTGGTGCGCCATCTCGGCAAGATTGTGATCGGCTTGCGCGGGCGCCGCAGGTTCCGCGAGTGGCGGCTGCATACGAGGGGCGGGGTCACTGCGCGGAACTTGTCCACCAAGATCGGGCGGATTCAGTCGCGTCGATAATTCGGAAGCAAGCCCGGTGAGGTTATCGGCTGGACGCGCGCGTGCGCCCGGTTCCGGTGCGAGCCAAGGTTCTTCGGTCGCAGCCGAACGATAGGACCGCGGCGACGGGGCAGGTTCACCTACAGGCTGCAGTGGCCAGCCGTTCTCGATTGTTGCGGCGGCACGTGCGGCGGGTTCCGCAGGAGTGGCGGGACGCGCCGGTTCGCGTGCAACATCACGCGCGCCGACAACGCGCACGATATTCGGCTCAACCACCAGATCGGTGGGACCACCGATCATCAGCAAGTGTTCAATATTGTCGCGGCGGATCAGGACCAGCCGCCGCCGTCCATCGACGGTTGCTGCATCGATCACCGCCAGCCGCGGCTGACGGCCTCGTGTTGATGTGCCCAGGCGATTTGCCCCGAAACGGCGCACCAGCCATGCGGTCAACCCGATCAACGCCAACACCACCAAAAAGGCGATGAAGAACCGGGCGGCCAGTGGCATTTCCGAGCCGAACAAGCTCTCGAACATCAATGCACTCCATTCTTCGGGCGGTTACTCATCGTAATGAGAATCGCGCGAATGGTTAATTCAGCCGGGTACAATTTGCCGCCCTGAATACTAACAGAGCATTAACAAATATCGTGGCATTTTACAGTCAGCCGCGAATTATGGGCCATTTACGCTAGTAATGGCGGCCACTGCAACTAGTTCCCTCACCGCAATATTTACCGGCCATTAACCATACGCCCGGCAAAGTCTGCCTAGTGCGACGTCGCTGCGGTGCAGGACGCCCCGGGGGGAGCCGGAAATGGCCATAGCTGACATTCCGATCTTGTCCATGCTGCGAACGCGGCTGGATTGGGCTCAGGCGCGCCAGCGCCTGCTGGCCGAAAACGTAGCGAATGCTGACACACCAAAATTCCAGGCGCGGGATCTTTCGCCGCTGAAGCTCGACGATACGCCACTCGCCACGCCGAATTCCGTGCAGACCGTGTCGCTCACGCGCACCGACAGCAGCCATATCGAAGGGGTCGGTCTCAGCCAAATTCCATTCAGCGACGGAAAGTCGCCCACGTTCGAAGTGCGCCCAACCGGCAATGCCGTGAACCTCGAAGAAGAAATGATGAAAGTGGCCGCCAACCAAATGGATTTCCAGACGGCGACCGCGCTCTACACCCGCAGTCTCAATCTCATCAAGACCGCGCTCGGCAAGCGCTGAGCGTGCCGCCTGAGGAGGGCAACGGTGGATTTTCTCAAGACAATGACGATCGCCGCTTCCGGCTTGCGCGCTCAGGCAGGCCGTATGCGCATCATTTCAGAAAACATCGCGAATGCCGACTCGACCCCGCAGAGCCCGGGCGCCGATCCCTATCGACGGAAAGTGCCAACGTTTCGCAGCGAACTCGATCGCACGCTCGATACTCAACTGGTCCAACTTGGCAAAGTGCAGACCGACACATCTGCCTTCCGCGTGAAATACGAACCGGGCCATCCCGCTGCCGACGCCAGTGGCAATGTCAGATATCCAAACGTCAACTCGCTCGTGGAAATGACGGACATGCGCGATGCCCAACGCTCCTACGAAGCCAACATCAACGTCATCAGCGCGACGCGCCGCATGATTCAACGCACGCTCGACATCCTCAAATCCTGAAAGGTGTAATTCATGGCCACACCGCTCACTGCTGCCAGTGCCTACGCCAGTGTCGCGCGCATCGCTTCTGATCCGGCTTCCGCACTTGTTCGCGCGCCCGGTGGCGACGCGAATGGCGACACCAGTTTTGCCGCCGTGCTCAAGGAAGCGATGGGCTCGGTTGCCGAAATGGGCCGCAAGTCAGATGCGCAGACCCGCGCAGCGGCAAACGGCAAAGGAAATATCGTGGACGTCGTGACTGCAGTCTCCGAAACGGAAGTCGCTATCGACGCCGTTGTCGCGGTTCGTGACCGGGTTATCCAGGCCTATGACGATATCATGAAGATGCCAATCTAACCCAAGTGAACCGATAATGACCGGACCTGAAGTTCTCGACGTATCTCGCGACGCAATCTGCACGCTGATCGTGGTCTCCAGTCCGGTGATGCTGGTTGGTCTTGCGGTTGGTGTCGCGATTTCGCTTTTGCAGGCGCTGACGCAAATTCAGGAAATGACGATCGCTTTCGTGCCAAAAATTTTGGCGATCTTTATTTCGCTCCTGATCGCATTGCCATTCATGGCCGAGAAAATGCACGCCGAAATGCTAAGAATCGCCGCGCGCATCGTGAGCGGGTAGGCGCAGGCAATGCGCGTCGACATTTCGTTTTTACCGGCGCTCGCAGCGGCATTTCTGCTCACTTTCGCGCGTGTCGGTGCCATGGTCATGCTGCTGCCGGGCGTCGGCGAGCTGAGCTTGCCGTCACGTGTGCGGCTTACGATTGCATTGGTACTGACTGCGATCCTGCTGCCGGCCCATCAAAAGGCCTATGCGGTGGATCTCAAAGCCCTTGGGCCAGTGCTAGTTCTTTTGTTTCAGGAACTTGTCATTGGCGCGGTGTTGGGCCTGACCGCGCGATTGGCGCTTTCGGCCCTGCAAATCACGGGCTCTGTTGTTGCCCAGCAATTGGGATTGGGCTTCGTCACAGCCGTCGATCCGACGCAAAATCAACAGGGCCTCCTGGTTGGGAATTTCCTGTCTGTGCTCGGCGTTGCGCTGGTGTTTGCAACCGATATGCATCACCTCGTGATTGCGGCGATGAACGACAGCTATTCGATTTTTGCGCCGGGCGAGCTGCCCCTCATGGGCGACGCTGCGCAACACGTGACGCGGATTATCGCGACGTCTTTCCGCATTGGTATTCAGCTCTCGGCACCGTTTCTCGTGTTCGGATTGCTGTTTAATTTCGGATTGGGCGTGTTATCGCGCTTGATGCCGCAGATGCAGGTCTTCTTTATCGGCCTTCCATTGTCGATCTTGCTCGGGTTGCTGCTGCTGTTTTTGGTGATCGGGGCAATGATGGGCACGTTTGTCGGGTACCTCGAAGGCGTCCTCACCGAACTCGCACCGCACAGCTGATCGATCGCGCGCATGGCTGAGGATCTCGGCGACGCCGACAAAACAGAAGAACCGACACAAAAGCGGCTTGAGGAGGCACTCAAGCGCGGCGACGTCGTCAAGAGCCAGGAGGTCAATACCTGGTTCGTGATCGCCGGCGCCGCTCTCGTGTTGATGGCATTTTCCGGAGCGATGGGCCGGGACCTGACGACGACAATGCGCGGGATCGTCGCCAATGCGCACGACATCAGCGTCGACGGGCCAGCCTTGCCACGGTTGTTTCAAAAACTCGGCCGCGAAATGATTGCGGCAGTCTCTCTTCCATTCTTGATCCTGATCCTGGCGGCGCTATGCGGGAATATCATTCAGCACCGGCTCGTGTGGTCGTTTGAAGCGCTCATGCCGAAGCTGTCGAAGATTTCGCCGGCCGCAGGTCTCAAGCGGATGTTTTCCAAGCAGGCGCTGGCAACTCTGGCCAAAGGCCTGATCAAGCTTGTTTTGGTCGGCTGTGTGCTGACAGCGCTGATGTGGCCCGAGCGTGGAAGGCTTGAAGGTCTGACGCACAGCGATGCTTCATTGATCATTCCGCTTTGCCAGTCGCTGGCACTCAAATTGTTGGGCTCGGTTGTCGCCATGCTCGCGGTCGTGGCCGCGGCCGACTACTTATTCCAGTACCGGCAATGGTACGAGCGGCAGAAAATGTCGCTTCGCGAGTTAAAGGAAGAATTCAGACAGACCGAAGGCGACCCGGCCATTAAAGGCAGGATGAAGCAGGTGCGGCAGATTCGCATGCGCCGCCGCATGATCGCCGCCGTGCCGAAAGCCGCGGTGGTCATCACCAACCCGACCCACTTTGCTATCGCACTCGAATACAACCGGGGCATGGACGCACCGGTCTGCGTCGCCAAGGGAGTCGATGCGGTGGCCCTGAAGATCAGAGAGGTGGCGGGCGAGCATTCGATTCCCATCGTGGAAAACCCGCCGCTGGCCCGCGCGCTCCATGCTACCGTCCAGCTCGACCAGAAAATCCCGCCCGAGCACTACAAGGCCGTTGCCGAGGTGATTGGTTATGTGATGCGTCTGCGCCGGATGGTGTCGGCCAAACGCTGACGATGACTAATTATCCAAAGTCCGGGATACGGCGAGGGTGGCACTTGCGCCAATAGGGCGGCTTAAGGCACTCAGGGACTATGGCAAGTCATGATCCGGCAGCGCTGACACCGGCGCGAGATCGCGCCGAGGGGCAAGAGCGCAAGGCTTTCGACAAAAGCCAGAATGCCCCGGTCGGCTCAATCAGCCTGGTGTTGCTGGTGGCGGGAGCTTTGATCGCCGCCGCTGGCGGCTTGATCTATGTCGGCCGCGACTACGTGGAGGCCTACGTCCTCACCTTACTGGCGGCTCTCGGAACAATCGGCGTATTTGCAATGTTTGCCGTCGCCTCGGGCATCCTGAGGTTTGCCGGCAAGGACCAGGGCAATCCTTTGCTCAAAGCCGTGGTCGACGGCGCATTCGACGGCATCCTGGTCAGCGACCAGGCGGGCCGCGTCTACTATGCCAACGCGACCTATCTCGATCTCATCGGTGCGGCCGGCATTGCTGACGTGAAGCCGATCGAACGCGTATTCATTGGCGACCCCGACGTTTCGGAGTCGATCTATCGCCTGCTCAAAGCCGCGCGCGAAGGCCGTCGCCTGCAGGAAGAAGTGCGGGTGACCGCTGGAGCGGGAGAGGGCGGTCGTTGGTTGCGCATGCGTGTGCGACCCCTTGGCGAAAGCCGGCGTGACGCGCGCATGACGGTTTGGTCGATCGCCGATGTGACGCGTGACCGTGAGCGTCAGGAGAATGTTTTCCAGGAGCTCCAGCACGCCATTGACTACCTGGACCATGCGCCGGCGGGTTTCTTTTCGGTCGATGCAGCCGGCGACATTGTCTATCTCAATGCCACACTCGCGGCGTGGCTCGATCACGACCTTGCGCAGGTCGGCGCGGGGTCGCTAAAGCTCGGCGATATTATCGCCGGCGAAGGTGCGGCGCTGCTTACGACGTTGAACGCTGCACCGGGCGAAGTGAAAACCGAGGTCCTCGATCTCGATCTCAAGACGCGCGGCGGCAAGCCGGTGCCCGTGCGTCTGTTTCATAAAGTGGCGTTTGGCGCCGACGGCACGCCCGGCGCTTCGCGCACACTGGCGCTTAACCGGGCAAGAGACGATGGCAATGACCCGCAGCGCGCCGCTGAAGTGCGCTTCATGCGGTTCTTTCAGAATACGCCCATGGCGATTGCGACCGTGGACAAAGCCGGCCGTATCGCGCGCAGCAATGCACGCTTTGCCACAACCTTCGAAGGACTCATCAAAGGCGACGAACGCTCCATCCTGTCGGTGGTCATGGGCCGCGATCGCGCCGCACTCGAGGCCGCGATTCGCAAGGCGTCCGAGGGTCAGAGCGATATCGCGCCCGTCGAGGCCGCGCTTCTCGGCAGCGCCGAACGCTGGGCCAGTTTCTTCGTATTGGCGGTCGAAGAAGAGGATCGCGACAACGAAGCTGCGATCGTCTACGCGCTGGAAACGACAGCGCAACGAACACTTGAGAACCGGGTCCAGCAGCAACAGAAGATGGAGTCAGTCGGTCAGCTTGCTGGCGGCATCGCGCACGATTTCAATAATGTGCTTTCGGCCATCATGATGGCGACCGATTTCCTTCTCAACGCGCACAAACCGACCGATCCGTCCTTCAAGGACATCATGCAGATCAAGCAAAATGCCAACCGCGCGGCGGCGCTCGTGCGGCAGTTGCTGGCGTTTTCGCGCAAGCAGACATTGCGCCCGCAAGTGCTCGATCTCGGCGAATCCCTGAGCGATCTCGGGATGCTGCTCAAGCGGCTCATCGGCGAGAAAGTGACACTCGATATCATGCATGGCCGCGACCTGTGGCCGGTGAAAGTGGATATTTCGCAGTTCGAACAGGTGATCGTGAACCTCGCCGTCAACGCGCGTGACGCCATGCCGGATGGCGGCAAGCTCGCGGTGCGTACCTCGAACGTTTCAACGGAAGAATGCGCTAAATTCGCCTACAAGGGCATGCCCAAAGCTGACTACGTGCTGGTCGAAGTCAGCGATACCGGCACCGGCATTCCACCCGAGATCATCGACAAGATCTTCGAGCCGTTTTTTACCACGAAGGAAGTCGGCAAGGGCACCGGCCTTGGCCTTTCGACGGTCTACGGGATCGTCAAGCAGACCGGGGGCTTTATCTACGCGGATTCCGCGCCGGGCCGTACGTCGTTCCGCATCTTTTTGCCCCGCCACGTGCCTGGTGCGGAAGAGGGGCTTGCACAAATTCCGGCCGCAGAAGTCCCTGCTATCGCGGGCGCCCTCGCAGCTGCCGATTCAATGGCGCGTGCCGCTGCTGCCGATCTCACCGGGCAAGGCACCATCCTCCTGGTCGAAGATGAAGAAGGCTTGCGTGCTCTCAATGCGCGGGGGTTGGCCTCGCGTGGCTATACGGTGCTGGAAGCGGGCAACGGCGTTGAGGCGATCGAAGCCTTCGAGAAACATGGCAATGTCGACCTCGTGGTGTCTGATGTCGTGATGCCGGAAATGGATGGACCGACGCTGCTCAAGGAGTTGCGCCAGCGCGACCCAGACCTGAAGATTATTTTCGTTTCCGGTTACGCAGAGGAAGCGTTCAGCAAAAATCTGCCGAGCCAGGAACAATATGCATTCCTGGCAAAACCCTTCACGCTCAAGCAACTCGTCGCCGAGGTGAAAAAGACTCTCGTGCAGTGACTCCGGTTTACACTCGACCCGTCAGCGCGAGGATCAGCACCACCAGCAGCACTACACCCACGATGCCCGAGGGGCCATAACCCCAGCCGGAACTGTATCCCCAGCTTGGGAATGCGCCAACCAGGGCAAGGATCAGCAGAATAACAAGAATCGTACCGAGCATTGTCGTGCCCCATCAGTTGTCGCGGCGGTTGCCGCGAGTTGAGAGTTCCTCGCAACAACGGTTTTGTCGCCCCTTGGTTCCCGCGGCCGGAAATGTTCAGTGGCAGGATTGCGCAAGGCGCGTTTTGTCAAAGACGGTTGGTTGCAACCGGCAGGGAAAACTCCCCACGCTGAATTGCGGTTGCGGCGCCTCGAAATAATCGCGCTCCAGCATGGCGGCTCGCGGCGCATCACGTGGGCCGATTGCGATGTCCGCTTCGCTGAACGCAAGCGCTGGACGCGGTTCTTCGACGGGCGCGGGCTTGGCGCCGGCGACCGCGATCAACACTAAAAAGAACGCCAGGGCGACCAGACCTTTCATTGGGTGCTCTCCATACGCCATAGGAAAGCGCCGGAGGCCGGGCTCGTTCCGCTGTCGAAATGATATTCCCGTGATTTGGCAGGGGAATCGCCGCGACTTTGTGGCGCTTGTGCGGCTCTTACATAACGCCTACCGCATACATATCCTTGTGTCCGCCGATTTACCGGGAGATCAAGTCATGATGCGTCACCGCCTGCTGGTCGCAATCGCCGCGATTGCGACCGTGTTTGCCCTTATGACCGCGGATGCACAGGCCCGCGCGGGCGGAGGGTTCTCCGGCGGCAGCCGCGGCATGCGCACCTTCTCAGCGCCACCCGCGACGAGCACGGCGCCGAACGCGGCCGCGCCGATGCAGCGCACGCTCACCCAACCGGGAAGTGCAGGCGCGCTCGGCCAGAATGCGGCGCGTCCGGGTTTGTTCGGCGGCGGGTTGTTCGGTGGTCTCGCTGCCGGCTTCCTCGGAGCCGGACTGTTTGGGCTGCTGTTTGGGCATGGGCTCTTCGGCGGCATGGGCGGCTTTGCTTCGCTGCTCGGGCTCGTGTTGCAAATCGGCCTGATCGTCATCGTCGCGCGCTTGTTGTTTGCCTGGTGGCAGCGCCGCAACCAGCCCGCTTACGCGACCGCGCATCCGGTCACTGGCCAATCCTTCAGCGGTCTTGGCGGCATGTTTGCGGCGAATGCGCCCACTGCTGGCGAGCCGCTCACGATCGCAAAAGCGGACTACGATGCATTCGAGCAGTTGCTTGGAGACGTGCAGGCCGCGTACTCGGCCGAGGACCTCAATGCATTGCGCGCGAAGGTCACGCCGGAGATGTTGTCGTATTTTGCCGAACAGCTGGCGGAAAATTCAAGCCGCGGTCTTGTGAACAAAATAAGCGACGTGAAGCTCGAGCAAGGCGATCTTGCCGAGGCCTGGCGCGAAAGCGGGGCCGACTATGCGACCGTCGCGATGCGTTTCTCGCTCACTGATAGCATGGTGGAGCGGGCAAGCGGACGAACGGTAGAAGGCGGGAGGTCAGGGGAGGTCACAGAACTCTGGACTTTCATGCGGGCGCGTGCAGGCGGCTGGCTCCTGTCGGCGATCCAGCAAACCTAACGACTATCACACGTCGGTTTCGGCGGGCTCGACGACCTGCGATGCCGCGTCCGCACCGACGCCGGGCTTTTTCTGCGTTGCCCGTATACGAGCATCGAGCCACGTATCGAACTTCACACCAAGTTGACGTGGCTTGCGCCAGATGACGCGGCATTCGCGCCGCGCCGTTTTCCGCCAATAATAGAACGAAGCTTTCGGGAACGACGTCCACGTCGTGAACGTGAGACGCGCACCTCTATCGGAAATATCGGATACCGCGCAGTCGCACCGCTCGCCGCTCTCGAGCACCAGCCATGCTTCGCGGCGCATCCGGTGACGTCTTCCTTTTCGTTTGTCTCCGTGCATGTCGTCTCACCGCCGCCACGTTCAATCGGAGTGGCCCCGTTTTCAGAATCTGATTAAGACTCGTCCCAGAGTCGCTTACGATGCTAACGAGTTGCTGTTACGAATTCATAAAACGTTATCTGACATTGGCATTCAGCCGGCGAACCGTTGACGTTCCAGCGAATTCCGTCTATGTCGCCGCCCGCAACCTGGTTTTCGGCCTCTACTTGCTGCCACGCTCCCAGTTTTGGGCTGCGCTCAAGTGAACTCCCAAAAACTTGGCTTGTGACCGCCATCGCGATGAGCGCGGGGGCGTTCAAAAGGAAGCGTGAAAGGAAACTCTTGATGCCTGTCGGAACTGTGAAATTTTTCAATACCCAAAAGGGCTACGGCTTCATTCAGCCGGACGATGGCTCGAAAGATGTGTTCGTCCACATCACTGCAGTGGAACGTGCCGGCTTGCGTTCACTGAATGAGGGCCAGAAGGTCAGCTTCGAAATCGTAACCGAACGCGGCAAGCAGGCCGCCGGCAATCTGCAGCCGGTCTGACATCCGCGATCGTTTGCCAATGAAGTCGAAGCCCGGCGGCGACGCCGGGCTTTTTCGTGTTTCACACAATAAACTATTGCATCGCGACGAGTCTTGGCAGGACACTGCGCGGATAGGGGAGAAACCAACATGGATATCATTGCTTGCGGATCGCGGCCTTCACGCCGGATGGGAGCGCCGAGCTTCACCGGCACAGTCTGGCAAGACCCGGTCATTCAAGCGCCGGAACCGGCGCGCATTCGATCAGCTTGGGTGCGCTTTGAACCTGGCGCACGCACGGCTTGGCACACGCACCCGCTCGGGCAGACATTATGCATCACCTCAGGGATAGGTTGGGTGCAGACCTGGGGTGGGCCAGTCCGTGAGGTCCGCGCCGGCGACACTGTATGGATTCCGCTAGCCGAAAAACACTGGCACGGTGCAACCGCGGATCATGGGATGGAACACATCGCGATGCAGGAAGCGCTAGGCGCCGAACACGTCACCTGGCTTGAACCGGTAACTGACGCGCAATATTCCAGAAAGCCCGGCTGAGTTGCGGCATCAACGGTGCGTGAGCACGGAATAGATTTTTGCCGCCGGGGTTCGCTTGCCAGTGGCAAGGCGACGGGCCTTGACCAATGCCGGGAGGTAATAAGATGACGGTTATTCGAATGGGTGCGTCGCTTGCGGCGTGTCTCGCGGTGCTGTGTATGGCGCCTGCACAGGCGCAACAAGCGAACATGTCGTTCTTTGTCACCAGTATCGGCCCCGGCAAGGGCGCCGATCTGGGCGGAATTGCCGGTGCCGACAAGCAATGCCAGTCGCTCGCGCAATCGGCGGGTGCGGGTGCAAAGACCTGGCACGCCTATCTGTCGACGCAGGGCGGCAACGCGGTCAATGCACGTGATCGTATCGGCAAGGGTCCCTGGATGAATGCCAAAGGCGTGGTCGTCGCCACAAGTGTCGATGATTTGCACAGCGCCAACAACAAGCTCAGCAAGCAAAACAATCTCTCCGAGAAAGGCGAAGTGATCAACGGCCGCGGCGACACGCCGAACCGTCATGACATTCTGACCGGCTCGACGGCGGACGGGAAAGCATTTCCGGCCGATAAGGACATGACGTGCAACAACTACACGAGCAGCACGCAAGGCGCCGTTATGCTCGGCCACAACGACCGACAGGGCTTGCGTGATGACGACGCTTCCAAGTCGTGGAACTCGTCGCACCCATCGAGAGGTCCTGATGGTGGCTGTTCACAGGCCGACCTGCGCAGCACGGGCGGAGACGGATTGCTTTACTGCTTCGCGACCAATTAGTTCCGACAAGGAGCCACCTACGCCGACCAATGCGCAGAATTTCTGCGCATTGCCGGCGTTCTTGTTTTGCAACCGGATCGTCCGTAATATTCATAATCGGGATCCGGAAATTTCATTTTCATCCGTTTCCTTTCCGGGGGCATGACGCTGCAAATGGGTGCCGCCATGCGCTATCAGCTCTTCTATTGGCCTGAAATTCAGGGGCGCGGCGAGTTCGTTCGCCTCGCACTTGAGGACGCAGGTGCAGCCTACGATGATGTGGCACGCAAGTCCGACGGCATGGATCGCATGATGGCGATGATGAACGGCGGACGCGACAAACGTCCGCCATTCGCCCCACCATTTCTTAAGGCGGGGAAGCTCGTGATCGCGCAGGTCGCCAATATTTTGTTTTATCTCGGACCACGCCTCAAGCTCGGCCCCCGCGAAGAAGCAGGGCGGTTATGGCTGCATCAGTTGCAGCTGACGGTTACCGATTTTGTGAAGGAAATTCACGACACGCATCATCCGGTCGGCAGCGGCCTCTATTACGAGGACCAGAAGCCGGAAGCCAAGCGCTTTACGGCGAGTTTTCTCGACGAACGCGCCCCGAAATATCTCGATTATTTCGAGACGGTCCTGAAAAAAAGTAGTGGCCCTTATTTGCTCGGCCGTACGTTCACTTATGCCGATTTATCGATGTTTCAGCTGGTCGAAGGCATGCGCTACGCCTTCCCGAATGCGATGAGGGGCATAGAGCGCAAGGTGCCGCGTGTCGTTGCGGTTCACGACAGGGTTGCCGCACGCGAGCGCATCAAAGCCTATCTTGCGTCGCCGCGGCGGATTGCCTTCAACGAGATGGGAATTTTCCGCCACTATCCAGAGCTTGATGTCTAGCCTTGCGCGGGAAGCGTCTTTCCGCCTGCCGTCACCGGCTTCGCTGAGACAAGCGTAAACGCGATGACGCAAGGCGCCGTACCTTTGTTGACCCAGTTGTGGATGGTGCCGCGCTGAACCAGCACGTCGCCCGCTTTGAGATGCACGGTGCTGCCGTCCAGCTCCATGTCGATTTCGCCGGACATCACGACCGCGTAGTCGATTGAATCGGTGCGATGATTGCGGGGCGCCACGCCGGGCCCGAAACTGACCACGCGAAACACGCTGCCGTTGGGGACCGTGGTCCCGATCTTTTTGCCGGATGGGTCTGTATCGCCGTCATTGTTGACGGGAAGTTCTTCGCTCGACCAGATCACGCTGTAAAGCGCGCCGGGGCGCTGCGACGACACGTTTTTAACGGTTTCGTCGATCAACACCTTGGCGCGGCCCTGATTATCGTGACCCGTAATGACGCGGCGGACATTTAAACTCATTGGATTCACTCCCTTGGAACTGCTTTCCGGTTAATGGCGCATCGTCTGTACGTTTGCAATGCGGTCCGCCTAGTCGGGAATAACGGATTTGCGGGCCGTTTCGTGCCAGAGCAGAAAGAGGCCCGAGCCGACGACGATCGCGGAGCCGCCAAGCAGCGCGAGCGTCGGCACATCGCCCCAGAACGCGAAGCCAAGGGCGGCGGACCATACAAGCATGAAATAATAAAACGGACCGACTGCGGATGGCGGCGCAAGGAACAAGGCCCTTGTCCACCAGTATTGGCCCACTGCGTTGATAATGCCGTTGCCGATCATCGCGGTCGTGTCTTGACCCGTTGGCCAGATGAAAAAGAACGGCAACGCCAATCCGAAGAAGAGAGTGAGAAAAATCATCTGATACATTGTGAGCGTTTCTGCAGATTCAGTCGTGGTCATGCCGCGGACTGCCGCGGTGACACTGCCGAAAAGGACGGCATTGGCGAGCGCAAATAGCGCACCGAGGCGGAAGCTGTCGGCGCCCGGTGCAGCCACCAGCAGCACGCCAAGGAAGCCCGCAGCGAGCGCGCCGGCGCGTGCAACGCCGACCTTTTCTCTTAGCCAAAGCGCTGCGAAGAGAGTTGCAAACAAAGGTGAGGAAAAGTTAATTGCAACCGCGCCGGCCAGCGGCATCAAGCCGAACGCGATGATGATGAGGCTCTGCGCAACGGCTTGCGTGACGCTGCGGCCGAAATGGTCGCGCAGGCGTCTGGTGCGCAAAACGAGAAGGCCGGTGCGCGGCAAGATCAGCACTGCGCACGTGACGAGCGACGCTATGGCGCGGAAAAACAGCACCTCGACAAAGGAATAGTTCGCGACCTGCCATTTCGATAACGCACTGGACAGAGAGAACATCATAGTCGCGCCGAGCATGAACAAAATGCCCAGCGGGATACGGTCGGCGCGCAAGGTCGCGCGCTGGTCAAGGCTGTCGGAGGTCAAGGAACGCCCCAGCGAAGTCGCAAGTCTGCCTAGCACGGGCTATGGGAGGCGGGCAGGGGCAAAAACGAATGGGGGCATTGCTCGGTTGCCGGCCGCATTGGGTTGGGTCACTTTGCGGTGCGCGAACGCCTCAGGCGCGCTTGGCGGGCTTTTCGCCGCTTCTTTAAAGCGCGGGCTTCACGCTGTTTGCGCGCGCGCCGGCGGCGGCAGCGCGTACACTGGCAGCGCGACCGGCCGATGACGTATTTGAGATAGTCGTTCCCGTAATCATAGGTGATTTCCTCTTTCGGTTTGATGTTGCGCATCGCCCGGATAAAGACGCGCCCGCCATAGGTGAAGGTCTCGGAATTCGGATTGCACGAATGGTTGGCATAACGCGCGACATTGCTACGCGGCGTGCCGTCGATCGTGACGCGCGGGTTGATCTCATACAAATAGCGATTGCCGCGGTTTTCGAGCCGGACGGCTTCTGCGGCGCCGATACGGGGGCCTTTGTATTCGGCGATTTTTTCGCGCTTTTTGATCGGCCTGATCGCGAACAGGCCGAGGCCGGTAAATGAACGGCCGATGCGGAATGATCTTCGGGGCATTGCAGGGGCTGGAGGGTCACGCGAGGAAAAGAAGAAGACGTTGCGGATGACAGATGAAGCGGCGCGCGTCAATCGTCTGGTTAGTTGCCGGTGACGGAAAAGCGATGCCGCATCCGCGCGACCCCTAGGACTATTAGCAGCCGTCTAGTGAATGTATTGGCCCGCCCAGGACAGGAGTGCGTTGAACTGATCGGGATAAACCACGAAATAAATTATGAGCCCGATGGGAGCCAACATGAAGATGATGTCTCTCATGTGATTCGGTCCGCGCGCCACTAACCCAATGCTGCTTCCTTTCGAATTCATCGAGGCTAGTCCGTCAATAACGGAGGTATAAAAAAGTTGCCGTAAGCACAAAAAATGAAATGCTGTGCGCGAACAGAGTGATGTGATGATGTCGTGGAACTCTTCTTGGGTAATTGGGTGCCAATTGGTTTTGCGATACCTCGGAACTTGTGTTGTTTCGATCACGCTCCGCAAAATTCAAACCGAAACACCACAGAAATTATCTCCGCTGAATTGTCGCGCCCGCTGCATGGGCGTATTCAGTTGTGCAACGCGTCAGGGAGTTTCGGTCCATGCATACTCTCACCCGTATCGTTTCAGCGCTCTGCAAAAATTGGAGCGCAAAGATCGAACATCTCTTCATCGAGTTTGGGGACGGACCGACGGTGGCCGCGAGCCCGGCGCTTGTTATCGTCAGCTGCACGCTGAGCGATAATATCGTGCGCGCCGGAATAAACGATAAATCCTACTAGCTCTGCGCATCGGTCGTTGGGGCACTTGAGGCCGCCCGGGGGAGGGCGGCCTCTTTGTTTTCAAGCTGAGCAACGGCGATTGCCGGGCGCACGGCGGGCCGTCATGATGGTGCGATGGCATCGCCTCACGAACGCTGGCCCGAGCTGCCTTACGCAGCGTGGAAAGACACACGCGATACGCTGCATCTGTGGACCCAGGTCGTTGGCAAGGTCCGCCTCGCCCTCACGCCGTGGCTCAACCATTCGTGGCATGTCGTGCTGTATGTCACCGCGCGCGGGCTCACCACATCGCCGATGCCGTGGCGCGGCGGCAGCGTCCAGATCGATTTCGATTTCATCGACCATGTGCTCTGGGTGCGCACCAGCGGCGGCCACTTCCGCCAGATCATGCTCAAGCCGACGAGCGTTGCGGAATTCTACGAAGACGTGATGATCGCCCTGCGCGAGCTCGGCGTTGATGTGCACATCACCACAATGCCCTGCGAGATCGCCGATTGCGTTCCGTTCGAGCAGGACACGCTGCATTCCGCCTACGACCCCGCATATGCCAACCGTTTCTGGCGCGTACTGCTCGCCACCAATGATGTGTTCGCGCGTTTCCGCACCGGTTTTCTCGGCAAATCGAGCCCCGTGCATTTCTTCTGGGGAAGTTTCGATCTTGCGGTCACGCGCTTTTCCGGCCGCGCTGCACCGCGCCATCCCGGCGGCGTTCCGCATTTGCCGAATTCCGTGGCGCAGGAAGCGTATTCGCACGAAGTGTCGAGCGCTGGTTTCTGGCCGGGAGGCGGCGGGCCGATCGACTACGCCGCGTTCTATTCCTATGCGTACCCCGCCCCCGTAGGCTTTGCGGCAGCGAGCGTGAAGCCGAAAGACGCGTCCTTCAGCAAGGAGCTTGGCGAGTTCCTGTTGCCTTACGACGCCGTGCGCACCGCGCGCGATCCCGATGCGGTCCTGATGGACTTCCTGCAAAGCACCTACGACGCTGCGGCCAATCTCGCGAAGTGGGACCGCAAGACTCTCGAATGCGGTCTGGGCCAACCAGGCAAGGTGAGAGCGATCTAACGCGTGGCGCCGGCAACGATCTGCACCGGGAAGCCGCGTTTGATCGAATTGCTGACCGCCGAGATGTCCCGCGCGCGTGCGATGACAGCCTCAATATCGGCACCCTCGTCGGATGCGGTCACCGCGACGCGCATTTCTGACTGCGTTGCGAGGAGGGGACTTCCCTCGAAGGTGACGGTGACATCCACCGCGATCGACGCAAGGCGCACGCCCATGTCCTGCGCAACGTAGTGCAAATCGTTGCAGAAGCAGCCGCCAATCGCGAGGCCAAGCAATTGCCCGCCATTAAAGCCGAGGTCCATGCCACCGGCTTTTCCGTCCGGGCGGTCGACGACAATGGTGTGCCCTTCTGCCCAGCCAACTGCGGCTTGCGTATCGGGAATGCTGCGAAGTTGAACGGTCATCGTGGGCATCCAGAACCTCCTGAAAGCGCGGGCCGGTGGCCTAGCCGCAATGCCGACGCCTCACTCCACCGTCACGATGCCGACCTGGTTGGCCAGACTGTTGGCGGTGACCGGATTGCCGTCCGGCGTCACATCCATGTTGCGCACGATGTCGCCGCCGCCGGGAATCGCCCAGCTCTGGAATTTTTCGGACGCCGGATCGAAGCGCACGATGGTGTTCGGCTTGGCGGCGGATTCGTTGTACCAGAGCGCGCCTTTGGTGAAGACGATGCCGTAGGGCTCCGACTTCGGCCCGCTCGGCGATTGCCATTCCTTCACGTTGCCGGTCTTGAGGTCGAGCCGTCCCAGCATCCCGCGCGCGAAATCCGTGTACCAGATCGTGTCGTCATCGGAGAACGCGAGCCGGCGCGGCCGCGCGCCGTCGTTCGGCAGTTTGTATTCCCCGATCGCCATGGTCTGCGGATCGATGCTGGCGATCTTCGGCGCGCCGAATTCGACGAAATAGGGCACGCCTTTCGAATTGATCATCAGCCCGTAAGGCCGCGACTTCTCGGTCGGCGAGGTGACGAGCTTGATCTCGCCGCTCTTGGGGTCGAGCCGTCCGACCATGTTGGCCGGCCTGCACGGTGAACCACACGATGCCATCCGGCGCGATGTTGATCGTGTGCGGGTCCTTCGCCGCTTTGTCGGGCAGCGGATATTCGGTGGTGATGCCGGTCTTCGGGTCGAGCTTGCCGATCAGGCCGAGATTGTTGCCGGTGAACCAGATATTGCCGTCTTTGTCCTCGGCGAGCCCGTGCGGGCCGGAGTAGGGCGACTTCAAGGTGTATTCGCGGATCGCGCCGGTCTTCGGGTCGATGCGGCCGAGCTTGTTGGAAAGCTGCCCGGTCCACCAGATCGAGCCGTCCTTGGCCGCGCGCGGATCGTGCGGGCGCGAGCCTTTCGTCGGCACGTCCCACAGGTCGATGCGCGCCTTCACCGGGCCGGAGATGATCACCGCTCCCGGCCGCTGCCGCTCGGGGAAACTCTTCATGAGGTAGTCCGCCATCGCCGGCCATTCTTCGGCGGGCACGGGCGCATCCATGTTCTGCATCATGCGCACGACCGTGCGCCAGCCTTCCGGCGTGTAGCCGACGCGCACGCGGTTGATGTCGTGGCAGGCGCCGCAGGTGTCGGTGAAGCGCTGCTTCATCGGGCCGTCCGGCCAGTCCTTCGCGGTGTATTGCGCAGAGGCGGGGAGAGCTTGCGCCATCAGCGCCAGCGTGAACAACGCGCAGCTCGCGAATGGCCGGGCGAAAGTCATCGGCATTTTCATTGTGATATTTGTTTTCATTGGCATGTTCTCCCTGCGCGCGGCGTCTTGAGGCGCCTCATGTCTCGTTGGTGACGATAGCTTGCAGCAAAAGCGGTGGAACCGCTATCCGCGCAGGCGCGGAACCTGCCGCTGTTCGAGTTTTTTTCTCCGCTCATGCCCGCACCCGCCTTCGCGGGTGCAGGCTCCAGCGGGCATCCAGTCGTTTAAAGAAGAACTGGGTCCCCGCCTTCGCGGGGACGAGCGGTGATAGTGACGCCACCCGCATCTTCCTTCTCCGATTTAAATTTCAAACAGCCGGCGTGAGCCAAAGCTCCGCCGCCCCTGTTCTTTGCGGCGCGGGGTGCGCCGTCGTCTTTTCCACCCGGCACAAGTGCCGAGGGGATGGAGCGCCGCGTGGCGCACCGTCCGTTCCGCGCTTGGCGGCGCGGAGTGCGTCCCGGTTGAGACGCACGCGCCCCGCGGCGCTCCATCTGCGGCTTTTCTGTCCCCGGAGCCGCGCTTCCGGGTGCGGACGGGAGGCCTTGCGGCCAGCCGTATCCAGGCAGCTTTCGCCGCCCTTCATCCGCACCGCGTCCAGCCATTGAAGGCAGTCCCTCTTAGTGGGGACGGACGGCGAGCCGGGGCCTCCCGAGCGCGAGGTTACGAGCCTCGCCCGCGGGCGCCGCGCCAGCCGGCGTGGCTTTCGCCATTCCGGCCCAGTCAAGTTGCTCCATCATCGAGACGTCTCGCGACGACGCCCTCAGCCGAGCAAGGCAAGCGAACTATGGCGGAGGAGTGTGGCAGAAATATGGAATATAATCCTATTCATCCGCAACGGGCACGGTGTGGTGTCAGCCGTCCGCGCGGCATCGCTTGAGGGCGTTGATGAGGCTCCAGATGATCATGATTGAAACGAGGCCTCCGGAGAGGACGAGGTAAAATCCGTCGCTGGTCTCCGAAATTAAAAAGAGCACGTACCAGAAGCCGATAAGCACGGCCACGTGGAGCACAGCATCGATGCACCAGCTCATGACGTCTCCCGTGTTTGCACGCAAACATTGCGTGATTCCAATATGCACGTCGAAAGTGTGTCGTGGAAGTGTGTGGCGCTTTTCGCCTGTGGAAATGGCGCGCAGTGGCGTCGCCGTTCACGGTCTTGCGCGACGGGACGAGGAATTCAGAACGGCGGGGAGACGGAACGAAATTCTATTCGTCGGCGACCGGCAAACGGATCACGCCGGCAGGCCACTCGCGGCCCGGGTCCATCGCCATGGCGAGATCAAGCGCGCGCGTGATGTCGCGCAGGCCCGCCTCGCGTGCGCGGAGAGCAAGTGCCGCCAGCTCGGCGCGAATGGCGCGCCGTTCGCTCACGCTGCGCACAAGTTTGTTCGGCGGTTTTTGCAAATAGGATTCTCGCGACAATGACTGCGCCCGCTGCGAAGTGCGGATGCGATGTGATAGTTTTTGCCGTGACAGGGATTCTCGATCCCGGACGCAACGGTAAATTGAGCAACGCGATTTCTTGAATTCTCTATATAGAGAAAATAAGAGTTGATGCAACCAAAAAGTTCGCGCAAAAGTTTGCGTATGCTCGTCGAACGCATCTTGGAAAAGGTGTTTCCGGATGAGACCGGAGCCGCGCGCCTGCAGCAGGTCGGTTTGTTCACGCTCATTTATTTGCTGCAAGACGACAAGGAGCCTGTGACCGCCTCGCGACTTTCGGCCATGACGGGGCAGACTGTTACGCAGGTCGGCAATCAATTGCAGAAACTTGTTTCAATCAATCTCGTCGAGCGCGCAAAAATTCTGAACAAACAAGGCCGCGGCTACGCGTGGCACTTGTCGATCAGCGGCAACCCGAAAAGCCGCAAGCTTGCCAAGGCCATCGATAAAGCCGGCGCGAAGAAGAAGCGGTGAGGGGAGGATGACCAAGCTGAAGGATCTGAGGGCTCAACTATTGAAGGACCCGGCCGTCCAAAGCCGGCCAGTACTGCCGATGACGGCAAGATTTGAGCTGTCCTTGGCGGTATTTAGAAATAACTAAAGATTTTGGTTGTATTCTGGATAGGATACCCGCCATCGTTGAATTGCGGAGGGCTCAGGATTGATCGTTGATGAGGTTGGCGCGTGGGCGAAAGAAAAGCACGAACGTCTTAGAAAATATGTCGTCGCATCGAGCGGTGCGCGACGAAAATTTCTCCCGCCAGTTGGCGAAGGGGCCTCATACATCGACCTCTACTGTGGTTCTGGCCGTGCGATTATTCGCGATACAGATGAAACTATCGATGGAAGCCCATTGGTTGCGTTCAAATGCGCGCGCGATACCAGTTCTCGGTTTTCTGAAATTCACTTAGCCGATGCGGATCTAGAGAAGCGATCTGCAGCTGTTAAAAGGATTTAAGAACTGGGTGGCAAAGCTATCGGGCATGCAGGTGCTGCGGAAGAAGCGGTCAAGACCGTTTGTGACTATTTAAAGCCATACGGCCTTCATTTCGCATTTTTAGATCCCTACAATCTTCAGGATCTTCCTTTTTCGGTGATTGCCTCGCTCGCAAAATTCCAGCGAATGGATATGTTGATTCACGTGAGTGCCCAAGACCTCCAAAGGAATCTCCATCTTTATACGGCTGAAGGGGATGCGCGGTTGGAAACGTTTGTGCCAGGTTGGCGCCGTGTGGTGAGCGTAAATCAGTCGCAACAAAGGGTTCGTACAGCTTTGCTTCAATACTGGCTTGAAAAAATAAAGAAGCTTGGCGTTTCGCCGGCCGGCGGAATTGAATTGGTATCAGGAGAAAAAAATCAAAGACTCTATTGGCTTGTCTTTGTAAGCCGAAGCGAATTCGCAAAGAGCCTCTGGGAAGATATCAGGAATATTTCAGGTCAGTCCCAACTCCTTTAGCAGGAATTTCATGACGACAACCTCCATAGAATGGACCGATGCGACCTGGAACCCTGTGGCCGGCTGTTCGATAATCTCTGAAGGATGTAAAAATTGTTATGCAATGCGGATGGCGTCCAGACTTCAGGCTATGGGGATGCCTAAATACCGCGGGCTTACTCGCAAGAGTGGGCGGCGCCACGTTTGGACTGGGAAAGTTCGGTGTGACGAAAAGTCATTGGAAATCCCCCTGAAGTGGAAGAAGTCGCGCCGCATTTTCGTAAATTCTATGTCGGACCTTTTTCATGAAGATGTTCCGTCGGAATTTATTCGTCGCGTTTGGGATGTTATGGAAAAAACCTCCCAGCATACATATCAAATTCTGACGAAAAGACCTGAGCGCATGGCCGCCGTGCTTTCTCAGCCGACGTTTAAGGTGCTGAAAAATGTTTGGCTGGGAACGAGTGTCGAGTCACCAAAAGTGTTTGCACGGTTGAAACATCTTCGGCGTGTGCCGGCTGCTGTGAGATTTGTGTCCTTCGAGCCGCTTATCGCGTCGGTTGCAAACGCAGACCTTTCGCAGATCTCATGGGCAATTGTAGGGGGTGAATCTGGCCCCAGGGCACGCGTAATGGAGGCTAAATGGGTAGATGAGGTAGAGCAGATTTGTCGTACCCAAAAAGTTGCTTTCTTTTTTAAGCAATGGGGAGGTGTTAGGAAAAAGAGGGCGGGCCGGAGGCTAAGAGGTCAAATCGTCGAAGAAATGCCATTTGGCACTTTTGTATAGTCTCTGAATTCGTTAGCAGTCTAAGCTTTGTATAATGAGACACCCCATGAACGCCCCCATCACCACTCCCACGCCGCCCTATCACCACACGCCGCTGTTTCCGCTCGGCCCGGACAAGACGCCGTATCGCAAGCTCGAGATCGGCGGCGTCAAGGTCGAGAAGGTGATGGGCAAGGACATGCTGGTGGTCAGCCACGAGGCGCTGCGCGCGCTCAGCGAGGCCGCGTTCACCGACATCAATCATCTGCTGCGCCCGGCGCACCTGAAGCAGCTGCGCAAGATCCTCGACGACCCGGAAGCGAGCGATAACGACAAGTTCGTCGCCTACGATTTCCTTAAGAACGCGAATATCTCCGCCGGCGGCGTGCTGCCGATGTGCCAGGACACCGGCACGGCCATCATCATGGGCAAGAAGGGCCGCATGGTGTTCACCTCCGGCGACGACGAGGCCGCGCTCGCGGAAGGCGCGCGCGATGCGTATCTGCGGCGCAACCTGCGCTATTCGCAGCTCGCGCCCATTTCCATGTTCGAGGAGAAGAACACCAAATCGAACATGCCGGCGCAGGTCGAGATCTATTCGGAAGGCGAGGACGCCTACAAGCTGCTGTTCATCGCCAAAGGCGGCGGCTCGGCCAACAAGGCGTTCCTGTTCCAGGCAACGCCGTCGATTTTGACGCATGACCGCATGCTGGCGTTCCTGAAGGAGAAGGTGCTCACGCTCGGCACCGCCGCGTGCCCGCCTTATCACCTCGCCATCGTCATCGGCGGCACCAGCGCCGAACTCACCATGAAGACGGTGAAGCTCGCCTCCACGAAATATCTCGACGAACTGCCGACCAAAGGCAGCGAAGACGGCCACGCCTTCCGCGATCTCGAGATGGAAAAGGAAGTGCTGGCGATGACGCAGTCGACCGGCGTCGGCGCGCAATTCGGCGGCAAATATTTCTGCCACGATGTGCGCGTGATCCGGCTGCCGCGGCATGGTGCGTCATTGCCGATCGGCCTCGGTGTTTCGTGCGCCGCCGACCGGCAGGCGCTCGGCAAGATTACGAAGGATGGGGTGTTCCTCGAGGAGCTCGAGCATCATCCGGCGCAATATCTGCCGGACATCGACCAGGAAAAGCTCGGCGGGCAGGTGGTGAAGGTCGACCTGCGCAGGCCGATGAAGGAGATCCTCGCGCAGTTATCGAAGTATCCGGTGAAGACACGGCTTTCGCTCACCGGCACCATGATCGTCGCGCGCGATCTCGCGCACGCCAAATTGCGCGAGCGGCTGGAAGCAGGGAAGGGCATGCCGGATTATTTCAAGAACCACCCGATTTATTACGCAGGCCCTGCGAAGACGCCGGCGGGCTACGCATCGGGTTCGTTCGGGCCCACTACCGCGGGGCGGATGGATTCATACATCGACCAGTTCCAGGCGGCCGGCGGTTCGATGATTTCGCTCGCCAAAGGCAACCGCTCGGCGCAGGTGCGCGATGCGTGCAAAAAGCACGGCGGGTTTTATCTGGCGTCGATCGGCGGCAGCGCGGCGAAATTGGCCGAGCACTGCATCAAGAAGGTCGAGGTGCACGAATACCCCGAGCTCGGCATGGAAGCGATCTGGAAGATCGAAGTCGAGGATTTCCCCGCCTTCATCGTCATCGACGACAAGGGCAATGACTTCTTCAAGGAACTCAACCTCGGCTGACGCCGCGCCTGTCCTCATCCTTCGAGAGGACGACTCACGTCTCCTCTATTCGATTGATTGACTGCAGTCTCTCCGCATCTTCATCCTGAGGTTGCACCGTGAGGTGTGTCTCGAAGGATGAGGATGGCCCCATGACCGGTGCCAATCTTTTCATTTTGAAATGTGCTGACGGGAGCTACTACGTCGGCACGACGCGGAGCGACCTTGAGGTGCGCGTCGCCGCGCATAATGCCGGGCACTTCGACGCCCATACTGCGAGCCGCAGGCCGGTCCGATTGGTCTATGCGCAATACTTCGACAGGCTCATCGATGCGATCCGCGCCCAGCACCAGATCAAAAGATGGTCGCGCAGGAAAAAGGAAGCGTTGATTGCCAGCAGCTGGCATCAAGTGAATTTTCCGGTTCAACCTCAGCAACCTCAGCACTCACTGTCATCGCCCTGAGCCATCGCCCGGCGCGTCTTGAAGACTCGTCGCGCATTTGAAAATCGTTTGTACACAAAGCAATCGGAACTCACCGATTTCAAAATGCGCTTGCCGACTCAAGCGCGTGCGTGCCAGCGTCCGCGCTGCCCTCGTAGCGACAATGAACAAGAAACTGTTGGGGAATTGCGGAGACAACAATCCAATGGCCACGGTCGACTTCAACGCGCCGGATATCGCCGCGCGCATCGAAAAGCTTTCCTAAAACGAACTCGACAACCTTTCCTTCGGCGTCATCCTGCTCGACCAGCAGGGCACGGTGCTGTTCTACAGTGCGACCGAAGCGCGCCAGTCCGGTTACGGCGGTTCGCCGGTGGGGCAGAATTTTTTCGAGGTGTCGCGCTGTGCTGGCCGCGATGATTTCCGCGGCGAGATCATGCGGGCGTCGGAAGCAGGCCCGGTCGATCTCGAATTCGGCTGGCCGGGCGACTATGGCGACCCGGAACGGGAGCTGCGTATCCGCGTCCAAACGGCGCGGCCGGGTGGTTTCTGGATTTTCATCGAACGTGATGAGGCGCCGGCGCGCCGCAACGGTGCGTCACCGCGGCGGAGCGCCGCGCACTAAACGCGAAGACCTCAGCCGATCGCGGCCACTGTCACCATCAACAGCGAGATGCCGACATATTTTGCTGTCTGGGTGAAGTCGGGGAGTTGATCGGCGAAACCGACGAGCCACAGCAGGCTCGCAACAGCGATCAGCGAATACTTGACCGCCGGGATCGCGGTCCACTTCTTCAACAAGACTAGGGGCCTCATAGCACTCCGATCCGCCGCGCCCCCCGGCATCGCGGCATTCTACAAGCTAGTGCAGTGCAATATAGCCTATTGCACTGCAAAAAAGCAAATCCGATCGCGGTCCGGATCATGCGGTCAACGCGCGAAACCTGCAGGATTTCCCTCAGACAGCGTTATTTTTGCGTTGATGGCGAAGCGCGTCAGTCGGTGGCGAGTTGAACAGCGGCGACGTCGACCGTGGGGCCCGGATGTTGTGTATCTGCCGTATCGTGACGCGCCCGCAGACGATTGAATACAAAGACGCGGATCGCGGACGACAGGTTGCAGCTGGTGCGAACCCGATCGATGTTGCCGACCAGCGTCGATAGCGTAATGGCTTCGCGTTCGGCGAGTTCGCGCAGTCCGTCCCAGAACTCATCTTCCAATGACACGCTCGTCTTATGTCCGTCGATGACGATCGAGCGCTTGATAACGGCTGACTTGGCATTGAAATGCCCTCGTGCCGCGGTCATGCCGACAGCGGCCTCTCAGCTGCTATTAAGCAATTCTCCGGGGCTGGCCGTATTGAGGAAGATCAAACGACGCGAAAAAATTTAGCCGGCCCCAAATAAGCCGGCGCCGGTTGATCCAGGTCAAAACGGGGGTGGAATTGCCGCTTAAACTATAAAAATGTGGCAGTCCGTCTCGATCGCCCCTTTTAACTGCGATTTGCAGCTCGCCGTCATCGACGAGGACGGGACGCATGAGCTTATTTTCCCGTGCCGCCGCGTTGCCGGCGGGTGGGTCAAGGTCAACGCAAAATCCGAAGAGCGGCTGGACTTGCTCCCGACGCACTGGCGTCTGTGGCAGCAACAGACTTAACGGATAGGCGATCAGGGGCGAGGATTTTCGGGCGCGGAAATTTTGGCTTCTTGTTCAGCCAAGAGACGTAGCAGCAGCTGCCGCCGCAACTCGTCGTTGTCCTCGGCGAGCAGACGCCGGTAATGCTCGATATTTAGTTGGGCCACGGATCGATCCACGGCGTAGCTCTATGTGCCTCACTCGCCCTGCTTGAACCCTACGCGCTATTCAACCGCACGGCAACGAGACGAGGGCGGTGGCGGCTTACCGTTGCACGGCTGCATGAATTTGCGGACCGAGCTTTCCGCCTGCTGTTTTTGGGACCGCGACCAGGACAGCCACAGTCAGCAGCGCAACCATCGCCGCGAGGGACAGGACCTTGGTCATGAGCGAATGAGTCATGGCAAGCCTCCCGATTAGGGTCGTGCACGCGAACGCGCACAATCTGCCCATGTTCCATATCAGCTTCGTGAAATTTCCATCGGCAGCCAACTACCATCAGCAAAAAAGCCACCACGAGAGGGCGGCCTTGTGGATATCAGCGCTTTTTTCTTTTTCGCGCGCGGCCGGATTTGCGCGCGAGAGGTATGACCGTCGCACTTTCGCCGGCGCTGCGGCGTAGCGCTTCTTTCAGGCTGGACGGGCGGCCATGCTTTTTTAACAGATCATTGAAGGCTTCGTCCGCGAGTTCCTGGAAGGATTTCATGCTTTCGCGCGCGAGCAGCTGAAGTTCGTTCCAGGTCTCCTGGTGAAATTGCACGCGTTTGCCGACCATGGATGTGCTCACCCGCCGCCCGGCGTCGCGTCCTCGTCCGTTTTTCCGTTTTTTTGCAGCTGGCGTTGGCGCGCTGCAGCGAGTTGGTCCCAAGTCTCGGCCATCTGCTCGAGCTGCTGCCGGTGCGACGGAATTGCGGTTCGCGCCATATTGCGGCATTCGGCGGCGTGTTCGCGATATTCGTGGAGCTTTCTCACGCGGTGCCTTTAACCTCCAAGCGTTGTTGATGCCATACGCGCCACTGTCAGAAACCTGACTTGCTGGTTCGGTCATGAATCCATCGGCTATTATGGGTAACTACGCAGCCTATGCCTAAGTTCGATCGAGGCCAGCGCTAATTTCAGTTCGCACGAGCGGCCACTAATTCTTCCAGACTCCCGACAATTCGTGGAGGATGAGTTCTGGCGCACAGGCAATCGCGGCCTGCCGGCATTCCTCCGCGAGCTGTTCGAGCTCAACGGCAATCGCCTCGTCCCCGGATAAACTGGCTGCTTGCTGGCACATGCTGGCATGGGCCAGGAGCCGCTCCGCTATTTTTGACCGAACAGACATGGGCAGCATATGCGCACAACCTACCATGTGTAACATTGAGATAGATCAACTCAGGGGTGTTCGTGAGCATCGAGTTTTCCGCAGTTTTCAAAAAGAACATATTGCGAACAGAGAACAAATAGTGTACGTTGGTTTTCTCCAGTCGATTCCGGCGGTGCGGCGGGGCCGCGTTGTCGGGGGGTCGAATCCCGGCCATAAGGAGCTCAACTATGAGTCAGCCTGCCCTGCGTCTCGTCGAAGGACCTTCCATGGATAAGTCGAAAGCCCTGTCCGCTGCGCTCAGCCAGATCGAGCGCCAGTTCGGCAAGGGCTCGGTCATGAAGCTAGGCAAGAACGACAAAGCCATGGATATCGAAGCCATTTCATCGGGCTCGTTAGGGCTCGACATTGCGCTTGGTATTGGCGGCCTGCCGCGCGGGCGGGTGGTGGAAATTTACGGGCCGGAATCCTCCGGCAAGACCACACTTGCGCTGCACACGATCGCGGAAGCCCAGAAAAAGGGTGGCATCTGCGCTTTCGTTGACGCCGAACATGCGCTCGATCCGATCTATGCCCGCAAACTTGGCGTGAATGTCGATGAACTCCTGATCTCACAGCCGGATGCCGGCGAACAGGCGCTGGAAATCGCCGACACGCTGGTGCGCTCCGGTGCTGTCGACGTCCTCGTGGTCGACTCGGTTGCGGCGCTCGTGCCGCGTGCCGAACTCGAAGGTGAAATGGGTGATGTGCAGCCAGGCAGCCAGGCGCGGCTGATGAGCCAGGCATTGCGCAAGCTCACCGCCTCGATCTCGAAATCACGCACCATGGTGGTGTTCATCAACCAGATCCGCATGAAGATCGGTGTGATGTATGGCTCACCGGAAACCACGTCCGGCGGCAATGCGCTGAAATTCTACGCGTCTGTCCGTCTCGACATTCGCCGCATCGGCGCCATCAAAGAGCGCGACGAGGTGATCGGCAACCAGACCCGCGTGAAGGTGGTCAAGAACAAGCTGGCGCCCCCGTTCAAGCAGGTCGAATTCGACATCATGTACGGCGAGGGCGTCTCGAAGACTGGCGAGCTGATCGATCTCGGCGTCAAGGCCAATGTCGTCGAAAAGTCTGGCGCCTGGTTCTCTTATGACAGCCAGCGCATCGGGCAGGGACGCGAAAATGCCAAGCAATTTTTGAAAGAAAATCCCGACATCGCTGCCAAGATCGAAGCCGCCGTGCGCCAGAATTCCGGTCTGATTGCCGAAGCAATCCTGGCGGGCGAGCCGGAAGACAAGGATGACGACGACGAAGCGGCCGAAGCTTGAAAGGATGATGGGCTACCGGGCGGCGTTGTTGCGACGCTGCCGTCCGGAGCTGGTCTTCGTGAAGAAGGCGTAGCCTTCAAAAGCGAAGAGCCGGCGCAGGAGCGGTCCACGGAGCCGCCGCCTGTCCCGCCCACGCCGACCCAATTCGTCGAAGATAAAGGTGTTGCCGAGCCGATCGCAGAGCCAAAGGCCGCTAAACCGAGGAAGGCCGGAGCTGCGAAAGGCAAAGCCAAAAACGGGAATGCCAAGACTGAGAGTGCCAAGATCGAGAGTGCGAGCGAGACCCCGAAGGCCGCGGCTGCGAAAGCCAAAGTGTCGCAGGTGAAGAGCTCGAAGCGAAAAGGAAAGGCCGGTCGTTCTTAGCCCGGAAAGCAGGTGAGGCGCAGCGGCGGCGCCGGTGATATCCGCCGCACCATTTGGTGACGCGTCTCGTATCATTGAATGATGCGTTAGGCATTCGCCCCCGTCGGCACCCGGCTGCGTAGAGCGGCCGCCACCGAGGACGGGGGCGAAGGCGTTTTTGGCCGTTGTCATTCCGGGACAGCCCGGAGGGCCGGGCCCGGAATCCAAAACCGGGGTCATGCGGTTGTTCTCGATTCCGCGTTCGCCGCGACCCGGCGCCCCCGGAATGACTATCTCGGCTTTCCTAGACTTACGCGACCCCCACCGCTAAATAGCCTCCAGAAAACATAAAGCCGGACGGGGATTTACGCCCCGCAGGGGACAGGGGCTCGCACGGTTTTGCAATGAGCGGCGTCAACGACATCCGCAAAAGCTTTCTCGATTTCTTCGCCCGCAACGACCACCAGGTCGTGGCGTCGTCGGCGCTGGTACCACGCAACGACCCGACCCTGATGTTTACCAATGCCGGCATGGTGCAGTTCAAGAACGTGTTCACCGGGCTGGAGAAGCGCCCCTATTCGCGTGCGGCGAGTTCCCAGAAGTGCGTGCGCGCGGGCGGCAAGCACAACGACCTCGACAATGTCGGCTACACGGCGCGCCACCACACGTTCTTCGAGATGCTGGGTAATTTTTCGTTTGGCGATTACTTCAAGGAACGCGCGATCGAACTCGCCTGGACGCTCATCACCAAGGATTTTGCGCTGCCCAAAGACCGGCTGTTGATCACTGTCTACATTGACGATGACGACGCCTTCAAACTTTGGAAGAAGATCGCTGGTCTGCCCGACAGCAAAATTTTGCGCATCGCGGGCGACGACAATTTCTGGGCCATGGGTGAAACCGGTCCGTGCGGTCCGTGCTCGGAAATCTTTTACGACCACGGCGACAAAATCGCCGGCGGCCCGCCGGGCTCGGCCGATTCCGAGGGCGACCGTTTCATCGAAATCTGGAATCTCGTGTTCATGCAGTACGAGCAGCTCGAGGGCGGCAAGCGTGTCGCCCTGCCGCGGCCGTCGATCGATACCGGCATGGGGCTCGAGCGTATCGCGGCGGTGTTGCAAGGCACGCACGACAACTACGGCATCGATCTGTTTCGCGCACTGATCCAGACCATTGCCGACCTGACCAAGGTTTCGCCGAATGGCCGGCACAAGGCGTCGCATCGCGTCATTGCCGATCATCTGCGCGCTTCCGCTTTTCTGATCGCCGATGGCGTGCTGCCCTCGAACGAGGGACGCGGCTACGTGCTCCGCCGCATCATGCGGCGCGCCATGCGCCACGCCGAGTTGCTCGGCGCAAAAGAGCCGTTGATGTGGCGGCTTGTCCCCTCGCTCACACGCGAAATGGGCCAGGCCTATCCGGAATTGTTGCGCGCTGAAGCGCTGATTACCGAGACGCTCAAGCTGGAGGAAACGCGCTTCCGCCGCACGCTTGAGCGCGGTCTCGTCATTCTCGACGAAAAGAGCAAAGGCCTGCAGAAAGGCGCGATGTTCGACGGCGACACGGCTTTCACGCTCTACGACACCTACGGATTTCCGCTCGATCTCACGCAGGATGCGCTGCGCGCGCGCGGCATCTCGGTCGATCTCGCCTCTTTCACGGATGCGATGGAGCGGCAACGCGAGAAGGCACGGGCATCCTGGTCCGGCTCCGGCGATACGGCGCAGGAGACGGTGTGGTTTGCGCTGCGCGAAAAAATCGGTGCGACCGAGTTCCTCGGCTACGAGACCGAAAGCGCCGAAGGCGTGGTGGCTGCGCTCGTGAAGGACGGCAAGGAAGTTTCCGAATTGAAGAAGGGTGAGATCGGCGCGGTCGTCATGAACCAGACGCCATTTTATGGCGAGAGCGGCGGCCAGGTCGGCGACACCGGCATGATGCGCCGTGATGGTCTCAAGCTCACGGTTTCGGACACGCAGAAAAAAGCCGGCGACCTGTTTGCTCATCTCGTCAAAGTCGAGCAGGGCACGGTGAAAGATCGGCGATCCATTGCTGCTGGAGGTCGATCACGGGCGCCGCAGCGGGATCCGCCAGAACCATTCGGCGACGCATCTGTTGCATGAAGCGTTGCGCCAGGTGCTCGGCGATCACGTCGCGCAGAAAGGGTTCGCTGGTTGCGCCCGATCGGCTGCGTTTCGACTTCTCGCATCCCAAGCCGATGTCGGCGGACGAGATCGAACGGGTTGAGGATATTGCCAACGACATCGTGCTGCAGAACGCACCGGTCACGACGCGCCTGATGGCACAGGATGACGCGATTGCCTCGGGCGCCCGCGCTTTGTTCGGCGAGAAATACGGCGACGAGGTGCGCGTGGTGGCGATGGGCGAGGGCACCGGCAATACGCTGGGTTGGTCGGTGGAACTCTGCGGCGGCACCCATGTGGGCCGGACAGGCGATATCGGCCTTATTTCGGTGGTCGGCGAGGCGGGTGTAGCGGCAGGCGTCCGCCGGCTCGAGGCTTTGACCGGAAAAGCCGCCCGCAAGACCGCTAATAAACAGCTTCAAGTCGTTAAAGCAGCGGCTGCGGAGCTTAAGGTGCCGCTTGAAGAGATGCCCGGACGTATCGGGGCTCTCTTGGACGAACGCAAAAAGCTGGAGCGTGAACTGTCCGACGCCAAGAAGAAGCTGGCGATGGGGGGTGGTGCGACTGCGGGGGGCGAAGCCGCCGACGTGCGGAGGTCAATGGCGTGAAAGTGCTCGCGCGCGCCGTCTCGGGGATTGATCTCAGAGATCTGCGCAGCATCGCGGACGAGTGCAAACGCAGGTCGGCTCCGGCATGTTGCGATCCTGTCGAGCAGTCGGACGACGGAAAAGTCGGGATCGTCGTGGGTGTACCGACGATCTCACCATCGTCAATGCGGTAGATCTTGTGAGGAAAGTGGCGATTCCTTGTCGGAAGGGTCGGCGGCGGCCGGCCCGACATGGCGCAGGCCGGCGGTCCCGACGGTTCCAAGGCGGACGCCGCGCTAAAGGCAATCGAAGCCGCACTCGGCGGTTGAGTTCGGCCGCGCTGTCATGGACGGCCTTGTCCCGGCCATTCCGCTTCGGCAGCCAAAGTGATGCGTCCTTAAACGAGATCGTCGGTGCAAGCCCGGCGATGACAGATGCGATGGCCGAAGTTCATTTCACCAGCTGGCTGCGTCAGGTTGTTCCGGACGGTCCATTACGGGTTGACGGCTCGACGGTCGGCGATGCGCTTGGTGCGCTTTTCTCCGAGCGACCGCACGTGCGTGGCTACGTGCTCGATGAGCAGGGCCGCTTGCGCAAACACGTCTGCATCTTTGCTGACGGTGTGCGTTTGCCGCATCAAGCTGCGCTCGGCCACGGCGCCTACGACCTCGTTTATCGGCACGGGCTCGACATCGATGACACCGGAACGCAGCTCGCTATGGGCTCGACCACCGGCAACCTGTGGGTCAGCGAGAATGGCGGCGAGGGCTGGCAGCTGCTCAATGCGCATTTGCCGCCGATTTATGCCGTCCGGCTTTACTAAATCGTCGCCGGCTGGTTGATCGAGCGCAGCGTTGCAGCCCTCCACAATGTACTAGTATCCGCCCGATTCCAGCAGGACCACCGCGGCATGGCACGGACTCGCCTCAAGGAAATCCGCCGACGCAGTTACCACGTGCTCGAACAGGGCCCGGTCGGGGACAGCCTGAGCACATGGGTTGACCGGGGGTTGGTCATGCTCATTCTCATCAACCTGATCGCGGTGACGCTCCAATCGATGTCGAAATATGAGGCGCGTTACGGGACTGTCTTTTCGGTCATCGAATTTTTCTCGCTCGTTGTATTCACCATCGAATATGGCTTGCGCCTGTGGTCGTCGGTTGAGCATGGGCCGAACCAGCATTTAACGGCGACGCAGGCGCGGCTGAAATATGCGCTTAGCCCGGCCGGCATCATCGATCTCATCGCGGTGCTGCCGTTCTGGTTTGCCATGGTGCTGCCGGGCGATCTGCGCGTCGTGCTGGTGTTCCGTATGGTGCGCTTCTTCAAGTTTGCGCGCTATTCGCCGGCGATGCGCTCGCTCCTGGATGTGCTTTACAACGAGCGCCGGGCGTTGTTCGGGTGCCTCGTTATCTCGCTTGGCAGCGCACTGGTCGCGGCTTCGCTGATGCACTTGGCCGAAGGCAACGTCCAGCCAGCCAAGCTCGGATCGATCCCCGATGCATTCTGGTGGGCGATCGTGACGATCGGCACGATCGGTTACGGGGACGTGGTGCCGGTGACCGCGCTGGGCAAATTGATTGCCACCGGCACGATCTTCACCGGCCTCGTCCTCATGGCGCTGCCGGTCGGTATTATTGCGACATCCTTTGCCGAACAGATTCATCGCCGTGACTTCATCGTCACCTGGGGCATGATTTCACGCGTGCCGTTGTTCGCTGAACTTGATGCTGCGGAAATCTCCGACGTGATGGAGCTGTTGCGGGCACAGGTTGCGGAGGCGGGAGAGGTGATTGTGCGCGAGGGCGAATCCGCCCACGCAATGTATTTCATTGCGGCCGGTGAGGTTGAGATCTCGTTCAAGGGCCGGCAAGAACCGGTACGGCTCGGCGAAGGTCAGTTTTTCGGTGAGGTGGCGGTGCTGCGCCGGACCCGACGTTCGGCAACCGTCATCGCGCTGGCCCGCACCAACTTGCTGGTGCTCGACGCCCACGATCTGCACGCTTTGATGCGGCGCGACCAGCGCATTGCCAAGCGCATCAAGGACGTGGTGGAGAAACGCGTCGGCAAATCGGTGAAACGTGACATTGCGGCGGCGGAAAAAGGCAAAGCCAACCCGAAGCCGTGAACACCACGCGCATCGTGTTTAAGGCCGATCAACCGCCTCTCACAAAAGCTATCGCGAACCCAACAAGTCCCAAAACAACAAATACTGACAGGACACTGCCGAGCAGCGTTCCGGCCCAGGCGAGCGCTGTGAACTGCTCGGGCACGGACCGATCTTTCGATAGTCTCCTCAACGAAAAAATTCCGGTCGAGAGCGCGGCGACAGCCGAAAGATATTGAACCGCCAGCATGAATCCTTCGAAGGCGATGCTTGTAATTCCCAGCCTGATGCCCATCCCACCCGCGATAAAGACAAGAAGCAGCATGGAGAACGCTGCCATTACGACGCTTGTCACACATAGCCGTTGCGCTGAGGTCATGTGTATTGCCTGCCGGGTATTGTGGTTCCGTCAATCCGAAACGTTGCGAGCAATTTAAAGAACCGGCGCGCTTTGTCATCAGCGGAGGTTGGCGCAAACGAAAACCGGCGCAGGTGAAGGCCTGCGCCGGTTTGAACGAAAACGGATGCGCTGAACTCAGGCCATCGCCTTTCTGAGGTTCTCATCCACCTTGTCGAGGAACCCGGTTGTGGAGAGCCACTTCTGATCAGCACCGACCAGCAACGCGAGATCCTTGGTCATGAAGCCCGATTGCACCGTGTCGATGCAGACTTTCTCGAGCGTCGCGGCGAACTTCGCGAGCGCGTCGTTCTTGTCGAGCTTGGCGCGGTGGGCGAGGCCTCGCGTCCAGGCGAAGATCGAGGCGACCGAATTGGTCGACGTTTCTTTGCCCTTCTGATGTTCGCGGTAATGGCGCGTCACCGTGCCATGGGCAGCTTCTGATTCCACGATTTTGCCGTCTGGAGTCATCAGCACCGAACTCATCAGGCCGAGCGAGCCGAAGCCTTGCGCCACGATGTCGGATTGCACGTCACCATCGTAGTTCTTGCAGGCCCAGACGTAGCCGCCCGACCACTTCATAGCCGCCGCCACCATGTCGTCGATCAAGCGGTGTTCGTAGGTGAGCTTCTTCTTGTCGAACTCGGCCTTGAATTCCTTGTCGAAGATCTCCTGGAACAGGTCCTTGAAGCGCCCGTCATAGACTTTCAGGATCGTATTTTTTGTCGACAGGTAAACCGGGTAACCGCGCGAGAGTCCGTAGTTGAACGAAGCACGCGCGAAGTCGCGGATCGAGTCGTCGAGGTTGTACATCGCCAGTGCAACGCCCGAGCCGGGGAATTCGAACACTTCGTGCTCGACCTTCTTGCCGTCGGGTGTGACGTAGCTCAACGTCAGCTTGGCCTTTTCCGGCACGCGAATGTCGGTCGCGCGGTATTGGTCGCCGTAGGCGTGGCGGCCGATCACGATCGGCTGCGTCCAGCCCGGCACCAGGCGCGGAACGTTCTTGCAGATGATCGGCTCGCGGAAGATCACGCCGCCGATGATGTTGCGGATCGTGCCGTTGGGCGAACGCCACATCTTTTTGAGGTTAAATTCCTTCACGCGCGCTTCGTCGGGCGTGATGGTGGCGCATTTCACTGCGACGCCGACTTCCTTGGTCTTGTTGGCGGCATCGATCGTGATCTGGTCATCGGTCTCGTCGCGCTTCTGGACGCTGAGATCGTAGTAGAGAAGGTTGATGTCCAAATAGGGATGGATCAGCTTGTCTTTGATCAGCTGCCAGATAATGCGCGTCATCTCGTCGCCGTCCATTTCGACGACGGGGTTTGCCACCTTGATCTTCGCCATTGCGGATAGAACCTTTTGAAAATTGCGCGGACAGGAAGGAAAAAGCCTCCGGCGCGCGCCGTATAGCACCCCAAATCGGGCGGCGAAAGCCGCGATTTACGGCATTCTTTCCCATCCCGCGGGGGGCAGGTATACCGCGCGCACGGAGGACTGTATGCCCGGTGCCGGCACCGACAAGACCAAGCGCTGGATCGAAACGCCGGCCCCGATCGTCGTTCTGGTCGAGCCCCAGCTCGGCGAGAATATCGGTGCGGCCGCGCGCGCAATGGCCAATTTCGGCCTGTCGCGCCTGAGACTGGTCAAGCCACTTCAGGGTTGGCCGAATGAGCGGGCGCGCGTGATGGCCGCAGGCGCCGATCGTGTCCTCGATGGGGCGGCGCTCTATGGCAGCCTCAACGACGCGATCGGCGATTGCAGTTTCGTGCTGGCAACGACGGCCCGCAATCATGACCAGGCCAAGCCGGTGGTATCGGCAGAGGCGGCGGCGGCCGAAATGGTGCCAAGGGTTGCGGCGGGCGAAAGCGTTGCGATTATTTTCGGGCGCGAGCGTATCGGGCTCGAAAATCACGAGGTCGCGCTCGCCGACCGAATCGTGACTTTGCCGGTCAACCCGGCGTTCGCATCGCTCAATCTCGCGCAGGCCGTGATCGTGGTCGCCTATGAATGGTTCAAGTGCGCAGGCCGCGGTGAGTTGCCATTTTCGATGCCGGAAAAATCGCCAGCGGCACCCAAGCAGCAACTCGATACATTCTTCGCCGAACTGGAGCGCGAGCTGGAGCGGGTCGAGTTTTTTCGCCCCGAAGAAAAGCGCGGCACCATGAGCGTAAACTTGCGCAATATCTTCCAGCGCATGTCACCCACCCAGCAGGACATCCGGACGCTCCATGGCGTGATCAATGCGATCATCCAGGGCCGCAAAGGGCCAGCGCGCGGCGGTGTACTCGACGGAGCGGAGTCCCAGAAGCTGCGCGACTTACTGGCTGAGCAAGGCGGAGCGCGCGTGCCGGGCGAGCGAAGTCCGGTACGCGGTCTGGCCAAGCTGTTGCGCCGCAATCCGACGGAGGGCGAGCGCATCTTGTGGCAGGCGCTGGTGAATGACCGCCGGTTTGCCGGTCGCGGCTTCAAGCGGCAGGTGCCGATCGGCCCCCACATCACGGACTTTGTATCCTTTCCGCTCAAATGCGTCATTGATCTCGTCCCGCCGCAGGAAACAGATGACGCCGCGGGCACGCGCGCCGAGCGACGGGCCTATCTTGTCGCGCGCGACTATCGCGTGTGTGAAGTGAGGGCGGATGAGGTGGAGAAGGATGTGGCGGAGGTTTTGGGTCGGTTAGCGGCCAGCGTTTTATAAG
Organism: uncultured Alphaproteobacteria bacterium; assembly: GCA_963820805.1. Lineage (GTDB taxonomy): Bacteria > Pseudomonadota > Alphaproteobacteria > Rhizobiales > Xanthobacteraceae > Pseudolabrys. The sequence goes on from CAWGBH010000012.1 coordinate 142,285, forward strand.
GACAGACAAGCAAAACGTTCCGTCATGCCCGCGCTTGTCGCGGGCATCCACGTCTTTTCGCCTCTCTCCGCTCATTCCCGCGAAGGCGGGAACCCAGGGGCGACACGAATGAAAATAATAGACTGGGTCCGCGCTTTCGCGGCGATGAGCGGTTGTATTCGAATTTTCAAAACCAACCGTCATGGCCGGGACAAGCCCGGCCATGACGATCATGAAAGTTCAACCGCTCGTTCTGCTCTCCGCTGTCGTCCCGGGCGAGCAAAGCGAGGCCCGGGACCCATAATCACCTGCCTATCGATAGGGTACGGCGGATGGGTCCCCGCTGGAGCCTGCACTCGCGAAGGCGGGTGCGGGAATGAGCGGAAGTGAGAGTTGCCTACCTCTGCAACGCCTTCAGCTGCGCCACGGTGGCTTCGCGCAAGGTGGTCTGGTCGTTTCCGGCTACGACAAAACGGAAGCCGCGCTTGGACATGGCCAGCGCACCTTCGACATTTCGGCAATAGATGCCCGGGATCTTGCCGGCCGTTTTCGCCGCGGCGCAGATTTTATCGATGGCCTGTCCGACCTGCGGCGCATCCACATCCTGCGCCGCGCCGTTGCTCAACGCCGTTGCCAGATCATACGGCCCCACGAACAGCCCATCGATGCCGGGCGTTCCCGCAATCGCGTCGACGTTGCCAAGCGCGGTTGCGGTTTCGATCATCGCGAAGGTGAGCGTTCCCTCATTCGCTTCGCGCATGTAGTCGACCGGTGCGGTGCGGCCTTGCATCGCCATCGCGCGCAACGGCCCCCAGCTGCGCTCGCCAAGCGGGGGATATTTCGCAGCCGCCGCGAAGTGGCGCGCTTCGGCGGCGCTGTTGATCATCGGTGCAATGATTGCTTCGGCACCGAAATCGAGCGCGCGCGACACCAGAGCCAAATCGTTAAGCGGTACGCGTACGACCGGTGTGGATTGCGCGTGATTGACCCCGCCGGTACCGGCGATGAGTGCGGCGGTGTCCCACAAGCCGTGCTGTGCGTCGAGCACGACGGCAGGGAAACCCTCACGCGCGATTGTTTCCGCGACGATGGGCGAGCCGATCATGCACCAGGCTGAGAAAACTGTTTCGCCCGCGCGCAGACGCCTTGCAAGGGCGAAGGCCGACACTTCAACCGCTCTTTTTAATCTGCTCGACCGCCTGCGCCAGCAAATCGTTCATCTGCGTGCGAATTTGCTGTTCGGTGATGCCCTTGGGCTGCAAGTCCTTGAGCAATTTGTGCGCGACATCGTTCTCGCTGCTCTCGGCAAAGTCGGCCATGACGACCTCTTTGGCGTAAGTTTCAGCGTCGGCACCGCTTTTGCCGAGAACGCTGGCCGCCCAAAGGCCGAGCATCTTGTTGCGCCGAGCCATCGCCTTGAAGCGAAGCTCCTCGTCATGCGCAAACTTCTTCTCGAAGCCTTCTTCGCGCTTATCAAACGTGGTGGTCATGTCGCCCTCGTGGCAATCACTAAGATTGCATATACCTTAGCGCGTTCATTCGCGCCTTGCATATCGCCGCAGCAGGGTCAAGGCAACAGCCGGCCTCTCGTTTGCGGCGAAATTAGGAAGTGGAAAACGTGAGGGTGGCGTGATTGTGCTGCCTCTACCGATCGGCTAGGTTTCGAACGTGTCCGGACCGCTGGCGCGGCCAGCGCTCCCAGTCCGGTCCCGCAGCCGCGGATCTTGCAAAGTCGTACAAGAAGGAGCCACGGCATCCGATGGACTTTCACAAACCACGGTATACGCCCATGAGCCGCCGTCGCCGCATTTACGAGGGCAAGGCGAAAATCCTTTACGAAGGCCCGGAGCCCGGAACGCTAATTCAGCATTTCAAGGATGACGCAACCGCCTTCAACGCCAAAAAGCACGAAGTGATTGAGGGTAAGGGCGTCCTCAACAATCGAATCTCGGAATATGTATTCCAGCACCTCAATGATATCGGGGTGCCGACCCACTTCATCCGCCGTCTCAACATGCGCGAACAGCTGATTCGCGAGGTTGAGATCATTCCGCTCGAAGTCGTGGTGCGCAATGTCGCCGCAGGCTCATTGGCGCAGCGCCTCGGCATTGAGGAAGGCACCCAGCTGCCGCGTTCGATCATCGAGTTCTATTACAAGAACGACAAGCTCAACGACCCGATGGTCTCGGAAGAGCACATCACCGCTTTCGGCTGGGCTTCGCCGCAGGAGATCGACGACATCATGGCGCTGGCCATTCGCGTCAACGATTTCCTCTCCGGGCTTTTCCTCGGCGTCGGCATCCGTTTGGTCGACTTCAAGATGGAAACGGGCCGGCTGTGGGAAAACGACGTCATGCGTATCGTCGTTGCGGATGAGATTTCGCCCGACAGCTGCCGGCTGTGGGACATCAAGACCAACGACAAGCTCGACAAGGATCGTTTCCGCCGCGATCTCGGCGGCCTGGTTGAGGCTTACACCGAAGTGGCCAAGCGCCTCGGCATCATGAACGAGGGCGAGCGCCCACAAGGCACCGGCCCGGTTCTGGTGAAGGGCTGAGCTGAGGCGGCTCATTCTCCTCCGTTCGTCCCCGCGAAAGCGGGGACCCAGTCTTCTAGGATATCGAGTGTTGCTCCTGGATTCCCGCTTGCGCGGGAATGAGCGGGAGAATTTTTTGCCGCAGCTCACACACTCTCCGTCATGCCCGGCCTTGTGCCGGGCATCCACGTTTTAAGACTGCTTCGCAACGAGCAAGACGTGGATGGCCGGGATAAACCCGCCATGACAGGATGGCAGAACATTCAACGGACACTTCAGCTAGCGCGCGCGACAAATGCGGCCATGACGCGTGAGAGTCCGAGCTAGAACTTGTAGGCCAGCCCGACCAGGCCCAGCATCAGCTTGTTGCTAAATTCGCCTCTGTATGGCCCGCCGGATTGGCCTAAAGTCATGCAACTATCGAAATTTGTTGCGCTGCTACAGGCAACGTTTGTCTTGCCCAGATCGACGTAGCGAAACTCGGCGCGCGCGGACCAATGCTGGCCGAACATGTGCTCAGCGCCGACACCCGCTGTCCAGCCGGCCTTCGTTTGATTTTGGGTGAACGATGCTAAGCGGTCCGAGATTGCACTGCTCAAGTCTAAGGTGTTCTGTACATGGCCGACGGCGACGCCGCCGGTGACATAGAAAAGCGTGGCGTCGAATGCGAGGCCGACGCGCCCGCGAACCGTCGCCAGCCAATTCACATCGTATGACGGCGATAAATTCCGATTGGTGTTAGAGTCGAAGGTGAATCCGCTTGTTTTGGCGCCGATCCAGTTCCAGTCACCTTCCACGCCGTAAACGAAGCTGCCTTGCTGCCAATTGTAACCGACAAGGCCTCCGACAGCGCCCCCGGTCTTTTTTTGGTCGGAGAGGCCGCAATCTATAAAACACCCTGTGTCGTTAAAAAATGCGTCATGACGCGCGATGCCGCCCTGGATGCCGAGATAGCTACCGGACCATGCCAGATTCGACACCGGCATATAGGCCTGCGCGTGAGACCCATCTGAACCGCGTCCTCCACCGAATTTGTAATTCAAGCCGACGAGGCCCATCATCAGCGTGTTGCTGAACTCTCCGCGGTAGCCTGTGCAGTTTCCCGTTCCGGGAGCACAGGGGCCACCGGTTTTTCCGAGATCGACGTAGCGGAATTCCGCGCGGGCTGCCCACTGGGGCGCGAACTGGTGCTCGACGCCGGCGCCTATTGTCCAGCCGACCTTCGTTTGAGATTGCGCGGTGGAAATAAAGACGTCGGGGCCAGAAAAAACAACAACGTCATTCTTCACGTGGCCGAAAGCCGCTCCGCCGGTGAAGTATAATAACGTCGAATCAATCGCGTAGCCCGCGCGACCACGAATGGTCGCCAGCCAATTGACATCATACGCGCTCGAATAGATTCCTGGAGTTAAGTGGCTCGACTTGGCACCGATCCAGCTCCAGTCGCCTTCCAGGCCGTAGACGTAGTTGCCTTGCTGCCAATTATAGCCGGCTAGTATTCCGCCGGTGCCTCCCGTTTCGTCACCGGCCTGTCGAACGGGAAGACCAATCACCCCGAATAGTTCGAATGTAGCATTACGCCTTACGACTCCGCCCTGAACGCCAATATAAGCTCCGTCCCAAGTCGCCACTGGCGACGGCGCATACATCCGTTCTTTTGTCGGCATGGCGGCGGGTAGGTCTGCTGCGCGAGAGACACAGCTCATAGCGACAACAGACACTGTCGCCAGCAAAAACTTTTTCATGCGTTCGACTCCGCTGCCTGGAGGCCTAAGCGCCATGTTTGCCACGACATTTTTCTGTGTGCGTCATCTGATCGAAGGACGCGCGCGCGTTTCCCACCGCGTATGTGGCGTATCGGCAACGGTTCGTTACCGCCCCTGTCGATCGTCGAGCGCCTCAATGAACATCGTCGAGCCCATTCTTTTTCAGGCGAGGCACGACCCGCCGGCGCCGGCGATGTGCGCGCCCGGGACTGCGTTAGGTGTCATCAGCTATGCGAGGCTGGCGCGGTTCATTCACAGCGTCGGGCATCGCGCCATCCGTGCTGGAATTGCGCCCAGACATATCGTCGCAATTCAGGTGAAAGATCACATCTTTCACACCGCGCTTGCGCTCGGCTTGATGCACATCGGCGCAGCCACCGTATCGGTTGGCGAAACATTTCCGCCGGGCCTGCGTGTGGACGTCATCGTCACCGACACACCGCAGTCGTTTGGCAATGGCAAAAGCGCGAAGGTCGTCCCGGTGGACATGTCGTGGATGTCCGGCAAGGGCGTGCCCGTTGATGAGAGCCGCGTTTATAACGGCGGCGGCAATGACATCTGCCGCATCGCTCTGACGTCGGGATCGACCGGCGAGGCGAAGGCCGTCGGGTTCACGCACAACAACCAGTTGGCGCGGCTCGCGCGCTACAATCATGTTTTCGGGAAAACGTTTCCCGAATGCTCGCGGTTTTTCAGTGACTATGGGCTCGGCTCGAGCGGCGGTTTCCGGCACATTCTTTATGTGCTGTCGCGCGGCGGCACGATGTTTTTTCCCGGCGCGTCGCCGATGGAGACATTACAGACGTTTGAGCTCTACAAGGTGCAAGGTTTAATTGCGTCACCCGGCGGGCTGAGCGGATTTCTCAATTTCTATGATGGCAACAGCGATTTCCGTTGCGGCTTCGACGTCATCATTTCGGCAGGAAGCCCGTTGCACAATTCATTGTCGGAACGCGTGCGGGCCCGCATGTGTTCGAACCTGATTTTCTATTACGGCACGACCGAGACATCGACCATCTCATCTGCGCCTGCTTATGCCTTGAAAGGCACCGCGGGTGCCGCGGGATTTATCGCGCCGGATGTGTTGGTTCAGGTCGTTGATGACGAAGGCGTATTGCTTCCGGAAAATCGCGAAGGATCGATCCGCGTCAGGACACCGGTCAGCGTTGATGGATATTTCGACGACTTTGGGCAGACCGAAATGCCGTTTGACCAACGATATTTCGATACCGGCGATACCGGCTACGTGACACCGGAGAAAATGCTGGTCATCACCGGCCGGAAAAAAGAGGTGTTGAATCTCGGCGGCGATAAAGTCAGCCCCAGGATCATCGAGGACGTGCTGACCACATACTATGGCGTGCGCGAGGCCGTGGCCTTCACTGCACCCAACCCGCTCGGCATCGACGAAGTGTGGGCGCTCATCGTGCCGACGGGGAAACTGGACGAAGATGCGTTGCAAAACCACTGCCGGGAGAAACTCGCGCAGACGCATGTTCCGGTTCGCTTTATCACCGTTGCCGAATTGCCCCGCAACGGGAGCGGCAAGGTCGACCGCGTTCGATTGAGCGGACTTGTGCAGGAAATCGCGGCTTCGAGCGGTTGAGTGGGCCGTCATGCTCTGCCAGCCGGTGATTTACGGCGGTCTCCCAACTCCGCTCATTCCCGCGCAGGCGGGAATCCAGAGCCACAAATTCGGAACTGTTGCCCTGGGTCCCCGCTTTCGCGGGGACGAGCGGCCGAAATTGGCAAGGGCTGCCTTGAAATCAGCCTCGGGCACGATGACCTGTGTGGTGTTCGCTCGTCACTGTTGAGGCGGCCTGTGGCGGGTGCTAGGTCAGGTCGTCGAGACCGGAATCGCCTGAAAAACCGCTATGAAAGCTCGAGTCACCGTTACCTTAAAATCCGGAATCCTCGACCCCCAGGGCAAGGCGATCGAGGGCGCGCTGCGCTCGCTCGGGCTCGACGGCGTGTCCAGCGTGCGCCAGGGCAAGGTCTTCGACATCGAAATCGAGGGTGGCGACCCCGCCAAAGCCGAGGCCCTGCTCAAGCAGGCCGCCGACAAGCTGCTGGCCAATACGGTCATCGAGAATTACCGCGTGGACGTTTTGGGATGAAAGCTGCTGTCGTCGTTTTTCCGGGAATCAATCGCGAGCGCGACATGGCGCGCACGCTGCGTCTGATCTCCGGTCGCGAGCCGGTTGCGGTATGGCACGCGGATAAAGACCTTCCGGCCGGCACCGATCTGGTCGTGATCCCAGGCGGGTTTTCCTATGGCGATTATTTGCGCTGCGGCGCCATTGCTGCGCGCAGCCCGATCATGGATGCGGTGCGTGGTTACGCATCCAAAGGCGGGCTCGTGCTCGGAGTCTGCAACGGGTTCCAGATTTTGTGTGAAGCCGGGCTGCTGCCGGGCGTTCTGATGCGGAATGAAAATCTGCGCTTCATCTGCCGCGATGTCTATTTGCGCGTGGAGCGTTCCGACACACCTTTCACGCGCGGTTACAACGCAGGGCAGGTCATCCGTGTGCCGGTTGCGCACGGCGAGGGCAACTACATCGCCGACGGTGAGACCATTGCGCGGCTGGAAGGCGAGGGCCGGGTGCTGTTCCGTTATTCGTCGCCGGACGGCATGATCGATCCGAACTGGAACCATAACGGCGCCATTAACGCCATCGCGGGCATCTTGAACGAGCAAGGCAACGTACTCGGCATGATGCCGCATCCTGAAAACCACGTCGAAGCCGCAATCGGCCCGACCGACGGGCGCGGTCTGTTTGCCGGGCTTGTCGACCATCTGGCCAAAGCGGCGTGAACCTTTCCGCTGTGATCCGCAACGAAACCCCCATCACTCCAGCGCTGATCGCCGAACACGGCCTCAAGCCAGAGGAATACGACCGCATTCTGAAGCTGATTGGGCGTGAGCCGTCGCTCACCGAGCTTGGCATCTTCTCGGCGATGTGGAACGAGCACTGCTCATACAAGTCGTCCAAGGTTCATCTGCGCACGCTGCCCACAAAGGGCCCGTGCGTGATCCAGGGACCGGGCGAGAATGCCGGCGTCATCGATATTGGCGATGGATTGGCTTGCATCTTCAAGATGGAGAGCCACAACCATCCGAGCTACATCGAGCCTTATCAAGGCGCAGCGACCGGTGTCGGCGGCATCTTGCGCGACGTGTTCACCATGGGTGCACGCCCGATCGCCTGCCTGAACGCGTTGTCGTTCGGCGCGCCATCACATCCCAAGACGCGGCATCTCGTCGACGGCGTGGTCGCCGGCATCGGCGGCTACGGAAACTCATTCGGCGTGCCGACGGTGGGCGGTTCGGTGCGTTTCCATTCACGCTACGACGGAAATTGTCTCGTCAACGCGATGGCGGTCGGGATCGCGCGCAAGGACCAGATCTTTTATGCGGCCGCGTCCGGCGTCGGCATGCCCATCGTCTATCTCGGCTCGAAGACCGGGCGCGATGGCATACACGGTGCGTCGATGGCTTCCGCAGAGTTCGATGAGGACTCGGAAGGCAAGCGTCCCACCGTCCAGGTCGGTGACCCCTTTTCGGAAAAGCTGTTGCTCGAAGCCTGCCTCGAGATCATGCAAAAGGGCTGCGTCATCGCCATTCAGGATATGGGCGCGGCGGGACTGACATGCTCTGCCGTGGAAATGGGCGCCAAAGGCGATCTCGGCGTGACGCTTGATCTCGACAAGGTGCCTTGCCGTGAAGAGGGCATGAGCGCCTACGAGATGATGCTGTCGGAGAGCCAGGAGCGCATGCTCATGGTGCTCAAGCCCGAAAAGGAAAAAGAGGCGGAGGCCATTTTCCGCAAATGGGGTCTCGATTTCGCCGTGGTGGGCGAAACGACGCCGACCAAGCGCTTCATCGTGCGCCATGGTGGCGACGTCATGGCCGACCTGCCGATCAAGGAGCTTGGCGACCAGGCACCGGAATACAAACGACCCTTTGTGAGTGCGGCGAAGCCCGAGGAAATTGAAGCCGACAACATCAATGCGCCGGTCGGCACCATTGAGGCGCTTGAGAAATTGCTGGCGGCGCCTGATCTTTGCTCCAAGCGTTGGGTATGGGAGCAATACGACCACGTCATTCTCGGCAATACGGTGCAGCGGCCGGGCGGCGATGCCGCGGTGGTGCGTATCGAGGAGGGGCCGAAGGGGCTTGCGCTGACGACGGATGTTACGCCGCGCTATTGCGAGGCCGATCCGTTCGAAGGCGGCAAGCAGGCGGTGGCGGAATGCTGGCGCAATCTCACCGCGGTGGGTGCCAAGCCGTTGGCCATCACCGACAACCTCAATTTCGGCAATCCGGAGCGGCCGGAGATCATGGGCCAGTTCGTCGGCTGCATTCGCGGCATCGCGGAAGCCTGCAAGGCGCTCGCGTTCCCGGTCGTGTCCGGCAACGTGTCACTCTACAACGAAACTAATGGCCGCGCGATTTTGCCAACGCCGTCGATCGGCGGCGTCGGCCTCATCGACGATTTCAAAACATCGGCCACGCTCGCTTTCAAGCATGCCGATGAGGTGATCCTCCTGGTCGGCGAAACGACCGGCTGGCTCGGCCAGTCCATGTACCTGCGTGAGGTGTGCGGCCGGGAAGAGGGCGCGCCGCCGCCGGTCGATCTCACCGAGGAACGTGAAAACGGCGATTTCGTCCGCTCCTTGATCCTTGATGGAACGGCGACCGCGGCGCACGACCTTTCCGACGGCGGCCTCCTGGTTGGTCTCGCGGAGATGGCGATGGCGTCCGGCATTGGCGCGCAACTGGATGCGGCGCCGTCGGATATCCCCGCCCACGCCCATTGGTTCGGCGAGGACCAGGCGCGTTATCTCGTCACCGTCCCAGCGGCAAAAGCGCACGACGTCCAGGCGCGCGCCCGGGCGGTTAATGTTCCGGTCTGGACGATCGGCAAGACCGGCGGCGACACATTGACGCTTGCGGGCGAGCGTCCCATCCTAGTCACGATTCTGCGCGAGCGTTTCGAAGCCTGGCTTCCGGCCTTTATGGCCGGAGAGCTATGAGCGATTTGCGAGGGCCGTCCGATGGCCATGCAAGCCGGTGAAATCGAGAAACTGATCAAGGCGCATATCCCGGACGCGCAGGTGACGATCCGCGATCTCGCCGGCGATGGCGATCACTACGCCGCGACGGTCATCTCAGCGTCGTTCAAGGGTAAGTCGCGGGTCCAGCAGCACCAGCTGGTGTACGAAGCCCTCAAGGGACAGATGGGCGGCGTGCTTCACGCGCTTGCCCTGCAAACCGGCACGCCCGATCAATAGCGCGCTCGGCCACCGGAAATATCGAACACCGCTCCGGTGTTGAAATCACTCGCATCCGAGCAAAGCCACGCGACCATGTGCGCGACTTCTTCCGCCTTGCCGAGGCGCTTCATCGGGCTATCGTTGATCATAGCCTTGACGGCGTCCGGACCGAGATCGCGGATCATGTCGGTGTCAATTGGCCCCGGAGCGACGCAATTGATCCGGATTCCAGCTTCGGCAACTTCGCGCGCCAGTGCCTTCGTAAAACTGATTACGCCCGCGCTTGCTGCAGAGTAGGCCGCGAGTTTCGCCAGTCCTTCCTTTCCGGCCAGCGACCCCATGTTGACAATTCGCCCGCCGCCCCACTTCCGCATGTACGGCAAAAGGGCCTGCGTGACCTGCATCAGCCCGATGAGATTGACCGCCATAATGCGATGCCAATCGGACGGATCGTGGTCTTCAAAGAGGACCGCGGGGCCGAGGTAGCCTGCGTCGTTCACCAGAATATCAATGCGAGCTCCTTGCGCGATTAAGTCCGTGATTGCCGCCTTGATTTCGCTCGGGCTGGTGACATCGACTTTGGTGTAGGTCACGCTATTCAGGTCGCCTCGATCAAGATCCCAGACGTGAACTTTTGCGCCGGAACTGGCGAGCCGCTCGACGACGGCTTTGCCGATGCCTTTGGCGCCGCCGGTCACGACCGCTGTCTTGCCGGAAATATCGTAAGTAACTGGCATAGTGTCGCCCCCACCGTCATTTTACTATACGAGACAGTGAAGGGGAGAGTTATGGCAAATCGAGTGAAAATTCTTGCGCCACGCGTCGCGATTGCCCCGACCGGCACGTGGAGCCTGGGCGCGCGCGCCGGCGAATTTGTATTCGTAGCAGGCATGCGCGGCATCAATCCGGCGAATGACCGTCTTGTCGAAGGCGATGAAGCACGCATCCGCCAGGCTTTCATGAACATGAAATTGATCGCCGAGTCCGAAGGCGCGGGATTGGTGGATTGCGTGCGGCTGACCGTGTTCGTGACCGACATGAACCGATTGCGCCCGCTCGTGAACAAAATTCAGCAAGAACTATGGGCTGGCGGGCCCTATCCGCCGCGGACCATCGTCGAGGTCGCCAAGCTCAACCAGGACGACATTTTTGAGGTTGAAGGCACATTTTACGCGCCAAAAAGCCAGTGAATTTCTCCGGATCTCTTGGGTTGGTGGTAACTTTTAGAGTACATATATTGGTGAAGAGGCGGCCGCGCCGCCCAACAGGATGAGCCATGGGCATCGAACAATTCATCGACAATGAAGTGAAGGCAAACGACGTGGTGCTGTTCATGAAGGGCACGCCGCAGTTTCCGATGTGCGGATTTTCCGGACAAGTCGTCCAAATCCTCGACCATCTGGGCGTCGCATACAAAGGGATCAATGTTCTGGAATCCGACGAGATCCGGAACGGCATCAAGAGCTATTCCAACTGGCCGACAATTCCTCAGCTCTATGTGAAGGGCGAATTTGTCGGCGGTTGCGACATCATCCGTGAAATGTTCCAGGCCGGCGAATTGCAGCAGGCGCTGAAAGACAAAGGCGTGCCGGTCCAGCAGACCGCTTGAAGCCGCCTATCCGCGTGGCGAAGTTTCTGCTCGTTCTTGCGGCGATTGCCGATTTGGCACTCGCGGCGCTTTTGATCGGCGTCTCCGGGTTTTTATTCGGTGGCGGCCCCGAAAGCATGCATGCCGGGGCTCTGGCGGCGGCCGGTTACGTCGCCGCGGTGATTGCCTGTGTCGCAGCGCCGATCGTCGGCTTTGTTTTCAGTCGCCGGGGAAAGGCCGCACTCGCGCTGGCCGTTGCGTGGATGCCGGTTGCAGGCGCGCTGGTGGCCCTCCTGGTGCCTGCGCCGTACTAGGCAGCCGCTACGAAGCGATAAGCGCCGTTCTTGCGCTCGACGGTCCCAATACCCGGGTAAGGAAGATGGAAGCCGATGAGCTTCGAGCGGTCGGTTGCGAGCCGGTCGAGAAGCTTGCGGCGCGTCGCCACAGCTTGGTCTGGCACATGATCCGCGGTTGGCTTCCATTCGGGGTGCTGGAACGAGATGAGCGGGTGTGTGAGGGCGTCGCCTCCGATGATCAGCCCGTCGCCTCCGGCAAGCTCAAGTGACACGTGTCCCTGCGTGTGGCCGGGTGTGTCGATGATGCGCAGCCCGGTGACAACGTCGTCGCCGGCTTTGATCATTTTAACCTTGTCCTTGATCGCGGCGTAGTTCCGTCTCGCGCCTGTAACGAAGCCGGCGCGCTCGGCTGGCAGGCCACGGATCGCATTGTCGCCTTTCCAGAAATCCCATTCCGCGCCGGCAACGAAAAACGTCGCGTCCGGCAATACGAGTTCATCCAGGTCGTCCACCGTGCCCCAGAGATGATCGGGATGGCCGTGCGTAAAAATCACCTTGGTGATCTTGCTCTTGTCGATGCCGGCCGCTTTGAGGTTGTCCCATAACTTGCCAGCAGTTGGCATAAACCGGTCGCCCGACCCCATATCGATCAGGATCAAGTCGCGCGCTGTCCGTATCAACGTCACATTCGTCGGTGAGTTGTATTGCTCTCCGGTTTCGCCGGCGGCCATCAGCAGCATTTCTCGTTCCGCGGGAGGGGCGTCAGGCGCGAGAAAACTCACCGGCAATACGAGGTGGCCGTCGCTGACGACCGTCAGCTCGAAGACGCCGTGTTTGAATGCATATGGCGCCGCCGCAAGCGCGGGCAAAGCATGCGTTGCAAGGGTCGTCGCTGTGGCAGCGAGAACCGTTCGGCGGCTTAGATTTCGACATGGGTTACGCAATCATCCCGGCGGAGATTGCGGGTTGTATGCCAACGGCAAGCGATCCGCCACGCAGGCGGCACCGCGCTCTTTTGCGATACCGGCCTACCGCGCTCGTTTCATGCGATTCATGATCAGGTAGATGACGCCCAAAACCAACGCCAACCCGACCAGACTCGGCGTCGGCACGCCGTTGGCGAATTTTGTGACGTTATCGGCCACTGACAGCACGAACCCCCCAGAGCCTTGTCCGAGGATCAGGTAGATCAGCATGATTGCGAGAACGGTAACGAAGCCAAGTTCGACGAATTCCCACAGAACTTGTTTCGCGTTGGCCATGAATTTGAGCATGGCAGAACCTCTTGATGACACATACGGCTTACGGGTGGGGAGCAGGGCCCCCCACCCGGATTGCGTCAGCAAAACTGATCAGGCTGGCCGCACGCGGGCGTCAGGCCATTTTCCGGTTCGAGAACAGCCAGAGGACGATCCCGAGAGTGATCAGACCGACGAGACCGTTCCCGCCCATGTCCTTCACCCAAGACATAATGTTCGCTGTTACGGCGCCGAAGAACGGCAAGTTGGCACCCACCAGCAGCGACAACACGATCGCCAATGCCAGCAGCATCAGAGCTAATTCCGTCAACGCCCCGACCCACTCCTTGATGGTATCGATCCCTTTCATTGCGGAGTCTCCCTAGGCATGTCCTGTGATTCGAGGACCGCAAGTTGTTATTAGCGCTTTTCGCCTACTAAATGTAGCGAATTGTCTCAATGTCGCCACAAAATAAGCTGTGCGCTACGTCTTTAGTCGGGGATAACTCCAAAAGCGCACGAAAACCGGCACTGGCCGAGCTCACCGAGTTTCGGAAAACTTCGTCCTCCCCACAAAAACGAAGGCCGGCACAAAGGGTGCCGGCCATAGATAGGGTTTGAGGGGCAGCCTTGAGCCGACCGATTCGCACGTCAGCGCGAGTAGTATTCCACCACCAGGTGCGGCTCCATCTGCACCGCGTACGGGACGTCGGTGAGAACCGGAATACGCGCAAGTTTGGCGGTCAGCTTCGACGTGTCGACGTCGATATAATCCGGCACATCCCGTTCGGCCAAAGCCTGAGCTTCCATAACGATCGCGAGTTGCCGCGACTTTTCCTTCACCTCAACCACTTCGCCGACCTTGACCCGATAGCTCGGGATGTTCACGCGCTTGCCATTCACGAGGATGTGGCCGTGATTGATGAACTGGCGTGCCGCGAAGACGGTGGGCACAAACTTGGCGCGGAAAATGAGTGCATCAAGGCGCCGTTCCAACAGGCCGATCATGTGCGCGCCGCTGTCGCCCTTGAGCCGGCGGGCTTCCTGGTAAATGCCCCGAAACTGACGTTCGGAGATGTTGCCGTAATAGCCACGCAATTTCTGCTTGGCCTTGAGCTGAACGCCGTAGTCGGAAAGCTTGCTCTTGCGCCGCTGGCCGTGCTGGCCGGGGCCGTATTCTCGCCGGTTTACCGGGCTTTTTGGCCGGCCCCAGATGTTCTGGCCCATCCGGCGGTCGATCTTGTACTTGGACTCCATGCGCTTGGTCATTCGCGTCCTCGGTTGTCTTTGTTGTTGCTGAGGATCGCGCCCTCCTTTGTCCCGGCAGGGCCGGAACCGACAGGCAGGACCTCGTAAGCGCAAGGTCTTGCCACGGGTCGCGAAACGCCCGGCGGGCCAAAACCCACCGGGCGCGCGGGTTTTAGGGGCATCCCGGCGGCCTGTCAAACCGGGCGGCCCAGGATCGTGGCACGATTGGCCCTTGCGCGGCAGCCAGTTTTGCTTGTCCCGGGGGGTGCGCGGCAGCCATTGTGTGGCCTCAGGCCGGGCCCCTCTGGCAGCCTCTAGGCTGCGATGTCGGACTGATGAACCACGGAAGGGCCCGCATGGACAACCTGTTCGACTTCCCACCTGGCGCCATCGCAGCACTGCTCCAGGTCATCATGATCGACCTGGTCCTTGCTGGCGACAACGCGGTCGTCATAGGACTTGCCGCCGCAGGTCTGCCGCCGGAACGTCGGGGCCGGGTCATCTTGGTCGGCATAGCGGCTGCGACCGTGCTCCGTCTGGCGTTCGCGGCGGTGGCAATTGAGTTGCTGGAAATCGTCGGACTGCTGCTCGCAGGCGGGATCCTGCTTCTCTGGGTGTGCTGGAAGATGTGGCGGGAACTGCGCGGGCAGGGAGCCCACCGCGCGGACATGGCGCACACTTCGCCTGTGCCACACAAGACCTTCGCCCAGGCCACCTGGCAGATCGTGCTTGCAGACATTTCCATGTCGCTCGACAACGTGTTGGCTGTGGCGGGCGCCGCGCGCGACCATCCCGCGGCGCTGGTGTTTGGGCTAGCCCTGTCGATTGTGCTGATGGGCGTCGCCGCCGGATTCATTGCCAACTTGCTCAGCCGCTACCGTTGGATCGGCTTTGTGGGCCTTGCGGTTATTCTCTACGTTGCGCTCGATATGATCTGGCGCGGTGCGCTTGAAGTTTGGCCGCACGTGTCCGGCTAGAAGCCGTAGCGTAAAAGCGCTGCAGTCAGTTCGGAAGAAAGCGCGCGGCCCGACGTAAATTCGAATTTTGGCGGCGGCGATTTTTCGGCTGTGACACACTCACGCATCAAGTCGGCAACTCGGCGGGCGATCGCTGGCGCCGGATCGAGCCAAGTCACAGGCCAAGGTGCATTGCTACGAATGCGTTCGAGCAGCAACGGATAGTGCGTGCAAGCCAGCACAATCGTGTCTGTCTTCCGTCCGTCCGCATCGATGAAGCAGCCGGCGATTTCTTCCTCGATCACACGATCAGACACCGCCGCCCCGGCGAGTTCCGCTTCGGCATAGCCGGCAAGTCGCGGTGAGCCGACCAGGTGCACATCGCAGCCTGCGGCGAATTCGCGGATCAATGCGCGCGTATATTCGCGGCCGACGGTCGCCTGTGTACCCAGGACCGAAACACGCTTGGATACCGATTGCGCACATGCAGGCTTGATTGCCGGCACCGTGCCGACAAAGGGCACCGAAAAACGCGCGCGCAATTCGGCAAGTGCAAGCGTCGATGCGGTATTACAGGCGATCACGACCAAGTCGGGCTTGTAAACGCTGATCGCCTTGCCAACGACATGCACGATCCGCGTAATCAGTGCGCCTTCGGGCATTTCGCCATAGGGAAAGCCGGCATCGTCGGCAACGTAGACGTATGATGCGTCGGGCCGCACAGCCTTCACCTCCCGGAACACCGTGAGGCCACCGAGTCCGGAATCAAAAACGAGAATGATCGGAGCTTGCGGCATAACGCTGCGGGCGCGTTCAGGCACTCCCAAACACGCGCTTGAATATGGTGTCGACGTGCCTGAAGTGGTGATCGAGGTTGAAATTCGCCTCGAGTTCTTTGTCGGAGAGTTTTGCGCGTACGTCCTTATCGGCTTTGAGCAACGACAAGAAATCGCTTTCGCCGCCCCACACCTTCATGGCGTTGCGCTGCACGAGACGATAGGCATCTTCGCGTGCAACGCCCTTCTGGGTGAGCGCGATAAGTACCCGCTGCGAGTGGATGAGGCCACCAAGCTTATCGAGGTTCTTTTGCATGGCGGCGGGATAAACAACCAATTTGTCGATAATGGAGGCAAGCCGCGCCAGCGCGAAATCAAGCGTAACCGTGGCATCGGGCCCAATCATGCGCTCGACGGACGAATGAGAAATGTCGCGCTCATGCCAGAGCGCTACGTTTTCCATCGCGGGCAGGGCATACGAGCGCACCATGCGCGCCAGGCCGGTGATGTTTTCAGACAGCACGGGGTTGCGCTTATGCGGCATGGCGGAAGAGCCTTTTTGTTTTTCGGAGAAAAACTCCTCTGCCTCCAATACCTCGGTGCGTTGCAGGTGACGGATCTCGGTTGCGAGCCGCTCGATTGACGAGGCGACCACGCCGAGAGTTGCGAAATACATGGCGTGGCGGTCGCGCGGAATGATCTGCGTCGAAACCGGCTCAACGACCAGCCCCATGGCTTTAGCGACGTGCGCTTCCACGCGTGGATCGACCTGCGCGAACGTGCCCACCGCGCCGGAAATCGCACAAGTGGCGACCTCCTTGCGAGCAGCGGCAACCCGATCCTTTGCGCGGGCGAATTCTGCATAGGCGTACGCTAGCTTGAGGCCGAACGTGGTAGGTTCGGCGTGGATGCCGTGCGAGCGGCCGACGGTCGGCGTCAGTTTGTATTCAAAGGCCCGGCGCTTGAGCGCGGCAAGGAGGGCATCGATATCGGCGATCAGAATATCTGCGGACCGCACGAGTTGCACATTGAAACACGTGTCGAGCACGTCTGAGGAGGTCATGCCGGAATGCATGAAGCGCGCTTCCGGTCCGACGATTTCGGAAACGTGGGTCAGGAAGGCGATAACGTCGTGTTTAACCTCGGCCTCGATTTCGTCGATGCGAGCAACATCGAACTTGGCACTTTTACCTTTTTCCCAAATCGTTTTGGCGGCTTCTTTCGGAATGGCGCCGAGTTGAGCCATCGCGTCAGCGGCGTGCGCCTCGATCTCGAACCAAATTCGAAATTTTGTCTCTGGCGACCAGACGGCGGTCATTTCGGGGCGGGAATAGCGCGCGATTGTCACGCCGCTTCCCCGCGCGCGGTCGCTGCCGCATTTCGGATCGCGGCAATATTGCCTTTGTAATTGCCACCCTTGAATACCGCTGAGCCCGCGACCAAAACATTGGCGCCGGCTTGCACCACTCGTGCGGTATTTTCTGACGTCACGCCGCCGTCGACCTCGATGTCGATCGGCCGGGCACCGACCAGCGTGCGCACGTCGCGCAATTTGTCCAGGGCTGCCGGAATGAAGGCCTGCCCGCCGAAACCGGGATTGACCGACATGACGAGAATGAGATCGACGAGGTCGATGACGTGCTCAATACTCGATACCGGTGTAGCCGGATTCATCGTTACGCCGGCCTTCTTGCCGAGGGCGCGGATGGCTTGCAACGAGCGATGGACATGCGGACCCGCTTCGACATGCACAGTAATAATGTCGGAACCAGCTTTGGCGAAAGCCTCAAGGTAAGGATCGCATGGTGCGATCATCAGATGGACGTCGAGCGTCCTTTTGGTGAGCGGCCGGATGGCTTGCACCACCGCTGGGCCAATCGAGATATTCGGGACGAAGTGGCCATCCATGACGTCGACATGGATCCAGTCAGCCCCGGCGGCCTCGACTGCGCGGATTTCATCGCCCAGTTTGGCGAAATCGGCCGAAAGAATTGAAGGCGCGACGACGAGCGGGCGGGGCATTCATGGCCTCCAGACGCCGTTCGGGTAACACGGAGTGCGCCGGGGGGCAACGCGTACGACTCAAACCTGCGGGCGGCAATTAACTTCAATCGTAGCGGCAAAAATTGCCGAGGATGGGGATACGCAAATCAAATCCGCAGACGAGAAACTGTGGACAACCTTAAGCGTGGCGCGGGTTTTCCGACGTCCGCGCCCTTGGCGCGACTTTTGCGTTTCCCCGTTCGGGTGCGACGACCGCCGCAGTGAGCGGCGCGTTGAGGAGTATCGTGTCATGTCCATGTCAGTAAGCGCATCCTCCAATGCGCTGGCCTATCTCCAGCAATTGTTGCAATCAGGCTCCAGTGGCGTTGGGGCGAGTTCGGATCCACTTTTGACGTTGGGCCAGACGCCCATTGGAGCGGAAGGCGCTAGCCAAGCACAATCGGGCACATCGCCGATCGGGTCCGGCTCCGCGTCAACTTTCGAATCTGGGACTTTGGCGGCTCTCATTTCGCTGCAAGGTCAGTCGGCCAACGCCGTGGTGGGACAGTCCCCCTCGGACCTCTTCTCACGGCTCGACACCGACGGCGATGGCCAAATCAGCAAGACAGAATTTGAACAAGCGCTCGGCGCTGTTGGCGTCGATACGCAGAGTGCGGATGCCCTGTTTGGCAGACTGGATGCAAATAATGACGGCAATGTAAGCCCGAGTGAGCTGGCCAAAGGTCATGGTCATCGGCATCACCACCATGCCGAAAGTAGTGACGCCTCGCAGAGTGGAGGCTCACAACAGGACGGCCTTTCGGCTCTGCTGAATTCGACCGACATCAGCGGCGCCACGACGCAAACGGCCACAAATTCGGATGGATCAACGACGACGACCATTTCGTATGCCGATGGCACTTCGGTCAGTATGACTACACCGGCGGCGGCTCAAAACAACAGCTCGTCGACTGACGGTTCGTCAAATAACGGAACGGCGAATGGCGGCACGGCCGCGCCGAACAATAACAACAATCTGATCGAAGAGCTCATTCGACTGCAGTCACAATTAGTAACGCAAGCCGCGTCCGCACTC
Source organism: uncultured Alphaproteobacteria bacterium (assembly GCA_963820805.1). Classification (GTDB taxonomy): domain Bacteria; phylum Pseudomonadota; class Alphaproteobacteria; order Rhizobiales; family Xanthobacteraceae; genus Pseudolabrys. Next base: position 161,024 of record CAWGBH010000012.1, read on the forward strand.
TCGACAATCGCTTAAGCATCCGCGCTTTGCTGAAGCCGCTTCGCCAGCGGCTTCAGTAAGTGCGGCAATAAATAAATTGGGAATTGAGCCAGCGCGAAATAGAGCCAGGCGACGTCAGGGACTGCAAAGCCCGTGGCCGCGAGCATCAGGCCAATATTGCGGTTGCCGGCGATCAAGCCAATTGCAAACGCGCGAGCGCGTCCGACGCGCAAAAAAACAAGTCCGGTCAGGACGAGCATCCCCAGCGTGAGTGCAAATGCGAGTGCGGTGAGCTCGATCACCAGCATCGGGTCGGCGCGAAAATTGTCGGTGACGCCGTCCATGGCTGCGACAGCGAATGTGGACATCGCGAGCACACTCAAGCCATCGATGCTCACACGTTGAGCTGCGATGAAAGCCTGTCCGGTTATGCGCCGGATGATTGTTGCTGCAAGCGCGCAACCGGCAATGATCAGGAACAGTTTGATGCCAAAGCCAATCGGCGAGGCGAGGGCAGTGCCGAGAAAAATATGCGTGAACAGGCTCGCGGTCAGCGGCGTAATTGCGGTCGACACGATGAGCGCCGCGAGCGTGAGCGCGACATCAAGTCCGAGCAACGCCGCAAGCGCCGGCGATGACATCAGCCCAGGTGCTGACATTTGCAGCACGAGCATGAAGTAGAGCCCGGGCATGCGCTGGTCGAGCCCAAAGGCAAGGAATACGACGCCGAGCACCGCTGGTACGACAAACATCGCCCAAACGGTTGCTGCGACGACGACCCCAGGCTGTTTGAGATGAAAACGCAGGTCTTTCGGGTCTACCCGAAGAAACGCGAGCGTCAGCATGACGATGATTGCTTCGCCGAGATAAGGCTTCCAGATCGCAGAAAGCCCGGGGATCGCGAGGCCAACAAAGATCGACGCCGCTGCCACAAGGGTACCGTGACGGCCAAAAAATGTAAGCGCGGCCGCGAGGGCACCGAGCAGTTTCATTGCGGGAAAACTCCGGCCGCAGGTAGGCGTAGCTTTGATAGCGCTCTTGCCGCTTACAATCCATATATAAGGGCCAAGATGGCAGGAGATCGGACGTGGCACGTACCGATGTAATGGTTCTCGGTGCCGGGATAGTCGGCACATCTGTGGCGTTGCACCTCGTCAAGCGAGGTATGAGCGTGGCGCTTGTTGATCGGGCCGGCATCGGCGAGCAGACCTCTTACGGCAATGCCGGAATCATTGAAGGCAACACCGTTTTCCCACCTGCATTTCCCTCAGACCCGAGCGCACTCGTGCGGATCGCGCTCAAAATGGCGGGGGAAGCAAACTATCATTTGTCATTCTTGCCCTCGGTCGCGCCCTGGCTGCTTGCATTTCGAGCCGCATCGCGTCCGGAGCGTCTGGCGGAGACCGCGCGGCTCATCCGTCCGCTATTTTCACGCGCAGTTGCAGAACATGAAGCATTGATGGGCGAGGCGAACGCAATCCATTTCCTGCGAAAGACCGGCTGGCTCAAGGTCTACCGTGGCGAAAAAAGCTTTGGCGCGCTCGCACCGGAATTTGAGCTCGCCGCCAAATTCGGCTTGCCGCTTCAATCGCTCGACACCACGGGCGCACTGGCGATCGAGCCGTCGCTCAAGCGGGTATTCGCGCATGCCGTGTTCTGGCCGCAGGCGGCAAGCGTCAGCAATCCCCTCGGGATAACGCGCGCCTATGCCAAACGCTTCGGTGAACTCGGCGGTGTTACAGTTGTCGGCGATGCACGCTCGTTGCATCGCGCGGGGAACCGCTGGCGGGTGGAGGCAAACGAGGGATCGCTCGATTCTGCTGAATGCGTTGTGGCGCTGGGGCCGTGGGCGCCAGATTTGCTCGGCACACTCGGCATTAAGCTGCCACTCGCGGTGAAACGCGGTTACCACCAGCATTTTCGTGCGGAAGGCAATGCGGGCTTGTCCCGGCCGGTTCTCGACGCTGAGGCTGGCTATTTGATCACGCCAATGGAGCAGGGCATTCGTATGACAACCGGGGTGGAATTCGCGGCTCGGGACGCAGACCCGTCCCCGGTGCAGTTTGACCGCCTTATGCCTCGCGCCAGAGAGCTATTTCCACTCGGCGCACGCGCCGATGGAAACACCTGGCTTGGCAGCCGTCCGTGCTTTCCGGATTCACGCCCGGTGATCGGCCGTGCGCCCGGTCACGCTGGCCTCTGGCTTGCAATTGGCCACGCCCATTGGGGTCTCACACTTGGTCCTGCGACCGGGCGTATGATTGCGGAATTGATGACTGGCAAAACGCCATTCTGCGATCCGGCGCCTTATCGCGCTGAACGGTTCGGCTAACGCGCCAACGTCATCTCCCGAAAATCATACCGATCGCGGATATAACTGTTGAAAAACGTGCCCTTTGAAAATGCCGATTGAAACGAAGCTGCCACCTCACTCGGAACGTCGACATACTCATAGATGCGACCCGTCACGAATGTCACGGTAAGCCGTTCTCGCTGGTCGTTATATTCAATATCGGCAATTGCGGTCGATGGCATACTTGATAACGCACGAACGTCGAGGCGGTTCGCAAGTTTCAACCGAAACGATCGCGCCAGCTCGGGAGGGCGTTGGGGAAGGGCAGGGCTTTGCCTTCGTACACTCCGCGAGCGATCGCCCGCGCCATCACGTTGGCCGCTATCATGCCGAGTTCGGCGAGGCCGTAGAATGGATCGGCGAGGAGTTTTGCGCCGGTTGCTGCGCTGAACACCACGTCCCCATCGAGCGGTGTGTGCACTGGATAGATCGCGCGCGCCAACCCGACCTGTGCCATGACGGCAAGCCGGTTGCATTGCGCTTTGTTCAGTTTCGCATCGGTCGCGATGAGAGCAATGGTTGTGTTTTCCGCGGGGCCGCCTTTGGCCCGGATCGCGAGATCGGACGCCGTCATTTGAGTGGGCCATCCGTGTCCGCCAAATTCTTTGTTTATCTCGAACGGTGCCGCCCAAAAATGTGGTCCATCACCGATCACCGTGGTACCGACGGCGTTGACTACAGCGAGTGCGCCGATGGCGATGCCGTCGCGCGTCGTTGCCGATGCCGAGCCGACCCCACCCTTAAGAGTGGCTGTAGTGGCGCCAAGTCCGGCTCCCGCGCTGCCAAGCGCAAAATCAACCCCGGCGCTTCTTGCCGCCTCGTAGGCCAGCTCGCGGTAGGGAGGGTAACGGCGCCAATTCTTGTCCCCGCCATTGAGCAGGTCGAACATGATCGCGCTCGGCACGATGGGCACGACAGCATCGCGGATCCGGAAACCGCGCCCTTGTTCGCGCAGGAAAGCTTGCGCCCCCGAGGCGGCATCGAGCCCGAACGCAGACCCTCCCGATAATACGATAGCGTCAACGCCCTCCACGGTGAGTGCCGGATCGAGCAAGGCCGTTTCGCGTGTGCCCGGCCCCCCGCCGCGTACGTCGACACTTCCCACCACCGGGGCGTCAAATACGACGGCCGTGACGCCAGAACCGAGCCCGCCATCGTCCGCGTGGCCGACCCGCACGCCGGCGATATCCGTGATGAGATTGCGCGCCATATTATCTCCCGGTGCCCAGCCTATCACGTCCAATCACGTTCCGGCGAAACTGTCGCGCAGCGCTTGCAAGCAACCCCGCCGCGTCGCATGAGAGGCCCCATGAATGGCGAAGTTACCTTCCTGGCTGCATTGATCGCGGGTCTGGTCAGTTTCCTGTCTCCGTGCGTGCTTCCGCTCGTGCCGCCGTACCTTGTGTATCTGGCGGGCACGTCGCTTGAACGCTTCGCAGACAGGGAACCGAAGCCGCAGGTCAAGCGGGAAACCGTGTCCGCAGCGTTACTATTTGTGTTTGGATTTTCCACGGTGTTCGTGGCGCTTGGTGCCAGTGCGAGCGTCATCGGGGCGCTGATCCAGGCGTATTCGGGCTCGCTCGCGATAATTGCCGGCATCGCCATTGTCGTCATGGGCCTCCACTTTCTTGGTGTTACGCCCATCGCGCTCCTGCATCGCCAGAAGCGGCTGGATGTTGCTAAGCCGGTCGGCCTGTGGGGCGCTTACGTAATGGGGCTGGCCTTCGCATTCGGCTGGACGCCATGCATTGGGCCAATCCTCGCCGCCATTCTGGCGGTGGCGGCGTCCGAGCAGACCGTGGCGAAAGGTGCAAGTCTGCTAGCTGTGTACTCGCTCGGGCTCGGGATTCCATTCGTGATTGCGGGCTTCGCGATCGAGCCGTTCGCGGCATTTCTCTCGCGCTTCCGCAGACATCTACACCGCGTCGAGCAGGCGATGGGCGCGTTGCTGGTGCTGACCGGGGTTGCGTTCCTGACCGGTAGCGTCAATCATTTGAGCGTGTGGCTGCTCGAGACCTTCCCGGTGCTTGGAAAAATCGGGTGACAAAAAGAAAACCCGCCGGCTGGCGGGCTTTCAAATGACGTCGCGGGATTGGCTATTTCATATTGCTGCAATCTGAATTCGGACATTCGACGTAATTGATCTTCCCGCTCGGATCTTTTTTCCAAATGTACATGACGTAGTCGAGTTTGGTGATGTCGCCTTTTTTGTCGTAGGCGATGTCGCCCAGCACGGTTTTAAACTGCATGCCTGAATGCATTTTCTCGGCGACTTTCTTTGGGTCGAGAGATTTCGCCGCTTCCGCTGCTTGCTTGATGATCTGCACACCGGCGTAGCTGTAGAGCGTGTAGGCTTCGGGCTCGAATTTTTTGGCGCGAAATTCTTCCACCACTTTTTTGGCATCCGGTTTGTTGCGGGGATCCGGGCCGTAGGTCATCAGTGTGCCCTCGACTCCCGGGCCCCCGACCGATGCAAATTCATCCGACGTGATACCGTCGCCGCCCATCAGCGGAGCTTTCACGCCTTGGTCGCGCATCTGGCGCACAATCAAGCCGCCTTCCGTGTAAAGGCCGCCCCAATAAATCAGGTCGGCTCCCGATTGCTTGATCTTTGACACCAGAGCCGAAAAATCCTTCTCGCCCGTGTTCACGCCTTCATAAAGAACTTCCTTCATTCCAGCCTTGCTCATTGTTTTTCTCGTTTCATCGGCGAGGCCTTTGCCGTAGGTGGTCTTGTCGTGAACGATGGCGATTTTCTTGCCTTTGAAATGTTTCGCGATGTATTCGCCGGCGACTTGACCCTGCTGGTCGTCGCGGCCGCAGACCCGGAAGATGTTCCACATCTTGCGTTCGGTGACTGTCGGATTGGTCGATGCGGGCGTGATCTGGAGAATGCCGTTCTCCTGATAGACCTCGGAGGAAGGGATGGTGACGCCGGAGTTGTAGTGGCCGATGACGAACTTCACGCCGTCGGCGGAAAATTTATTGGCGACCGACACACCTTGTTTGGGATCGGAAACGTCATCGCCATAGGAGACGACCACTTTCTGGCCGAGGATACCGCCAGCGGCGTTGACGTCGGCGGCGGCCTGGTCGACACCGTTCTTCATTTGCGCGCCAGTTGCGGCGCTGGGGCCGGTGATAGGGCCGCCGACAGCGAGTTTGACTTGGGCCACGGCCATTGACGTCGTGACCATGCTAATGCCCAGCGCGAAGCCGAGCGTAATAACTCTGTTCATTGTTGTTCCCCTCTAACAGCAGCTGGCACAGCTGATTTGCGTGGATACTACGTCAGGGCAATTTGCGGCGCCAGCGCATCGGACCGACGGCTTCATTGAGCCACCGATATTGCGAGACCATTTGTGAGCGGCGTGCCGTTCTAAAGCCCAGAAATCCGAAAGCGATGCAGAAAGCGCTATCGACCAAATAATAGTGCAGCGAAAGCAATGTGCCGCCGAACAGACTGAAATGAATGAAACGGACCGCACCGCCGAGAATGAGCCCGTATGCGACCACTTGCCACTGGGGCCGCCAGGTCGTTGCCACCGCCCGGCCTGCAAGAAGGGCCGCGCCACCACCCAAGATTATGGTGGCCAACAGGAACACGCCCAATGAGTGTTCCTCGTAGAGAATTTCCGGGATTGAGAAGGCGGTAGAGACCTCGTTCAATGCCGACCTCCCTCAAGATAGGCCGATTTGATTTCGGGCCGCTCCAGCAATTCGCCCCCCGTACCGGTCAACGTAATTAATCCGTTGACCATTACGTAGCCACGATGAGCAAGTTTTAGCGCGTGATAAGCGTTTTGCTCGACAAGAAATACCGAAAGGCCGCCTTTTGTATTGAGTTCTCTAATCGCATCGAAAATCTGACGTACGATCATCGGCGCCAGGCCGAGCGACGGCTCATCAAGCAGCAAGAGCCGGGGGCGCGCCATCAATGCGCGGGCGATGGCGAGCATTTGCTGCTCGCCACCTGAGAGTGTGCCGCCACGTTGCCCCATGCGCTGTTTTAGTCGCGGGAACATTGTGAGGACGCGGTCGAGGTCGCGGTCGAAATCCAAGGGCCCCGACGTTATCGCGCCCATTTGCAAATTTTCGAGGACGGTCATCCGCGAGAAAATGCGACGACCTTCGGGAGCTTGAGCGAGTTTAAGTCGTGCGATTTCATGCGTCGGTAGTTTTGTTATGTCATGTCCGGCAAATTCGATAACGCCCTCGCGCGCTTGAGGGTTGCCGCAGACGGTCATCATCAGCGTCGATTTTCCGGCACCGTTCGCACCGATCAGCGTCACAATTTCTCCCTCGTTGACATCGAGATCAACACCTTTGAGCGCCATCACGCGGCCATAGAAAGTCTTCACGCCCCGTATCGACAGCAGTGGCGCGGTCATAGTCCGACCTCCGCCTCAACTTTTGCGACATCCTGGTCAGCGACGCCGAGGTAGGCCGCAATCACCTTTGGATCATTGCGGATTGCAGCCGGAGAGCCGTCGGCAATTTTGACGCCATAGTCGAGAACAACGATGTGGTCGGAAATCTTCATCACCACAGTCATGTCGTGCTCGATCAACAGGACCGAAATGCCATAGTTATCGCGGATCGCGCGCAAAAGTTCATTGAGCTCGGCGCTTTCGCGCGCATTGAGTCCAGCGGCCGGTTCGTCGAGACACAGAAGGACCGGATCGGTACACATCGCGCGCGCGATCTCGAGCCGTCGCTGCGCGCCATAGGGCAGGTCGCCGGCGGCATCGTCGGCGCGAGCGATGAGGCCAACCCGGTCGAGCCACGTGCGGGCTTGTTCGATCGCAGCGCGCTCGGCTGCGGCAAATGATGGAAAGCCAAGGATCCCGAGAACCGAATAACCGGAAGCCAGCATCAACCGGTTATGTTGCGCGACCAGAAGGTTTTCCAGCACGGTCATTCCCGGGAAGAGACGAATGTTCTGGAATGTACGAGCGATACGCGCCTGTTGTGTCACCAGGTAGTCGGGCATCCGTTCGAGAAGATGGACCGCGCCCTGCGGGCGCACGAGACTACGTTCGGCGCTATCGGTGAGTGTTTCGAGCCAGTCCCAAGCGGCGACATCCCCATGGCGGAGCGCAATTCTGCCTTCGCTTGGCCTGTAAAAGCCGGTGATGCAATTAAATACCGTCGTCTTGCCAGCGCCATTCGGTCCAATCAGCGCGGTGATATCGCCTTCCTTTGCAGTGAACGACAAATCGTCCACGGCAACCAGCCCACCGAAGCGCATGGTCAAATGCTCGACCCGCAGCACCGTGTCGTTACCGGCCGTCATCAGCCGTGACCTTCCTTGATCAAGTCCGCTGCGATGGTCTTGCGCTCCTTCAGCGCTATCGACGGCTCGCGCGTTGTGATTAGCCCGCGCGGGCGCCAGATCATGATCAACACCATTGCAAGGCCGAACAGGAGCATTCGGTACTGAGTCGGATCGAACGTGGCGCCGAAAATCAATTTGAGAAAGTCGAGTTCTCGCATGATCTCGGTGCCGCCGATCATTGCGATTGCCGCGATTGCGACACCGATCTGACTTCCCATGCCGCCCAGTACCACAATTGAAAGAATTGTCGCGGACTCCAGGAATGTGAACGAGTCAGGTGAAATGAAGCCCTGCCTTGCCGCGAAGAACGAACCAGCAAATCCTGCAAACATAGCACCCGTCGCGAAGGCGGTGAGTTTGGTGTTAGTTGTGTTGATGCCGAGCGAGCGGCACGCGATTTCGTCTTCGCGCAGTGCTTCCCATGCTCGGCCGACCGGCAGACGCCGCAGACGCATCGTCACGAATGCAGTCAGGAATGCGAGTGCAAGAATGAGATAGTACATAAAGATCGTGCGGTAGATTGGCGAAAATTCAAGACCAAACCTTGCGGCAAAACCGTCGTCATCAGCGTTGAATGGAATTCCGAAAAAAGTGGGCCGCGGAATGCCGGTAATTCCCGCATAACCATTGGTCAGGTCCACCCAGTTGATCAAAACGATGCGGATAATCTCGCCAAAGGCGAGCGTAACGATAGCAAGGTAATCGCCGCGCAGCCGCAGCACTGGGAAGCCGAGCAAAATTCCCCAGAATGAAGCAAGAATCCCGGCCATTGGGAGCAGTAGCCAGAACGATAGGCCGAAAGTTTTGGCAAGCAGCGCATATGAATAGGCGCCCACGGCGTAAAATGCGACGTAACCGAGATCGAGAAGTCCCGCGAGGCCGACGACGATATTGAGGCCCCAACCCAACATCACGTAAATCAGAATCTGGATACCGAAGTTGTCGATCCACTTCACTGAGCCCCCGAATCCTACGCTGAGGACAACGATTATCGGATAGGCAATGACGAACCCGACAGCAAACGGCACGAACCATTTGCGCAGGTGCCCGCGCCACGCTGGTGTTTGGCCGCGCTGTAGTGTGCGTTGTCTGAGCCTTGGTTCAATTGCGATCGAATAGGCGAGGCGGCCAAAGCCAACGATGGCGACCGTTGCGATCAGCAAAGGCCAACGTGTGATCAGCGTCAGATCGTTACGGACATTCGTAACGGTTTGGAATCCGATTAACGGCAGAAACAGGCCGAATGCGACCAGGGCGGTGACGCCCGCATCCCGTAGAGCGCGCGCGATGTCGACGCGCCCGCCATGCGCGCCATCGGTCATTTCAGACCTTTTCGACATCGGGTCGGCCGAACAGCCCTTGCGGCAAGAAGATCAACGTAATTGCCAGTACGGAAAAGGCAGCGACGTCCTTGTAGTCGATGGAAAAATATGCCGACCACATCGTTTCGATCAGCCCGATCAATAATCCACCGATAACCGCGCCCGGTAGAGATCCGATGCCGCCCAGCACCGCAGCGGTGAAAGCTTTCACACCCGGCACAAAGCCATCGGCAAAACTAACCACACCGTAGTACATGAGGTACATCGTGCCCGCGACGGCAGCGAGCGCGGCAGCGATCACAAATGTCATCGAGACCGTGCGGTTGACGTCGATGCCGACCAGAGCCGCCATCTTCTGGTCTTGCTCGCAAGCGCGTTGAGCGCGGCCCAGCGGCGTCTTGGCGACCAAGTACCAAAAGCACGCAAGCAAGAGAGCTGTGACACCCCAAATAATGAGCTGCTTCTCAGAGAGCGTCACCGCGTAGTCGTTTTTGGTGAACAGGACAAAGTCACCCTGCACCATCGGCGGGATCGATTTGTTGCGCGGCCCTTGCGTCACCTGCACGAAGTTCGACAGGAAAATTGACATACCGATTGCTGAAATTAATGGCGCGAGACGGAACGAGCCTCGCAATGGCCTGTAGGCGAGGCGCTCGATGGTCCAGTTGACCAGCGACGTAAAAAACATCGCGATGATCAGCACAAGGAACAGCGCAAGCGCGATCGACGAAATTCCGAGAAAATTCACAAGCAGAAGGAAGGCGATTAAAGCAATGAAGACTGACACCATAAACACGTCGCCGTGGGCGAAATTCACCATGCCGATGATGCCAAACACCATGGTGTAACCAATGGCGATCAGGCCATAGATCGAGCCGAGCGTAATGCCGTTGATGAATTGCTGGAGGAAGACCTCCATCCCCATCCCCTGCGCCTTCCCAATGTTAGAGGCTTAACAGGGCATCGCGGGTGCGGCAACGTCGTGGAACATCGGGTTCCAGCCACATTTTCTTCAAACTTGACCGACGGTTGGAACGGGAACGAATGCTATAGCCACGCATTATCTCTTGCCATGGAGCGCTAGCTCTTGTCTGGCGCTTCTCACCAATATTGGAGAGGAAAGATCAATGAATCAAAATCCAAACCAGAAGCCTGGCCAGCAGCAGCAAGGTGGTCAGCAGCAGGGTGGCCAGCAGGGCGGCGGGCAGCAGAAGCCCGGCCAGCAGCAGCAAGGCGGCCAACAGGGTGGCCAGCAAGGCGGCGGACAGCAGAACCGCTAGGCTAAACTGAGATAAGGAAAACCCCGCCGCGAGGCGGGGTTTTTCATTTGTGCGCGCGGTTGTCGTTGGCCTTTGCGAGTGAGCTCACATATGCTTGGCCCATGGGCACTGTGTCGGCGTTGCCTCTGTTCCATTTGTACGGCGATCCGCCGGACGACTTTGCATTTGATTTCATCCATATCGAGACGATCGCCTCACGTTCTTCGGTCCATGATTGGACGATCAGGGCCCACCGTCATCGCAATCTTTTTCAGGTGTTGCTGATTGAGAAGGGCGGTGGCGAGATGAGTTTCGAGGCAGCGACTGCTAAATTCGCTGCTCCGACTGTCGTTCTCGTGCCCGCGACCATCGCGCACGGCTTTCGGTTCACCCCGCACGTCACCGATGGATGGGTTGTGAGCTTTACTGAAGATGTCGCCGATGCGCTCGGCGATCAATCGGGCGAAGCACTTGCGCGACTCAAAGCTGTTGCGGCTGAACCGGTGCTGCCATTGGCGAATGCGGTAGAGGCAAAGCGTCTGTCTGCTCTATGTAGCGATTTGCGCGAAGAGGATGCTCTTGCACGAGAGGGATATCGTCTCGCGATGCGCGGGCTGCTGGCGCTTATCGCAATCGAGGTCGTTCGGCTGGCGGCAAGTCGTGCCCGCAGTGGCGCCGTAACACTGTCGCGTTCAGACGCGCGTGTCGACGAATTGCGGCGGCTGGTGGATGAGCATTTCCGTAAGGAGCGTTTGATTAGTTTTTATGCTGAGAAGCTGGCAATGACGCCGGATCGGCTCAACGACCACGTCAAACGTGCGGCCGGAGTAACCGCTGGCCATTTGATCCGTCAACGTGTTCTCACAGAAGCCAAGCGTCAGCTTGTCTTCACGAACCAGGCGATCCACGAGATCGCCTATGGTCTGGCATTCTCCGACCCGTCGCACTTCACCCGCTTTTTCCGTAAGCAGACGGGCACGACGCCGCAAGCTTTTCGCGAGGGGCGTGGGGGCTGAAACAGTTCCCATCAAGACGTCTCTCGTCCGCCTTGGTTAACATGATGGCCTTGAAAGGCTAACCGGTAAGGTAAAGTTTCGGTTTCTTTTGAAATTCGAATTTGAAGCGCTTACGCATGGAGCCCTGTGTGAGGAGGCGCCCGTGAAAAAAATTTCTTTGGCCTCAATGGCTATTATTCTTGCGATTGCGCTCTATTTCACCCTGTTCTGGGGTTACGACGGGTTGCGTGTCCTGACTTCGCCGAGTTATGGCCTGGAAGAAGTTTGGCGTTCGCAATTCATCTTTTCGATCGGTCGCATTTTTAGTCTTGGGCCGGTCGGGCTGATTAAGCTTGCAGCGTTCTTCGGAGCTCTGAAGCTCGCCGTTGCGTGCATCTGTGCCATACATATCGCTGATCGGTTCCGTTGCATGACGCGCGGGGAAGCAAATTCTGAAATTTTGGAAGCCGGTCTTATTCTCGTTGTGCTTGTCAGCATCGTTTCCGTTGGTCCTGCTGTCTGGTCCAACAGCACCGATCTTATGCGTGAGCACACTTTCCAGCTTCTATTTGCCGGCATTGCCGCGGCGCTTTGTATCGTCGAGCGTACCCACATCAGGAAGAACGAGCATCCAGATCCTGTTGCGGTAACCTCGCAGGGCCGTACCTGGTTCTCAATCTGGCGGTAACGCTCACCAGCGCCGTTATTTTGGCCGCGCTTCGTGGAGACCGCGATCCGGCGGCTCCAGCTTTCCGCTGCGACGATCCTTGACCGCCTGCACCAGGGCATGGGCTGCATTGCGTACGTCATCCTGGAAATCGGTATCTTGGTCGAGATCATCGTGACTGGTTGCGTAAGGCGTGAGATAGCCGACATACCGGTCGATCATGGCTAAATGACCTGACGGGATCATTCCAATATCGGACATCCAGTCGGTCAGAATGCGCCGAAGGTTCTCCGCTCCAGCCGCGTCTCCATGCACAACAACGGAGAATACGCGGCCGGCAAGGTGACGCGGATACGGCCAACCTTCGAGTTCAATCTCCTTGGCCTTGGCGGCATCTTTGCCGTGGGTCGTGGTTGGGTCCGGGTTGCCTCCGTCGGCGCAGACCAGGCGATCGATCATCAACTTGAGCGAAGAGGGCGCCTGATACCAATTCACCGGACAGACAATCATGACTCCATGAGCGGCAGCCCATTTCGGATAGATCTCGGCCATCCAGTCGCCGGTCTGCCCAAGAGCATGATTGGGGTAACAACTGCAGGGCCAATGACACAGGGGCTGCGCCGTCGAGACGCAAGCCTTACAGGGGTAGATGACACGGCCGTATTCCGACGTCAGGCGCGAGAGATCGAGGACCTCGGCTTCAAAGCCGTGCGTCTTTTCGACCACCTCCTTGGCCATCGTGACCAGTCGATACGTTTTCGACATTTCACCGGGGCACGTCTGATCGCTGCGCGATGAACCATTGACGATCAGAATGCGTGAGGGGGACTCGCGGCTTTCCTGTTGCCGTTGCGCCGCTTGAATATCGGCGCGCGTGGCGAGCCATTCGACAGAGATGTCGTAGTCCGGATCGGCAAAGCCAGGTCCGGCTTTCTTTACACGCGGGGCCTTATGGTACTCGTCGTAAGTGACCCAAGCGACCTCGGCGATCTTATCGATCTCGCCTTTAAGCGGCTCAAAATCCGGATCATAAAATCTTGCAAGAAATCGCCGTTTAAACTCGGACTTGTCGAGGTGAACGCTCGGCATGCCGGTGCGCACTTTGATCTCGGCCATGGAAAATCCCTCGTCGCGTGGGCCATGGCTTACATTGAAGCCCTTTCAATTGGAAATGACGAGGGTGTCACTGTCGCGTGATGGCTATTTCGTCTTTGTTACTTCGGCGATGACTTCGGCGGCTTCCTTGAAAGCATGGTTGGCTGCGGGCACGCCGCAATAGATCGCTTGCTGTAAAATAATTTCCTTGATGTCGTTTTCCGTGAAGCCGCCTTCTGCGAGCGCCGCTCGGACATGCATGCGGAACTCGTCCCATTTGTCGAGCGCCAGCATTGTTCCGATGACTAATATGCGGCGCGTGCGCTCGTCATAGTGAGGTCGCGTCCAGACCTCGCCCCAGGCGGCGCGGGTGATAAAATCCTGGAACTCCTCATTGAATGCTGTCTTCTTTGCGTTCGCGCGATCGACCCACGCGTTTCCCAACACCTTGCGGCGTTTTGCCATTCCGCGTTCGTAGCGTTCCTTGTCGTCCATCGCACGCCTCAACTCATTGGAGGAAATTAAGTACGGTCTCGGTATAGGCCTTCGGCTGCTCCATGTTCGCGATGTGCGCGGCGTCGAGCGCCGCAACCTTGGCTCCCTTGATTTGCTTTGCGATGGCCTCGCCGGCCGCCGGTGGAGTTGCCGGATCCTGATTGCCGACGATCACCAAGGTCGGTGCACTGATGCGTGGGTTGGAGGCGGTGAAATCCATGTCACGGATTGCTTCGCAACTGGCGATATAGCCCAGCGGACTGGTCGCGAGGAAAATTTCCTTCATGCGCGCGATCGTCTGAGGCGCGCGGTCGCGGAAGCCTTTGGTGAACCAACGCTCCATATTGGGATCCACCAGGGCGCCAAGACCCTTTTCCTGCACGAACTTGATGCGATCGCTCCATGGCGCTTTGTCGGCGTAGTGGAAATTTGTGTTGGAGAGCACCAGCTTTTCGACCCGATCGGGCGCGTTCGCACCTAACCATTGTCCGACCATGCCTCCCATCGACAGGCCGCACCAGTTGAACTTCTTGACCTTGAGTGCGTCGGCCACCGCGATGACGTCGCGGCCGAACCGCTCCATAGAATAGGGACCCTTCGGGACGCCCGATTTGCCATGGCCGCGGCGGTCGTAGCGAACGACACGGAAGTGCTTCGCCCATTCCGGAACCTGCTCGTCCCACATGTGCAGGTTGGTGCCGAGCGAGTTCGACAGCATCAAAACTGGTGCGCTGTCGCGGCCCTCGACTTGGACGTTGATCGGGCAGCCGTCGTCAGCGTTGATTGTCGGCATGAGGTTCTCCCTATGGGCAAGTTGTGGTTATTGGCCGAGCTGTGGCGGACACCCTTAAAGCCCTCTGCGGCCGGTGCAAAGCTCTTTTCAGAGAGGCCGGGAGGGCTTAAGCCGGGTCGCAGGGCTGATTGGCCGAATGTGTAGGGAGACGCTTGGATGGCGATGACGATGACGGGTGAGGTCCAGCTTCCCGCCAGCCGCGAGGTGGTGTGGGCAAAGCTCAATGACGCGGAAGTCCTGAAGGCTTGCATCCCGGGCTGCGAAGAACTCAACAAGACCTCGGATACCGAATTTCAGGCGGTGGCCACCACCAAGATTGGCCCGGTGAAAGCGCGCTTTAGAGGAAAGGTCCATCTCACGGACCTCAATCCGCCCAATGGCTACAAGATTTCAGGCGAGGGTGACGGCGGGGTCGCGGGCTTTGCAAAAGGAGGCGCGACGGTTGCGCTCGCCGACAAGGATGGCGGCACGCTTCTGACCTATAACGTCGAAGCGCAAATCGGCGGCAAACTTGCCCAACTTGGCCAGCGCCTGGTCAATGGCGCCGCAAAGAAGATTGCCGACGACTTTTTCCAGAATTTTGCATCCGCGGTTGCAAAGACGTGAACGGCAGCCAAGCCCGGTTGGCCCTTAGAATCCCTTGACCGCGCCTATAATCGGGGTTCAGACTTATTCGTGTTCCATTCTGAAAACGGGCAGAAATCGGCTCGATTTCGAAGCGTAACTGCCACCGTCCGGGTCGACGGGGGCGAAAAGAGGGCCTTTGGCCCCGAATTGGGAGGAAGGTCATGCCTGCCGTGTCTATGACGGTGAACGGCAAAGCCGTCACTGGCGACGTCGAAGCGCGCACCTTGCTGGTGCAATTTTTGCGGGAAACCCTCCGGCTGACCGGCACCCATGTAGGTTGCGATACCTCACAGTGCGGCGCGTGCGTGGTTCATATCGACGGCATCGCTGCCAAATCTTGCACCACGCTGGCTTTGCAGTGCGAGGGTGCCAAGGTCACCACCATTGAAGGCTTGGCCGAACTGAACGGTCCACTGCATCCCATGCAGGAGGCATTCCGTGAGCACCATGGTCTGCAATGCGGTTTCTGCACGCCGGGAATGATCATGGCGGCACTCGATATCGTGCGCCGACGCGGCAACGATCTCGATGAACACACCATCCGCGAACAACTCGATGGCAATATCTGCCGTTGCACGGGCTACCACAACATCGTCAAAGCCATTGCGGCAGGCGCGAAAGCGATGGCCAAGGGTGGTGCACGTCAGGCTGCTGAATAGCGATAAAAGTTGTAACGGGAGGAGACCGCCATGAGCGCGACGGGTATCGGCGCGGCGGTGCGCCGGAAAGAAGACCTCCGCTTTATTACGGGCAAAGGCCAATATACCGACGACGTCGTTCGGCCGGGAGAAACTCGCGCCGTCTTCGTGCGCTCGCCACATGCGCACGCCAAAATCAAAAGCGTCGATGCCACTACAGCCAAAACCATGCCCGGCGTCATTGCTGTGCTGACGGGCGCCGAACTTGCGACCGACAAAATCGGCAACCTCATCTGTGGCTGGATGATTCATTCGAAAGACGGCACGCCGATGAAGATGGCGCCGCACCCGGCGCTCGCTGCCGACAAAGTTTGCCATGTCGGAGACGCAATTGCGGTAGTGATCGCCGAAAGCCAGGCGCAAGGTCGCGACGCGGCCGAGAAAGTAAAAGTGGATTACGAAATTCTGCCGGCGGTTACCGACCTGGCCAAGGCCAAGTCCGGCCAGCAGATCCACGCAATTGCGCCAAAAAATACGATCTACGAGTGGTCGCTCGGCGACGCGAAGGCCGTCGACGCGGCATTTGCCTCGGCCAAGCATGTCACCAAGCTCGACATCGTCAATAACCGGCTGGCGCCGAATGCAATCGAGCCGCGCGCAGCACTCGCCGAGTACGAACCTGGTACCGACCACCTGACCTTGTGGAATACATCGCAAAATCCGCACGTCGCGCGGTTGGTAATTTCAGCCTTTGTCGGCATTACGCCTGAGCACAAGCTCAGGGTGATTGCGCCCGATGTTGGCGGTGGCTTCGGCTCCAAGATTTTCATCTATCCGGAGGAGGTCGTCTGTCTTTGGGCTGCTCGAAAAGTCGGCCGCCCAGTGAAATGGACAGCAGATCGCAGCGAATCCTTCCTCACGGATGCGCATGGCCGCGATCACGTTACGCATGCCGAACTTGCTCTGGACGCCAACGGGAAAATCCTCGCGATGCGGGTCAAGACGATTGCCAATCTCGGCGCCTATATGTCGACCTTCTCCTCGTCGGTGCCGACCTATCTTTACGCGACGCTGTTGTCTGGCCAGTACGATATTCCACAGATTTATTGCGAGGTGGACGCCGTCTACACTAACACCGTGCCGGTCGATGCATATCGCGGCGCGGGCCGTCCGGAGGCGACCTTCGTGGTTGAGCGGCTGGTCGAGGTCGCGGCCCGACAAATGAACATCGACCCTGTCGATTTGCGCAAGCGAAATTTCATTAAATCGTTTCCACACCAGACGCCGGTGATCATGGCTTACGACGCTGGTGACTATAATGCGTCGCTCAAGAAAGCTTTGGAGCTTGCGGACATCAAGGGTTTCAACAAGCGCAAGCGCGATGCAGCACGGCACGGAAAACTCCGTGGGCTCGGCTATTCGACCTATATCGAAGCTTGCGGGCTTGCACCGTCGCAGGCCGTTGGCTCGCTCGGGGCGGGCGTCGGCCTGTGGGAGAGCGCCGAGGTGCGAGTCAACCCGACCGGCAGTGTTGAAGTGCTCACCGGCAGTCACGCGCATGGGCAAGGGCATGAAACGACATTTGCGCAACTGGTGTCCGAGCGGCTCGGCATTCCCTTTGAAAATGTATCGATTGTGCACGGTGACACGGACAAGGTGCAGTTTGGGATGGGCACATACGGCTCTCGCTCAGGCGCTGTTGGCATGACTGCGATCGTCAAAGCGCTGGACAAGATCGAAGCCAAGGCCAAGAAGGTTGCCGCCCATATGCTGGAAGCAGCAGAAGGCGATATCGTTTTCAAGGACGGCAAGTTTACCGTTGCCGGCACCGATAAGTCTGCAGCATGGGCCGACGTTTCGCTCAATGCCTATATCGCGCACAAATTCTCGGGCCAGGAGCTCGAGCCCGGGCTAAAGGAGACGAGCTTCTACGACCCGACCAATTTCACATTCCCGGCCGGTTGCCACATCTGTGAGGTCGAGGTCGATCGCGACACTGGCAAAACCGAAATCGTCAACTGGACCGCGGTCGATGATTTCGGAACGGTGATCAATCCCATGATCGTCGAAGGCCAGGTGCACGGTGGCATTGCGCAAGGCATAGGGCAGGCATTGCTTGAAGGCGTGATCTACGACAAGGAGGGTCAGCTCGTGACCGGATCGCTTATGGATTATTCCATGCCGCACGCGCACGACCTCCCGTCATTCAATGTGGGCCTGACTGAAACGAAGTCGCCATCCAATCCGCTCGGGATTAAGGGGTGTGGTGAGGCAGGCGCAATCGCCGCTCCAGCGGCGGTAATCAATGCCATTACCGACGCTATCGGCAGTGAAGAACTCGCCATGCCGGCGACCGCTCCGGCGGTTTGGTCGGCGCTCAAACACGCGCAACCTCCGCAGGCCGCCTAATTACGGGAGACATCGATGTATAATTTCACTTTCCATCGTCCAACCACGGTACGCCAGGCGGCCGGGCTGCTCGCGCGAAATCCGGAGGCCAAGCTTTTAGCCGGCGGCCATTCATTGCTGCCGGTGATGAAGCAGCGGCTGGCGCAGCCGTCGGCGCTGATCGATCTCTCGCTAGTCGACGGGTTAAGCGGGGTCGAGCAGAAAGGGCGATCGATCGTGATTGGCGCTATGACACGCCATGCGGACGCCGCGAATTCAGCAGTGCTGCAGCAAGTATTGCCCGGACTGGCGTCCGTACCGGCTTCGATTGGCGACCCGCAGGTGCGCAACCGTGGCACCATTGGTGGTTCGATCGCCAACGATGATCCAAATGCCGACTACCCGGCGGCAGTGCTGGGCTTGGGCGCAACCATTATCACCAATAAGCGCCGTATCGCGGCGGACGATTTTTTCAAAGGCATGTTTACGACCGCGCTCGAAGATGGAGAGATCATCACCAAAGTGAGTTTCCCCATCGCAAAAAAGGCGGCCTACGAAAAATTCAAACATCCAGCATCCGGCTTTGCGCTGGTGGGCGTTTTCGTTTCGAAACGAGGCTCCGACATCCGCGTGGCCGTTACTGGCGCGGGCGCAAACGGCGTATTCCGGGTCAAATCGTTCGAGGAAGCGCTCAAAAAACGCTTTGCCGCAAAATCGCTTGAGGGCATGACCATTCCCGCTACTGGAATGAATAGCGATATCCACGCCAGCCCCGAATACCGTGCGCATCTGGTCGGGGTGCTGGCGCGCCGGGCGGTGGCAAAGGCGACCGCCTAGCGACCTACGTTGTCGTAAGGCGCCGCAAGGTAGCCGCGTGCCGACGACCAATTTTTGATTGGAGCGGGAACCCTTCCGTATGACTTCGCGTTGGCGCGCGGGGTAGGGCGAAAGCGGCAGGGTCTCGTGCTCGAAAATCTTCCAGTTTTCCTCGTGGTACTAACCGCTGTTGCGATGGCGCTCGTGCGTCTGAGCGTTTAAGCGCTCGCGGTGGCAGCTGACCGACCGGATTATTTCCCGGGACGATCGAGTTCAGCCAAAAGATCATGCAAGTCGAGCGGATGCGTGAACATCTGTAGCGAGCCATCCGGCTTTTGCGGCCACTGTTCTTTTGGCCGATCCCAATAAAGCTCAACGCCGTTGTCGTCAGGATCCCTCAAATAAAGTGCCTCGCTAACGCCATGGTCGCTGGCGCCTTCCAGCGGAATTTTTGCAACGATCAGCCGTCGAAGCGCATCGGCAAGGAGCTTCCGTGTCGGATAACGAATGGCGGTATGGTAAAGGCCGGTGGTGCCGGGCGCCGGCGGCGCGCCGCCTTTGCTCTCCCAGGTATTGAGCCCGATGTGATGGTGATAACCCCCCGCCGAAATAAAGGCGGCACCCGGCCGGCTAGTGGTGAGCGTAAAACCCAGCACGCCGCAATAGAAATCCAGCGCTCTTTGAAGGTCGGCGACCTTAAGATGGACATGGCCAATCCGCACCCCTGGATCAATTGTAGGCATGCGCAGGGCGTCTTTTTCGAGGATAACGGGCTTGGTCATAGGCACATCCTGGCTGTTGGACCCTTCGACCCCCACATGTAAGACACACGCGTGGTAGGATAAAGTCCCCGCATGGCAGACAAGACCCTTCCAAATTCGATTGATTCAACGCTCGATCTGCTGGCTAAGGCGGACTACATCGCCGACCGCTCGCTCGCGACGGTATTGTATCTCGCGTTGCGCATGGGCAGGCCCCTTTTCGTCGAGGGCGAGGCCGGTGTCGGTAAAACTGAAATCGCCAAAGTCTTGGCCAAAACGCTCGGCCGTCGGCTCATCCGATTGCAGTGCTATGAAGGGCTCGATGTGTCGTCTGCCGTGTACGAATGGAATTACGGCGCACAGATGATCGCTATTCGCCTGGCTGAAGCGGAAGGCGAAGGTGATCGCGCGCGGATCGAACACGATGTGTTCTCCGACCGCTTTCTGATCAAAAGGCCACTTTTGCAAGCGCTCGAGCCTGATCCTGCCGGACCTCCGGTGCTGTTGATCGATGAGATCGATCGCACGGACGAAGCGTTCGAGGCATTTTTGTTGGAGGTGCTCGCCGATTTCCAAATTACCGTGCCTGAGCTCGGCACCGTTAAAGCGGTGCATCCTCCGATTGTTGTCGTCACATCAAATCGGACCCGAGAGGTCCACGACGCGCTCAAGCGGCGATGCCTTTATCATTGGGTTGGCTATCCAAATGCCGAACGCGAATTGAAAATTCTGCGCGCCAAGGTCCCTGGCGTCCCGAAGAAATTATCCGAACAGATCGTTGCGTTCGTCCAGGCGCTGCGCAAAGAGGATCTATTCAAGTCACCTGGCGTCGCCGAGACGCTGGATTGGGCCGGCGCGCTTACCGAACTCGACGTTGTCGCGCTCGATCCGGCAACGGTATCAGACACACTCGGCGTGTTGCTGAAATATCAGGACGACATCACGCGGCTCGATGGCACCAAGGTGAAGGCGCTGCTTGACGAGGTGAAGTCGGAGTTGCGGGCGGCGGAGTGAGGCCATGGCCGCATCCGAAGGCAAACTCGCGGAAAACATACTCTACTTTGCGCGCGCTTTGCGGGCGGCGGGGATTCCCTTGGGGCCGGGCGCGGTGCTCGATGCCTTGGAAGCGCTCAGTGTTGCCGGCGCGGGCGCGCGTGACGACTTTTACTGGACGCTGCACGCGGTGTTTGTGAAGCGCCACGAGCACACTGCGCTCTTCGACCAGGCATTTCAGATTTTTTTTCGTAAGCGTGGATACATCGACAAGATGATTGCTTCAATGCTGCCGGAAGTGATGCCTGGTGCGCCCAAGGTCCCACCTCCCGGTGCACAGCGTATCCACGAGGCGCTGTTTTCCGGGCTCAATGAGCGCGATCAGGAAAAATCCGATTTGGAAATCGATGCGCGGCTGACGGTGTCGGATCGCGAGGTGTTGCAGAAAAAAGATTTTGCACAGATGTCGGTAGCCGAGATTGCGGCCGCCAAGGAGGCGATCGCCCGCTTGACGCTCCCGCTTGATGAAGTGCGCACGCGCCGGATGGCTGCCAGTCGGCGCGGTCATCTTATTGATATTCGTCGGACCTTGCGTGCGAGTATGAAGGCGGGCGGCGCGCTGATCGATCTTAAATACCTCGGGCCGCGCGTGCAGGAGCCGCCAATCGTGGCTCTTTTGGATATTTCGGGTTCGATGAGTGAATATACGCGGTTGTTCCTGCATTTCCTGCACGCGGTGACCGACGCCCGCAAACGTGTGACGACGTTCCTGTTCGGAACGCGGTTGACGAATGTTACCCGCGCTATCCGGCAACGCGATCCTGATGAGGCGCTCGCTACGTGTACAGCAGATGTGGCGGACTGGTCGGGTGGAACGCGCATTGCCGCCTCATTGCGCGTGTTCAACAAGCAATGGGCGCGTCGCGTGCTCGGCCAGGGTGCAGTGGTGCTATTGATCACCGATGGGCTCGAGCGCGACGCCGATGATACCCTTGCCTTCGAGATGGATCGTCTGCATCGATCCTGCCGCCGGTTGATCTGGCTTAATCCACTTTTGCGGTTTTCCGGGTTTGAAGCGCGGGCGAAAGGTGTGAAAACCATGATGCCGTATGTTGACGAATTGCGACCGGTCCACAATCTAAAGTCTATGGCAGAACTGGTGCGCGCATTATCGGGCGCGCCGGCAAAAGGTTACAATCCGAAACACATGCTTGAGCACGTCGCCTGACGGAGAACAACCATGCTTGCACGCGATGAAGACATCCTCAAAGCCGCCGAGGAATGGCGCAAGGCCGGGCGCGATGTCGCGCTCGCGACTGTCGTCGAGACCTGGGGATCTGCACCGAGACCCGTCGGCTCAAATCTGGTGATCGATAACGAGGGCAACTTTCTTGGGTCGGTTTCCGGCGGCTGCGTCGAAGGCGCGGTCGTTACAGAAGCGATGGACGTCATCGATAGCGGCAAGCCGAAGATGCTGGAGTTCGGCGTTGCCGATGAAGCCGCCTGGAAGGTCGGGCTGTCTTGCGGAGGCACCATCCGCGTGTATGTGGAGAAGGTGACCTGACGTGAAGATTGAACTCCTGCATGCCCTGAATGCCGAACGGGAAGCGCGCCGCGCGGCGGTGCTCGTTACTGACATTACCAGCGGCAACCAGCGGCTTGTGAAAGTAGCGGAGGTGGGCAAAGACCCGCTGACGGAAGTGCTGGAAAAGCGTCTGCGCATGGCGAAAAGCGGTATGGAAGAAACGCCGCAAGGCCGCTTTTTTCTGACTGTCTATGTGCCGTCGCCGCGTCTGGTGATCACAGGCGCGGTCCACATCAGCCAGACGCTGGCGCCCATCGGGCAATTGCTCGGCTATGAGGTCACCATCGTTGATCCACGCACCGCTTTCGCGTCGATCGAGCGATTTCCCGACGTGAAGGTTATCGCGGAGTGGCCGGAGGTTGCGTTACCGCCGCTCGGTATCGATCACTACACGGCTTTTGTTGCGCTAACTCACGACCCGAAAATCGATGACCCGGCACTCAAGCATGCGCTCGCCAGCGATTGTTTTTATATTGGAGCACTCGGCTCCAGAAAAACGCACGCCAAGCGCGTTGATCGACTGAAGCAGGCAGGCCTCAGTGATGCCGACATAGCCCGCATCCATGCGCCGATCGGGCTCGATATCGATGCGGTGTCACCAGCCGAAATTGCCGTCGCAATCATGGGCGAGATAACGCAGGTGCTTCGTCATAAAGCGGAGGTGGCATGAAGTTTGGCGCCGTTCCTGTCGGCGAAGCGATGGGCGCGACTGCGGTGCACTCAATCCGCCAGGGCGATCTTGTGCTTAAAAAGGGCACGTTGATCGGCCCGTCGGAAATCGCTGCGTTGAACGCCGCCGGCGTAAAAGAAATCACGGTCGCGCGACTCGACCCCGGGGACGTTTCGGAAGACCAGGCCGCCGCTGATATTGCATCCGCAATCAAAGGCTCGGGCGTGCGCGCGGATCACGCTTTCACCGGACGGTGTAATCTCTTCGCCGAGCAGGCCGGCGTGCTGGTGGTCGATAAGGAGGTGATCGACGGGCTCAATCGTATCGATGAAGCGGTCACGGTCGCGACGCTTCCGGCTTACAAGCCCGTGGTGGAAGGCGAGATGATCGCGACCGTGAAAATTATTCCATTTGCCGTCAGTGGCCATGCACGCGATGCAGCTGTCGCATTGGCTGGAAAGGGGACGACGATAATTCGTGTCGCCCCCTATAAAGTGCGCAAGATCGGAATTGTTTCGACGCTTTTGCCAGGCTTGTCACCGAAGGTCATCGAAAAGACGCTTAAGATCACGACGGCTCGTATTGCACCAGCTGGCGCTACGATCGTCGCGGAGAAACGAGTGCCGCATGAGCGGGCTGCGCTCGCCAGCGCAATCGATGAAGTCCTTAAAGCGGGAGCTGAACTTGCGATTGTGTTTGGGGCCTCGGCAATCGCGGACCGCCGCGATGTGATACCCGCCGCGATCGAGGTGGTAGGCGGTGACATCGAGCACTTCGGGATGCCAGTTGATCCAGGCAACCTTATGCTCATCGGAAATATCCGAGGGCATGCCGTCTTGGGCGCGCCCGGTTGCGCGCGCAGCCCCAAGGAAAACGGATTTGACTGGATCCTGATGCGCTTGCTGGCAGGTCTCCCGGTTACGCGTGCAGATATTACCGGCATGGGCGTCGGCGGGCTCTTGATGGAAATTGTCACACGGCCGCAGCCGCGCGAGGAACCGGTGCCGGAAGCGGGTAGCCGCGTCGCCGCGGTTGTCTTAGCAGCCGGTCGTTCCACGCGTATGGGTGCTGTCAACAAAATGCTGGCGGAAATCGGTGGAAAGCCCTTGGTTCGCATCGCCGTCGAGCAAGCAATGGCTTCGCGGGCGAAGCCTGTCATTGTTGTTACCGGTCACCAGCATGAAAAAGTAGAAGCGGCCTTGAAAGACTTGCCGGTGCGGTTGGTGCGCAATCCCGACTATGGAGAAGGTCTCGGCACGTCACTCAAGACCGGTATCGCTGCTGTACCTGACGACGCCGATGGAGCGATCGTCTGCCTTGGAGACATGCCTCAGGTGGATGCCGCCCTGATCGATCGACTGGTGGGTGCTTTCGATCCGGAACGCGGCGCGTTCGTGGTTGTGCCGAGCATTGATGGACGGCGTGGAAATCCAGTCGTTTGGGCACGCCGTTTTTTCAACGACCTGATGTCAATTCAGGGCGATGTCGGTGCACGCCATTTAATCGGCACTTATCCCGAAGCGGTCGTCGAGATACCTGTCGCTGGCGCGGCAGCGTTGACCGACGTGGACACGCCCGAGTCGCTCTTCGCCGTCAAGGCTGAAATCGAGCGCGCCTAAGATTCGAATCATTGATCAACTCACCCGACTCACCCCTATCTGAGGAGGACCTCGTGTGGGGAAGGGTGATGGCCAACATCTATGCGCCCATGATGCGTGCGCTTGTGGTTGCGGTCCTGGCGCTGGCAACAGCGACGTTAATGGTGGTCGCTGTCAATACAGCGCGCGCTTTGGGCGTAGTAACGGCCCGTGACCACGTATCGCCAGGCGTCCGGAGCGCCGACGACATGTGCGGATTCGTGCGTACAAAATGCCGCGGCTCCATCGGAACGTAGTGCTGCGTTTCCGGAAAGACTAATCATCCGGTTACTAATCCGAACGCGATGAAACCGAAGGTGGGACCTTGCGTGCGGGCCTCTCGCTCATAAATGATTGTATTCATTAGGTAATTTGAACCTTGTCAATGCTGTGTTTTCGGCCTACATATGACTGACCGGTCAGTCATATGGTGTTGTCATGTTGCGGCCATCGAGAACCCGGAAATCCACCACGCGCCGGACCGGCCGACGCAAACGTGCAGCCGAGTCGGCAAGGACGGCGAGCGTTCCCTCGAGTGCCGGCCGCAAAGCAAGGACCGTCGAACGCCGTGAAGCGATTTTATCGGCGGCGCTCGACGAGTTCTCCATCCGTGGATTTGAGGCCGCGCGTCTCGACGATGTGGCCCGGCGCGCTGGCGTCGCAAAAGGCACCATCTATCTTTATTTCCGCGACAAGGAGAGCCTGTTTCAGGAACTGATCCGAGCCATGCTGACGCCGCTAGTCGGTACCATCGAAGCACTAGGGCAGGCGGATCTTCCGCTACCGGTACTGGCCGACAGCATCGTCGACCTATTCGTGCAGCAAGTTTACGAAACGAGGCGCAAGGACGTCGTCCGGCTCATGATTTCGGAAGGTCGCCGCTTTCCGAAGCTCGCTGAATTCTACTATCGCGAAGTGCTCTCGCGCATTATTGGCGCCGTACGATCCCTGTTGCGGCGCGCTGCCGCGCGCGGCGAAGTGCCCGAAGGGCTTGCAGAGTTCCCGCAAATCATCGCCGCGCCCGGCCTGGTTGCGATCGTCTGGAGCGGATTGTTCGAACGTTTTGAGCCGCTCGACGTTCGAAAAATGATGAAGACCCATATCGAGCTGTTGTTCGCGCCAAGGAGAGCACCATGAGAATAAAGCTCATCGGTTCGCTATTGGCGTTGCTGGCCTTCGCGCTCGCCGGTTGCGACAACAAAAATGATCATGTGTTGCAGGGCTGGGTTGAAGCCGAATTGATTTTTGTTTCGTCCGGACGAGCAAGGGCGGGTGGAGACCTTAAAGGTGCGCGAAGGCGATCGTGTACAAAAAGGCGATGTACTCTTTACGGTCGATGATGATCTGCAAAAAGCTGACGTGGTGGTGAGGAACACCGCTGTTATCAACGCGCAGCAAAGCTTCGATCGCGCGAAGGAGCTTTTGAAGTCATCGGCGGGCACCCAAAAAAACTTCGATGACGCTGAAGCCGCCCTGCGCCAAGCCAAAGCCAATCTAGATTGGTCGCAGACGCGACTTGGGCGCCGCAATGCGTACAGTCCCAGCGAAGCGACAGTCGAACAAATCTACTATCGGCCCGGCGAAACCGTTCCCGCGGGACGGCCGGTTGTGGCTTTGCTACCGCCGGGAAATTTAAAAATTCGGGTTTTCGCTCCGCAGGCGGTGCTGCCAAAGATTAAGTACGGGCAAACCGTCGGCGTCACCTGCGATGGGTGCGAGAATGGCCTCACCGCAAAAGTGAGCTTTATCGCCCGCAGCGCAGAGTTCACCCCACCCGTTATTTATAGCTTGGAAGAACGCGCCAAGCTTGTGTTCCTCATTGAGGCGCGGCCCGACTCTCCGGAGAAATTCCGCGTCGGCCAGCCGGTGACGGTTACGGTGCCGCAAGAGTCACAAAAATGAATGCATCCGACATTGCCATTGACGTGCACGGGCTTACGAAGAAATTCGACGGCCGCGCGGTCGTACGCAATCTGTCGATGCAGGTCAGACGCGGGACCATCTACGGCTTTCTCGGTCCTAACGGTTCGGGAAAGACGACGACCATACGTATGTTGTGCGGCCTGCTGACGCCGGATGAAGGCACGGGCACGTGCTTGGGTTACGACATCCGTACAGAAACCGACAAAATCAAGCGACAGGTCGGATACATGACCCAGCACTTCAGCCTCTACCAGGATCTTTCAGTGCGGGAGAACCTGGAGTTCATTGGGCGCGTCTATGGCATCGATCACCCGGCTGCTGCCGCACGCGCCGCGGTCGAACGTTTAGGGCTAACCGGCCGAGAAGAGCAAATTGCCGGTGAGCTCTCCGGCGGCTGGAAGCAGCGGTTGGCGCTAGGCGCGTGCACGCTGCCGAGCCCGCAATTGCTTCTCCTAGACGAGCCAACCGCGGGCGTTGATCCGAAAGCACGACGCGAGTTCTGGAACGAAATCCACTGCGCTTGCAGCCGACGGGCTGACGGTCCTGGTTTCGACGCATTACATGGATGAAGCCGAGCGGTGTCATGAGATCGCATACATCGCTTACGGCGAATTGCTCGCGCACGGTACGGTCGATCAGGTCATCGCGTCCTCACACCTCACGACATACTTCGTTAGTGCTGGCCCGGGCGAAAACCTCAATGCACTTGCGGACGAACTCACCGACAAGCCGGGCATCGACATGGTGGCGCCTTTTGGTACGAGCCTACATGTGTCCGGTCGTGACGCCACCGCGCTTGAGGCAGCCATCGCGCCCTACCGCAAGCGTAAGGAACTGGACTGGAAGCGCTCCGAACCATCGCTTGAGGACGTGTTCATCGACTTGATGGGAAAGGCGCGGGATAATTTCCAATGACGCACCTTCTCCCCACGCAATCGGTAAGACGTCTCCCGGGCAGCGGATTTTGGCGCAAGACCTGGGCCATGTTGGTGAAGGAATTCATCCAGCTCAAGCGCGATCGCGTGTCGTTCGCGATGATCATTATGATCCCGCTCGTGCAGCTGATGTTGTTCGGGTACGCCATCAACACCATGCCACGCAATTTGCCGACGGCGGTGCTGATGCAGGAGCGCACCGATCTGTCGCGTTCGATTTTGGCTGCGCTCGAGAACACAAAATTTTTCAAAGTTACGCACCTGCCCCATAGTGAAGCTGAGGTAGATCAGCTGCTCGCCTCGGGTGCAGTGTTATTCGCCATCGAAATTCCAGCAAATTTTGAACGTTCTGTGCGCCGCGGTGATAAGCCTGCGATGCTGGTGATTGCGGACGCAACCGATCCCGTCGCCTCCGGCACAGCTCTTGGTGCGCTCGGCGAGGTGTTGCAGATGGCTCTTATGCATGACCGTGACGTGCCGGACAAACCCGTGATGCCGTTCGAGATTCGAACCCACTCCCGGTACAACCCGGCGGGCGTAACCCAGCTCAATATCGTGCCCGGCTTGGTTGGCACAATTCTTACGATGACGATGTTGATTTTTACTGC
This sequence comes from uncultured Alphaproteobacteria bacterium, assembly GCA_963820805.1. Lineage (GTDB taxonomy): Bacteria > Pseudomonadota > Alphaproteobacteria > Rhizobiales > Xanthobacteraceae > Pseudolabrys. The sequence goes on from CAWGBH010000012.1 coordinate 188,901, forward strand.
GCTTTCGGTCACGCGCGAGATCGAGCGCGGTACGATGGAAAGTCTCTTGTCGATGCCGATCACGCCTTTCGAAATTATGTTGGGCAAGATCGTGCCATATATTCTTGTCGGCTTTGTGCAGGCGTCGTTGATCATCAGCATCGGCGTCTTTCTCTTCGGCGTGCCGATCATCGGTAATCTTGGTGTCCTTGCTGCGCTGAGTACGTTATTTATCGCTACCAATCTTTCGATCGGCTACACATTTTCGACGATCGCGCAGAACCAATTGCAAGCAATGCAAATGTCGATGATGTTTTTTCTGCCGAACATTTTGCTATCAGGGTTTATGTTTCCGTTTGCCGGCATGCCAATTTGGGCGCAATACATTGGCGAGGCGCTCCCTCTCACGCATTTTCTCCGCATCGTGCGCTCGGTCATGCTGAAGGGGTCCAATCTGTCCGATCTGCGCTATGACGCACTCGCATTGTTCGTGCTCATGCTCGTCGCTATGACCATCGCCGTTACACGGTTCCGGCGGACTCTCGACTGATTACTGCCGTTTCAAAATGTTGAGCCGTAGATAGGGACTGGCGCGGCCTTGCAAATCCTCTGCCCACCCTCCCGCAGCGGACCACTCAATATCTTCGGTCTTTAGACTTGTGACATGGGCACCCAAGCGTAGATGGCGATAGCCATCCGAGCCGAAATATTGAACCTCCGGGCCCACATAGAGACCACCCAGCATCTCGTCGAATATTCGCCAGCCATATGCAGCGCGTGCAGAATTGCTGGTCGCGATCGATGACAACGATAAATCGGTGGCAACCATTGTGTCTGGTGTTGGCTCGTACCACAACTCGACCGCCGTTCGCAGACCGAAGGAACTGCCGCGCAAATGATTGGTGGGATCGTCGGGCCAGAGGCGATGTTTTTGGTACTCAGGTCCCATAAAGAACTTGAATTCGGCGTCGCCGCGTTTGATGCGCCAGCCGGGAAGAATTTGCGCCAGGCCCTCAGCGCCCAACACGCGTGCGCCGAGAGATTCGGAATCGTAGCGATATAGCCCGCTCGAGAGCAGAATTTTCAGGAGGATGCCGTCCCGCTCAAAGCCGCCCGGCGCGAACATAAATCCGCCATGCGCGAAAGCGCCGTTGCGCCAGATGTCGCGGCCGGAGAAAAGCATGACGCGTGAGTCCTCATCCGTGCCAGCCCATACGGAATTGGCCGAAAGGAAAAGGACACAAAACAAGAAGGCCACGGCGGTGGTCACCGCCGTGCATACGCGCCTCCCGAAACCCATTCAGATCCCGAACCCCGAGTGATCCCAGAAATAGCGTGATGATTTCTATGCAACCTATACGGGTTGACAATCCCGCAATGAGGGGAGAAACGCGTGAACCTCTGAGGACAAAGGCCCATTAATGGGTATATGCATGCAAATGACTCGGGTCTGCCGAACGGAATTCCGATGATTTCGCCCAGCCAAACAGATTTGGAAGTTCAGGCCCGCCGACGGTCGATCGCCTTCCTCAATTGGGCGCACGCGCTCGATCATTACGTACTGCTGATTTATCCGACGGTCGTGATCGGCCTCGAGATCATCTATCAGCGTCCGTATTCCGAATTGATCGCGCTCTCGAGCACGGCCTTTATCGCGTTCGGCGTATTCTCGCTGCCGGCCGGCTGGCTGGCTGATCGCTGGAGCCGTCGCAACATGATGACTGCATTCTATATCGGCTGCGGTCTCTCCCTGTTCGGCGCCGGCCTTGCGCCAAATCTCGCGTGGCTGGCGGCAGCAATGTTTGCACTCGGCATGTTCGCGTCGATCTATCATCCGGTTGGGATGGCAATGCTGATCGAAGCATCGAATGCGCGCGGCCGAACGCTCGCCTTTAATGGCGTGTGCGGAAATCTTGGCGTTTCGCTTGCTGCGGGCATCAGCGCCGCACTTGCCACCTGGTTCGGATGGCGCGCCGCGTTCTTTGCTCCCGGGGCTGTTCTCGTTGCCAGCGGTGTTCTCTATCTTTGGCTTACGCCCGATGATCTCCATCATGTCAAAACGCGTGTATCCGCGCCCGCAGTGCCGTTGACGCCACGGCTGGCAGTCGCGCTGTTTGGCCTGTTTATCGTGATAGCGCTGAGCGCTGGGCTCGCATTTAATGTGCTGACAATTGCGCTCCCCAAAATCGTCGACGAGCGCCTATCGAGCGATTTGCCACTGGTCCTCGTCGGCAGCATCGCGACGGCCGTGCTGGTGTGTGGAGCATTGGCGCAGTTGACGGTCGGACGGCTGGTGGAATGGATTCCGCCGCATGTGATTTTTGCCATCGTGACCGGTCTCGGGTTCCTCGGAAATCTGTGGGCCGCCTATGCGAATGGTATTGCCTTGCTGGCCGCTCTTGCGATCGCGATTGCTGCAATTTACGGACAGGTGACCGTCAACGACATGATCATGGCGCGCTACACAGCTGACGCTTGGCGTGGACGTGTTTATGCAGTTCGTTATTTCCTGCTCTTCATCAGCGCCGGCGCCGCCATCGGCATGATTTCGCTGCTGCATGAAAATGGCGGCTTCAAGCTTGTGCTCGGGGTCAATGCCGTTATCGCCCTGCTGCTCTTCCTCACGACGCTGGCGTTGGTTGCGATGATCATCAACGTTGAAGGCAAGCAACGTTCTCCGCAGCCGGCGGAGTGAAGTCAAAACAGCGGCGGAATGAGATCGCTTTCCGCAGCTTTCGTTTTCGATCTGGCCATCATTTCAGTCTTTCGATGAGCGCCATGGCCGCTGCGGGCGCGCGCATTTTGGCTTCGTGGATAAAATAGATAAACGCATCGCGCGGTTGCTTCTTTGCCGACGTACCGGCGACGCGAGGCAAATCCTTGGGTTCGCCGCCCTTTGCCCAAGTTTCTGCGCGTAAGGCCCATGCATCAAGCGCTTTTGGCGGATAGCCGGCCTTGAGTTTTTCATCGCCCTTTTGCAGCCGCGCGTAAATAAAATCGCCGCTGATGTCGGCAATGGCCGGGTAAGTGTCGTGCTCGGCAAAGACGACAGGAATTTCGAAACTCCGAAGCAGGGAAATAAAAGCTGCAGTCTTAAAGCTATCGTGCCGCACTTCGACGACGTGACGCAGCGGACGGCCGTCGAAAGTCTTCGGCAGCAATTCAAGGAACCCGCCGAAATCAGCTTCATCAAATTTCTTGGTGGGTGCGAATTGCCAGAGAAGGGGGCCGAGGTGGGTGCCTAGCTCCGCTATGCCGGAATCGAGAAACCGTTTGATCGAATCTCCCGCCTCTTTAAGCACGCGGCGATTGACCGCGTAGCGCGGGCCTTTCAACGCGAAAATAAATTGCTCGGGCACCTCGGACGTCCATTTGCGAAACGTGGCACGGCTTTGCGTCCGATAAAAAGTGCCGTTGACCTCGATCGAAGCAAGGTGGGCGGCGGCGTAGGGGAGTTCGCGCGCATGCGGCAGGCCTTTCGGATAAAAGACGCCACGCCACGGCTCGTAGGTCCAGCCACCAATTCCGACGTAAATGTTGCCTTGCTGCCTTGTCATGCCGGTGTCATGTCGGGGATGTAATGTGATTTGCAAGTGGCGATATATATTTTGGTCGCCACGACGGCCACTGCGACGAGGCGACGCCGGATGAACGCGCGCCTTTTCGTGTGTGGTCGTTTCCTTTTTTAGCCACCCGCGATTTGCAAAAAGGCCCGGGACGATCCCGGGCCTTTGCATTTTCGCGTTGAGCGGATTGCTTAGAAGTCCATGCCGCCCATGCCGCCACCGCCCGGCATCGCCGGAGCCGCGCCCTGCTTTTTCGGCAGTTCCGCGACCATCGCTTCGGTGGTGATCAGGAGGCCGGCAACCGATGCCGCACCCTGGATCGCCGAACGCACGACCTTGGTCGGATCGATCACGCCCTTGGTGACGAGGTTGCCGTATTCACCGGCTTGCGCATCGTAACCGTAGGAGTACTGATCCCTTTCCATGATCTTGCCAACCACGACGGAGCCATCGGCACCGGCATTGGTTGCGATCTGGCGGGCAGGAGCCTGGATCGCCTTGCGGACGATCTCGACGCCGTGCTTCTGGTCTTCGTTTTCGGTTTTGACGCGCTTGAGAGCGTCGACCGAACGTAGCAGGGCAACACCGCCGCCTGGCAGAATGCCTTCCTCGACCGCGGCGCAAGTCGCATGCAGCGCGTCATCGACGCGATCCTTGCGCTCCTTCACCTCGATCTCGGTGGCGCCGCCGACGCGGATCACCGCAACGCCACCAGCGAGCTTGGCCAGCCGCTCCTGCAGTTTCTCCCGGTCGTAGTCCGAGGTGGTTTCCTCGATCTGCGCCTTGATTTGCGAGACGCGGGCCTCGATGTCGACCTTCTTGCCGGCACCGTGGACGATGGTGGTGTTTTCCTTGTCGATCATCACCTTCTTGGCGCGGCCGAGCATGTTGATCGTGACGTTCTCGAGCTTGATGCCGAGATCTTCACTGATCGCCTGGCCACCGGTGAGGATCGCGATGTCCTGCAACATCGCTTTGCGGCGATCGCCGAAGCCCGGCGCTTTCACCGCAGCGACCTTGAGGCCACCACGCAGCTTGTTGACGACGAGCGTGGCAAGCGCCTCGCCCTCGACGTCCTCAGCCACGATGAGAAGCGGCTTGCCGGTCTGCACGACCAACTCCAGCAGCGGGAGCAGCTCCTGCAGGCCAGACAGCTTCTTTTCGTAAATGAGAATGTAGGGGTCCTCCATCTCCGTCCGCATCTTGTCGGCATTGGTGATGAAGTAGGGGGAGATGTAGCCGCGATCGAACTGCATGCCTTCGACGACGTCGAGTTCGGTCTCAAGAGACTTCGCTTCTTCGACCGTAATCACGCCTTCGTTGCCGACTTTCTGCATCGCCTTGGCGAGGAAGTCGCCGATTTCGCGATCGCCGTTGGCAGAGATGGTGCCGACCTGGGCGATCTCTTCGTTCGACGTGACCTTCTTGGTGTTTTTCTGAAGATCTGCAACGATAGCTTCGACCGCGAGGTCGACGCCGCGCTTGAGATCCATCGGGTTCATGCCCGCGGCCACAGCCTTGGAGCCTTCCCGTACGATCGCCGCGGCCAGAACGGTCGCGGTGGTGGTGCCATCGCCGGCGGTGTCGGAGGTGCGCGAAGCAACCTCGCGCACCATCTGCGCGCCCATGTTTTCGAATTTGTCTTCCAGTTCGATTTCCTTCGCGACCGTCACACCGTCCTTGGTGATGCGCGGAGCGCCGAATGATTTATCGAGCACGACGTTGCGGCCTTTCGGGCCGAGCGTCACCTTCACCGCGTTCGCGAGGATGTCGACGCCGCGCAGCATACGATCGCGGGCATCGACGGAAAATTTTACGTCTTTAGCAGCCATTGTTTCGTTTCCTTCAGTTTCGATCCTCATCCCGAGGAGCCGCGCTGGCGCGACGTCTCGAAGGATGAGCTGTGTTTAATTTGTCGTGCTCGTCCTTCGAGACGCGCCCTGCGGGCGCTCCTCGAGGCACGAGGATTGCCTTAGGCGGCTTTCTTCTTGGCGGTGGCGCCGCCTTCGATCACGCCCATGATGTCGGACTCCTTCATGATCAGGAGATCCTGGCCGTCGATCTTCACTTCGGTGCCCGACCACTTGCCGAACAACACGGTGTCGCCGGTCTTGAGATCAATCGGGATCAGCTTGCCGTTTTCGTCGCGGCCACCTGGGCCGACGGCGACGATTTCGCCCTGCGAGGGCTTCTCTTTGGCGGTGTCGGGAATGATGATGCCACCGGCAGTCTTTTCCTCGGCATCGATGCGCTTGACGACGACGCGGTCGTGAAGCGGGCGGAACTTCATGGCAGTCCTCCTAAATTATTGAACGGTCTAGTTTTTTGGTAGCTGACTGGTCCCCCTGCCAGCACCTAGACGCCACATGGGTGGCAATTTTTTTGCCCGCAAGGGGGATGGAGAAATTTTTTAGCACTCATTTGCGGTGAGTGCCAACAATTCTCGAAAAGCCAGTCGCTTCAATGGTTAACGACGACGTGACGGGAACTCGGTCAGCGCCCATCACGTTACCTCTCGCGGATCGCACCCGGCGCCCGCTGAGGCTGTTAGCAAGCGAAATACCCTGCTGCTACTGCCTTGATTTTAAACAACTTGTTTACCTTTTCGGCTTGCAATGGGGAGTGCCGGAAAAGGAAACTTCAAGTCCGACTCGAACGGAGGACGCGAATGGTTTCAGAGGATTTCCGTAAACAAGTCAGTGGTTTTGGTCTGACGACCGCTCACATTCTGTATCGGCGCCCCGATCATCGCTGGCTGCTGCAGTCCTACGTTTGGCAGAACTACGATCTGTTTCCCGAATTCCCCGCGCTCCAACGTTTTCTTGCCTTCTGGCAGGAGAAGCTCGAGGGCCCGTTGCACTCGGTGCAGGTCGCGCATTGCAAACTGATCAAGCCTGCGGAACTCAAGGCGATCAGCGGCGAGTTCAGGCTGCACTGAGCTGCGAGCGTTTTTGCGGAGTGTCCTATCTCCGCTCGTTGCCGCGAAAGCGCGGACGAGCATGAGTGGAAACGTCCTGCGCTCCATTTCTCCGCAATCATTGCAGCACTGTTTTTTCGGTCGTCCCGGGCGAGCGTAAGCGAGACCCGGGACCCATATGCCGCAGTGCATCGATAGTGCACGCGGTATGGGTCCCCGCCTTCGCGGGGACGACAGCAAAAGTTTGCTCCCGCGTCGTTCCATCTCACCAATTCAATTTTCAAACAGCCAACGCTCCGCCCCCGTATTCTTTGTCGAGGCCCCGGGGAGGCCCGTCGTTTCCCTCTCACCCATGCGAGGGGATGGAGCGCCGGGTGGCGCAACCAACAGTCCAGCGCACGTGGCGCTGACGTGCCTTTGCGACAGGCACGTTTCGCCAGACGGCGCTCCATCGCGGCTTTTCTGTCCCCGGGACCGTGCTTCCGGGCGCGGACACCTCATCCAGGCAGCTTTCGCCGCCCTTCATCCACGCCTCGTCCAGCCATTGAAGGCAGCCCCACGTAGTTGGAGCGGACAGCGACGACCCGGGGCCTCCCGGAGGCGTGGCTGCGAAACCACGCCCGCGGGCGCCGCATCCGATCCCGCCCGTCATGACGCCTCATGAGAGCGCCCTCTGGTGGACCGAACGAATAGGATTATAGTCAGCATAGGATTAAAGTCAAGAGCTGCCTTGTGCCGTCGTCCCGGCCAAGGCGCGAAGCGCCGCGAGCCGGGACCCATACTCCGCAGTCCATCGATTGGGCACGGCGTATGGGTCCCCGCCTTCGCGGGGACGACGACGGAGAGGACCATGTCCACTGCCAACATCACCGGGCTTGTCACCGAAAGTCGGGCTTACCCGACTTACGGCTCTTCGTATTTTTAGGATGTCGAGCAAGGCCGACTTCCTATGTGATCCAGTTAGGAGGGTGCTGTCTTTGTAAGCGGGATGGCCGGAACAAGTCCGGCCGTGTCGGATGCCACGCATTATCAAGTTCCGTGATTTGCGGCATTCAAATGATTTGCGGCGGGACGCCGCGTCGGGCATGGCACAAGTGCTACAGTTGCACTACTTCACATTCAGTCTCCCACGCGTTCCCGCCGGTCGAAACGAATTTCCCGTGAAAATGATTTTTCCCCGCATCGTGCTGATGCTCGGCAATGTCGTCATCGGTCTGACAATTCTCGGTCCGGCAGGAATGCTCGCCGAACTGGCGAACGGTCTTGGGGTCGGCATTCACGATACCGGCCTGCTCGTCACTTATGGCGCAATTGTTCTCTGTATCGGTTCGCCGCTCATGGCCTGGCTGACGACGCGGATCGACCGGCGCACATTGCTGGTTGGCACATTGGTCATTGTGGCAGCCGGGCAGGCGGCGTCGGCCATGGCGCCGAACTACAATCTCAATCTCTTGCTGCGTCTCGCGGTCTTGGCGGTCGCTGCAGTCTATACACCACAGGCCGCGGCCACCGTGTCGCTCATTGTTGCGGATCGCGAACGGCCAAGCGCGATTGCCTTTGTATTCCTCGGCTGGTCGCTCGCCATAGCCGGCGGATTGCCGCTCGTGACGCTCATCGCCACGCATTTCGGCTGGCAGGCGGTCTATGGGGTCCTCGCTGCCGTCGCCGCTGTTGTCGCCGCACTTTTGTTCGCGGTGCTGCCAAAGGGCCTGCAGGGAAAGCCGCTGTCTCCGCAAAGCTTCGTAACGATCGCGCACAGCAAACGAATTATGCTCATTCTGCTGGTGACCTTGCTCCAGACTTCCGGGCAATTTTCCGTTTTCATTTACCTCGCGCCTTTGCTGAAAGCGCTGACCGGCGCGGGCGCAGCTGTCGCCGGCGGTTTCTTTGCGTTTTACGGCGTAGTCGGCCTGATTGGGAATGTGGTTGCGAGCGCGATCGTAACCGCATTTGGAACGCAGAAAACGCTCGCCCTGTTTATGGGCTCGACGATGACCGGCCTTGCCTTATGGGCCGTCGGTGCCGGTTGGCTGCCGGTGATGGGCGCCGGCGTGTTCTTCTGGGCATTCGGATTTGCTGCAATCAATTCGATGCAACAGGCACGCTTGGTGGCGGCGGCTCCTGATCTCGCGAGCGCTTCGGTCGCGCTCAATACCTCAGTCCTTTACATCGGACAGGCTGTGGGATCCGGCATTGGTGGGCTGCTTTTTGCGCACGCGTACTTCCACACGGTCGGCTATGTCGGCGTGGCGTTTGTCGGGCTCGCATGCGCCCTGTTGGCGGCTATGTGGGAGCCGTCGGCTCGCCCGCGTCAGCACTAGCGTTTAACGGCCGGCAGCATAGCCCTGCATGCCGCGTGGATTGGCGGCCGCGCGCCGGCGTGGCCCCACGCGGGATGCGGCAGTCAAACGGCCTTCCGACCAGCCTGGCCCGACCTCAACCTCGTGTCCGCGCGCGCGCAAGTCCTTGATCGTCGCATCGGATAGGCGCTGTTCGACAACAAGCACTCCGGGCCGTGCCGTGCGTGGCCAGAATGAAATGGGGAAATGTTCTGAGTGCCAGGCCGGCGCATCGATCGCTTCCTGCAAATTCATGCCGGCATGAACGTGGCGCAGAAAAAATTGCGTATTCCATTGATCCTGCTGGTCGCCGCCAGGTGATCCCCAGGCGAGATAAGGTTCGCCGTCACGCAGCGCCAAAGTCGGCGACAGCGTCGTGCGCGGCCGCTTGCCAGGTGCGAGCGCGGCCGGGTGTTTTTCGTCGAGCCAGAACATCTGCGCGCGCGTGCCGAGGCAGAAGCCCAGTTCGGGAATGACCGGGGAGGATTGGAGCCATCCGCCGGATGGCGTGGATGACACCATGTTGCCCGCGCTGTCGATAATGTCGAAATGCACCGTGTCGCCGCGAACCTCGCCCAGGCGGCCGACTGTCGGTTCACCCGCGCCGAGGGCGCCAACCGCGGCACGCGCGCCTTCGGCGCGACGCATTTCGACGATGGCACCAAAACCTTCGACTGAACCGGGCCGCAATTCGAGCGACGCGCGCTTGCCGATGAGCTTGCGGCGCTCGGCGTTGTATCGGTCGGAGAGGAGGGTTTCGATCGGCACTTTGACAAAATCAGGATCGCCGTAAAAACTTTCGCGGTCGGCATAGGCGAGCTTGGCGCATTCGACCTGCAAGTGGATAAATTCTGCTTCGGTGGGATCGAGACTGTCGAGATCAAATCCCTTCAGCAGCGCCAGCTGCTGCAGCACGACCGGGCCCTGGCTCCAGACACCCGGCTTGCAAACGGTATAGTGGCCATAATCGTACGTGAGCGGCGCTTCGACGTGCGCCTGCCAGGTCGCCATATCGGCACCGGTGAGCACGCCGCCGTGGCGCTCGCCGCTGACGTCCATCACTTTTTGCGTCCGGCAGAATTTGTCGATCGCCTCGGCAACGAAGCCTTGCGACCATATTTTGCGGGCGTGCTCGATCTGCGCCACGCGATCGCTGCCCGAACTTTCCGCTTCGCGCAAAACGCGCGTGTAAGTGTCCGCAAGCGCGCGATTTGTGAACAGTACGCCGGGCTTCGGTACTTCGCCGTTTGGAAGATACACCGCGGCCGATGTCGGCCAATGCTCGCGGAACAACTGCTCCACCATGGCAATCGTGGCGCTGGCGCGCTCGACCAGGGGATGTCCGTTGCGCGCATAGGAGATCGCGGGCGTCAGAACATCGGCCAGGCGCATGGTGCCGTAATCGCGCAACAACATCATCCAGGTGTCGAACATGCCTGGCACGCAGGCCGCCAACAGTCCGGTACCGGGGATCATGTCGAGCCCGAGCGCACGGTAATGCGCGATGGTCGCGGCGGCGGGCGCAGGGCCCTGTCCGCAGATGACCTCGGGGCGTTTGCGCTTCACGTCGTAAAGGATGACCGGCACGTCTCCGCCCGGCCCATTGAGATGCGGCTCCAGCACTTGCAGAGCAAACGCCGTGGCCACCGCGGCATCAAAAGCGTTGCCGCTTTTCTCCAGTGCCGCCATGCCGATCGCGGTCGCGATCCAATGGGTGGAGGTGACGACCCCAAATGTTCCCTCGATCTCGGGACGCGTCGTGAACGGGTTCGGATTGATCTTGGAGACGTCGGTTTTCATGCGGCGGCAATGTAGTTGAGATTGCGCAGGCTCGCCACCTTGTTTCCATGTGCCGTTCGCGGCACCTTAAGGCCGTCGCGCAGTGACTGGGGCAGACCGAGGGGAAACATGTCAACAACCGCCATAGCGGCGAAAGCGCCGCACCAATCCAGCACGTTTAAAGTTCTTGCCGCCGCCTCGATTGGTAACGCGCTCGAATGGTACGACATCCTCGTCTACGGCTATTTCGCCGTCACCATTTCCAAGCTGTTTTTCCCGACGGCCGACCCGACAACCGCGCTGTTGCTGGCTTTCGGAACGTTCGGCGTGTCGTATTTGGTGCGGCCGCTTGGCGCCCTCGTGCTTGGCGCCTATGCCGATCGTGCCGGCCGCCGCGCCGCCATGTTGCTGTCGATTGTCGTGATGACGATCGGGACCGGCCTGATGGCCATCATGCCCACATACAGTACCGTTGGGATTGTCGCGCCAATCGCTGTGCTTATTGCGCGGCTGTTGCAGGGCTTTGCAGTCGCCGGTGAATTCGGCAGCGCCACCGCGTTTCTGGTCGAGCACACGACCGACCGCAAAGGCTTTTTCGCGAGCTTCCAATGGTTCGGTCAGGGACTGGCCGCGGTGCTCGCGTCTTTTTTCGGAGTTGTGTTGTTCACCTGGCTGACAACCGAGCAACTTGACAGCTGGGGCTGGCGCGTGCCGTTTTTCTTCGGCCTGCTGATCGGCCCCATCGGCCTTTACATCCGCAAGCACGTCGGAGAAACGCCCGAGTTTCGCGAGCAGGGGCCCGCAAAGGCGCCCGTGCGCCAGATGTTCGTCGAACACTGGGACCGGCTGCTGATGTGCATCGGCATCGTCATCCTCTCAACCAGCTCGAACTACATCATCCTTTACATGCCGACTTACGCCATCAAGCAGCTGCATTTGCCGCAATCGCTCGGCTTTACGGCAACACTGCTCGGCGGAATCCTGCTCACTTTCGGCGCGCCGTTTTTCGGCCATCTGTCTGATCGCATCGGTCGTGTGCGTCTGATGGTGATCGTTTCTTCGCTGTTTGCAGTGTCGGCCTATCCGGCCTTCGTCCTGCTGGTCGCCAACCCTTCGCTTGCAGGGATTGTGGGCATTGTGTGTTGGTTGAGCCTGCTCAAGGCCGCCTATAGCGGCACGCTACCGTCCTTGATGGCAGAGCTGTTCCCGATCTCGACACGAAGCACAGGCATCGCGTTGAGTTACAATATCAGCGTACCGATTTTCGGCGGCTTTGCGCCCTTCATCGCCGCGTGGCTGGTCGCGGAAACAGGTTCACCGCTGGCGCCGAGTTTCTACCTGATCGCGACGTCGGTCCTGAGCCTGATCGTGCTTGTCATCATCCATATGCGCGTCAAAACAAACTAGGCGCACGAAGGGAGATTGAAGGTGGCTCGCATTCGTTTCGATTTCGGCGTGTTGACACTCGACGCCGAATTGCTTGATACGCCGACCGCCAGGGCCATCGCCGCCGTATTGCCGATCACTTCGGCGGTGCTGACGTGGGGCGAGGAGGTTTATTTCGATGTGCCCGTCAACGTCGCTCGCGAGAAAGACGCGCGCGCGGTGATCACGCCCGGGGAAATCGCCTATTGGCCGCAAGGGCCGGCAATCGCCATCGGCTTTGGCCGCACGCCGATCTCAAAAGGTGACGAAACGCGCCTCGCCAGCCCCTGCAACGTATTCGCCAAGGCGCTCAGCAGCGTGAAAGTGCTGGCCAAAGTGAAGACCGGCGTTGAGGTCAAGATCGCGGCGATCGACTAACGCCGGCGCGTCTGGCGGCGCACCATCGAGAGCGTTAAATCCCAGGCATTGCGGACATTGACCAGCAACAGCACAAGCAACGCGCCGGCGAGGACGTCGACCGCAAATGCGTTTTCTGTCCAGACCAATTCGGCAGCCAGAAGCAACGCGGCATAGCTGATGGTCGGCAATAATCCATAAGCTATGTGGTCTTCCTTGTAACTCGTCCAATCGTGCCGCATCAGCTGGATTGTCGTGAAAAGAGCAACCGTAAGGCCAGCCAGTGCGCAGCCGCCGATCACGACCGCAAAGAAAGTCGGTCGGTGGCCGGGCACAAGCGCAATTGCGGAAAGAAAAAAGACCGCGCTGAAATGAATGACGACGGGACTGAAGAAGGCGCGTGTGGCATCGGCGCGCGATTCGCTCAGAAATCCGGCGCCAAGCGAGACCGCGACGAACAGCAAGGCAAGCAGCGTCGCGCCGGCGGTACCGACCAGCACGAAGAAATCGTGCCAGCTCTCCAGCGCATGCATGTCCCTAGCCCCGTCCGACGAATGGCATCTTGTTCGCCATCACCGTCATGAACAGAACATTGGTATCGAGCGGCAGGCTGGCCATGTAGACCACGGCATTGCCGACATGATCGGCTTCCATGCGCGGCTCGATCATCTTGCGGCCATCAGGCTGCAAAACACCGTCGCCCTGGACCATGCGATCAGTGAGTGGCGTTGCCGCATTGCCGATGTCCACCTGGCCGCAGCAGATGTCGTATTGCCGGCAATCGAGCGAGGTCGATTTGGTGAGCCCGGTCACTGCGTGTTTGGTCGAGGTATAGGCGACCGAAAAGGGTCTCGGTGCGTGCGCCGAAATCGAACCATTGTTGATGATACGGCCGCCGCGCGGCGACTGGTCTTTCATGATCTTGATCGCTTCCTGCGTACACAGGAACATGCCGGTCAAGTTGGTCGCGACGACGTTCTGCCAGGCCTCGAACGGCAAATCCTCGAGCGGCACGGGGGGAGCGCCGATGCCGGCATTGTTGAACAGCACATCGAGACGGCCGAAGGTCGATTTCACGGTCGAAAATAGGGAGAGGATTGAATCGCGTTTGGATACGTCGGTCGGCACAGCGAGCGCTTGGGCGCCGGCGGCGTTGATCTCGCCGGAGACTTTATCCAGCATCTCCTTGCGGCGGCCGGCCAGCACGAGGTTATAGCCAGCCTTGGCGAGCGCGATGGCCACCGCCCGGCCCACGCCGGTCCCGGCTCCAGTGACGAGTGCGATTTTTGCAGTAGTGGCCATCAGATTTCCTTTCCCGGCGGGAGTTCAGACGCCCGCATATTATGAAAACGCGCGCACGCTACCACTGGCCGTGCAGCACGTCAGCTATGGCGGGTTTGGGGGACGACGTCAGCTGGCTAGCGCTTGAGGCACTTCAACGGGCTGGAACGCGCTCGGCGATCGCAGCCGTGCGGTGATCTCGGCGACAGTAACCGGCCTGCCGAAGCGATAGCCCTGCATGGAATGTACGCCGGCCGCGCGCAAGAACAGTTGCTGGTCGGCGGTTTCCACGCCTTCGGCCGTGACCTTCATGCCAAGGCCGCGACCCAGGCTGACGATGGCGTGCACGATCGCCGCGGCATCGGCCGCCTTTTCGATCGAGAGTACGAAACTGCGGTCGATCTTGAGCTTGTCAAATGGGAACCGGCGCAAATACAGCAAGCTTGAGTAGCCGGTGCCGAAATCATCGAGTGCGAGCCGCACGCCCAGCATCTTGAGCCGCAGCATGGCGGCTTCCGCAGTGTCGACGTTGCCGAGCAACACGCTTTCCGTCAGCTCGAGCTCGAGCCGCGCCGGGTCAAAATGCGTCTCACGCAGGATGCGTTCAACCACCTCGACGAAATCGATGCGGCGGAATTGCAGCGACGAGACGTTGACCGCCACTGTAAGCTCCGGCCATGACCTTCCGTCCATGCACGCGCGGCGCAACACCCAGTTTCCAAGGTCGATGATCAAGCCGCTGTGCTCGGCGATCGCGATGAATTCGCTTGGCGGAATTTCGCCGCGGGTCGGATGCGTCCAGCGGCAGAGTGCCTCGACGCCTATGACTGCTTCGCCGCTCTTGTTGACGATCGGTTGATACAAAAGTTGCAACCGGTCGTTTTCGATTGCCTCGCGCAAATCCGCTTCGAGCAATTTGCGCGTGGAAAGATCGGCGTCCATCGCAGCGTCATAGATGCACGCGCGGTTGCGGCCTTCGTTCTTGGCGCGGTAAAGCGCCATGTCGGCATAGCGCATGATGTCGGTTGCCGTGCCGCACTTGTTGTCGACCACCGCGATGCCGATCGACGATCCGATAATGATATTCTGGCTGCTGATTGAGTAGGGCGCGCAAATCGCCTGAATGATACGTTGCGCAAGCCCCATCATTTTATCGCTGTCGCCCGCGACCGAGGAAATTACGGCGAACTCGTCGCCGCCCAGACGTGCCACCAGATCACCGCCGCGCAACGTATGCGAAAGCCGCAGTGTCACATTGCGGATGAGCTCGTCACCAACATGATGGCCGAGCGTATCATTGACGTCCTTGAAATGATCGAGATCGATGTAGAACACCGCGGCCGGCGGGTTGCCGTTGCGAACCTCCTCAATCACGGCCTCCAGCCGCTCCCCGAAGAAGATCCGGTTCGGCAAGCCGCAAAGTGGATCGTGCATCGCCAGGTGGCGCAACCGCGACTCGCCCGCTGCAATCGCCGCCGCAGTTCGGCGCATGTAGCGCAACACGAAAGCCGCGAGCAGCGCGAAGCCGGTGAGCGCCACAGCGATGAACGGAACGACGTTGTGCACGATTTCGGCGCCTGGCTGCTTCGGCGTCCAGGCAAACCGCGCGATGAGGTTACCATCGGAGCCGCCGAGATCGTATGCGAGGTCGCCGGCCGGAACCGTGCCCTCATCGATTCTGCGGAGATTGCTCAGTCGCAATTGCGCAGCAATCCGTGAGAGCGCGCCGTCATCGATGAATTTCACCGACATGATGATCGGTGCAACGTTGTCGATCGAGTCCGGAGTGCCCTCGGCCGGTCCGACTGCAACCGCAGCAATCACGGCCGGCCTTCCCATCAGGTTGCGTATAACCGCCATCTGCTGATGAGCGCCGCTATCGGTCAGCATCGTTTGATTGAGCCGGATCGCGCCGTGCAAGTTTTGGTCGCGCCCGCGCATGTAATCGATGACCGGTGTAAGCCCCGGACGCGCCGCGGCGAACCATTTCATGTCGACTGTCCGATGGGTGACCATCGACGAGATCAGTTCATCCTTGCGGTCAAAAATGAAAATGTAGTCGTGGTCGAAATATGTCTCCAGCCACATCCCGACACGCTGCTTCGTCCAATCCGGATCGAACGTGTGGCGGATATTCTGGGCTGCTCCGTCGGAGGATGCGACGCTTTCCACTTCGCGCAAAATGCGCTCGCCGTAACTGGAAAGCGAACGTGAGAACAATTGCTTTTCGTGATCGACAGCCATCACATCCGCGCGTTGGGCGGACGACAGCACGGCGACAACGATGCACACGATGGCGACCGCAACGATGACGCCAATCGGGACCACCACGCTCAGCCGAGCGCGGTCCCAACTCGTGTATTGCCGCACGTCAGAGGTGCGCTGGCGAGCAACAGCCGGCAAGATGGAGGTCCCTTAAAGCGTCCTGCCTATTAGGCTTTTCGGCCCGGACGCTAGGCGACAAAGCTTGCTATTCGCTTTCGTTTTACGGCACCAAACGCGGCGCCTTGCGCCGGGAATCTGCAATTCGCCCGGTTCTGTTAACTGGCAGTAAAAGTGTGGTCGGGCGCCCGAGAGGGTTAATTAATTAATTGGAAAGCTCCGACTTTCCGGATCGCAGTAACGCTGGCGAATTTGCTCAGTTGGAACTGCGATAGGGCGGGCGTGGTATCGCGATATGCGCGGCGCGTAGCGCACCCGACCAACGCTCCCGCAAATCCTGGAAATAGGGTTCGCCCGGCTCGATCCGATAATTCACTTCGGCGGTGCACGAGTCCCTGCGCACGACCAGAATATCGATCGGCAAACCGACGCCGAGATTGGAGCGCATCGTCGAGTCCATGGAGATGAGGCCGATCTTGAGCCCATCGTAAAGATCAGTTTCGAAACTGATGGCGCGGTCGAGCACGGGCTTGCCGTATTTGTGCTCGCCGATCTGAAGGTAAGGCGTGTCGGTTGTACATTCGATGAAATTGCCGGCGGAGTAGATCATGTAGAGCCGCATCGGCCCGCCTTTGATCTGGCCGCCGAACAAAAACGCGACCTCGTGATCAACTTCCGCGGCTTCGAGCACTTTTCCTTCCGCAGTCTGCAAATTCCGGATGGTGCGGCCGATGCGTTGTGCGGCCTGAAACATGGTCGGCGCGTTCATCAACGTTTCGACTTCACCCGTTTCCGGATTTTCAACGCCTTCCGTCAGTGTGGCGCGCACCGACTGGCTCAGCGACAAATTGCCAGAAGAGGCCAGCGCCATGATCCGCTCGCCGGGCACCGAGTACACGTGCAGCTTGCGGAAGGTGGACACGTTGTCGAGGCCAGCATTGGTTCGCGTATCGGCGATCATGACGAGGCCGGCACGCACGAGAATTCCGCAACAATAGGTCATAGGGTCTTGGTTTTCTTATCTGACAGACGGCAGGTTTATAGCGACCTCCGAGGCCCTTCGGCAATGCATTACGACTGCGTTTGTCGGCCCGCCTGATCGACGCGCACAGCCACTTTCAGGCTTTCGCCCGCGCCGCCGAAACGGGTCCCGCGCACGGGTGAGGCACCGAGATAATCGAGCCCTGCCGCAACCCGAACGTGGGCCTCGGTGGTACAAATGCCGTTGGTTGGGTCGAAACCGACCCAGCCGAGATTCTCGACAAAGGCTTCAGCCCAGGCGTGGCCCGCTTCCTGCGATGTGACACCGTCGGCGCGATGAAAGTGGCCACCGATATAGCGCGCGGGAACGTCGAGGACCCGCGCGGCCGCGACAAAGATATGGGTGAGATCCTGGCAGACGCCGCGCCGGATCGAAAAAGCTTCTGCGGCGGTAGTTGCCGCATGTGTCGGATCGGTGTCGAAAGCGATTTCGCGATTGAGTCCCGTCATCAGCGCGTGGAGAAGTGCCAAAGTGTCGCCACTGGTGCTCGCTCGCGCCGTTTGCGCGAAGTCGATGATTGCAGTGTCGGCATGCGTCAGCGCCGTCTCGCGCAGGAAGAGCTGCGGCGGAAAACGCTCGACAGCGCCGTTCACGAGGCCGTCGGTGTTCTGCGTATCAACATCGCCGTCCACCGCAACCGTCAGCTCGCGAAATGGTCCTTCGGCAGTAAATGAATGCGCAATGTTGCCGAAGGCATCTTCGTGTTGGTGCAGCAGACAATTCTCCGAGAGATCGATACGCCAGGAAATCACATGCTGGCCGTCATGATCGCGCGGCGTGAGCCGCAGCACCTGCGTCACCAGCGAAGGCGGTGCGTCGTAGGCGTAGGTGGTCGCGTGTGAAATGCGAATGCGCATGCGAGAATATCGATCCGATGGCCGCGCAGGGTAGGGGCTAGCGAAGGCGGACGTCCACGTCTTCCTGCTTGCAGATTAAAGACGTGGATGGCCGGGACAAGCCCGGCATAAAGAGTCATTGCACGTGCTCATGTCAGGAATTGTTCGGTCACAAGCGCGCCGAGCCGGTTGTTCTCGGTGATGAACTCGCCGATGAATTCATGCAATCCGCGCTGGAAAATGCCGTCCATCCGGCTGTTTTGCAGGCGGGCGCGAATGCCCCGCGCCTGCCGCTGCGCCGGACCCTGCCGATTATAGGCCCCCGCAATCGAATCCAGATTGCGCACAATGGCCTCGTAGCACGACGCGAGCGAGCGCGGCATCTCGTCGCGCAATATCAGCAGGTCCGCGACCAGCCAGGGCTTGAGGCTCTCGCGATAAACCCAATGATAGGCGGTGAGCGCCGACACCGAACGCAGGATCGCCGCCCACTGGAAATAGTCCAACGGGCCGCCGACGCGTTCGATCTCCGGCAGCAGCAGGTGATATTTGACGTCCAGAATGCGGGCGGTGTTGTCGGCGCGCTCAATGTAAACGCCCAGCCGCGAGAACCAATACGCGTCGTTGCGCAACATCGTCCTGTAAGCAGATCCATCGAAGCGCAACGAGCACTCCTGCACCCAGCGCAAGAAACGCGAGAACTCCTCGCGTGAGGTCGGCCCATTGCCGTAGCGCTTGAGCTCAAGCCAGGTGCCGTTGATCGAGTCCCACATTTCCATCGTCAGCGCCGTGCGGACCGCGCGTGCATTGCCGCGCGCAAACTCGAAACACGACCGGATCGACGACGTGTTCGCGGTCGAGAAAGCGAGAAAATCCGTCACATTGGCTTCATTAGCCTCGTCGTATTGCTTGAAGAAAGCAGAGGCGCAGCCGGCGGTCGCGACGGCGGATTCCCATTCATTGCTGGTGCCGACATAGGCAAGGGGGAGCGCCGACAGCCGCTGTGTGGCGTCGAGAATGCGCGCTAGGTACTCCGCGCGTTCGATGTAACGCGAGAGCCAATAGAGGTTGTCGGCGGTGCGTGAGAGCATGTCAGCTGTCCAACACCCACGTGTCTTTGGTCCCGCCGCCCTGGCTTGAATTGACCACCAGCGAGCCTTCCTTCAACGCGACCCGCGTGAGGCCGCCCGGCACGATGCGCACGCGATCCCGGCCGGTGAGAATAAAGGGCCGCAAGTCGACGTGGCGTGGCGCGACGCCCTGGTCCACGCAGGTCGGGCAGGTGGACAACGCCAGCGTCGGCTGGGCGATGAAATTCTTCGGTGACGTCTTCAGTTTTGCACGAAACTGTTCAATCGCAACTTTGCTGGAAGCAGGGCCGATCAGCATGCCGTAGCCGCCGGAGCCGTGCACTTCTTTGACGACCAGTTCGTGAAGATTGTCGAGCACGTAACTGAGGTGTTCTTCCTCGCGGCAGCGCCAGGTCGGGACGTTTTTCAGAACAGGCTCTTCGCCGAGATAGAACTTCACGATCGCCGGCATAAAGCTGTACACCGCCTTGTCATCGGCGATGCCGGTACCGACGGCATTGGCCGAGTGTCACGTTCCCCGATTGGTAGGCGGACATCAGACCTGGCACGCCGAGTGCGGAATCCGGACGGAAGGTGAGGGGATCGAGAAAATCGTCGTCGATGCGGCGGTAGATGACGTCGACGCGCTGCGGCCCCTGTGTCGTACGCATATAGACGATCTCGTCCTTCACGAAGAGATCGCGGCCCTCGACGAGTTCGACGCCGAGCTTGTCGGCGAGGAACGAGTGCTCATAGTACGCGGAGTTAAATACGCCAGGCGTGAGCAGCACGACACTGGGGTCGTGCAATGTCGATGCCGGCGCCACGGATTTGAGCGTGGCGAGCAGTTCATCCGGAAAATTCTCCACCGGCGCGATGCGGTGGCGCGAAAATAATTCCGGAAATAGCCGCATCATGATTTCGCGGTTTTCCAGCATGTAGGAGACGCCGGATGGCGTGCGCGCATTGTCCTCGAGCACGTAAAACGTTTCCGCATCCACGCGCACGATATCGATGCCGGCGACGTGCACGTGAATGCCGTGCGGAACGGCCTGTCCGCTCATCTCGGGGCGGAACGCGGGATTGCGGAAGATGAGATCATCCGGCACCACGCCGGCCTGTAAAATCTCTCGTGCCCCGTAAATATCCTTGATGAATGCATTGAGCGCGTTGACGCGCTGGGTGAGACCTTTTTCGATGAGCCGCCATTCGGCCGCCGCCATGATGCGGGGGATGACGTCAAAGGGGATCAGCCGCTCCTGCGCGTCGGCTTCACCGTAGACGGCGAAGGTAATGCCAATGCGGCGGAAGATCAGCTCCGCCTCGCGCCGGCGATAGTCGAGCACGTCGGGCGGAACTTCGGCGAGCCAGCGCGACAGCTCGTCGTAAGCCGGACGTACACCGCCGTCTTGGCCCTTCATCTCGTCGAAGGCGGCACTCATACAGATCCCCCAGCTGGCAGCCGCTTACGCAACGCTTGGTCTTTGCGTTCGTTTCGCACCTTTCCACAGTTGGGCGTTGCAAGCTTCAGGCCAATCAAAAGTGCAGTTAAAACGGTATGTTAGGACCACCGTTTCGGAGCCGAAGCAGTTGCTGCCCAATAAATAAGCGGTCCTTGGGGCCGGTCGCTTGAGCGGCCGCCGGGGCCACGCTACGTGTTCAATCGCCCACTAGGACCACGCCATGAGTGCAAAGCCCGACATCATCACAGCAGCCGTGCTGGTGATCGGCGACGAAATTCTTTCCGGCCGGACCAAGGACAAGAACATCGGCTACATCGCCGACTATCTCACCGCGATCGGCATCGACCTTAAAGAAGTTCGCGTCGTTTCCGATGACGCCGCCGCAATCGTGGATGCGATCAACGCGTTGCGAGCGAAGTTTACGTACGTGTTCACCACCGGCGGGATCGGGCCGACGCACGACGACATCACTGCAGACTGTGTTGCGCAGGCGTTCGGCGTCGCGTTGGAGTTTCATCCGGAAGCGGTGGCAATTTTGAAGGAACGCCTCGCCAAGACCGGCGGCGAGCTCAACGAGGCACGCATGCGCATGGCGCGCATTCCGCACGGCGCCGCGCTCGTTGCCAACAAGGTGTCGGGCGCGCCCGGCTTCTGGATCGGCAATGTCATTACCATGGCCGGCATTCCGGCGGTGATGCAGGGCATGCTCGATGAAGTGGCGCCAAAACTCAAAACCGGCACCAAGCTGCTGTCAGAAACGATCCGCGCGGACGCCAAGGAAGGCGACGTCGGTACCGAACTCGGCGCCATCGCCAAGGCGCACCCTGACGCAATCATCGGCAGCTATCCATTCATCGACGACAAGCACGGGCCGAACACCAACATCGTTGTGCGTTCGCGCGACGCAGACAAGCTTGCTGTGGTGAAGGCCGAGGTTGAAGGCATGCTGAAAAAAATCAAAGCGCAGATTACGGACGCGGCGCGCTAGCATGGTGACGTATCCACATACTCCGCTCATTCCCGCGCAAGCGGGAATCAAGTTCTGTCTTCGCAGGTCGGTCAATTTTGCCCCTGGGTCCCCGCTTTCGCGGGGACGAGCGGTCTGAGGGACATCAGTGGCCAACCCAATCGCCGCCGCGGCGCCCAGTCCGGAAAAAATCTTTCCCGTTTCGTGGGACCAGTTTCACCGTGACTCGCGCGCGCTGGCGTGGCGTCTGCACGAAGCCGGACCATTCGAAGCCATTGTCTGCATCACGCGTGGCGGCCTGGTCCCGGCGGCGATCGTTGCACGCGAATTGAACGTGCGAATGATCGAAACCGTATGCGTCGTGAGTTACCGCGACTACAAGAACCAGGGCGAACTCACCTTGCTCAAGGGCATTGCACCCGAAGTTGCGGCGCTGCAATCGCAGGGCAAACGCGTATTAATCGTCGATGATCTGGTCGACACCGGAAAAACCGCGCGTGTGGTGCGCGACCTGTTGCCGGCCGCGCACTTTGCCACCGTCTATGCAAAGCCGATGGGACGGCCGCTGGTCGACACGTTCGTCACAGAGGTTTCGCAGGATACCTGGATCTATTTTCCCTGGGATACCGGTCTTGCGTTCCAGCCGCCGATCCGCGAAGGCGGGGACTAGAACGTACGGGAAAGAATGAGAAAAATATTTTGGAGGAAGCCCAATGCTGACACGACGCCATCTGCTCGCGGGCGCAGCGGCCGTTGCCGCCGGAGTGCCCAAGGCGGGCGCGCAGGCTAACTATGCAAGTCAGCCGATCCATCTTCTCGTCGGCTATGCCGCCGGCGGTGGCGTCGATATCGTTGCGCGGTTGTTGCAGGAGCCGATGAAGTCGGCGCTGGGCCAGCCGGTCATCATTGAGAACCGTACGGGCGCGAGCGCGATGCTGGCGACCGGCGCCGTCGCCAAGGCGCAGCCCGATGGATACACGCTGCTCGCCTGCGCATCCGGCGAAGTCGCAATCAATCATTTTTTGTTCAAGGAGCGGATGTCCTACGATCCGGCGAAAGAGCTGGTCCCGATCGCCCTGATCGGCATCGTTCCCTGTGTGGTTGTCGTCGCCGCGGCCACGCCCGTCCACAATCCGAAAGAGTTGATCGACTACGCCAAGGCGAACCCCGGCAAGCTCTCGTTCTCTTCATCCGGCATCGGCAATCCGCAGCAGCTGGCAGGCGAACTGATGAACACCATGGCAGGGATTCAGGTGTTGCACGTGCCGTATCGCGGATCGGCACCGGCGGTGACGGATGTGGCGACCGGCGCGGTGACGATGAGCTTCTCTAGCCTCGCGGCAGCATTGCCGATGATCCAGGCGGGCAATCTGCGCGCCGTCGCGGTTACCTCGCGCGAACGCATGCCGCAGCTGCCGGATGTCGCACCACTGAGCGAAGGTGCGCGTGGCCTTGCGGGCTATGAGTTGCTCAACTGGTTTGCGATGTTTGGCACGGCAGGGACACCGCCCGAGATCGTTGAGCGTCTCAATGGCATCGTAAACACCGCGCTCAAGGACCCTGCGATTGCTGACAAGATGTTACCGCAGGGCATCGTGCCGAAACCGATGACGGTTGCGGAGTTCAAGGCATTCGTTGACTCTGAACGCACGAAATTCGGGAAGATTGTGGAGCAGGCCAATATCAAATTGAGCAACTGACCCGGTTTCGGTGTATTGTTGCGGTCAAATAACGCCTCGCAGGGGAGGACGCCCATGAACGTCAAGCCGAACACCCAGAACGCGAAACCGGTCGCGGACCTGCTGTCGAAGGTTGTGCGGGCCAAGGACATGCCGTGGCAAAAGATGCGGTTCCCCGGCTGCGAAATGAAGACGCTGCTATTCGACCCCGCCAGCGGGCTTGCGACGATGCTGATGCGGATGGAGCCGGGCGCGGTGCTGCCCGATCATGAACATGTTTTGATCGAGCAAACTTACGTGCTCGAAGGTTCGCTCGTCGACAAAGAAGGCCCCGATGCGGGGACTGAAGTTGGCGCGGGCGAATTCGTCTGGCGGCCGGCCGGCAGCCGGCATACCGCATGGAGCCCGAAGGGCGGCATGTTTATCGCCATGTTCCAGATCCCCAACAAATTCTTCGATGTCGCGGGCAAGGTGGTGGACGCCAGCGGCAAGGAATGGGATCCGGCCTGGGCGCATTTATTACCGGCCTGACGTAAACGCCGCCGCGTGGGCTACCGCCGCGCGCCGGCGGAGTAGCTGAAGTCCACGCGGACGTGGCGGAATGGTAGACGCAAGGGACTTAAAATCCCTTGGGAGTAATCCCGTCCGGGTTCGAGTCCCGGCGTCCGCACCAATCAGGTTTTTTTCTTCGCGGTCTTTTCGCTCTTTTCGTCCTTGTGCATGTTGAAGTAGACCGGAAGTGACCAGGACGGCAGGATCAGCGGCAGGCCATCGCGCAAGGCACGCAGCGTATTGTCGTGCTGCTTGGCTATGTCTTCGGCCTCAGTGGCCTGTTTCGACTTTGCTTTGCCGGCGGCGGCCGGTGAGGCGGCAAAAGCAGCGATCAAAATCAGTAAAATGGTCTTCTGCATGGAAGCCCCCATATTGCAGCCTAAGCAATTTACTCCTGGTATTGTGCAAGTACACAGGCCCTTCCATGGAATTTCACAGCGACAAACTGAAGAATTTGCCACCAAACAGCCGTGTTACGGCCTGAGGCCAACTGCATGCAGATGACGATCAACTGCGATATGGGCGAGGGGTTTGGCCTTTATCGGCTTGGCGATGATGCGGCGATAATGCCTCACATCGACCTTGCCAATGTTGCCTGCGGATTTCATGCCTCCGACCCGACCACGATGCGCGCAACGGTGCGGCTTGCGAAAAAACACTCCGTCAAAGTCGGTGCCCATCCATCGCTGCCGGATCTTCAGGGCTTCGGCCGGCGGGCGATGGTCATCTCGCCTGAGGAAGTCACGGATATCGTGACGTATCAGGTCGGCGCGCTGAAGGCGTTTCTCGATGCCGAAGGCGTTCCGCTCAATCACGTCAAGCCGCACGGCGCGCTCTATGGCATGGCGGCGCGTGACGAAAAAATTGCAGAGGCAATTGCCGATGCTGTGCTGCCCTACGGCGTACCCATTTTGGGAATGGCTTTTACGGCGCACGAAACGGCTTACAAGAACAAGGGCGTTGAACTCGTTCCGGAATTTTACGCCGATCTTGAATACGACGGCGATGGCAATCTCATCCTGAGCCGGGTTCACGACGCCGTAGATCCCGGCAAAGCAGCCGCGCGCGTGTTGCGGGTGATGCGGGATCACGTTGTTACAACGACGGCCGGTCGAGACATCCCTGTCAAAGCGACGACGGTTTGTGTGCATTCCGATACGCCATCGGCCGTCGCGATTGCCGCTGAATTAAGCCGGGCTCTTCGCCAGACATCTGCCGGAGCGTGACCGGTCGTGGCCCCGGTAATTCGCAAAGCCGGCGATTGAATCACGGCAATGCCAGAATCATGCGATAGGTACTGGGCGATGCCCGGCCGCGCAACATTCCGGATTCTGATCGCCGCATTGATTGCCGCGGCGCTGGGCGGATGCACGTCCGAAGACAATACGGCGCGCTTTCTGGTCGAGCCGGATAAATACGTTCTTTTCAGCTGCGCGGAGATGGCTGCGCAGATGCAGGCCAATGCTGCTCGCCAGCGCGTGTTGGAAGAGTTGACAGCCAAGGCAAGTACGACCACCAGCGGCCAAGTCATGAGCACAGTGGCCTATCGTCCGGAATATCTCCAGCTTCGCGGTGAAATGAACGAGCTGCGCCGGACCTCCGCCGAAAAGAAATGCAAGCCCGTCACGATCGTGGTCCCCGGTGCCCGCGTCAGCGACGAGGTCGTGCGCTGAGGGAAAGGGCGAAGGCGGGGTTTCGCGCCCGGCCTATCGCACACGACTCACGCAATTTGCGTTTTCGGCCGCTTGCCTTCTGTCGCCCCAATTCGCGAGTGGAGGGCATACGCATGTCGGCAGCCTGCTCATCGCGCGCCAGATTTTCGATGATCGCCAGCAAAACCGTGCGGGTCGTTGCAATGTCCGCCGGGCGCAAACTCCGCACGGCGATGCGGTTCACGTCTTCGGCGAACGGCACCAGCTTTTCCCGCAGCCGGCGGCCCTTCGGCGTGAGAAAGACGTAGACTTTCTTCAGATCGCCGCCGCGCTTGCGCCG
Organism: uncultured Alphaproteobacteria bacterium; assembly: GCA_963820805.1. Classification (GTDB taxonomy): domain Bacteria; phylum Pseudomonadota; class Alphaproteobacteria; order Rhizobiales; family Xanthobacteraceae; genus Pseudolabrys. The sequence goes on from CAWGBH010000012.1 coordinate 214,527, forward strand.
GCGAACATAGCCGATCCGTTCCATCGCCTTGAGTGCGGAGAATGTGGTCGGCTCCATGACGCCGGCTTGCTCGCTCAACTCGCGCTGGGTCAGGCCGTCGCCTTCCCACAAAATGCGCAGGAAAGTCCAGTGACCGAACGATACGGCGTGCTCGGCCAGCCGCATTTGCAATGCACGCACCAATGCGCGCGTCGCATCCTTCACCAGATGCGCGAGGCGATCGTCGGGCACGGCCTCGCGCCAGTGGCGCAATATCGTCTGCGTACTGGCCGCCTCGCGCTTCATGGAACACCGACCTGATGGTGAAGCGTCACGTCGCTGCCATCGCGCGCGGAGCGCAGGATTCCGAGCACGACCTCGAGCGTCGCCATCGCCCAGGCGCCATCGTGCAGCGGCGCCTCGCCTTGGACGACCGCACGATACAGCTCGTCGATGACTTCGATGCGCGGCACCGCAGGCGGCGGCAGCGCTTCGAGCCGCGCAGCGCCGTTCTGATAGATCATGACGCCGTTCGGCAGCGTGCGCAGATCGGCGCGCTCGCAGCTAACCAGCAACGTACCGAAATGCTGGTGCGCGGCGGCTTGCGGCGTCTGGCGCGCGATAGTCGGCGCCGCCGTAGTTGTGTGCGTTCTTGAACGCGGTCTCTTCCTGTGCACTCGCGAAGCGTGGCCGCGGCAAGCCGGCATAAGGCTTTTTCTGCTGCCCCATCTCGCCGATCCAGCCTTGAAACTCGTCGGAGTCGAAATGGCCGTAGCCGCTGTAAGTGAGCGAAGCGAATGCGCCGTTCGCAAACGTAAGCAGCGCCGCGTATGCACCTTCGGTTGGCCGCGCCGGATCCCACGCGCCCGTCGCCGCGCGAACGCTCGTGACGCGCCCGCCGCCAATCAGCCGCGCGATATCGACCTGATGCGCCGCCTGATTGAACACCGCGCCGCCGCCTTTCGCGGTGTCGAGCTCCTCCGGCCGGCGCGGACGATAGAGATAGTCCGTGTAGTCGATGGCATTGATCATGCGCACGGCGCCGAATTCGCCGCTCTCGATCAAAGCCCGCAGACGCTGGACCGGAGCATCGAACGAATGACTATGTCCGACTACAACGTGCACGCCGGCGTTTCGCGCTGCGTCGATGATCGCGGCGCATTCGTCGAGCGTGATGGCCATCGGCTTTTCGATGAGCAGATGCTTGCCGTTCCGCGCGGCGAGGGTGGCATGCTGGGCGTGAAACTGATGCGGCGTTGCCACATAGACCGCGTCGACAGCGGGATCTGCGCACAGCTCCTCGACCGTCTCGTAGCTTTTGGCGCCGAAATCCGCGGTGAAACGCTTCCGCGCCTCGGCGCGCGTATCCGCCGCGGCCACCAGCGTAACCCGGGCGTCGCCGGTAAAGGTCGGCAACATCACGGTAAATGCACGGCCGAGGCCGGCCACTCCAAGGCGGAGCTTGCGTTCGCTGGGCTGGCTCACGGGACGGTCTACCTCGACAAGGTCGCGCGCATTCTCTAGTCTTATCTTAGATATCTAAGAATGGGCGCGCGAGGGAAATCTGTAACGCAGCGCCCGCGAAGGGAGATGCCGCCATGATGACGTCAGAGGAAAACGAACTGCTGTGCCGCGTCGAGGGCGATGCGCCGATGGGCCAAATCATGCGCCGCCACTGGATTGCGGCTTGCCTGTCGGAGGAAGTGGCTGAACCCGACGGTGCGCCGATAAAGGTGCGCCTGCTCGGCGAAGACCTCGTGGTGTTCCGCGACAGCAAGGGCCGCATCGGCGTACTCGATGAATACTGCTCGCACCGGCGCGCCTCACTGTTGTTCGCGCGCAACGAGGAGTGCGGTCTGCGCTGCCTCTATCACGGCTGGAAGTTCGATGTTGAAGGCAACGTCGTGGAGATGGCATCGGAGCCCGAGCACAGCCTCATCCCGGATCGCGTGAAACACAAAGCCTATCCGGCGCGCGAGGCTGGCGGTTTCGTGTGGACATACATGGGGCCGCCGGAGGAGATGCGCGAATTCGAAGCGCCGGCGTTCGCACCGACGCCGGATGCGCGCGTCAGCGCCACCAAAGTGCGGGTGCGCTGCAACTGGGCGCAGATCCTGGAAGGCCAGATCGACTCGGCGCATTCGTCCAGCCTGCATTCGTCCGACATGGTGCCGGCCCAGGTCGACGGCGCCAAGGCGACCGAAGCAAACTGGCTACGCCCGTCGACGGACAAGGCGCCGCGCTTCCAGATCGAACGCACCAGCTACGGATTCCGTTACGCGGCGATCCGCCGTCCGATCATGAACGAGGCGACGCACGACTACATTCGTACGACGGTTTACATCGCACCGTTCACGGCACTCATTCCGCCGAACAACGTGCACAATGTCGCCACGCTGCTCACGCCGGAAGATGATCACAACACCATCTTCTACTTCATTGCGTGGAATGGATCCGACAAGCCGGGGATTGATGCCAAAGCCTGGCGCAAATTCAACGTGCTTGAGTGGGGCGTCGACGTCGATCAGAATTTCGATGGCGTGCGCAATCGCGGTAATCTCTATCGCCAAGACCGCGCCGCGATGAAAGATGGAAATTTCACCGGCATCAGCGGCATCCCCAACCAGGACATTGCCATGTGGGAGGGGATGGGCCCGATCAGCGATCGCTCCAGGGAGCGGGTCGGCGCCAGCGACGTCGCCGTGGTTGCGTTCCGGCGCCTGATGGTCGAGGCCGCACGAAGCGTGCAGAATGGCGGACCGGTGATCGGCACGGCCGAGCCGCATATCAGGCACGCGACCATCAGTTCGTATGAGGGGGTCGTGCCGAAAACCACGAACTGGAGGAGTCTCGGCGGAGGCAGCGAAGCTCCGCTCGAGCGAGTCAGACAACCACAAGCCGCCAAATAACAGAAAAAATCTCAGGGGAGGATACGATGAGGAAAAACACGCTCGCTTGCGCACTCGCCGCATTGACGGTGATAGCAGCGGGGAACGCGGCATCGGCGCAGGACAAGATCAAGCTCGCGGTCGGCCAGCGCGGAAATTGGGACACGTCGGTTTCGGAGGTCGGCCAGCTTGCCGGCATCTTCAAGAAGCACGGCCTTGAACTTGATATCGTCTACACAAATGGCGCGGGCGAGACGCAGCAGGCGGTGATTTCGGGCAGCGTCGACATGGGCATCGCTGCGGGCGTGATGGGCGTTCTCAGCGCCTACGCCAAGGGCGCACCGGTCCGCGTCATTGGTGCGGAAACCACCGGCGCCAATGATCTTTATTGGTATGTAAAAGCGGACTCGCCGATCAAGTCATTGAAAGATACCGACGATAAGATCCTCGCTTACTCGACCAACGGTTCGTCGACTCACGGGATCGTCACCGCCTTCATGAAGCAGTACCAGCTTAAGGCGAAGCCGACCGCGATGGGCGGTCCGGCCGCAAACTTGACCGCGGTTATGTCCGGACAAATAGATGTGGGTTGGGCAGCGCCACCGTTCGGTCTCGATCAGCTCGACCAGAAACAGATCCGCATCATTGCAACCGGCAATGACGCCGATGCCTTCAAAGGGCAGACGGTGCGCCTCAATATCGTCAACGAGAATTATCTGAAGGCGCACAAGGATGTGGTGGATCGCTACATGAAAGCATATCGCGAAACGGTCAATTATATGTACACCGATCCGAACGCTTTGAAGGTCTATGCAGATTGGCTCAAAATCACCGAGGCGAAAGCCAAGCGCACGCGTGACGACTTTTTTCCGCGCGCGGCGGTGGAGCCGGACAAAATCGTCGGGCTCGATACGATCGTGAAGGACGCTGTCGCCCTGAAATTTACGCCAACAGAACTGACGAAAGCGCAGCTTGACGATCTGATCCAAATCCCGCCGCGGTAATCCGAAATGCCATGAGCAAAAACCCCGCCGTTTCCGGCGGGGTTGATGTTAGAAAAAAGCGCGAGAGACAATCAGTCGCAAACGCGAACGCGCTGCACGCGGATGTTTCCGTAAGCATCTTGGAATTGCTGCCGCTCGGTGTGGCAGGCGCTATATACGGGTTGATAGCCGGATTCATAGTACCCAGGGCCACCGTAATAACCGCGATTGACCTGCGACCCGACAATTGCGCCAACGGCGAGACCACCGACAACACCGGCGGCGATGGCGCCGCCATTGTTGCCCGCAAATGCAGGTTGTGACGAAGCCGTAACCGCAAGCGCTAGCGCGGCAACCGCCGTGAGCGTAATGAATTTGGACATGCTGGTTCCTTCAGTGGCGAATATTAGTCGATGATTTGAACGATGCGGCGGCTACGCGGGTCGACCAGCACGGGGTGTTCGTTCACATAAGCGTAGCGGTATCCGGAGACATGATATTCGGCGGGAACGTCGTAATAAGTGACGCCACTTTCTGGTAGCACCGCGCCGACGACGAATTCATTGCTGTAACGATAGGACGGTACCCGCTCGCGAACGACATATTCGCGAAAGCGCGGGCGATCCTCGACGCCGAGAATGCCACCAACAGTGCCGGCAACGGCACCAACTGCGCCGCCGACGACTGCGCCGACTGGGCCGGCATCGTGGCCACCTTGCGCTGCGCCTTCTTGCGCGCCGCGAACGGTGCCCTGTGCTTGTGCCGCCATCGGCAACGACAAACTAGCAAGTAGTACGACTAATCCGAGAGACTTAGTGTGCACGAGCAGCTCCTTCGGTTGAACAATTCCAACCGGTCGGGGCTGGACGGCAGGTCAAGCATCAGGGCGGCTCATTCGTTCCTTCGGCGCGGGATCTATCTTTTGGAGCGGATTGTGCAGCTAGCCGGCGATGGAACTTTCTGCAAACATGGAACTTGTAGGCGTGGAACCCGCCACGACCGTGGCTTTTACAAGGGGGCGAGCATGGGCATTTTAATCAGCATTCTCATTACGTTTCTCGTCATTGTCCTCGTGCTTTATCTGATCAATATGCTGCCGATCGATGGACGCGCAAAACAGATCGTGCGCGTTATCGTGATTATCATCGGCGTCTTGTCGCTGCTGAAGTATCTCGCGATCTATTAGCAACTAGAGCCGGAGGCGGCGCAGCCGCAATGCGTTGCCGACGACGCTGACGGACGACAGCGCCATGGCGGCTGCGGCGATGATTGGCGACAACAGCAAACCGAAAACAGGGTAGAGCACGCCTGCCGCCACAGGCACGCCCAGCGAATTGTAGAGAAATGCGAAAAACAAATTCTGCCGGATGTTGCGCATGACGGCGGCAGAAAGCGCGCGCGCTTTCGCGATGCCGGCAAGATCACCTTTCAACAAAGTGATTCCCGCACTTTCGATCGCGACATCGGCGCCGGTGCCCATCGCAATGCCGACCTCTGCGATGGCGAGCGCCGGCGCGTCATTGACGCCATCGCCCGCCATGGCCACCACACGGCCTTCGCTGCGAAGTTTTTCGACAACCGCGCTCTTCTGATCGGGCAGCACTTCCGCCTCGACCTCGCTGATGCCGAGTCTCCGGGCGACAGCCTCTGCGGTCGTGCGATTGTCTCCGGTAAGCATGACCACTCGGATGCCGTCCGCAGCGAGTGCCTTCAGCGCGTCCGGCGTCGTCGGCTTCACAGGGTCGGCAATGGCAATGACCCCGGCGGATTTGCCGTCAACGGCAAGGAAAATGGCGGTGGCACCATCAATCCGCAACCGTTCGGCATCATTGGCGATCGCGGATGTATCGATCTTTAACTCTGCGAGGAATCTCGCGTTGCCAAGTGCGAGCCGCTTGCCGCCGACCGTTCCAGTGACGCCCTTGCCGGCGGACGAGTTGAATTCGCTCACTGGTGCGAGACTCCAGTTTGCGTTCGGCCGCGGCGGCGACAATCGCTGCCGCGAGGGGATGTTCACTGCCGCGCTCGACGCTGGCGGCAAGCCCGAGCACCTGTACCTCATCGAAGCCGGAGGCGGGCGCGACCGCCACCACCTTTGGTTTTCCTTCGGTGAGGGTGCCGGTCTTGTCGATCACCAGCGTATTGATCTTTTCCATGCGCTCCAGCGCTTCTGCATTTTTGATCAGCACGCCAGCCTGCGCGCCGCGGCCTACGCCCACCATGATCGACATCGGCGTGGCGAGCCCGAGTGCGCAGGGGCAGGCGATGATGAGTACACTGACCGCCGCCACCAGCCCGTAAGCGAAGCGCGGTTCAGGCCCGAAGGTCGCCCAGGCGGCAAAGGCCAGAAGCGCAACAGCAATAACGGTTGGCACGAACCAGGCGGCGACCTGGTCGGCCAGCCGTTGGATGGGCGCGCGGCTGCGCTGCGCCTTCGCAACCATCTGCACGATTTGCGACAGCAGCGTGTCGCGGCCGACTCTTGTCGGCACGCATGACGAAAGCTGCCGCTCGAGTTTAGCGTGCCGCCGATGACGCGCGACTCTTTCTCCTTGGTCACCGGCATGGATTCGCCGGTCACCATGGATTCATCGAGCGCAGATCGGCCTTCCAGAACGATTCCGTCGACGGGGACCTTGTCGCCGGGCCGTACCCGCAACTGGTCTCCGGGCTGCACCGCATCGAGCGAAATCTCCTCATCGTTGCCGTCACTTTGATGCGCCGCGCGGTTTTTGGCGCGAGATCGAGCAGGGCGCGGATCGCGCCGGAGGTTGCCTCGCGCGCGCGTAGTTCGAGCACTTGTCCCATCAGCACCAATACGGTGATGACGCTTGCGGCTTCGAAATAGGCGGCCGGAGCACCGCCGTGCCCGCGAAATGCCTCGGGAAAAATTCCGGGCGTGAAAGTCGCAAACAGGCTGTAGACGTAAGCCACGCCCGTGCCCATGGCGATCAGCGTGAACATGTTGAGATTGCGTGTAACGAGCGATTGCCAGCCGCGCACGAAAAACGGCCAGCCTGCCCACAGCACGACCGGTGTCGCAAAAGCGAATTGCACGTCGTTCGAGAGTGCAGGAGCGACCCAGTTGTGCGCCCCGAAAATGTGCCCACCCATTTCCAGCAGGAACACCGGCAGCGTGAGCACGAGGCCGATCCAGAACCGTCGCTTCATGTCGATAAATTCTGGATTTGGCCCCGTATCGGCGCTGGCGATCTCAGGCTCCAGCGCCATGCCGCAGATCGGGCAGGCGCCGGGACCGGGTTGCCGAATTTCCGGATGCATCGGACAGGTGTAGATGGCGCCTTCGACGACCGGATCTGGTTCGCGGGCGCCCAGATATTTCGGTGGATCGGCGATGAACTTGGTGCGGCAGCCGGCCGAGCAAAAATAGTAATTGTGCCCGCGATGTTCGGCCCGGTGTTTGGCCGTATGCGGATCGACGCTCATCCCGCAGACGGGGTCGATCGCCCGGTCCGGCGGACGCTTCATGATGGTGGTCGTGTGTCACGCTCACGTCTTGCCTCTGATACCCCTAGGGGGTATATAGCCTCTATGGCAAAAGACAACAAGGCAGCGACGCTCAAACGGCTCAACCGCATTGAAGGGCAGGTGCGCGGGCTGGCGCGCATGGTTGAGGGCGACCGCTATTGCATCGATATCGTGACGCAAATCGGCGCTGTGCGTGCAGCGCTTCGCCGTGTCGAAGAGGAAATCCTGCGCGATCATGTGGCGCATTGCGTCGACCACGCGATCAAGAGCGGCGACAAAGCCGATCAGCGGCGCAAGGTTGCAGAGCTGATGGATGTTATGGGACGAGCGGCGCGATAGACCAAGCCAGTGCGTAGAATACCCCCACGTAGGCGGGCATCCAGAGCCTGCTGCACATAATCCAAGCGCAGGGTCCCCGCTTGCGCGGGGACGAGCGGAAGAAATTACGCGAATTTCTTCCGCGCCAGCGCTGCGCCGGCACCCAACGCAATGAGTTTTGCTTCGGCAATGTCGCGCCGCATCGGCGCCATGCCGCAATTGGTGCAGGCGACAATCTTTTCCTTCGGGACGTATTTTGTGACTTCGCCGATGACCTGCGCCACGCGTTCCGGCGTCTCGACTTCATCGCTGGCAACGTCGATCACACCAATCAAAACGTCCTTGCCCTCGAGTAGCGACAATAGTTTCAACGGCACGCGCGAATTGATGCATTCGACCGAGACCTGGCCGATGCGGCTTCTGGCGAGCGCGGGGAAAATCTCCTCGTATTGCCGCCATTCTCCGCCCAGCGAATTCTTCCAATCGATATTGGCTTTGATCCCGTAGCCGTAACAGATGTGCACGGCGGTGGCGCATTTGAGCCCGTCGATGGCACGATGCAACGCCTCAATGCCCCAGCCCGCAACTTCGCCCATAAAAACGTTGAAAGCCGGCTCATCGAACTGGATGACATCAATGCCATCGCTTTCGAGGGCGCGGGCTTCTTTGTTCAGCAGATCGGCGAAAGCCATTGCCATTTTGATTTTGTCGCCGTAATGCGCGTCGGCGATCGTGTCCGAAATTGTCATAGGCCCAGGCAGCGTCATCTTGAGCTTGCGTTTGGTGTGGGCGCGGGCGTGACGTGCTTCGGATTGATGCACGCGGCCCTTGAGTGTCAATTCGCCGCGCACAACCGGGACCATGGCTTTATAGCGATCGGCGCGGATTCCCATTTCGACCTTATGCGCAAAGTCGATTCCATCGACGTATTCCAGAAAGCCATGGACGAAATGTTGGCGCGACTGTTCGCCATCGCCGACGATGTCGATCCCGGCGTCCTCCTGCCATTTGATCGCCAGCAACGTGGCGTCGAGCTTGGCGGCGGCGAGATCGGCGTCTTGCAGACGCCACTGCGGCCACAGCTTGTTCGGCTCGGCGAGCCAGGAGGGTTTCGGCAGGCTTCCGGCAATGGTCGAAGGAAACATCATGCGTTGAAACTCATTTATGCACGGTAACGTTCAGGTGGCCGCCAACTATAGAGCCAATCGTAACGGGCGCGCAGCCTTTCGCCGCCCATCGTCCGCATCGCCAGATTGCGGACGAGCGCTTCCGGCCCAGTCAGCCCATAAATGCGCCCTTGGCGGCGGGAGAATTGTTGGGCGCGCGCGGTGCGGTGCCAACGAGCGCCTTCATAGGCGCGTAGCGCGTCCGAGGGATCGTCGATATATTTGCCGAGCATATCCGCAAGCACGGCAGCGTCCTCGATTGCCATGCCAGCGCCTTGCGCAAGGAAGGGGAGCATCGGGTGGGCGGCATCCCCGAGCAAGGTGACAGGGCCCTTGCCGCTGCGGAAGGGCGCGGGCCGGTCATACAGCGCCCATTTCAGCCAACGGTCCGGAATGGCAATGAGGGCACGCGCTTTCTCCGACCAGGCCCAGCGTGCGAAGTGGCGGAGGATTTCGGCACGGTCACCGGCCGCGGACCAGCCCGTGTCACTCCATTCATCGTGCACGATGCCGACGATGTTGATGAGGCGGCCATATTTGACGGGGTAATGCACAAGATGAGCGTCCTGTCCAAGCCAGAGGTGCACCAAAGGCTCGCGAAATTCTGCCGGTGCTGCATCGCTCGCAATGAGAGCGCGCCAAGCGGTGCGGTGGCGAAAGGCGGGTTGCTGGTGTCTGCCGAGGCGCGCTGCGATGCTTGACCAGATTCCATCGGCGCCGATGAGTGCAATGCCCCGTTCATCGAGTACCTGGGTGCCGCGTTTGCCGAGCACGCTGATGCCGTTGATGTGGGAAGCGAAATCTTCAACCCGCACTCCGAATTGAATTTTCACATCGGGTTCGCGCTGTGCAGCATCGGCGAGCACCGATTGCAAATCACCACGATGGATCGACCAATAGGGCGCGCCGTAGCGGCGTTCGATATCCTCGCCCAGGGGAATGCGTACGATCTCGCGGCCGGAGCCGCCGGCCATCACGCGGATGGCTTGCGGTGCAACCGCAACCGAAGTCGAGGTGTTCGCGCAAGCCCAGCGCGATCAGCACACGGCTCGCGTTAGGCGCAACTTGCAGCCCGGCTCCGGTCTCTTGGAGTTTTTCGGCTTGTTCGAATACCGTCACGCGCATGCCTGCACGCGCGAGTGCCAGCGCAGCGGTCAGGCCGCCAATGCCGGCTCCGGCAACAATGACATGACGCGCGGGCGCCATGGCGGAAGGGTTCCGATCGGGATCAGGCTGCTGCGGAATGCGGCAATGCGCATTGCGGCGGTCGCGCCGCATGCGAATTGAGCGATGGATCGAAGCGGTAGAGCGTTGAGCAATAGGGGCAGATGATCTCTTTGTCCTCGCCTATGTCGAGGAACACGTGTGGATGGTCATAGGGCGGTGTTGCGCCGACACACATGAATTCTTTGGCGCCAATGTCGATCACTGGCACGCCTGGGTCGTTGTGGAAATGGGGGACAACGTGTTCCGCCATGGAAACTCCTCATGTGGCCGCGCGCAGCGCCAAATTCGCGCGCACCATAGCGAGGGCGGCCCGCAATGCCTAGCTCCATCCGGTGCCCTGTGATTATGCCGCTGAAACGCCTTGGTTGCGGGTCACATCGTTACGAAGGCGTCGTAAGCCGCGACGCCTGCCAATTCGGAGACGTCGTGTTGGAACTACTGAAACGAAATAGTGCGCCCTGTCCGCGCGTCGCGCCGGCCTTGCTTATCGCAGTGTTGCTCTCGGCCGCCGCGGTCTACGTCGTGCCGCACGCGGCAGAGGCCGTCGCGGGCCTTGACGACCCGGCACGGCTTGCGGGCCGCGCGCTCGACGGCACTTTCGACGCTGCCGTCGCACAACGCGAGATCGACGCGGCGCTTACTGCGCGCGATGCGGATCTCGCACAAAGTTTCGTCGATCTTGCCACCGACCGCCATGTACCGATCGATCCAGTGCTCTCACAGAAGGTAGCGGCAGCGACCGCAGAGGCAGCTACCACCCAGCACAAAGCTGAAAGTTTCGCGCGCGGTTTTATTACCGGCGTGCCGGACGATATGTCCGCGCTTGCCGGCACGACGGTCGGAGACTTGTTTGTCTTTGGCGATATCCGCGACGCGCTACGCGAAGGAACACGCTACGCGACCGGAGAGGAAGCGGATAAATTGGTATTGGGCCTCGCTGTTGTCGGCATTGCCATCACTGCCGGCACTTATGCGACGCTCGGAGCCGCCGCTCCGGCGCGAGTGGGTCTTTCGCTGACCAAAGTTGCGCGCAAGACCGGAAGTCTTGGCGCGGAGTTTGCCGACGGCCTCGGGCGTATGGCGCGCGGGGTGGTCGATTGGGGTCAGTTGCGGCAGGCCGCAACCAAAGTGTCACTCACCGAGCCGGCGCTGGCAGTGCGCGCCGCGCGCGAAGCGGTGAAGGTCGAGCGCGCCGAGGGCTTGCTCAATCTTGCCCGCGACGTTGGCCGCGTGGAAAAAGCTGCGGGCGGTCGGGCTGCGCTTGATGGATTGAAGATTGCGAAAGAGCCGGCCGATATTGCACGCGTTGCCAAGTTTGCCGAGAAAGAGGGGAGTCGCACGCGCGCGATCCTCAAGATTGCCGGGCGCGGCGCAATCACGCTTGCAGCTTTGGCCTTCGATGTGAGCCTTTGGTTATTGGGCGCGTTATTTGCCGTCTTCGGTTTCGTGTCCGCACTCAAGAGTGCGACCGAGCGCGCGACCTTGCGCTTTCTTCGCCGCCGCAGGGAGCGGCGCAGGCGGAGGGAATCAGAAGTCATTTGCTGCCGCGCCGGCTCACAGCTAGTAATCTTCAATGGCCAGTTTCAAAAATGGCGAGGTCGAGATTGCCTATCTTGACGAGGGCGAGGGCAAGCCCGTTGTGTTGGTCCATGGCTTTGCCTCCACGAAAGAAGTGAACTGGGTTGCCACCGGCTGGGTATCGACGCTCAATGGTGCAGGCCGACGCGTCATCGCGCTCGACAACAGAGGGCACGGCGCGTCCAGCAAGCTCTACGACCCGTCTGTCTATCACAGTGCGACCATGGCGGACGATGTGCGCGCGCTGCTCGATCATCTCAAGATCGAAAGCGCAGATCTGATGGGTTATTCGATGGGTTCGCGCATCACAGCCTTCCTCGCCGTCAAACACCCCGAACGCGTACGGTCGGCAGTTTTTGGCGGGCTCGGCATCAGGCTGGTGGAGGGTGTCGGCTTGCCGGAAAGTATCGCCGAAGCGCTGGAGGCTCCATCGCTCGATGACGTCAGCGATCCGACTGGCCGCGTCTTCCGGATTTTTGCCGACCAGACGAAATCCGATTTGCGCGCGTTGGCAGCCTGCATTCGCGGTTCGCGGCAAACGCTCAGCCGAACGGAGGTCGCCACCATCCGCGCGCCGATACTGGTTGCCATTGGCACACGAGATCAGGTCGCAGGCAGTGCCCAGGAATTAGCCGCGCTGAATTCCTGGTGCTCGCGCGCTGGATATTCCGGATCGCGACCATATGTTGGCCGTCGGCGATAAAATCTATAAAGCCGGCGTTCTCGACTTCCTTAACCAACGCGTATGAGCCATGCGCAAGGCGCCTTGCGGGGCACTCTTCGCAACTGGGAAATTGTGATAAAAGACCTATGTAGGGGTCCGAGAGGCGCCGGGAGACTGAGGATCATGGCTCAATTCAAGACACGGCCGGTACGCGGCCTCGATAAAGTCGATCCTGTTTGGGCGCGCATTCGCACGGAAGCCGAGGATGTTGCGCGCCGCGAACCCGAGCTCGCGACCTTTATCTACGAAAACATTCTTCATCACGACCGGCTCGAAGTGGCGATCGCGCACCGTGTCAGCCAGCGTCTGGATCACGCCGACGTGTCGGCAGATCTGATCAGGCAGGCTTATGACGATGCGCTCGAGGATCAACCGACGCTGGGCGACGCCTTCCGGGCTGACATCGTTGCCACCGTCGATCGCGACCCGGCCACCAGCCGGTTTATAGAGCCGGTGCTCTATTACAAAGGCTTCCACGCTATCCAGACGCATCGTCTCGCGCATTGGCTAAACGGCAAGGGCCGGAAGGATTTTGCGCTCTACCTGCAAAGCCGGTCGTCGTCCGTATTCCAATGCGACATCAATCCGGCGGCAAAAATCGGACGCGGCATTTTTCTCGACCATGCGACAGGACTTGTTGTCGGCGAGACCGCGGTGATCGAAGACGATGTTTCAATCCTGCACGATGTGACGCTTGGCGGCACCGGCAAGGAGCATGAAGACAGGCATCCGAAAATCCGCCGCGGCGTGATGATCGGGGCTGGCGCGAAGATTCTCGGAAATATTGAAGTTGGTCATTGCGCGCGCATTGCCGCGGGGTCGGTTGTCATCAAGCCTGTGCCGAACAACGTTACCGTGGCCGGTGTCCCGGCCAAGGTCGTTGGCGAGGCCGGTTGCCCGGAGCCATCGCGCGCCATGGACCAAATGCTCTACGGCATTATGCTCGACGGTTAGGTGTTGCGCCGGGCCCCCCAATCGGGCAAGGAGACGCTGCTTTAGGACAGGAGTGGCCCGTTGGACGTCCAGGAAGTCAGAAAACTCGACGGCTATCTGAAAAAGCTGTTTGGCAACACGCAAATTCGCGTCGTGCCGAAGGGCTCGGACACCGCTGAAATTTTTGTTGGCGACGATGACCTTGGCGAGCTCACCGTCGACGATGAGGATGGCGAGCGTTCGTACAATTTCCGCATGGTCATTCAGGTCGGCAACGATCCCAGCATCCAGCCGGTGCCGACACTCAATGCCTATCTCCGCCACAAATTTGACAACGATAAAATTCGCGTGGTCACGCGGCCGAAGAAAACCGATTCCCTGGAAGTTTATATCGACGAAGAATTTATCGCGGTGCTGTTTCTGGAAATCGAAAAAGGGCGGCGTTCGTACATTCTCGAATTGCCCATTCTCGACGTCGACCTGGTCGACTAAACAATCTATTTCGTCTCCGGATGCAATCGCGCGATCAGGCGGTCGATTCCGCTTGCGACGTTTTGCCAATCAGGCAGCCAGTCGCGCGGAAACCGCAGAGTTACGTCGGCGCTGCCGATACGCCGCTCCAGAATACAGACGCCTGAATTGGTGACGCCCTTGCGCGAGCAACGGGCGAGAAAATGCTCGGGCGCGGCGGATTCGAACACCAGGTCTTCGCCTTGATAGGGCGCGTCGTCGCGAAACCCACGGAAGGTGAGGCCGGGCGGCCCGGCGACCGGCTCCGCGACCAGGTAGCGCGGGTAAATTGTCTGCACCCGCTCGAGCAGCGGGAGGGTGGCGTCGCCCGACGCGATGGTCACGAACAGGCGTTCGTTCGGATCGACCGGCGCATTGAGGGTGGGTTTGACGGCAGGGTCGGGCGGTACGAGCGAGGGCCAAAGGTACGAAAGGTCGACGCGTTCATGCGTGCCCGGACGGCGCTGGACGCTCATGCGGATCGCCGCCGGCTCGATATTAAAGGCCGTCCCGGAAATCACGATCGGCAGCGAAGGCGCATCGAGGGCAACCGGCGCATCCGGCCATCGCGGCCATAAAGTGTAAGCCACATAGAGGGCGGCGATAACGACCACTGCGGCAAACACGATAAGCGGTGCCAGCAGACGGGCTATGACCGGTATGCCGCCTGCGCTGGGAGGGGCGGCGGGCTGCCGGAGTGGGCCCCTGCGCGAGAATGGCCAATGCCGTCTCCTTTGAAGAGCCCAGTCGGCTTGCGAGGGCTCGGTCGGGCAAATCGGGCGGATTATGCCACGCAACGCCCGGCTGGCGGTCGTCGGACCCACGCATTTACCATTCGTTAAGGATTGGCTGGCGCGCGTTCGGCCCGTTTGCAACAGATGGCCTCAGGTATTGCGTTGAGGTCCCGGATGTCCCCTGAATCAATACAAATGCTATTCGCCCTGGCGCTTGGCTTTGCCGTCGCTGGTCTGTGCGGTTCCGGCTACCGGCTTGCGACCGATCGCTTGCCAAGTTTCAGCCAGCTTACGACCGGCCCAGGCGCAGCGGCGTTTGCGGCAATACCGGTCCTTATGCTGTCGGCTCCCTTTTTGATCATGCGCAACACCATTCTTGGCCGACGCCAGGAAGGCCGTCGCTTCGAATTCGTTTTCCTGGCGACCTTGGTTGCGGGCTTCTGGAGCCTGATGTCGGGGCTTGTTCTTGTGACGACCCTGCAGGCCTGCAGTTTCCTGTTCGCTTAACCGCGCTTCCCTCATCATTAGTGTTCGGGCAAATTCGCCGACGTTGACGGAGGCGGAAATGCCGATCTACGAACTTGACGGACAGTCGCCGGAATTTCCGGATGAGGGGCAATATTACGTCGCCGATACTGCTGTTCTGATTGGTCGCGTGCGGCTTAAGGCCGAGGCGAGCGTGTGGTTCGGCGCAGTCTTGCGCGGCGACAACGAATGGATCGAGCTCGGCGAACGGTCGCAAATTCAGGACAATGCCACCCTGCACAGCGATCCGGGATTTCCGATGACGATCGGCCGCGATTGTGTGATCGGCCACAATGTTATTCTCCACGGCTGCACGGTCGGCGACAGTTCCCTGATCGGTATGGGCGCGATCCTGCTCAATGGCGCCAAGATCGGCAAAAATTCTTTGGTCGGCGCCGGCAGCGTCGTCACCGAAGGAAAAAGCTTTCCGGACAATTCGTTGATCGTGGGTGCGCCCGCGCGCGCAATTCGCACGCTTGACGAGAAGGCGGTCGCAATGATCCGTGGCGGCGCCGACATATATGTGCGGCGCTGGAAACAATATGCGAAAGGCCTGAAGCGGATCGGCTGAGCTTTAAGCCGCTTCTTTCTTGCTTTCGACTTGTGGCGTAACGCGAAACGCGATCGCAATCCTGTTCCAGGTATTGATCGCAGCCACGGCTGCCGTGAGATCGATGATCTCCTTTTCGGAAAATTGCTTGCGAACCGTTTCAAAGACCTCATCGGGGACATGGCCGTCGGCCACTCGCGTGACGGCTTCGGCCCAGGCGAGAGCCGCCCGTTCGCGCGCACTGTAAATCGGAGCTTCACGCCAAGCATCGAGCAGGTGCATGCGCTCATCGGTTTCGCCGAGCTTGCGCGCGTCGCGCGTGTGCATGGCAAGGCAATAAGCGCAACCATTGATTTGCGAGACGCGGATCTTGATGAGCTCGCGCAACTTGGCATCAAGGCCCGACTTATCGACGTAGGTCTGGAGTGCCCCGACGGCCTGATAGGTCGCGGGACTTACTTTGGTGACGTCAATTCTCTGTTGCATGTAGACCTCGCAATATGCGTTTCGCCCCGCTTGCGACCATGCACGCAGAAAATGCCAGTTGTCTGGCGGCTTCGTGACCATCGCGTGGACGACGGAACACGACTCCTGCGGATTAGCGACTGCGGGCCAAATTCCCACTTTTCCGGCCGCGTCTCTAATCGCAAACCATCCAACATTGACCCGTAAAATTGCAGACGCGATGGGCGTTCAGGCCACCGCATGAGCTATAGAGTTGCTTCCGGGGCCTGATCATTTGGTACGCCCGGCGGCAGAGCGCCGCTCGCGTCGGGGTACCGGTTGAAACCACATTTGTCAGCGACTGCGACAATCAAGTGGGATTGCGCATGGTCGCGTCCAATCGGCATGGCCCAGGCAACGCCCGACACGGCGACCACGGTGATGACCAAGGCAATCATGAAACGCTGCATGCATTCCAGAATTCCATACGGGATAGGCTCGCGTAGTCTTTCATGCGCTTCGCTCGGCAACGCGAAACCGTTGAGAGCTTTATTTCTTTGCGCAGAAAGGGTGCGGCCGGATCTTGGGGGAGATCCGGCCGCTCGCGAACCCGGTCTGGGGACGGGGAGGGGTGGGGACGTGACCGGGAACGCGAATTCCTTTGTTGTCAGCGCGACGAAACTGTCGCCGGTGAGGTGCGCGGCTCGCCGAGCGAAACCCAAACGTTGGGATCGGATTGCGACTGCCGTTTCACGAAGCGGTAGCCAGTCTTGTTCCAGGGCAGGACTTCGGTTTCCTGATTGTCGAGGACGAATTCGCCGCGATCGGTTTTGACCGTCAGCACTGCGTGGCCGTCGCCTTTTTTGTCACGCACGACGGTGATCAGCAGCGCCTCGCGTGGCCAGCCCGCTTGCATCAGCATGCGGCGCTTGAGCAACACGTAGTCTTCACAATCACCGTAGCCGTCGTCCGGATAGTTCCAGCGTTCGACCACGCCCCAATGCTCGAGGTCGGTCATTGGTTTGATCGATGTGTTCACCCATGCATTGACCTTGACCATGTCGATCCAGGCCTTGGAGGTAAGAACGACGTCGCGTGGCTCGGACGGCTTGGTCGCGCATTCCGACTTGTATTCGATGCAGAAATCGACCCAGCCGATCGGTGAGCGTGTGGGTTCTCCGACGGTGATGTAAATTGGGCGCTCGGCTGCGCCAATGGCGCGCCAAGCGAGGCCGTATACTCGCCGGCAACGGCCGGGCGCGCGTAAGCGACAAAGGCCGCGACCGCGGCGAGGGCCAGCAGGCTGGCGCCCCGAAATCCCTGTTTGAAACGCCTCGCCATTTCGGCCCCTTCCCGTCTTCTTGGGGCCACATTTCCCACAAACCTTTTGTATTGGCGCTAAGTCGCGCAAGTCATTTTAAGTATTACTGTAGTAAAAATTGAATCGAATACTTGTAAAACGTAGAATAGAATTCGATTAAAATCTTAGACAATACAATTTAGCTAAAATTGTCGCTATTAATGTTTGACGCGCAAAATGATGCGTATCGGCGCGGATACACGCGCGCGCGTTTACAGTTTCAGGCTTGCGAAGTGAAACCTGTTGGGCCTAACGCAGGCCGGATTGCTGACGGCTTTGTTGCAGCGAACGCGCGCAATTTGCAGCGTCACGTTTACGTCGTGGTGACTCTATTCGCCGGTGACGTTCTCTTCGACGAAATCGGGATGCTGCAGGCGCATGAATTCGATGGCGAAGCCATCTTCGATGTGGCGGACGACGCGACCTTGTGTTTTGCCGACGGTGACCATGACACCGACCGGCGGCCGTAGCTCGGACGAGATTCCGATAGCCGCGCCTGATTGGGACAGATCGATGACGCGGCAGGCGACGTTGGTGCCATTTGGCAGGACCAAACGCGCCAATGCGTTGCGGGGCGCAAAGCGTCCGTGGCGGCGATCTTCCGGCAGATTGAGAATTTGCCGGTTTGCGAGCCAAGTGAGTTGTGCCGCAAGTTTGTCGCGCTTTCGCAACGTCGCCGAGATGCTCATCGCAAAGCCGTTTTCGAAGGTCCGCGCAATTTTACCCTCGAGTCGGCCCAGATGGTCGACGTAAGCAATGACGCGCTCGCCCGGTTGTCCCGGGATAGGCGCATTGAGCGCCATGCCGCCGGGCGACATGTCGATGACCTGACACGGATATTCCCTGCGATCGGCCAGCATGTAGCGGCCGAGAAGGTTAACCTTCACGCGCTGATGCCGCCGGCGTTCCTCGGCGAGAGGCAGGATCACTGGTTTGGTCTGCGGCAAGGCCATAGGTATCGGGATCGGAAAGTGTTTTCCGCGATCATCGAGCCTAGGAGCCTATCGTTAACGTTGCGTTAGCCGGTCTGGTCACCGGACGGGATCTCCCGCCCGCCGCTATAAACCATAAAACCATGCCGTGTACGGCGGCCATCGCGCTCCTGCCCAAAGCGTTGGTGTCCCGGTTCAGCCTGTTCAGCACCGATATGGCGAAGCGTTCTGAGATCGAGCGCAACCACGGGCCGTTCGCCGAGCCAATAGGGCGGGGTGAGCGGCGTCAAAATTCCGAGCGCGCGGATGCGGCTCGGGCTATGTCCGAGCGGCAGGAGCAACAATTCTAGCTCGACTTCTGAGCCATCTTCGGTACGTCCAACGACGCCCGCGACCGCGCTGACGCCTTCGTCGATAACGGCTGTAAGCAAGTCCCTGATGTGGTCGCGATTGGGCTCACTCCACAGATCCTTGAAGGCGTCGCCTTTAATCTCGCGGGCAAACAGCGCGCAGACCCTGGTACCGGCAAGCCGAAACCGAATGTCGTCCGCGAAATCCGCGCTGAGCATAAAGGTGTCGCCAAGGATATGGCGAATATCCGCCGGGTCGATTTCCGAACGCACCGGCGCCCGCCGCCGGCCTCGGCGCCAATTCCAATAGTCAAACAGTGCGCGCGTGGAGCCGTGTTTCATTGCGACACCTGTTCCGTCGCGAGACGAAACCGTGTCGTGCCTGTCCCCGTTCGGGACACACACGCCGGTTTTTCTATCCCGACGTCGCCTACGGAGCAGGGGGCGTGCCGTCAGCCTGCTGGCGGCCGACGGAGTGCAATTAGTGTTAAAAACGAGAGTCGGGTTGGCAGCGCGCGCATGTCCCACTAATGTGCCCATCGACATGTGACGAACCGGTCGCAAATCTTGCTGCGCCGGCCCAAAGAATTGGGAGCCTCGGGGAGGCGAGGGGATGTGACCAAGCCGTAAGGCGCGGCAATAACCCCGCAAACGCGGCTCAAGGGAGGGCGAAAGCCCTCCCTTTTCCTTTTGCGTCCGGTCTTGCGGATGAACGGCGAAGCGGCGTAACTCAGGACCCCGGTCGGATTCCCCTCGTGAAACGCGAACCGCTTTTCAATGTCCCGCCTGTCGTCGTCGCGGTTTTGGCCGTTTTGGCACTCGTTCATATTGTGCGGATGCTGCTGCTAAGCGAACAGCAAGACATCGAATTTCTGCTGAACTTCGCTTTTATCCCGGCGCGCTATGACAGCGCCAATGTGCTCGAAGGGGCACTGCCCGGTGGCGGCGCCGATGTGTGGACCTTTGTCACTTACGCGCTGATACATGCCAGCTGGACACACCTTGGCGTCAACGCGATTTGGCTGTTGCCTTTTGGTAGCGCCATCGCGCGCCGCTTCGGCACCGGTCGTTTTCTGGCGTTTTTTGCGGTGACCGCCGCGGCCGGCGCGGCATTGCATTTAGCGACGCATGCGGGCGAGCAATTTCCCATGATCGGCGCGTCCGCAGCAATCTCGGGGGCCATGGCCGCTGCTATGCGCTTTGTATTCCAGCGCGGCGGCCCGCTTGGACTATTGGGTCGCGCTGACGATAGCGCCTATCGCGTGCCGGCGATCCCGCTGCGCGGCATGGTGCGCGATCCACGCGTGCTGCTTTTTCTTTTCGTTTGGTTCGGTATCAACATCCTATTCGGAATGGGGTCGTTCTCGATGATGGGCGGCGATCAACCGGTCGCCTGGCAGGCGCATATCGGTGGCTTTCTGGCCGGGCTGCTGTTGTTTTCCTGGTTTGATCCCAAGCCTGATTTTCCGCAATTCGACAATTCTGCTGCAACGCCGCATTAGCCAATTGAGCGGTGCAGGCCTGACCTCGCGCATTTGCGACTTGACGGAACTGCCATGTCGGCAGGATCGTTGCCCTATGGCTCGGACCACGGCTCTTCCGCGAGTCGGAGCGCAAACTGTTTGCGCATGATGCCGTTATAAAAAACATGCGCGAGGGAGGCTGCCATGAACGTAAAAGCAATTCTGGCCGCCAAGGTTCGGAACTTGGGCGGCGACACTGTTTGTATCGAACCAACCGCGGACCTGGCTGCCGCGGCGAAACTGCTCTCCAAACATCGCATCGGCGCGGTTGTGATCCGAGGAGCCGGTGAGCACCTTGCAGGCATTTTATCGGAGCGTGATATTGTGCGCGCGCTTTCCGAACATGGTGCCGACGCACTCGCGTTGCCGGTCGGCCAAGCGATGACCCGCAATGTCGCGACCTGTGGCGAAGACGACACCGTCGCGACAATCATGGAGCGCATGACGGCCGGGAAATTCCGCCATATGCCCGTTATGGTCAAAGGCCGGTTGGCCGGGCTCATCTCAATCGGTGATGTCGTGAAGCAGCGCGTCGAGGAGGTCGAGAGCGAGTCGGAAGCGATGCGAGACTATATTCGCACCGCTTAAGCCGCGATCTACGGCGTACTTCCATTTGCTGGCTGCGTCAGCGCGGTAACCGCCTCGCTGACGGAGTCGATCGCCTTTTCGGCGGCCTCTGTTCCGATGTCGATTGCATCAGCGGCGCGATGAAAGTCGAACCAGCCGATCCCTCCCAGCCGCGGGCTAATCAGAACATCCGGAGGATCGCCGGCGAGACGCGCGCGGGTGATGCGATCTTGCATGACGTTGAACGCTTCAACCATGACAGTCGGAAGGCCCGGTCTGCCACGTCGGCCGAAAATTTGGCGGCGAAGCGAACGTTCGCCGCTGAACATGCCGCGCAGCCCGTTGGCTTTGACTTGCGTGCTGGCGTTCTCGCTATCGTCGGAGCCATGATTCGCGATGATCGTCCCACGCCCAAAAAGATCGGAATTAAGATTGACCGCGATCACGAGCCGCGCACCAAGCGCGCGCGCCGCCGATACGGGGACCGGGTTGACCAGGGCGCCATCCACGAGCCATCGCCCGCCGATCAACACCGGAGGAAAGATTCCCGGCAGCGAATAGGACGCGCGCAACGCTTCACTCAGCCGGCCCCGCGTGAGCCAGATTTCATGACCGGTGTTAAATTCGGTTGCGATTGCAGCAAATCGGATCGGCAAATCATCGATCCGGCTTTCCTTAAGGCCTGTCTCGAGGCGAGTCGCGAGATGACCGCCGTTGATCAATCCGGAGCCCGACAAACTGATATCGAGATAGCTGAGTACGCCGCGTACTGTGAGAGTGCGCGCCCAGCTTTCCAGGTTGTCCATCTCGTTGGCGGCATAGCAGCCGCCGACCACCGCGCCGATGGACGTTCCGACGATCACATCGGGGACGATCCCGCGCGCCGCCAACGCGCGGATCACACCGATGTGTGCAAAGCCGCGCGCAGCACCTCCACCGAGTGCCAGGCCGATGCTCGGGCGCACGTTGGCGGGTTGTGCTTGTGTGGTGGCTTCCGCCGCACGATCGCTCGTGCGCGAGCGCGTAAATAAGCCCTCAAAAACCAAGAACGGTTACTCCCTAACTCGATCGTCGAGGTCGAAATCCTCGGCACGACGTGTGACCCCCAACAAGCCAAAGATTGCTGGCGGAGTCTTGTGACCGAAACGTGACAGGAAGCGTGCGCCTGGCGGATTACGTAAAGGTTAAATGTCGATCCCCGGCAATTAGTTCCTTAGCCGCCAAATCGTGTGACGATCGCTTCAAGCTTTGGCCGGTCACGATCGTCCGGTACTTTGGCCGGACGTCCGATGTGCACAAACCCGGCGACGCGCTCATTTGCGGCAAGGCCGAAAGCCTCGAGCACGCGGCGATCGTATGCGTACCACTCGGTGATCCAACTTGCCGCATAGCCCATTGCATGCGCGGCAAGGACCAGGCTCATCGCGGAGGCACCAGCGGATAGCTCCTGCTCCCATTCGGGAATTTTCACATGCGAGCCGGCGCGGCTCACGACCGCGATCACCAACGGCGCGCGCGCCAATCGATTGCGTTCGAAGTTAATCTGGTCTGGGGTAGCATCGGGATGACCGGCACGGTATGCAGACGCGATTGCTTCTCCGGCGACGATGCGGTTATCGCCCTCGAACAGAATAAATCGCCAAGGCGCGAGCTTGCCGTGATCAGGTACCCGCGAAGCGATTCGCAATAACGTCTCAATTTCGGACGCGATAGGGGCGGGGCCTGCCAGCTCAATTGGTTTGACCGAACGGCGTGTCTTTAGGAGCTCGAGAGCGTCTGGCATTGGAAGCCTCGTGAAGAATGCGCGGTTGCGCCTAGCACAGCGTTAACGTGGTAACAAACGAGCGTACGATTGGCTTGAAATCGCCTCGATTTGGGCCGAAAAGAACCACGTCATGAATAGGTCGCTTGCAACCGCCAGCATGTGCGGCCGGCTATGGCCGGCTTTTGCGCTTATCGTTACTGTCATCCATCCGTCGATGGCTCGTGCCCAAAATTCGCTATTTTCGGCGACGCCATCGACCGGGCTTATCTCCCCGGCACCGGCTACACGCGGCGACATCTTCGGGCCAAGCAATATTCCTTTGCCCGCATTGCCACCGGCGCAATCGCCATCAAGTGCGACCACGACGACTGCGTCGATTCCGCCGGTGCCCGCCGGCCAGGTCGCGCTCGCGCTCAGCGCGCGGTTCGGCAAGGACGCACAACCGATTAGCGGCGGCCTGACGTGGCGCATCTACGGTGCCAAAGCCGATGCGACTGGAAACTTCAAGTTGGTGAAAGAAGAGAAATCACCGACACCAACTCTCGTGCTTCCGGCCGGGGCCTACATCGTGCACGTCGGCTTTGGACTCGCCACCGCAGTCAAGCCGGTCGACCTGCGTGGCCCAAACGTCCGCGAAGAATTCGATTTGCCCGCTGGCGGCCTGCGCATCGAGGGCAAAGTCGGTGATGTGCGAATCCCGGCTGGGCATATTTCATTCGACGTCTACAAAGGCAGTCAGTTTGAGGCCGGCGACCGCCGTCCGATTGCCGAACGTGTGATGACGAGTGATGTATTGATGGTGCCGGAAGGCACCTACTACATCGTCTCGAACTATGGTGATGCCAATTCGGTTGTGCGCTCGGATATTCGCGTGCAGGCCGGTAAACTTACTGATATCACCGTGACCCATCGCGCCGCCGCGATCACGCTTAAGCTGGTGAGCGACCGTGGCGGCGAGGCACTCGCCAATACGGCATGGTCGGTGCTCACGCCTGGTGGCGACGTGATCAAAGAATCAATCGGCGCCTTTCCTCGCGTGATTCTCGCTGAAGGCGAATATCGAGCGATCGCCCGCAATGAAGGCAAGGTCTTTGAGCGCGAATTCAAGGTAGTTACCGGTGTTGACGGTGATGTGGAGGTCTTGGCGCGTTGAACGCGTAACGTTCTGCCGAACTTTCTTGTACCGTAAGGGATTATAGGAGTGCAGACGATTGCCAACGATCAGGTTATGGACCTTTTCGCAAAGCTTGATTTGAAAACCGTTGCTCTTTTGCTCGACGTAGACGGCACGATCATTGATATCGCTCCGTCGCCGACCGAAGTGCACGTTTCTGATGCATTGCTTGCTTCGCTTGAGCGGCTGCTGGTCCTCACGGGCGGTGCTGTCGCGCTCGTGAGCGGCCGCCCGATCGCGGATATCGACCGATTGTTTTCGCCATTACGCTTGCCGGTCGTCGGTGGACACGGCGCGGAGATGCGCCTGGACACCAATGAGTTGTTCTATTGGGCCGAACCATTGTCGCACGACTTGCGCCGGCGCCTTGCCGATATTGCAGGCATAGGCCCGGACATTGTTGTGGAAGACAAAAACTACTCGCTCGCTTTGCACTATCGAAAAGCCCCGCAGCAGGCAGAGCGCCTTCGCCGTCATGTAGCCGCAAGCCGGACGGCGTTTCCCGGCGAGGCGACAGAATTGTTGTTAGGCAAAGGAGTATTCGAAGTTAAACGTCCGGGCATCAACAAAGGCGAGAGCATTCGCAAGCTGATGGCTCATCCGCCGTTCGCCGGCCGTATGCCTGTCTTCATTGGCGACGATGTGACGGATGAATCTGTTTTCGAGGTCTTGCCAGCGATAGGCGGCAAAGGCTTTAGCGTCAGTCGTTACTTCCCGGGACTGACGGGGATCTTCAAAAGTCCGGCCCATGTCCGTCGCGCGCTTCAATCGTTGGCAGAGAATGCGCAGGTCGGTCCATGACCGATTATGGACTCGATCTTGCGGTTATTGGCAACGGCCGCACCGCGGCACTTCTTGATCCCTCCTCACGCATCGTGTGGTGGTGCCTGCCGCGCTACGACGGCGACCCGGTGTTTTGCCGGCTGCTCGCCGGAACCGAGGAAAAGGGTTTCACGGACGTCGTCCTCGAAGGCCAGGTCGAAACGCGATCAGACTACGTGCGAAATACCGCAATTGTTGCGACCGAACTGATCGACGATAAAGGCGGCGCCGTAAGAATTACCGATTTCGCGCCACGCTTCCAGAATTTTGGTCGCACCTTCCGTCCGCCCCAGATCATGCGCATTATCGAGCCGATCGGGGGCATGCCGCGGGTCACAATTCGATTCCGCACGACTCATCGTTACGGCGAGCCCGTAAGCTCACGATCGTCAGGCAGCAATCATATCCGGTATTGGCGCGATGAGGTGCCGGTCAGGCTGACCACAGACGCACCGCTTTCGTATATCGAGAACGAAGCCTCCTTTGTGTTAACGCGGCCCGTGCATTTGGTCTTCGGCACTGATGAACCCTTTGAGGGCTCGCTCGAGACGACGTGTCGGGATTTCTGTGACCGCACACGCGACTACTGGTTGGAGTGGGTGAGGCGGCTCGCCTTTTCGATCGACTGGCAGGACGAGATCATCCGCGCCGGTATCACACTGAAGCTGTGCAACTACGAAGAGACGGGCGCGATTGTCGCAGCGTTGACGACGTCGATCCCCGAGGTACAGGGATCGGGACGCAACTGGGATTATCGCTTCTGCTGGATGCGGGACGCCTTCTTCGTTGTGCGCGCGCTAAATCGCATTGGTGCGACGCGGACGATGGAGGACTTTATCTCCTATATCCTGAGCGTCGCGGCCGGCCGCGCCGATCAGGTTCGGCCGCTTTATGGAGTCGTGCACACAGACCCGCTTGAAGAACGAACCGCCCCATTGCTTGCCGGTTACGGCGGAGACGGCCCGGTGCGCGTCGGTAATGCGGCGGCCAATCAGAACCAGCACGACGTCTATGGCAGTATCATCATGGCCGCGACGCCGATGTTTTTTGATCGCAGGCTGCCGCACCCAGGCGACGCAGCGCTGTTTCATACGATCGAGCCGCTCGGCGAGCAGGCCGCCAAGCTTGCACTCGAACCCGACGCCGGCATCTGGGAGTATCGCGGTCGAACGCGTGTGCATACCCATTCCGCTGCGATGTGTTGGGCGGGTTGCCAACGGCTTGAGGCGATTGCGGCCCACTTAAATTTGCCGGAACGAGCAGTTTATTGGGGCGGGATCGCCAATCACATTGGCGAGCAGGTGCTCAAACGTGCATGGAATCCGAAACGCAAGGCGTTTTCTGGTGCATTTGAGAGCGACGATCTTGACGCCAGCGCGCTTTTGTTGGCCGAACTTGGATTGGTACAGGCCGACGACCCACGCTTTGTAGCCACCGTCGACGCGATCGGCCATGAACTTCGGCGCGGTTCCCACGTTATGCGGTATGTCGCTGCCGATGATTTTGGCACGCCAGAGTCCGCGTTTTTGATTTGCCGCTTTTGGTTGATCGATGCATTGTGGGAAATTGGACGGCGCGATGAAGCGCGTGACATGTTCGTCGACGCTCTGCGGTTGCGAAATCGTTACGGCCTTTTATCGGAAGACGTGCACCCGGTGACGGGAAAACTGTGGGGAAATTTCCCGCAGACTTATTCGATGTCGGGATTGACCTTGACGGCAATCAAGCTGTCGCGAAGCTGGGGAGACCGGTATTGGCGCGGCTCGTCGTAGTCTCAAATAGGGTCGGCGTTCCCGATCGCAGCACCCGGGCCGGTGGGCTCGAGGTGGCGATCCGGCCGGCGCTCAAACGGCACGGCGGCCTGTGGTTCGGCTGGAGCGGACGCGTTTCTGAAGATCTTCCGCGAGAAGTGAAGTCTGTTGTTCACGACAATACAACCTACGCCACCGTCGATCTTGGGAAAGACGACTATCAGGAATTTTACAACGGCTTTGCCAACCGTGTGTTGTGGCCGATCCTCCACTATCGGCTGGACCTTGCGGAATTCACTCGTCGAGACCTCGGCGGGTATTTCCGCGTCAATCAATATTTCGCGACACACCTTGAGACATTGCTGCGACCCGACGACGTCATTTGGGTGCACGATTATCATTTAATTCCGCTGGCCAAGGCACTGCGCGATCGGGGTCATAACAACAAGATCGGCTTCTTCATTCACATCCCGTTCCCGCCGCCGGAAATCATCACCGCATTGCCCAACCACGATCAATTGATCCCGGCGCTTTGCCACTACGATCTGGTGGGATTTCAAACCGAGATCGATTCCGCCAATTTCGCCCGCTACATCGCAAACGAGTGCGGGCTGCCATGGGCGAATGGAAACAGCTTTCATTTCGCTAACCGTGTGGTGCAGATTGGAACGTTTCCGGTCGGAGTAGAGACGGAGGCTTTCGGACGCCTGGCGCGCCGTGCCATCGAAACCGACTTCGTACGCGGGGTGCTGGAAAGTCTTTCCGGCCGAGCCATGATTATCGGCGTCGACCGGCTCGATTACAGCAAAGGCATCCCGGAGCGCATGAACGCATTCGAGCGCTTTCTCTCCAACTTCCCCGACTGGCGTGGCAAGGTCACCTACC
This sequence comes from uncultured Alphaproteobacteria bacterium, assembly GCA_963820805.1. Taxonomy (GTDB): domain Bacteria; phylum Pseudomonadota; class Alphaproteobacteria; order Rhizobiales; family Xanthobacteraceae; genus Pseudolabrys. The sequence continues at coordinate 241,704 of CAWGBH010000012.1, forward strand.
TTCAAATTTCACCGCGAAGCCGCACGGGCATTCCCGAATATGCGGATATGGGCCGTGTTGTTGGCGAGGCGGTGGGGCGCATCAACGGCACGTACGGTGAAGCGTCATGGACTCCGGTGCGCTACATCAACAAGGCGCACAGCCGCACAGCGCTTGCCGGTCTCTACCGCGCGGCGCGTGCTGGACTGGTCACGCCCTTGCGCGATGGCATGAACCTGGTGGCTAAGGAATTCGTCGCCGCGCAGAACGCCGACGATCCAGGTGTTCTCATCCTTTCGCGCTTTGCTGGCGCTGCGCATGAATGCTCCGCAGCGCTGCTGGTGAACCCCTACGATTCTGAAGGCGTTGGGAATGCGATCAATCGCGCTCTATCAATGCCGCTGGACGAGAGGCGCCAGCGTCACGCGGCCAATTTCAAGGTGTTGGTGCGTAACGATATCAGCCACTGGTCGGAACGTTTTCTGCGCACGCTCGAGCAGCCGCCCGGCAGCGCAGAGTTAAGGCGGACAGAAGGCGCGCCGCCATATATGATGATTCAACAATAACCGATAAGGCCTAATCATGCATCGTACTGTGCTCCTGACCTTTGCTTTGATCTTCGCCGGATTTCTGACTGAACGCGCTATAGCCGCCGACGCTCGCAATGGCGAAACGCTCGCCAAGCGCTGGTGCGCGACCTGTCATGTGGTGGCGTCCGATCAGCAACGTGCCACCGGCGAGGCGCCACCGTTTTCTTCGATCGGGAGGACACCCGACCTGGATGCAAGCAGACTTGCGTTGTTTTTGCTGCTACCGCACCCGAATATGCCGGCAATGACATTATCGCGGTCAGAAGCTGCGGATCTTGCGGCCTATATCGTGAGCCAAGGCAAGTAAAACTCAGCCACCTCTTGCGCGTTTGATATCCGGTGGGACTGCCTCTTCGGCAAGTGCTTTGAGCGCGACGTCGAGAGACATGACTTGCTGGTCTTCTTTGCCGAGACGTCGGATCGAGACGGTCCGTTCTGCCGCTTCCTTCTTGCCAACGACGAGGAGGGCGGGGACCTTCGCGAGAGAGTGCTCCCGCACCTTGTAATTAATCTTCTCGTTGCGCAGGTCACCCTCGACGCGCAGGCCGAGTTTGCGTGCGGCCGCTATCGCCTCATGCGCAAAACCGTCGGCATCCGACGTGATGGTCGCGACCACTGCTTGCACCGGCGATAACCAAAGCGGCAAGTGGCCGGCATAGTGCTCGATCAAGATGCCGGTGAAACGCTCGAGCGATCCGAACATCGCGCGATGGAGCATCACCGGCGTGATTTTGTTTGAGTGTTCGTCGATATAGAAAGCACCGAGGCGTCCGGGAAGATTGAGATCGACTTGGACGGTGCCGCATTGCCAATCGCGGCCGATTGCATCGCGCAAGACGTATTCGAGCTTCGGGCCGTAGAAAGCGCCTTCTCCCTTGTTGAGGGCCCAAGGCCGGCCCGATGCTTTGAGGGCGGCCATCAACGCGACTTCGGCCTTGTCCCAGACGGCATCGGCACCTATGCGCTTGTCCGGACGGTCGGAGAACTTGATCCGCACATCCGAGAACCCGAAATCCTCGTAAATTGAGAGGATTAGGTCGTTCATTTTGAGTGCTTCATCAGCAATTTGGGCTTCGCTGATGAAGACGTGCGCGTCATCTTGCGTGAAGGCACGTACCCGCATGAGCCCATGCAGCGCGCCCGAAGGCTCGAACCGGTGCACCTTGCCGAATTCCGCGATCTTGACGGGCAATTCCCGGTAACTGCGCAGCCCGTTCTTGAAGATTTGAATATGGCCGGGGCAATTCATCGGCTTGACCGCATAGACCCGCTCGTCCTCCTCACGCTTTTGCGTCAGGAAGATCATGTCCGAATAGGTCGGGATGTGGCCGGTGATCTCCCACAGCGTCTTGTCCATGAGCTGTGGCGAATTGACCTCGACATAGCCGGCAGCGGACTGCTGGCGGCGGATGTAGTTCTCGAGCGCCTGGAACAGGGTCCAGCCCTTGGCGTGCCAGAACACCGACCCGGGCGCTTCCTCCTGGAAATGGAAGAGGTCCATCTCACGCCCGACGCGACGGTGGTCGCGCTTCTCGGCTTCCTCGATCTGCTTGAGATAGGCGTCGAGCTCATCCTGCTTCGCAAATGCTGTCCCGTAGATGCGGGTGAGCATCGGATTTTTGGAATCGCCGCGCCAATAGGCGCCGGCGACTTTCATCAACTTGAATGCGTTGCCGACCTTGCCGACCGACGTCATATGCGGTCCGCGGCAGAGGTCGAGCCAGTCGCCCTGCTTGTAGATCTTGATCTGCTGATCGGCCGGAATGGCGTCGATGAGCTCAACCTTGAAGGCTTCGCCCATATCCCGGAAGGTTTTCTTCGCCTGTTCGCGCGACCACACTTCCTTGGTGAACGGCTTGTCGCGCGCGATGATCTCTTTCATTTTCTTTTCGATCACCGGGAGGTCTTCCAGCGTAAACGGCTGGTTGCGAGCGAAGTCGTAGTAGAATCCGTTCTCGATGACCGGGCCGATAGTGACCTGCGTGCCGGGCCACAATGACTGAACAGCCTCTGCCAGGACGTGCGCGGCATCGTGCCGGATCAGCTCAAGCGCGCGGGGATCCTCGCGTGAGATGAATTCGATCTTCGCATCACGGCCGATCGGGTCGGCGAGATCGGCAACCGCGCCGTCGAGTGCCATCGCAACTGTGCGTTTAGCCAAAGACGGCGAAATTCCTTTGGCGATGTCGAGACCGGTTGTGCCTGAAGGGTATTCGCGGCGTGCGCCGTCGGGAAAGGTCAACGCGACCATCAGTGTCTCCTTGCTCACTCGCTGCCTACGAATGCAGGTAAGCGCAATTTTATGAGGGATATATCAGCCGGCTTATCCGATGCAATCGGTAATGCGTTTCTCAGGACCGTTGCGGCGAGTCGTTTGTCCCGGTCCAGCGGCCGTAACGCCAGGGAAGAAACCAGTGCGCGCCGGCGGGGAGCTCGGGGGGTACGAAATCCAGCCCCGACGTTCCCCACGGATTGCAACGCAAAATGCGCGCAAGGGCCATCCAGCCGCCGGCCCATAGTCCGAAGCGGCCGATCGCTTCGTCCGCGTAGTCCGAGCAGGTTGGCAAATGCCGGCAGCGGGGACCGAGCAGAGGCGAAAGCGTGACGCGATACAGCGCGACCAGCCCGCGACCGGCGAGGCTAGGCAGGCGAGCGGGTAGATAGCGCCAGTCGCTGCTTTTTGGCATGCGCAAATTCAAGTTCCAGTGAAAGATTAGGGTCTGAAAAGTTCCAAGTCGATGGAACTGCAAGGATATTTTGAAATGGGACGGTGATAGCGACCTTTTTACACTAGACCCGAATCTCGCAACTGCACTATGACTGTGTTGCGCCGGGGGTATTCAGGCGCTGCCCAAGCTCAGCCAGACGTGGGTTACCACGCAAGAAGAAGGGCTCGGCAGCGAGACAGGGGAAGAATGAGCCGCTCCCTTTCGTTGGCTATTGCGCTTGCTTTGACGGCGCCGGCCTCGATATTGCCGGCAACGGTGCGCGCCTCGGACCGCACCTTGCCGATGCATTTTGAATTGCGCACGCAAGGACCTGCCGAAGCGTGCGGCGCAAGCTGCAAGACGTTTATCTCTGCATCGGGCGCGATTACGTCTGACACGCCGCGCCATTTCGTCCTTTTCGCACAAGGCCACGATCTCACCGGCGCCACCATGGCAATCGATTCTGATGGCGGCTCGGTGCTCGGTGCCATCGCATTGGGACGCGAAGTTCGCAAACTTAAACTTGCAACCACGGTCGGCCGCATCGTCGATCTGCCTGCGGACGGACAAGATGACCCACGCGGCGTGCTATCGCCGGGCGCGGATTGCGAATCCATGTGCGCCTTCGTGCTCCTAGGCGGCGTCCGTCGCTCGGTGCCGATGGATGCTCGCGTGATGGTGCATCAGATTTGGCTTGGTGACCGACGCGAAGACCCGACGGCCGCAAGTTATTCGGCCGAGGATCTCGTGCTGGTTCAGCGCGACATTGGACGGCTGGCGCAATATACGGCCGAGATGGGCGCCTCCGTCGACTTGCTGGATCTGGCGCTGCGCATTCCGCCGTGGGAACCGATGCATGCGATGACGCGTGACGAACTCCAGCGCACGCGGCTGACGACGGAGGAATTCGACACGCCGTCGACGGCTGCAACCGTGGCAACATCGTCGACCACACCAGCACCGCAACCCGCATCGCGCATGACAGATGGGCTACGCGCAGCCGCAATCAGCGAACAGCGGTGGTCACTGGTCGATCGATCGGGTGTCGCGACGCTCGCTCGCCGTCACCCGCTCACGGTGGAAGGCGAGGAAATCGGAAGCTTCGATCTGGTGGTGACTTGCGTCGCCGGCGGAGACGGCTACGAAGTGAGCTATATCGAACGGCGCCACGATACCGATCAAACTCCGCTGCCTGATTCACTCGGCGCGATCACATTGCGGGTGGGTAGCAACTCTGCACCCCTCAAGGTTGTTTCCTCCGAACGTCATAGTTCTCCGGATGAGCTTGTGACGTACGCCGCCGGCCGCGTGCCCGTAGCACTCATCGGCGCGTTCGGTGCCGTCGGTAGCCATTCGATTTTGATAAAGACCGAAAGCGAACATCTGGTTACGGGCATCCGTATCGGTAATACCGGCGCATCGCAGAACTTGCCGCGGTTAACGGCGGGCTGCAGCAAACCAATCGGTGACCGTGCCGAATTGCCAAGGACGAAGACGGGCGGCCTCGCGGCAGTCAAATAGATTATTCGGCTGCTTGCGCGCGTTTGCCGCCCGATTTGGCCTCGATCTGGTCGAGTGCCGAGACCACCGCATCAAAAGTGAGCAGGGTCGACGCGTGGCGCGCTTTATAGTCGCGCACCGGCTCAAGCACGGCGATATCCGCCCATTTGCCTGTGGGAGCCGGGCCATTCTCCTTGAGCATTTTGCGCACGGTCTCCCGCAATTCACGCAGCTCCGTTGGCTTAGCGCCAATGACGTGGCGCGCCATGATCGAGGAGGAGGCCTGCCCGAGCGCGCAGGCCTTCACATCGTGGGCGAAATCCGCGACCTGGCCTTCGTTCATTTTGAGGTCAACCGTCACAGTGGAACCGCATAGCTTCGAATGGGCCGTGGCGGTCGCGTCAGGAGCAGGGAGGCGTCCCAAACGGGGGATATTTCCTGCCAGTTCCAGGATTCGTGCGTTGTAAACCTCGTTAAGCATTGAAGTTTTACCGATTATCCGAGATCGACCGATTGCCTCGGCCGGATAAAGCAATATATAGGTGTTGGCCCGAGGGCGCGAGAAGGGGTTCTCGGCGCCGGCATGGTGCAAGCCATGCGGAATGGGAATGCAGCGTCCCGAAGTCGCGGTTGGACGAAATCTGTCCGCCCGGCGTTACTGACGCGGCCACCCCGGTGACACTCCCGGTTCTGCCTTCACGGGCGAGCGCCGGTCGAACGGAGAGACCCGTCATGGACGTAAAGAATACCAATGTGAAGCCTTGGCCGAAGCAGGGCCTGTCTGAGCATGTGCGCGCGGCACCTGCCCCGATCGAGCCGCGGCCCTCGCGCGAACAGGCTGAGGCTGCTGTGCGCACCCTGATCGCATACGCGGGCGACGATCCCGCCCGTGAAGGTTTGCTGGAAACGCCGAAGCGCGTGATTGGCGCCTACGAGGAAATTTACCAAGGCTATCGCGAATGTCCGGTCGAGGTCCTCGATCGTACGTTCAGCGAGACCGGCGGCTACGATGATTTCGTGCTGGTCCGCGACATCGGCTTTAACTCGCATTGCGAACACCACATGATGCCGTTTTACGGCAAGGCGCACGTCGCCTATATGCCAGTCGATCGGGTCGTGGGGTTGTCGAAGCTTGCGCGTCTCGTCGATGTCTACGCGCGACGTTTGCAGACGCAGGAGCATCTGACCTCCCAGATAGCGACCGCCATCGATGAGATCTTAAAACCGCGTGGCGTTGCGGTGATGATCGAGGCCGAGCATATGTGCATGTCGCTGCGCGGAGTTGAAAAGCCTGGTGCGCTCACCGTGACGACGCATTTCGCCGGCGCTTTCCGCGAGGATACAGCCGAGCAGGTACGTTTCATGACGATGCTGCGCGGTGGCGGGCAGCGGTAGTCGATTTGGTGCGCGGCCTTTGCCCGCGCACTGCGTACGTTTCACCGGGTTGGTTTCAGAACGGATTGCCGGTTTGATTCCGGCAGCAAACGGTTTCGCTATGGCCGGGAAATCTCACGCCGACATCGAAGAGGGATTGGCGTTTACCCCTAAATTCGACGCTGACGGGCTGATCACAGCTGTTGCGACCGACGCCAAATCGGGCGATGTCCTGATGGTTGCGCACATGAACGACGAGGCGCTGCGGAACACCATCTCAAGCGGTGAGGCGTGGTACTATAGCCGTTCGCGCATGAAACTTTGGAAGAAGGGCGAGACGTCAGGCCACGTCCAGCGCGTCGTCGAATTGCGCGTTGATTGCGACCAGGACGCGCTTTGGCTGAAAGTAGACCAGCAGGGCCCTGGCGCGTGTCACACCGGGCGGCGCTCCTGCTTTTACCGCGCCGTTCCGATCGGAAGCGGCAACGCGGTAACGCTTGAATTTCGCGACGCGGACAAGAGCTTCGATCCTCAGGCGGTCTATAAACAGGGACGATAAGCGCCCAGCAGTTTAGCCACCGAGCCGCGCTAGTAGCGCCTGCGCCCTCACCAGATGCGGCCGATCGTACATCTTGCCGTCAATGCCCACAGCGCCCGCGCCGGGCTTTGCCGCAAACGCGGCCACCACGGCTTTGGCCTTCTCGATTTGGGCCGGGGTTGGCGTGAACACCTCATTAATGACTGGCACCTGGGCCGGGTGAATGGCCAAACGGCCGGTGAAACCATCGCGGCGCGCGGCTTCTGTGTCGCGGCGCAATCCTTCGGAGTTACGAAAATCCACGTAGACGGTTTCGATCGCTGGCATTTTCGCCGCCGCGGCGGCGTAGAGGCATACGGAGCGCGCAAGTCGATATGGCTCTGTCAGCTCGCCAATAACGTCGCGGTTTGCTTCCGCTCCCAATTCCGCCGACAGGTCTTCAGGTCCCCAGGTCAGACCGATGAGCCGCGGGCTGGCGTTACGGAATGTGCCCGCGGCGAACAAACCGGCGGCGGATTCCACAGCTTGCGCAAGGATTTTGATCTGTCCTTCCGGTACGCCGGCGATTGCTTCGCGGGCGGTTAATTTGGCGTCCAGGTGGACGACGCTGGCTGCGCCTTCTGCTTTGGGAAACACGATGATATCCGGCTTGCCCGCAACGATCGCGTCGAGGTCGGCATCAGTCATGCCGGTATCGAGGCCGTTGATACGCACGAGTAAGCGCGGGCGCTGCTTGACTGTCGCGGCGTGCTTGAGAAAATCCAGCGCCAAAGCACGCGCGGTTTGCTTGCGCTCCGGCGTGATGGAATCCTCAAGATCAAGAATGACCGCATCCGCGCCGCTGGCCATCGCCTTCTCAAGCTTGGATCCGCCATCGGCCGGAACGAAAAGAAGTGAGCGCATCATTTTGGCCGCATCCGCATGAAAGCTTGGCGGTGGCATTCGGCCACCAACGTACCGTCTTGTTTAAAGGCCTTGTGATGAAATTCCACGATGCCGGCGCCCGGGCGTGATTTTGATTCTCGCTTACTCACGACCTGCGTCGTGCAATTCACGGTATCGCCTTCAAAAAGCGGATTGGGGAATTTGACGTCAGTCATACCGAGATTGGCAATGGTCGTGCCGACCGTCATGTCGGAGACCTGAATGCCGATCATCAGCCCGAGCGTGAATAGCGAATTCATCAGCGGCTGCCCCCAATCGGTCTCCGTTTCGCAGAAGTGCCGGTCGATGTGCAGCGGCTGTGGGTTAAGAGTCATGTTGGAGAACAACATGTTGTCCATCTGCGTCACGGTGCGGGTGTAGCGGTGCTCGTAAGACTTGCCGACCTCGAAATCCTCGAAATAGAGGCCGCCGCGTTTGTGCCGCTGGATTGTTTCCGTCATCGATTCCTCCGAAAACTCATTGCCTACGAGGGGTTTGCGCGCCCCGTTAACTGTTCATTTACCATAATTCCCCATGCTCGACAGGTCCTCCAGGCCGTTGCGTCCGCGTCTCCACCCATAAGCTCAGAATTTCGCAAGGCGCAACATAATGGCCGTTCACCCGGCTTCTGCCAGCGGTGCACCGCAGATCACCGGCGCGATTCGCCAGGCGGCGCAATCGACCGGGATCAGCTTTGAATATCTGGTCACGACCGCGCAGATTGAATCCAACATGAATCCGTCCGCGCAGGCTTCGACCTCGTCGGCGAAGGGGCTCTACCAATTCATCGACCAGACCTGGCTCGGCACGATGAAGCAGGACGGGGCTGCGCTGGGGCTTGGGCGCTATGCAAATGCTATCACCAAATCGGCTGACGGACATTACGAAGTCTCGGATGCCGGAATGCGTGCGGCGATTTTGCGGTTGCGCAGCGACCCGCAAGCGAGCGCAATGTTGGCAGGGGCGCTGACCCGCAATAATTCCGCATTGGTAAGCTCGAATATCGGCCGTCAGCCGACGAATGGCGAGCTGTACATTGCGCACTTCTTGGGAGCCGACGGCGCCGGCAAGCTCATCAATGCTGCCAATTCGCAACCGCAGGCCAAAGCTTCTGCCATGTTTCCGCATGCCGCCGCGGCCAACCACAGCATTTTTTACGACAGCACCGGACGTGCGCGCAGTGTCGGCGAAGTGTACGGCAAACTGACCCGGTTGTTTGACACCGCCCGTGCTGTGGCCTTTGCTCCGCAGAGCGGGGTGGTCGAGACGGCAAGCCTTGCACCGCCGGTGCCTCGATTGCCATTGACCGCATCAGCGCCCGCTGCGCCGCCCCTGCCGCCGCCGGTGACCGTTGCAACTGCACACATAAAATCGGTGTCCGGAGTGCGCACCGCACGGCTCACACGCGAGTCAATTCCGGTCCCGCCGGCTTCGATCCCGTCACATGACACAGCTGGCGTAACCCAGGCTTTTGCGAGTGCAGGTGAGCAGCTGCCGCCGCCGCCCGCGGCGCGGCCATCTTTCCAATCCATGTTTACAGATCGTGTCCGCCAGCCTCTGGCGCAGACTGTCAGCAACCTCTGGGGACCCACGACGACCGGCGCGCCGCCACCGGCCCAAGCGGTGCAGGCCTTCGATCTGTTCACCGACACCCGGCCTAACGAGCGCAAGCTGACCGGCGGAAAAGCTTGATTTTAGCGGTCCGGCGCGACGCTTATGCTTAACAGCCGCTCAATTTCTATGGTGAACGCTTTGTTAAGCGTCCTCGGCTAGGCTTGTTGATGCCGTCAGATGGGGTGGCGGTTTTCGTAGCGTCGGTCGTGCCATGATAGTTCGTCAGTTTTTGCAATGGGTCCGCCAGGCTCCGGCCGGCGAACGGGCGGAGGCCACATCCGCCCTAGCGCGCGCCTATCTTTATTCCGAATTATCGCCGGACGATCTCGCCGCCGCGGAAGGCGCGATGATCATGCTGCTGGACGATCCGTCGCCATTAGTCAGGCGGGCCCTTTCTGAAGCGTTCGCAACGGCCGAGAACGCACCGCAGGTCGTTGTGCAAGCTCTCGCAGCCGATCAGGCTGACGTTGCGCTTCCCGTCTTGGCTTGCTCACCCTTGCTGTTCGAAGACGATCTGGTCGATCTGATCGCGACAGGCCATGCAGACGTGCAAATCGCGATCGCCGGCCGCGTACCGTTGCCGCGCGCGCTCGCCGCCGCGGTCGCTGAAGTTGGCGCGGCAGAAGCGTGCCTCGCTCTTTTGGAAAATCCTGCTGCCGATATCGCAACCTTCTCCGTCGACCGGATGATCGAGCGCTTCGGTCATTTGCCGCAGATCCGGGAAAATCTCCTGGCGCGAGACGACCTGCCGATGGCGATGCGTCAGGCACTCCTTTCGAAACTTTCGCAGACCCTTGCCGGCTTCGTTGCAGCACGGCAATGGTTAGGACCGGAGCATGCCGAGTTCGCCACTAAAGACGCTTGCGAAAAGGCAACCGTCGCGCTCGCTGCCGATACCAGCTATGACGAAGTGGGCGCGCTGGTGCAGCACTTGCGGCAGACTGGCCAGCTCACCGCGGGGATGATTTTACGCGCTCTGCTATCGGGTAATGTCGTGCTGTTCGAGGAAGCTCTGGCAGAATTGTCCGGCTTACCGATCGATCGTGTCACCGCCTACATTCACGACAAGAATATTTCCGGCTTTCGTGCGCTCTACCGCGAAGCCGGTTTGCCAGAACTCGCATATTCGGCCTTTCGCGAAGCCTTGGTAGCCATGCGGGGTGGCGCATTGATTGGCGAGCAGGGTGGTGCGGCGCGGCTCAAGCGTCGCATGGTCGAGCGTGTGCTCAACGCTTGCATGCATGAACGCAGCGAAGGTGCCGCGACGCTGTTAGCCTTGTTGCGGCGATTTGCGGTGGAAGCGGCGCGCGAGGAAGCCCGTCTGTTCTGTGACGACTTGGTCGCCGATGCCTGCATGATACAGGCCGTTCAGTCATACGGCGAACATCAGCAACTGGCCGCGGCGTAAGCTAGATCTACCGTTTATTCGGGTACGATCGACGGACCCTTGAGTTGCTCGAGCACTTCTGGGTGGTCGCGGTTCTCATGGACCAAAAATTCATCCGTGACTTCGCGCAAGCGCGCTGTCAGCGTTGCAGCGAGGTCATTAGCGTTGGAACGCGCATACTCACGAATGATCGCACGCACGGCATCAACGTGCTGGTCGATGAGCTTGGACGGAATCCGGATGACGGCCGGTGTGTGTTCGATAAGCCGGCACAGGCTGTCAGCCGCAGAGGCTACCGCCGGGTAGCCAAATGTCGCACATTCGCCCTTGATGTCATGCGCTGCGCGGAAAAGTGCCTCTTTATTGGTTTCTGTTGGCCCGTTCTTGGCGAGCTCGTGACGGGCTTTATCGAGCCGGTCGCATTCGGAATCCATCCAGCGGGCGAATTCGGGAGAAAGCTCAGCGAGGGCCTTTTCGGCGCGTGCAATCGGATCCTCGCTACCAGAATCGGGGGCGTCTTTTGATACCGCCCCGCGTAATTTGTTCTCCGGTGTAATCACTTCGTGATCACCGTAGGTGACAATCGCCGAGGTATTTTTGGAGCGGGACATTTCTTGTTGCCTTTGTCAGACCGCGGACCGGGCTTTTTCCAGCAAGGGGGTTTGGCGGATGACATCGGCCTTTCCGCCCTTTCGGCGCTCCGGACCGATATAGTTCGACGTGATATTGCGGCGGCGGTCGGGGCCGAAATAAGTCTTCGTTTTGATAAACGGACGCGGATTGGCAACCACGTTGATGATCCGCTGATATAGCCCCTTCGCGGAAATCGGCTTGGCGAGGAATTCGGTGACCCCCGCGTCGCGCGCCGCCATTACGCGTTTTTTCTCGGAATGGCCGGTGAGCATGATGATGGCGACATATGGATTTGCGTTTGCGCCGGGCTGGCGGATCATCTGCATGAGCTCAAGCCCGTCGAAAATCGGCATCGCCCAGTCGGTGATGACAATATCGGGAAGGTAGTGGGTGAACGATTCCAGGCCCGCAGCGCCGTCTTCCGCTTCATACACTTCGCGGGCGCCAAAGCCATGCAGCAGCGTACGCAATATGCGCCGCATGTGCGTATTGTCGTCGATGACGAGGAAACGCAGGCGGTTAAAATCGATGCGGACCATACTGCCCCCGGGCCTCGGGCACTTGGAGCCCGGCACCGCCGCGCCAAAGCTAAATGGGGCGCGTTAACGAATGGTTTAGGATGGCAATGGCAGTGCGCCGCTATCCCTTGAGCAGGGTCGCCATAATGCGCTCGCGCGTCAGCGGCAAATCCCGAATCCGGGCGCCAAGCGCATGAGATACCGCATTGCCGATCGCGGCGGCGGTGGGGCCTGCCGTAACTTCACCGACACCCAGCGGGACCTCATCCCGGGTATTGATGAGTTCAATATCGATCTGTGGGACTTCGCTGAACTTCAGGACCGGGTACGTTTCCCAATCGATTGAAGCGACGCCATTATCGAAACGGACTTGTTCTTTGAGGACCCAACTCGCCGATTGAATGATGCCACCTTCGAGTTGATTGATGACGCCATCGGGGTTGATCACCAGGCCGGCATCCGTCGCACACCAGACGTGGTGCAAACGGATTTCCTCGTCGACCGACAATTCGACCACCACCGCGGAATAGGCGGCGCGGTTTTTGTATCGGGCGAAGGCGACACCGCGGCCAGTTCCCGTGGCGCCCGCTGCACCGGTTTTCCAATTCGCCATGGCGGCAACCTTCTCGATCACGGCGCGAGCGCGCGGATCGGCGGTGATCGAAAGGCGGTATGCGACCGGATCCAGCCCGGCACGTTCGGCCAATTCATCAATGCAGCATTCAAGCGCAAATACATTCGGCATGGCGCCGAGGCCGCGCAGCGCAGAAGTCCGTACCGGGGCTTCCGTAACAAGGTGATGGAGGATGCGCTTGGCGGGGATGTCGTAAAGCGGTTCGGCATTGCGTGTGGCACCACCGCCGTTTGATTCCGGCACGTCATTTGGCGGCGGCTCGGGCGGCGGATCGGGCAAGGCGAGGGCCCCGAGCAGATTTCCACCGGCGCCGGGGCGCAGATTATGCGTCGGGCTCCATATTTCTTGCGTCCAGTCGACAGGCTTTCCGGCTTCGTCGAGCAGGGCGCGCACCTTGACTACCATCGCGGGCGTTTTTGGCTCGTAGATGAATTCTTCCTCTCGCCGCCAGCGGACACGGATTGCCTGTCCCGGCTTATGCATGGCGATGATTGCAGCATCGGCGGCTGCATCATCTGCACCATTGTGGCCGTAACAGCCCGACCCCTGGACATGGTGGACAATGATAGCGGAGGGGTCGAGCTTCAGTGTTTTCGCTAGCGCCGCCCGCAGGGGATAAACACCCTGGCAATGTGTCCAGACCGTCAGTTTGGCGTCACGAAATACGGCAAGGCCGCACGAGGGTGAGATCGAGGCGTGGGCAAGATAACCCCGTGTGTAGGTCGCCTCGTAGCGCTCTCTGCCCTGAGGATTGCCGGCGTCCGGGGCGCCGAAAGCGCGCTCGACGACAGGCCGTTGCAGCAGCCAGTTCGCTTCCTGTTGAGTCGGTGTCGGAGATTCAACGTTCTGCCAGGTCACGTGGTTGGCCGCTGCGATCGCGGCCGCTTCCACTGCAGTTTCGTCATTGCCGATAACAGCCAGGAAATTGCCATTACGCACGAATTCGACCGGCCCCTTGGCGGCGCGGCGAATGGCCTTTTCGTCGATCGAACCGATGGTAGCGCCACGGTTCGGCTGGCGAACGACGCGGGCGTGCGCCATCCCGTCGATGTGCATGTCGTGAATGAAGACGCTGGCGCCAAAAATCTTGGCAGGCAGATCGAGGCGCGGCGCGCTCGTCCCGATGGCTTTGAGATCGGCAACGCGTTTGCGCGTTCCCTCTCCGGTCGCCTTGCTGGCAAGATCGACCGCGCCGGCAAGTGTCCAGTAATCCTGTCCGGTCGATTTGCCGTCTCGATAGATGCAACCATCGTGCACGGACAATGCATCCGCATTGCAGCCGAGAATTTTCGTAGCCTGCGCAAGAAAAAGGGCACGCACATCGGCGCAGGCCTGGCGCATCGCAACGCCGCCGAATTGAATCGACTGGCTGCCGGCCGTGTAGCCCTCGTTTGGCGCCTTTTCGGTATCGCCGGAGCGAACGGTGATCCGTTCGATAGCAACGTCGAGTTCGTCTGCAGCAATCTGCGCGATTGCGGTAAGTACGCCCTGTCCCAGCTCGACCCGTCCGGTCAGCACGGTGACCTTGCCCGGCGAAGGAAATGCGACCCACCGGTCGAGGTTTGGATTGTCGTTGAGCGGCCCGGGCAGGGGAGCGTTCATTGTCTCGCTCCTGCGCGCATGACCGCCGCCGCTTTTTCTACCGCACGCATGATGCGGTTGTGTGACCCGCAGCGGCAGATGTTTCCGTCCAGCGCTTGCGCAATTTCCTCGCGTGACGGCTGTGGATTCTTGTCGAGAAGCGCCTTGGCTGAAATCAAAATCCCGGCGAGGCAATAGCCGCACTGGCCGGCCTGCTCATCGAGAAAGGCTCGTTGCAATGGATGGGGACGTTCGGCACTCCCCAAACCCTCCACCGTGACCACTTGTTTTCCAGCGACGCTCCACACCGGCTTTGTGCAGCATTTTTCAGGCGTGCCATCGATCAGCACCATGCAGCACCCGCATTGTTCGAGCCCGCAGCCAAAGCGCGTGCCAAGCAGACCAAGCTCGTTGCGCAGCACGCCGAGAAGCGGTGTCTCCTCGTTGTCGAGTGACACGCTCACGCTTTTGCCGTTCACCGAAAAGTCGAATGTTTTAGGCAAGCGCGCTCCTAGAAACCGAACTGCTCGCGCAAAATGCGTTCGTCGAGGTTGTGGCCTGGGTCGAACAACATGTTGATCGATATTTTGTGATCCATCTCGATGTTGACATTGCGAACCGACCGCACTTCATCGTGGTCGGCGACAGCAGCAACCGGCCGCTTGTCAGCCTCCATAACTTCGATTGTGACCTTTGCCTTGGTGGGCAGCAATGCGCCGCGCCATCGCCGAGGGCGGAATGGACTAATGGGCGTCAGCGCAAGCAGCGGAGCATTGATCGGGATGATCGGCCCCTGAGCTGACAGATTATAGGCGGTGGAGCCTGCCGGTGTTGCCACCAGCACACCGTCGGAAACGAGTTCGGTCAGTCGCTCCTGACCGTCGATCAGGATGCGCAAATGTGCGGCTTGTGCGCTCTGGCGGAACAACGAAACTTCGTTGATGGCGCGATGTTCGTGGGTTCGCCCTTGCGCGTCGCGCGCTTGCATCACCAGAGGGTGGATGACGGTGATATGTGCCGCGGCGAGCCGTTCGGCCAAATGCTCTTCGACGAATTCGTTCATCAGAAACCCGACCGTCCCACGGTGCATCCCGTAGATCGGCTTGCCGGAATTCATGAACTTGTGCAGGGTCTGCAACATCAAGCCATCGCCGCCGAGCGCGACAATCACATCGGCTTTGGCGGGATCGGTATTGCCGTAACGCTTTTCGAGCTTGGCGTAAGCTTCCCGTGCCTCCGGCGTCTGGCTGGCCACGAAGGCGATGTGTTTGAAACTTTTGAGCGGCGGGCTCATTTGGGGACCTGACGATGGAACGCGCGGTGCTCGTCTATACGACTTGGCCGTCAATTGTCGAGGCGGAGCGCGCGGGACGCACCATTGTAGAGCGGCGGCTGGCCGCCTGTGTGAATATCCTGCCGGGAATGATCTCGCACTATTGGTGGCAGGGCAAACTAGAGCGGGCCGATGAGGTGGTTATGCTTGTCAAAACCCGCGCATCGATGGCCGAATCCGTCCATAAGGCCGTGAAAGAGCTCCACAGCTATACAACGCCCGCCATCATGGATTTGCCGGTGGAAACCCTGGACCCCGACTACCACGCATGGATCGTTGGAGAGACGTCCAAATAGCATCATGCCCGGCACGAGGCCGGGCATGACATCAATGAGGCGCTCTGGCTCTCGACCTTAATAGGTCGCCTTGCCGTCGATCACCTCTTTCAGCTGACGATATTCTTCGCAGGTAGTGTTGCCGCAGATCAGCTGCACCTTTTGCAGGTCGTCCAGTGCTTTTAGACGGTTGCCCTGCTCCATTTGCCACATGCCGTAGTAGGACCATGTCCGCACGTGGTTAGGATCGGCGGCGAGCGCTTTCTCGTACCAGACCTTGGAGTCGTTGTAGTCGCCGAGCTTGCGATAGGAATATCCGATGTAGTTGGCGACGTCCGGATGCTCGTCGTGGCCGAGTGCGTGCATCGCGGTGATGCCGCCCTGATAGTTGCCATCAAGGATCATCGCGCGCGCGGCGCGATAGTCACGCAAGAATTTTTCCTGCGCCAGTTGCTGCTGTTGTTGTTCGATGACGTTGTTATCGTTCTTCTTCTTTTTCTTTTTGCTGTCATCGGAGGGCGGTGGGTTGTCGGTGCCCATGGCGTAGACCGCCACTGGCTTGAAACTGATCGCTGTCACGAGCAGTGCCGCGGCGGCGAAGACACCTGCGTGACGAAGGACTTTGGTGAAAGTCATGGCGGAAGCTCTCCTGCAAAATACCGACTCTGCCTGGGACGATACGACAAAACCGGCGGATATGAGAAAAACAATCCGTGATGGGGGCTTAGTCCTTTAAAACAAACAATAACGCGATCGTGAAGCCTCCCTCCAAAGAAGCGTTCGGGGAGGGCCGCTTGACTCGCCTTGGCGTTCAAGAGAACATTTTACCGTGCTGGTTCCCCGGCGATTCCGGGGACGAAAGAGGGAACACGGACACTTCGAATTCGAGCATTTGAATTCGAAGGCATCCGTGGCTGCCCCCGCAACTGTGAGCGGCGAGCCTCAAGTCCAATTCGGCCACTGGGAAACTGGGAAGGCTGGACCATGAGGCAACGACCCGCGAGCCAGGAGACCTGCCAGCACGGTCACCCAACCGGTGGACGGGGAGTCCATACGGAGCGGTCTTTCGCAGCGGTGACGGCAATGCCGGTGCGAAGGCCGTGAGAGTGATATCTCCCACGACATTCCGCACGTGAGACCCGCGCACCGTTGCATGGGTATCTCGCTGCGTCCTTCGCGTCGGGCTTGGTCTTCACCCGATGCGTCCGCTGAGTGCGGGCGCAAACGAAGGAACGTTATGTCATGGGACTTAGGATAGGCAGGTGCGGCGCCATACTGGCGTTTGCAATTTTGTACTCGCAAAGCGCAGCGGCGCAAAACAACGCGCTGGTTCTGCCGCCGATCGATGTTACCTCCAGCAGGACCGGCAGTACCGGCATTGTCGGTACGTCGACGAGCGTGATCACGGCGCAGGATATCGAGCGCTCGCCGGTGCAATCCTTGCCCGATATTTTGGGACAACAAGTCGGCGTTCAGGTCACGCATCTATCGGGTGGGCCGACCGGCACCCAGGTCATGGTGGACCTGCGCGGGTTCGGCGCATTTGCGCAATCGAACGTCCTCATTTTGGTGAATGGCAGACGCTATCAGGATTTCGACCTTCAGGGGTTCGACTTTTCCACGATCCCTCTCAACAGCATCGAACGCGTCGAAATCACCAGGGGCAATAGCGGTGCTGTCCTCTACGGCGATGGCGCAATCGGCGGTGTCATCAATATCGTGACGAAGACCGCGTCGCAGGCGCCATTTGCGGGCCGCGTCGAGGGCGCCATCGGCTCTTACGGTTTTGGGGAAGGCCGCGTCTCCGCCGGCGGTTCATCCGGCCCTTGGTCCACGGCGGTGTTCGGCAACATCGTGACGTCGTCCGGCTATCGCCAAAACAGCGAGTTACGCCAGCAAAATGGTGTCGGCAATTTGAGCTACAGGACGCTCGATTGGAGCGCTTATCTCAATATAACGGCCGACGGGCAGCGGCAAAATCTGCCCGGGGCCCTCCAGAATTTGACGCTGGTGTACCCGATCACGCTGGACACTCCACGCGCCTCAGTGACGCCACTCGATTGGGCCCACAAACAGGATTTCAGCGTGACGACCGGCGCGACCCACACGTTCGGGCCTGGCCTCGACCTCATTGTCGATGGCGGTGTGCGGCGAAAAAATCAGCAGAGCCAGTTCTACAACTACTTCAACAGCCCGAGCTTTTCGTTCGATCCTACGACCGCGGTGCCCGCCAACTACGTCAACACAGTGATGACGACCTCATCGGTGACGCCGCGGTTTGACGCGCAGCACCAACTGTTTGGCGTTCCGAACCATCTGCTGACCGGCATCGACGTTTACAATACCCAATATGATTCGGACCGGCCGCAAGCTCCGGGCCTCCCGGATATTCATCGCTACAGTATCCAACAAATGACGGCTTCTATTTACGCGATGAACACAACGTCGGTAACGCCGGCGCTGGACATTTCGTTTGGCGGTCGCCTGCAGAATAATTTGGTGAAGGGTGATGATGCTTATAACGCGGGGGTCGATCCGAATGCCGGATTTTACGCCACCAATCCGCAGGCGCTTCCTGTTAACATGCGCGAATGGCAATATGCCGCGCACATCGGTTACGATTATCGCATTAGCCCTGCGTTTGCTTTGTTTGGCAGGGTCGCGCACGCGTTCCGCCTGCCGAATGCGGACGAACGTGTCGGCGCGGGCAATCCGTTCGGGTTCGTTGCGCCGGCCAATCTGAATCTAAAAACACAGACGTCGTACGACGCGGAAAACGGAGTCCGCTTCACATGGGGCAGCTTCAACTTCCAGTCGAGCGCCTACATCATGGAGCTCAAAAATGAGATCCATTTTATTCCCGCGCTATTTGTCGATGTAAATCTTGATCCCACTCAGCGCATTGGCTGGGAGAACAGTGCAACGTATCAACTTTCAAATGACGTTCGTTTGCGGGGGGGATTTGCGTATACGCGCGCGACGTTCCGCGATGGGCCATTTGCGGGCAACGAGATCCCGCTCGTGTCACCCTGGTCGGGCTACGCAGGCGCAACCTGGAATATTTGGAAAAATATGCTCGTTCTCGATGTGACCGCCCGTTTATTGGGTGAGCGCCGCATGGACAATGACCAGGCCAATGTACAGCCAGTCATTCCAGCGGTTGCGACAGTCGATGCAAAAATTGGCGGCCAGTATGACCGTTTCTTCTGGTCGCTCGCAGTTCAAAATCTCCTCAACGCCAACTATTACGATTACGCTATCGCGAGTGCGTTCACTCAGGGTTTTTTCGCCGCTTATCCGCAGCCGGGCCGGACATTCTCGGTTCGAGCAGGGGCAACATTTTAGCTGACGAGAGCGCTTCGGCTGCCGCCGCAACGGGTGCCGGTCGCGCCTTGCCTCAAAGCGGTCATTTGGCTGTCAAAGGCTGCCACTCGACCGGCACGAGCTCATAACCATCCGCCGTCTTGACCATGTGTCCGCAGGCGGGAAAGGGGAAGTGATACGCTTCGACGAGCATCCGGTCAGACACAGCTCGATCGAGCATCTGGCGGCGTGCCTGTACCGCTTGCGGGCCATCCATATCAAAGGTCGGCTGCCAATCGGGATGTCGCGCGAAAAGGTACGGGTTGCGGACTGTATCGCCCATCGCCAGCATTGATTCGGTGCCGGAATGGATTGCGAAAGCCGTGTGCCCGGGAGTGTGGCCATATGCGGGGACCGACACTATGCCGGGCGCAACTTCGTCACCTGGCGTAAAATGCCGAACGTCCTTGGCGATGTCGCTAAAGATGCGGCGTGCATTGAGGAAATAGCGTTTCACTGCACCTTCCGCCGTTCCCATTTTGGCATCGTCCATCCAAAAAGCCCATTCCGGCTCAGGGACCAGAATTTCGGCGTTCGGAAAAACTTTTTCGCCATCTTTCGTCTTGAGACCGTCGATATGATCGGGATGGAAATGTGAAATCAGAATTGTGTCGACTGCCTTCGGGTCGACACCCGCGACCCTGATGTTGTCGAGCATGCAGCCGGCGGTGTCGGTGATTTGGCCGGCGGTGCCAGTATCGATGAGCACGAGCTTTGAGCCTGTGTTCACCATCAGCGCCGTGAACGATATTGGCAGGACGCTCGGCGGAAGGAATGCCGCGGCGAGCGCTTGATTTACCTCCGCGCTGCTGGCATTGCGCACGAACTTGTCATCGATCGGTAAATACCAAGTACCGTCGAACAGAGCAGTGACCTGATAGCTGCCGAGATTGTACCGATAGACTCCGGGCCCTTGAATATTGGCCGCCGGAATCGCGACGGCCGGCAGCGGCAACGCCGCCGCACCAGCCGCAATCGCAGTTTCGGTCAAAAAAACGCGGCGGGAAATTGTGCGCATGATCTCCCGTGTCTCAGGTGGCCAAGGCGGTTTTTGGGCGGGCTCTCATTCAGGAACACCGTACATGGCGATTTATTCGGCAGATAGCGCATCGGCCTCTCTGGCCGTTCGCTCACCAATCGCTATGATCCAGCTGGGGCAGGGGATACAGCGAATGCGGAATTCGCGGATGCGACAACTCGTGCTGTTAGTAGCCGCTCTTGCAACGGCGTTGCTGGGGGGCTGCGCGACCGAGGTTGGGCCGAGCTCCTCCGAATTGAAGGCGAATTGGGACGCACAGAATGTTTTTCCGGAAAAATACCGGCAAGACCTGCTAGCGTTCCTTCATACGTATCTCAACGATCCGTCGCATATACGCGACGCGGGCGTCTCGCAGCCGCAGCTAAAATATATCGGCCCCGGGGACCGTTACGTTGCGTGCGTGCGCTACAACGCGCGCAATACCGACGGAAAATATCAGGGGTCGAAAGACGGCGCGGCAACTTACGTTTCGGGCAAGCTCGATCGTTTCCTCGATACGCCGAGGGAGGTTCGTGAGCTTTGCAAGGACGTCGCTTTTGCGCCGTTCCCCGAACTGGAGAAACTCACGCGCTAGCGTGCCGCGCCCGTTTGACGAGGCACAAGCGTGCGCCCATCCACCGGGCTCAAACAGCTCGGCGGCGCCAGATCCAGACAGAACGGTCGAAAGTAGCCTCGGGCGTCGAGGTCACTTAACCTTGAGGTTCTCGGCGGATGTCTTTCCGCGATTCTCGACGAGTTCAAACTGAACGGTCTGCCCTTCGTTCAGTGTGCTAAGTCCGGCGCGTTCGACCGCCGAAATATGCACGAACACATCCTTCCCACCTTCTTGGGGCTGGATGAAGCCATAGCCCTTCGTCGGATTGAACCACTTTACGGTGCCCTGAGGCATGCTAGATCTCCGAAGTATTACCAACGCTCCAGTGTGCCACAGTCCGCGAGCGGCGAACAAGGTCCTCTGGACCGGGGAGGTCGATTTTCTGGATAATTTTGCTGGTTCAGACGCCTAATTACGGTGCCGGGTGAGGGAATTGAACCCCCGACCAACGGTTTACAAAACCGCTGCTCTACCGCTGAGCTAACCCGGCATTATCGGCATTTCCTAACACACAGAATTGAAATTGGCACCGGATTGGCACCGGAGCTTATATTTTTGTTCCTGCAAGTCGACCGTGACCTGGTCCTCCAAATGAATTTGAGACACTGCCAATGCGGTTTGCATCTCGCCCACGATCATCACCAGGTTGATGCGATCGTCGGCGCTAAGGTCAGCGAGCAGGGCTGTTACAAGATCTTTGTCGACCATCTGGTTGACCATGCGGGCGACTTGCGCCCATGTTCGCTAATGACCCAAAGCGGACATCGGCTGCCCTTGGGCAGGCTACTTACAATGTGCTAGTCTGTCTCTGTTCAATGCCTTGTCCTAAGCCTTGGAGGCGGACTTGAGGCGGCGGGAGTTCATTTCATTTCTTACCAGCGGCGCGCTCGCTGTATCCCCGTTTGCTGCGCGTGCGCAGCCGAAACGGGTGCCCGTCATCGGAGTGCTCGGCAGTACTTCAGCTGATGAATCAACCCGCATTTTGGATGCGTTGCGTGCCGGTCTGAACGAATCAGGCTTCATCGAGGGCCAAAGCGTAGCGATTGAGTACCGTTGGGCGCATGGCAAACACGGTCGACTGCCGGCATTGGCGGCCGATCTGGTCAACCGTCCGGCGACGGTGATCGTTACTTTAGGCGGTGAACCCTCAGCGCTTGCGGCAAAAGCAGCCACTAGCAAAATTCCCATCATTTTTGTCATCAACGGTGACCCCGTCACTATTGGGCTTGTCGACAGTCTCAACAATCCGGGCGGGAACGTTACCGGCATGAGTCTGATTGCTCCGGCGCTGGAGGCAAAGCGGCTGGGGTTGCTGTGTGAGTTGGTGCCCAAAAGCACAATGATCGGCGTGTTGGCGAACGAGGATTATCCGGATACCGACCGCCAATTGGATGGCATCGAAACGGCCGCCAGCGCACTCGGACAAAAGATCTCAATTCAAAACGTTCGCAGCGAACGCGACCTAGAAGGCGCTTTCACGGCCTTGTCCAGCTTAAAGATGGACGCGCTCCTCGTTGCTGCCGACCCATTGTTCAGCGAGATGAATGATCAGATTGTCGCCCTGGCGACACGTTACAAAGTACCAGCGATTTATGCTTCGCGTGAGTTTGTGGTCGTCGGCGGGGTGATCAGTTACGGGGCGAGCGCATCGGAGGCGCATCGGGGAGCAGGAATTTACGCCGGCAAGATTCTCAAAGGCGCGAAGCCTGCCAGCTTACCCGTTCAACTGCCAACCAAGTTTGACCTGGTGATCAATCTGAAGGCCGCTAAAGCGCTCGGCCTTACCATTCCAGCGTCACTGCTCACCAGTGCCGACGAGGTAATCGAGCAACCTACAAATTGAGTTTCTCCGAGTGCCCGCTATTGGCACAAAGCGGACATTGGAAGTGCACTGCAAATGTCCGCTCGTGGGGGTAAAGCGGACATGTGTTGATGCACTGCAAATGTTTGCTTTTGACCCAAAGCGGACATACAGACGGTGCCGATCAACTTAGGCGTTGGGATCAATCGCGTTGGGAAAGAACAACTGCTCGCCATTGATCTTGTAGTCGGCGATTGCGTTCTGACCTTCCGGCGATATCAGCCAATTAACAAATAGCTGGCCCAAGTCCTGCTTGACCTGTGGATGTTTGGCGGGGTTCACCGGTATGACGCCGTACTGGTTGAACATGCGTCTGTCACCTTCGACGAGAACTTGAAGGTCATTCTTGTTTTTCAGATAGGCCCAGGTGGCGCGGTCGGACAGCACATAGCCATCGCTCGCGACCGCCATTTGGAGTGTGGCATCCATACCTTGGCCGATCGATATGTACCAAGGACCCCGATCTTTCTCGATATCGATGCCGACGTCCTTGTTCCAAATCGTGAGTTCGGCGAGATGCGTGCCGGAGCGGTCCCCGCGTGAAATAAAAGTCGCCTGTTTGTCCTTGATGGCCTTGAATGCTTTGGCGACGTCATTCAAGTTTCTGATACCGGCAGGATCGCTCTTCGGCCCAATCAGCACGAAGTCGTTGTACATGACGGGGAAGCGATTTACGCCATCTCCTTCGGCGACGAACCTCTGCTCCGCCCCTTTGGCATGCACGAGCACGACATCGGCTTCACCACGGCGGGCCGTATCGAGCGCTTGGCCAGTGCCCAGCGCCAGCACATTCACCGTGATGCCCGACTTCTGCGTAAAGAGGGGCAACAAGTAATTAAACAGGCCACTGTCTTGTGTTGATGTTGTTGACGCGACGACAATTGATTTTTCTTGCGTCGTCGCAGGTGCTGCCAAGAAAACGACGAGACCAAAGACCGCAAGGAAAGCGAGTGTGATCTTCCCAATTATTAGCAAATCAGCCCCTTAGTTCCCAATTTCATATGGCCGATGCATTGGGCTGTTTTATGGCTCTCAGCTAGGTTCGGGAATACCAGCCATGCAGTTTGCTCGGCCATGTCGCTATTGGCACTTAGCTGACATCAACTTGTGCGCTGCACATGTCTGCTTTTGACCCAAAGCGGACACGGGGCACTGTCGCGTCACCTGCGCATCGCCCTATTAGCCGCAAACGCCCAACCTACCATTGTGGAAAACTCTCAGGTATTTTGCGTGTTTTCACTTTAATATTCGCACGGGCGGAAGTGGGGTGTGTGATGCGTCAATTTCAGGTATCGGCCCGCAATTCGAACGACGAAGTTATTCTCTTCGTCGTTTCGTCGGGCCTAAATGAATTTATCGAGAATACGATCACCAGTATTCGTCGCTGCGGAGTCGACACCACAATTTGCATTGCACTACCGACTGCTGCCGTTCAAGAGATTATGGCTGTTACTTCGCAGTTTGAGAATATTGAGTATCTTTTGCTGGAGAACATTTCTAGCCGTGATTACTCGATGATGACAAAGTATTTTGACTACCAAAAACTAGAGTTTTGCGAGTTTGTGGCTTCCAAGTGGATTGCCATCCGTTTTCTTCTTGAGGAAGGGTTTTCCAGAGTGATCTATACGGACGTGGACGTCGTCTGGCTACGAAATCCATTGCCACTTCTTAGAGAGGCGTTAGACCGATTTGAAGTTGCCATGCAAACAGAAGGCGTTGAAATTTTCCCTCCAGAGTTTTGCTGCGGCTTTATGAGTTTTCGAAATTCACAATTTGTAATTGATCTCCTAAAACAGTTAGAAAACCTCCATGCGGCGGGAACGACGAAGCACGATCAGAGATTGTTTAACGGACTCGTGAGCAAATCGGTGGATGTTCTTAACCGAATTCACGGCCTAAGTGAGTTACTGTTCGCCAATGGCCAAAATATGAAAAGGTCTTGGCTTAACAGGGACATCTTGGTCGGGTGGGTAGGGCCCATGATTTTCCATGCCAATTGGACAATTGGCACAAAAAATAAGCGACTAATGCTGGAACGCCGAGGATATTGGTTAGTTGATCGCCGACCCAAATTATCGAAACTCGCGTGTCGGCTCACACGCGAGTCGATTTCATTATCAAAGTGGATTGGTCGCAAGTTGAATAAAGAGGTCCGAATGGTCCGCTAGAAATGCGGAACGCCGCACTTCTCTTTGCAAGAGCTGTCTGTGTGCTCGGCTTCTTAGGCTCGCGCAGGAAGCGGAAAGCTCAAGCAGTAGCCGATCAAAACATCCGATCGAACTTCGGAGAGACCGCCTCGCGGCAGTCTCTCTGTTTTGAACTGATGTCCGCTATTGGCACTTAGCGGACATGGACGACTGCGCTGCACACGTCCGCTTTCGGCGTTAAAGCGGACGTGGCTCTCGAATCTGCCGGAAGACACCTGATGGCGGCTTTTAACTGACAGGTTTGGAGTTTACTGACCCAAGTCTCGATCGGCGCTGAAGCGCTTTCATTCGAAAGTTTCATTGTCTCCGCGACCAGATCCCGCCAGCGCGAATCCATAAGTCACACCGACGGCGGCGGCTAAAGCAGCTGCGCCCAAGACAGGCAGTTGGCCCATGACCAAATACACGATGGTCCAAAGAGAAAGAACGGCGATGCCCGCAAGGACGAACATTTGGCTTCTCCGGCGGCGGACCGCGCGCATGCTGCTAAAACACGGGGTGCGTCAGACCAGCTTAAGGCAGACCCTGGACACTTTTGCCGACACCTTGGCTCGCACGTCGGCGGCCCAATAACTCGCGGGCTGATTGAAACGTTCCAACGATCGACTGGTCAGAATATTTGTTTCTCGCATACGCATTTTTATGTTGAGCTGCATTGCAGTCGCCGGAGCGGCGCAACTGTTTCTTATCTTGTATCGGTAGAGATGTCCGTTATTGGCACTTAGCGGACATCGGCTTTTGCGCCGCACATGTCTGCTTTTGACCTAAAGCGGACATCGGCCAAGCGTCGCCTGATAGTGTGCTAGTTTGAGCCGATACAATGCTGCATCCTTCGGCCTGGAAGCGGACATGAAACGGCGGGAATTTATCAGCCTTCTCGGTAGTGCGGCGGTTATCTGGCCGCTCGGGGCGCACGCGCAGCAGGGTGAACGCGTCCGGCGTATCGGGGTGCTCATGACCGGTCCCGCCGACGATGCGGAAGGACAATCGCGCCTCGCGGGCTTCCTGCAGGGCCTGCAGGAACTAGGATGGACGCCTGGCAGCAACCTGCAGATCGACTACCGCTGGGCCGATGATAACACCCGCCGACGCCAGTATGCGGCAGAGCTGATCGCTATCGCGCCGGATGTGATCCTGGCCTCAACAAGCCCGAGCACGGCGGCGTTGCAGCAGGCAAGCCACACCGTGCCGGTCGTATTTGCAGCAGTCACTGACCCTGTTGGCCAAGGCTTCGTCGCGAGCCTGCCTCATCCGGATGGAAATATCACCGGTTTTGCTCTTTACGAATATGGCATCAGCACAAAATGGCTGGAGCTACTGAAAGAAATTGCCCCTCACCTTACGCGAGTGGCAGTCCTTCGCGATCCCACCTTGCCCTTCACGAGTGGCGAACTCGGCGCAATGCAAGGCGTGGCACCGTCGCTCCGCGTGGATGTCAGCGCAGTCAATGTTCGTGGCGCTGACGAGATCGAGCGCGGCATAACCACATTCGCTCGCCAGCCGAACGGGGGCCTAGTCACGCTGGGCAGCCCAGTAACGCTAGCTCACCGCGATCTGATAGTTACGCTAGCTGCGCGCCACAGACTGCCAGCGGTCTATACCACTCGGTACTTCGTCACCAGCGGCGGCCTGATGTCCTATGGACCAGACCAAGTCGATTTATACCGGCGTGCGGCGGGTTACGTTGATCGTATTCTCAAGGGCGAGAAGCCGGGCGACCTGCCGGTGCAGGCGCCAACCAAGTTCGAGTTGGCGATCAATCTCAAGACCGCCAAGACGCTTGGTCTTACCGTGCCGCCATCAGGGCTCGCACAGGCTAATGAGGTGATCGAATAACACTGGCTGATGTCCGCTATTGGCACAAAGCGGACATCGCCTTTTGCACTGCATATGTCCGCTTTTGACCCAAAGCGGATATGCGATGCAGCGACTCGGTCGGCTCAATGCTGCCGGTAGGCCCTATGCAGCGCCCTGGAAAAATAAGAAAATTAGGAGCGATGTTTGCCAATAACGCTGCGGGACATCAGCGATGTTAAAGCCTCTTTCTCACTACCGTCGAAGACTTGCCGAGAAGGGTGTCAGCGGAATAATCGTCAGTCGGTGTCGTCGGTATAAGCAAGTGTTTAAGGAGCTGCCGGAGCGATTGAGATTTTACTGGTTTCATAAGCATGTGTTTGGAATAACGAATACGAAGTTTGACATTAGCTTTCGCGTATTTTGCCAGAGTTTCGTGAACGACCAATATAACATTAGAAACTTCATTGACGCTGTAAGGTCGGCCAAAGAATTATTCTTTTTGGATATTGGCAGAAATCACGGTTTTGTTTTCTATTACGCCATGTATTACATTATGAAGACGAATTTTCCTGTTTCTGTAATTCACTATTATGGGATCGATCCGTCACCTCTTAAGTTCGTGTACTTTAACTTTCACGATTATTTATTGAAGAGGGGCATAAAAATTCATTACCACATCATCGATCGAGCCGTCGTTTTCAATGCAGATCGTAAGGCGATTCTGAAGTACGGTGAGAACAACTTCGGGAATTTTAATATCCTAGGTTCAAATTACGCAGATAATAACGTTACCCAACAGGCGAACTTTGAATACGTCGAGATCAACGTGGATACGATTTAGTTTTCTGACCTGCTGGAGATAATCAAAAAGCATACGGGAAATGATGCTGTAATAGTGAAAATCGATTGCAAGAACCGCACCGCTTACTTGTTTTCAAGGATGTTGGACCTCCTTTCGTCGAGTAAAACCAATTACCTAATCTCTTGCGAGCGAGACGAGAGCGGCGACCGAGACCTGTCGGTCTATGCTCGAAAGGGGTTTAACGTTCTTAGCGCTTCAAATGTCGTGAGATAGCCCGGTAGTTCCCAGAGTTCTTCGCAATGCGCCGGCGCGCCATTTGATCCATTGGTGCTTTAGGTCTGCCCGGGTGCCCGCTTAGCTGTACCGCCAAAGCTGCTCGCTCGGGCTGACGAGGTCAGCAAATAACCAGCTAAGGAATGTCCGCTATTGGCACTTAGCGGACATCGGCTTTTGCGCCGCACATGTCTGCTTTTGACCCAAAGCGGACATAAAGTTTCACGGGGACTCCTCCACGATCATGATGCTGCACACCGCCGAATGTCGTTTGGTGACCAGCGGCCGGTAGCCGAAATCGTTGTACCAATCCTTGATCGGCTGCTTGCTCGGAAATTCGACAACGACGACGCGGCTTGGTCGTTGGTCTTACTCGTCGTCGAATCTCGCACCAAGCAGACGTTCAATCCGACTGTTTGCGCTGCTTAGCCCAAAGTAGTCCTCGGCGGCGAGGCGGGCGTCACGAAAGTCTGCTGTGTTAGCGTAAAGCGGATATAAAAAAAGATTAGTTAGGTAGCGGGATACATGGTTCCCCCGCCAAAATAAAAAATATCGCTTGATGCGCTCCCGTTTTCGGCGCGAGGGTTTAGTTTGGCTGGGTGGCGCTGCTTTCTGTTCTTGGGAGGTGGGCCATGAAGTGTTGTTCGGCAGCGTTGGCGTCAGCTGCAGTAGCAGGATTATGTATTGGGGTTGCGCCGGTCTCGGCCGTCGCGGAGACTCTTGTACCCTTGACGTTTATTCCCGTCCCTGCGGACGCGGCAAATGTGCAGCCGGGCGGGGCGTTCTCTTCATTCGACATCAGCTTCGCCGACCCGGTGACCGGGAACATCTTTATCGCCGATCGGTCTAACGCCAGTGTCGATATCTTTTCAGGATCCAGCCTGACGTTTCTCGGCCGTGCGACCGGGTTCACCGGGCAGCAGGCGACAACTTCACTTTCCGGCGCGGATGGCGTTTTGACGGTCTCCTCGGGAGGGGTCACAACCCTTTACGCCGGTGACGGCAACAGCACGCTCAAGGTATTCAACGCGACCAATCCGGCTGCGCCGACCTTGGTTCAGTCGCTCTCAACCGGCGGCGCCTTCCGGGTCGACGAGATGGCTTACTCCCCGCTGACGCAGCAGGTCCTTGCCGCTAACAACGCGGACGCGCCGGCATATGCAACTCTTTTCTCCACGACCGGCGGACACCCACCGGTCGCTGTCTCCCTCGGCCCCATCACCGTCCCCATAACCCAGGGAGGGATCGCGCTCGGCGGCATGGAGCAGTCGGCATGGAATTCGACCACCGGCACGTTCTTCGTTTCTATTCCAGCGTTGGCCGGGTCCAATAACCCAGGTGGCGTCTCCCAGATCAGCACCACTGGCGCTGTTCTGAACACGATCAATTTCGGAAACTTGGGCATCGGGTCGTGCTCGCCAGCCGGACTCGCCGTTGGTGGGGGCGGCAACATGTTAGTTGGGTGCGGCAATGTTGGGACGCAGGCGATCCTGCTCAAGCCCGACGGCACGCTTATCAAGACGATCCCCGGGCTCAGTGGTACGGACGAGCTGTGGTACGATCCGACGACAAAGAAGTTCTACGTCACCGGCAATAATGGCTCCAACTCGACTCGGTTCTTCGCCGTGCTCGACGAAAATGGCGACGTTTTGCAGACCGTCAATCTGCCGGAGACCACAAGTGCGCATTCGATCACGGTGGATCCACTCACCGGCGATGTGTTCGTTGCGCTCGCCGGCACCGAAGCGTTGAACCCTTGCCCGACGAGTTTGGGCTGCATCGAGGTATTCGCTGCGGCCCCGGAAACCCCGCTGCCCGGCGCCTTACCCCTGTTCGCCACCGGCCTCGGCGCCCTGGGCCTTCTCGGTTGGCGCAGGAAGAATAAAGCAGCACGCGCTGCCTGATCCGACGACGATTTGGTTTCGGGAGAGACCGCCGCGAGGCGGTCTTTCTTTTGTGCGCTCAATCTCCGCTATTGGCACAAAGCGGACATGCCATTTGCACTGCACATGTCTGCTAATGACCCAAAGCGCGCCGTATTGATTTAGGTCAACAATTGTTGAGCCAGAAGCCGCGACTATAAGTTAGAGGAGTTCTTTCTACGACGGGAGAGGATCTTACCGTGGCTGAGATAACCAAACTCTCCGTCGACCAAGCGCTCGAAAGCTGAGCAGCGCAAATGCGCCAAAAGCGAAGATGGCGCGGCTCGACGAGAAAATTGACACGCTTGACCAAGAGACACGGCGCTTGAGAGCGATGTGACACCGCATTGAGCGCTAGATTTGCTTTGGAGGAGAGGAAAATTATGCGCGCCGTTTTGGCTGCATTCGTACTTACCGCACTAGCGATTGCGGCGATTCCTCCGCGCGAGTCACTCGCGGCTCCGCCCGAGCAGACCGCTCATGCCATCAAATGGACCGGCTTCTATGTTGGCGTGAACGCGGGTTATACGCGGGGCCAAAGCAACTCGGTCAGCACTAACGTGAGCAATCTCCAGTTCTGTAATCCGTTGCAGTGTGACGGCCCTGTTGTATCCGCGGCCACATCGGCAGCAGGCGCGAGTGGCGTTTGGCCCGTGAACAGCGATGGGTTCATTGGTGGCGCTCAGATCGGCTATGGTTATCAACTGTCCAACAGCTTCATCGCCGGCGTCGAGGCGGATATTCAGAGCGTCGGGGGAAGCGGCCACAGCGCATCGGCCACGACCTTCATCGGAATTCCAGGGTTCTCGCCGCCCGTGGACCCATCGAATAGCAATAATTTTATAGGCACGTCGCTGACAGTTAATAAAAGCATAGACTACCTCGGCACGGTGCGCGGCCGTTTAGGGTATCTCGTGAAGCCGACGCTCCTCGCCTATGCGACCGGCGGTCTCGCCTACGGCCGCGTTATATCGAACACAAGTGTTTCCCAAAATCTTACTGGAGAGACCGGCGGGACCCTTGTGACCACGTGGGCGTCAGCTGGCAATTTTGCCGAGACGCGAGCGGGCTGGACGGTGGGCGCCGGCTTCGAATGGATGTTCGGGTCGAATTGGAGCGCGAAGGTCGAATATCTTTATTACGACCTCGGTAACGTGACATACAGCGGCGGCGTGCTCGTCGCCCCGTTTACGCCTGCTGGCGCTCAACCCCCGAACCCTGCGTTCTTCACGAACGCCGTCCAGGCGACGACTCGCTTCGACGGCCACATTGTCCGCGTGGGGGTAAATTATCATTTCGACTGACACTAAACCTGCGACGTCCGCTAATGACCCAAAGCGGACACCGTAACTGAAAATCACCGGCCGCGGTGCGCTTGGCTGGCGCAGGAGACGTAAGTGCTGCCTTTAAAAAATACCAATCTGGTAGTAGTTTCGAAAAATGGGCGTGGAAATTGTAACCATTGTCTGCATTGTTTTTGGCTTAGGCTTTGCCGCCGGTTACGCGGTTCGCGCGGCTATTTCGCGTCATCATCATGCCAGGGCGGAGCGAACCCGGTCGGTGATCTGGCATAGTCCACACACCCCCTGAACTGTCGAATTTGAATCGTCCTCGTCGGCGCTATTGACGCGAGGATAGGAGGTAGTCGAGTATTACTTCGGGGATCGTTTAGCCCGGCTTTGTGGCCCCGCGGCTAAGCGTCATTTTTTTAGGGGCCACCACTATGAATCCAACAACTCGATCGTTTGTGTTTGCCGCTGCGTGCATCGGCTTAAGTTTTGTGACGCCGGTCTATGCCACGAGCACCGTAAATCCTCCAAACCCCGACGACTTTCAAATTTCAGAAAGCCCTGGGCAGTACACCGTCTCTAACCTCTCCACCGCCTGGTATATCTGGGGATTTGGTGTGTCCAACCCAGCCGCCGTTAGCGGCGCTACCGCAACGAGCACGTTTACAAATTGGAGTGGGGTTGTCACGCAATTGGACTTCGGACAAAGCATTCCGGTTTCAGCATTTGCATACGCGACTGGCGACGCCGATCTCTCGGATATCAACAACCCGGTTTTGATCACCGTCAATTTGGCCAACTACATAGGGCCGGGAATGACTGTCGATAAATTTCATTTTACTCCAGGCGTAGTTGCTAGCGACTTCGGCCTGTTGTTGATCGACGCTAACGGTGACCTCGCTCAAGTGAATGGGATTACCACGGACGCGACAACGCCGCTTCCTGCCGCGCTCCCGCTCTTCGCAAGCGGTGCTGGAGTGCTTGGCTTCTTCGGCTGGCGCAGGAAGCGGAAGGCAATCGCGACGGCCTAGATAGTTTGAATGTGGTTGGGGGAAGGCCGCCGCGTTGGCGGTCTTTTCTATTCCAACGCATTATTTCGTGCATGTCGCTATTGGCACTTAGCGGACATCAACTTGTGCGCTGCACATGTCTGCTTTTGACCCAAAGCGGACATCCGGCTCTAGTTGTCTACCGGGTTCGGGGCGGTGCCGCGCAGACCTTTCAATTCGCCCCGCCTAATCTTTGTTTCCAGAGTTTGATTACTTCTGGCGGAAATTCACGCCTTCCGACGCCGGTGCGTCGGCAGGCTTCCGGCCACATTTCAAACAAGGTTTGATCGCGGCGGAATAGTTCGCTTTCTGAAACCCCGCTAGGTTCATGATGTGGCCATTGCGCGGCTTCCATTTTCAACAATTCTAAAAGCGCGGGGATATCTTTCTCGCCTTTCGTGGCAGCCTCCCGTTGTTATTTTGATCGCTGTTTAAAACAATTGGCCCCCGGCTCGGTCTTGTCATTTCGAGCCAGTGTTTTGGCATTTGACGCCGGGATGTCCGCTAATGACCCAAAGCAAGCATTCGGGGCAAACACGCGTTGCGCTCGCGCGGCCCTGGAAAGAAACGAAGCCGGGCTTGGCACCCGGCTTCTCAAACGGTTCGATCGAAAGACGCTCGAGTGCGCGGTCTAGAATTTATAGTTCATTCCAATACGACCGAGGGTGTAGGTGTTCTTAAAGCCAAAGCGGCACCCAGAACCATTTGCAGCGGTCTCGGTGCCAAGATCGACGTAGAGAACTTCGCCGCGGATCGTCCAATTGTTCGTAAGGGCATATTCTACGCCACCACCCGCAGTCCAGCCGTATCTCACTTTATCTGAAGAGTATTGTTGGCTCGATTCACCAGAATCGTTGTTCACGCTGTTTTGGACGCGCCCATACGCAAAACCGCCCGTTCCATAGATGAGCGTGCGATTGAAGGCGTAGCCAATGCGGCCGCGCACAGTGCCAAGGCTGTTCAACTTAGATTTAAAACCAAAATTGCATCCACTAAAGGCCACGAATTCGTTGTTGGTTTTGTTCAGGGACGAGGCCGCGATGTCAGCTTCAATGCCGAGCACCCAATTGGGCGCAAATTGATAATTGTAGCCGACGTTTATACCAAAGAGGCCTCCTGCGCCCTTGACCGAACGCGCAGTGCCGGGAGCAAACCCCAACCGAGGATCGCCGTCCAAGTCGGTCTGCGTTGCGCCCTGACCAATTCCGCCAGCGGACAAACCGACGTAGAAGCCAGTCCACGTAAAAGGTATTGGTTGCACCACCGGTGGTGGCGACGCTTTCACCGGCAAATCCGCAGCGCTCGCGGCGAACGGTACAATCCAGAAGACGCTCGCAAGTAGGTGCCGCTTCAATTTCATGTTTGACGCCCCCACTAAAAAACTTGACCGAAAAGCCGAGTAGCCTCGAGCCGCTGGTAAAACAATGGTCCAACATAATTCCGTGCACAAGCCGAAGCTTTAGGCGTTCGATCAGCAATCGCCTTAAACCCATCCCCGGAGCCACACGCCTAACCACCGTGCAGGCTATATTGTTAGTGTTTATCAATGGATTGGAAAAATCCGGGTGAATGCCGCCTTGCGGTTGTAAAGGATTTGCGGGAGGTGTGACGATAAAAGCACACGCGCTAAAGATTTTGGCCGTCGGTTTGAGACTGTATGTCTGCTGCTGGCACTTAGCCGACATCGGCTTGTGGGCTGCACATGTCTGCTTTCGAGGGTAAAGCGGACATGCACATGTAGTCTCTGCAGAGGCTTTGATTTTGGTTCCGATAACAAGAGTTATCGGAGCTAATAAATTGCTCCGATGCTCGGTCCTCGCAAGTGGACTTTGCGCATGTCGAGTTCGAATTATCTCGATCAGTAATTGGTCATTTGAGGCTTCACCGGCTGTTCTCGGACGACACTTGCGTCACGAGGCCGATTGAACACGCTGGTGCACGCCGGGCTCAGTTGCTGTTTTTTTTCAATAAGACATTGAGCCACGCGGCCCGGATCCGGAATTGCGTTTTGGCAAAGCCGCATCGCATCGGGCGTACATGCATCAGCATCCGCTTGAGTGTACGCCATCGCAGGGAACGGAGCCATGATCGCGGCCAACAAAATAATAGCGCTCATTTTGCCCATACGATTCACTCCAATTCTCTTCTAGAGACAATAGGTGGGACGATAGATTGTTCCGTGCCTGAATTGGGCGGATAGGGCTTTTGAGGTAAAAAGGACATTAAGTGAAGGGGGCAGTTTACGGGCGAAGAGGAAATGTTTTGTCAGAAATCCGCAAGACGACGGAAAATAGTCGACGCGCTTGCAAGGTCTCTGCTTCCGATAAACTGGATTATCGGAGGCTAAGATGTAGCAACGACCCCTCACTCACGTGAACACGCATAAACATTCCGAATGTTGGCATTAAAAAATGAACCTACTGACGGAGCTTGCATCAGCTGGTCGAAAGATAATTGTCATTATCGGAGCTGCCGTTTTTTAGGCAGAACCAGCGCCGACGTTCGATAGTTTGGCAAAGGGATTCCGAGGTTTCGGAGATATGCAAAGCGATCGAGGTTTGGAAATCCCACCTCTTTCACCTCGATGCAAATCGGACATCGCATTCCTTGCCTGGAATCTTCGCTACCGGCGACCTAAGACAGCGCGCTTGCGCGTCGCACCTTCGCGACGACTCTGATTGCGTATACTCTTATAGGATAGAATATGGTTGAAGACGAATATACGAATTGCAGATGAAAGATTGAACCTCTGACGCCGAAGGGGGTGCCGATTGATCTGTTCTATAAGCGCACCCACGTCTATGCGTTTAGCAGCTGCGATTCTTATTAATTCATGCCAAAATTCCTTTTCAAGAGTCACGCTTGTCTTCCGCCCGTAGATGAAGACACTGTGTTTGACGTTTGGCGATTTCATGCGGGTCGTCCACGGCACGTTGTGGCCAGTAAACTGGTCAGCACGCTCCGTTAATAGCAGGGGCCGCAACCGCATTTTATACAAAAAAATGCGAACCGTTGGCTCAGGGAGTTCATGGCACAAAGTAGCCGTGTCTATTGATGTGTCTACTTTTGGCACAAAGCCGACATCCTCCAACCCGTTTACGCTGCTTTTACGTTGCCATAGTGCAACACCAACCGAAAAATTTCCGACACGCACGGCAACGTGAAAGTCGGCTCGAAGTTCTGTGCTACTTCGAGCACGATGATTTAACCGAAGGGGGAAAACCATGCTGCGAACTAGATCAGCACTCCTCGCCGCCGCGGCGCTAACGGTCATGCTTGCTCAGACTGCTTTGGCGGCGGACTTGCCGCAGCGGCCCGTCGCTTCGCCATTGTTGGCTCCAACGCCAGTCTACAATTGGACCGGAATTTATGTCGGCTTGAATGGCGGCGGCGGGTGGGGAAAACAAGACCCGCTCAATTTAATCACGAATCGTTTTGATGGTGACTCCGTGGACTTCTCCGGCGGCGTCTTTGGTGGGACTGCGGGTGCACAAATTCAATCCGGCCATGTCGTCATGGGCTTTGAAGCCGACCTTGATTGGGCCGGCCTGAAAGGCTCCGCAACGTTTACTCCTACCACAGGTGGCGTTCCGGTCGGCGGTGCTGTTAACGCGCAGACGAAAATCGATTGGGAAGCAACCGCGAGGGCACGGCTCGGTTACGCCAATGACAATTGGCTGTTTTATGCGACGGGCGGTCTCGCACTGTTGGGCACTAAAACGACATTCACTCCCTTGCTGGGCGGGAATTGTGGAACGTTCGGAATTGTCAACTGCGCGGGCACAAACAAGCAGGTTGGCGCAGCGCTGGGAGCCGGGGTGGAGTATGGAATTACTCCCAACATAAGCGCGAAACTTGAGTATCTCTACCTGACCGCAGCGTCGCTCGACATCTCGCATCATAGCGAGATACGGGTGGGCCTGAACTATCGATTTGGTGGAATGTAAAGCACGATCACCTGATCAGGTTTATGAGAGACCGCCGCGAGGCGGTCTTTCTGTTTGTGCGGATCAATATGCCGTATGTCTGCTATTGGCACTTAGCGGACATGTCGTTTTGCACCGCACATGTCTGCTTTTGACCCAAAGCGGACATATCTGAGTTGACGTGACTCCCTCACGTTTTCAAACTGACCTATGGTAATTTGGACCTTGCGTGCAGGCACCCGGTCGATTTTACAAGGTCGTGAAAGTCATGCTGATCCAATTTCTGGTAGGCGGTATCGTCAGTGTTTGTAACATTATAATACATGCGTTGGTGATGACCGTGGTGGTGCGCGTAGCACGAGCATCGGGCACAAAAAAAGAAGCCACCCCTCGCTACGCCTGATCGCCGCTATGGTTGCAACTGTTTCGGTCTTGATGGCCGCGCATGTGCTTGAGGTGTTTGTTTGGTCGCTGGCCTACTCGATTGTCGACGCTGCGCCGGCTGGCACAAACCTCGTGTATTTCGCATTCGTGAACTACGCAACACTTGGCTATGGTGACGTGGTACCGGTAGAGGGCTGGCGGTTGCTTGGTCCGATAACGGCGATGAATGGTGCGCTATTATTTGGGTGGTCGACGGCTGTCATTTTTCAAGTGCTGCACAAGACAATGATGATTAACTACGACGACGACGCCACTGAATAAGCTTGTTACCGAGGATTTGGGACTCGGGATGATGCTGTGGCTAAGCCACTTTTTCCCATCAGAGGATTGGGCAGCGACGCAAAAGCGCCGGAGCCTCGCCATGCTCGATCGGATGTGGTCCGATGACGGCTATTTTTGCCGATGTCGGCAAGCTGATCACCGAATTTCTGAAGGAGCGACTCTAACTCGGCCAGATTTGAAGGTATTTTCGCCGCCGTCGAATTGGCGACATGGGCAACATCAGTTAGGCCAGCGTTAATCGCGGCCTGAATGGTCTGCCGCAGTTGGTTTAGTTCGGCTTCATAGTCGCCAACGTTGGATTTGTTCATCATGCGACGCTGATTATACGCCATTGCGCATTTCTCCTGAATGTCGCAGCGGACAAGCGCTTTACGCCGAGCCTTTGTGATGCTTCACTTCGCCCTGCATCTTGCGTATCTCATCCTGCAACTGTCGGCGTGCGCGCTTAAAGGCATCGTTGAGCGCGTAGTCAATGTCTGCATAACGCTCGTCGTTTTGCGGCGTGTGACCGATGTTGACCTCGCGGCCTTCAGGCAAGGAGAGATGGATCGTGATCTCGTAGAGCCCACCAGTGCGGTGATGGCCACTCGGCGCCTTCACAACCACGCGACCGGCGGTGATCCTGCCGGAACGGTCCTCTAGCTGTGCAATGTGTTTATCGATTTCGGCGCGGATATCTGGCCTCGCATCAATACCCTGAATGTCGATTTGCAGCGGTGTTTCCATTTTCGGTTCCGATCGTCGCTAACTATTGATTAAGTCTACCTTGTATTTTAACCGTCGCGCGCCAAAGTGCTTTGATTTGGCTCAAATGCCGCAAATCCGGGTGTGTCCCCTTCTAGCGGCGAAAAGCCAAAACAGGGGGATACGAACCGGGATAAAGGCCCCTCGGGTATCGCAGTGTTGCCGCAGCGTCGCCCTCTTGCAACATCCACGGCAGCATGGGGTCTCCGAAGTGGCAATGTTGATAGCAATTCGTGAAAATGTTGGCGTCTGATACTGATGAGTTATCCGTTCTTTAACAACCAAAGAAGTGCGCTCGTTGACCTCGCGATGCAGCATTCCCTAGCGATGATCTACGAATCGCGTGAGCCTGTGCCTGATGGCGGGTTGATGAGCTATGTCCGGCTTTCGGGCCGTGCCAACAGAGAAGAATGGATGAGATTCATTTCAGCCGCTTTGCTCTTGATGTTGCTTCCGCCAGCATCGGCTCACGCAAGTTGTGCCACGATGCAAGCACTCGCTCAGGAACATGCCAACGACATGGCGCGGCGCGACAGCATGGATCACAACGGCTTTGCTAATCGTGCACGTCGTGGAGCGCGAGCCGAAAATGTAGCCTATGGTGTCAAGACAAAGCAGGAAGCCATTGCGTTGTGGTGGGGATCATCTGAACATGCAGCAAACATGAGGCTTCCGGGATGCAAGGCCGTGGCAAGCGCGGTAGGGCATAACGGTAAACGTTACTGGGCAATGGTGATTGGCAATTAAAAACGGCGTTGTCGAATCGGATAGGTGGTCTCTGAAGAATTTCGTGCCCCAGATGATCGGTCATCTTTTCGCTTTTGATGCCAAGAACTTGATCTCCTCGTCTGAAAGCGCACGATTATAGATGCGTACGTCGCCGATGTAGCCATCAAAGTCAGCGGTAGGATCAACGGTGCTTGGCCCGTTTAGTTCGCCGCCAATCGCGAGTGGACGATCTAGGCTCTCTTGATCGAGGCGGATGGCTCCAGGGTGCATTAACGTTCCAATGAGTTCGCCGTCGACATAAAGCGCCATTTTCCCCGTCTCACCATCATATGTCCCAGCCAAATGAACCCACTCTGCAATTCTCGGCTTAAGTTGACCCTTCGGAAGACTATAAATGCTTACATCATCGTCGCCGGTTAAGCCCAAGTGCCACTTGTAATGAAGAACATTATTTTGCCGTCCATAACCCAGATAAAATTGATCGGGGTGGATCGTTTCTCTCCACTGCCGTTGGACGATTGCAATGAACCCTGACGGCGCCGTAACCGCACTGTCGGTTTCGGGAACGGCACCAAGTAGACCTCTGGTAAATTGGACTGCTTCCTTCCACTTGCGTTGGGCAAAAGACAAGTAGCGGTCGATCGGAGACCATAACGACCGCGGATAGATGAGCGCCGCGACCGTAATTTGCTTCTTGATTGTATTGAGAGACGCCGAAGCGGGAACTCGAATGTAGTGGTCATTCTTTCCGCTAAAGGAGGCCGCCCCCGCGAACTCTGCGGCGCCCCATTTTGGCGTCCGTGCGGCTGGAGGAATAATCAGCCCATCATTGCGGTTACTGGAGGAGTCCCTGATGACATCACCAGCACCTTCGTCGAACTTCCAATGACCTATCAGGCCGTCGTCTATGGCCTGGCTGCACGCAAAGCCACATCCTGCGATTACGAATGTGACAAGGAAGAACGCAAACCTGGTGCTACGGAGGTCTTGCAAACCACGTGAACGTTTTTGCATTACGATGTCGTCAGTCTGAAGTTTTTTACAGCAGACTTGATTCTACGAGGCAGCATCTCTCTAGGAGCTTTCGCGATCTTTTTTCCAAGCCCTCGAATAAGGATATCAGCTTGCCTGCGTAATGGCATCGAACTCAGGTCAGTCGCTGGGTAGAGTGGGAGGCCCGAAGGTTGATTGAAGCCCAGATAACGTTTCGTGCGGTCGTCTAGATTTTCAATGTACTCTGGATTTATAAGCACGGGCTCACTGTAGTCGAGCGTAGCATCAACCTGAAAAAGGAGATTCTTCCGAACGAACTTACCTCTTTTGACAGGTTTCGCACGATGAAAGCCACAAATGTCAAAAATAATGAGAGTTCCTTTCGGGCCGTTAAAACTGAGCAGATCGTTCTGAAAATTCTTTGCGACAAAATGATCCGTGTAGCTGCCCGTTTCGCCACGTGGCCAGCGGTGGGAGCCGCGAATGTACTGG
The DNA here is from genome assembly GCA_963820805.1 of uncultured Alphaproteobacteria bacterium. Lineage (GTDB taxonomy): Bacteria > Pseudomonadota > Alphaproteobacteria > Rhizobiales > Xanthobacteraceae > Pseudolabrys. Next base: position 281,099 of record CAWGBH010000012.1, read on the forward strand.
AACTCCCCGTCATCAACTTCTGACATGTAAGCGAGAACGATCAGGCCGGGGATACTGGCGTAGGATCTATTGTCTGTATGCCAGGCCATATGATGTCGGCCATACGTCTCGTAATAGCGATGCACCTTGAGTCGGTAGCTATCTCCCAGAATTTGATCAAACAGTTCAAAGAAACGAGGATGAGTCGAAAACTTTGTGAATGAGCGCGATACCGCAAACATGTGGCATAAGAAAAGCTGGTGGCGTGTGTAAACCGGTGAGACCCAATTGTGATTGAAGCCCAAATTGGTTCGAGCAACATCGCCCTGGATCAAGCTTAGGAAATCGTCGGTCAACGCTCCCGGCGCATAAAAAACGCCATCTGTGGCGACTGCATTCGCAATGGATGCAACAGGAACTGACAAAAAGGCTTCAGAAAACAGGACACGCCCCCAGCTTTCAAAGCCACGGACGCAACGGTACCAAGCTGGGAAGCTGATGTCAGTGTATGCTTGGGGTCAAACCTCACGGGTTGATGCCTTGGTTAATTACAATCGCCCGCTTCATGCCTGATGGCGGCATCATCCAACCCATGCTTTGCCCAGTTTATTCGTGTAGAAACTGGCCGCATTACAACGGCGTTGTTCGGCGTGGGCCTTAGGATTTCTATTCCCGCGCCGTGCTTGAGGCGGACGATTTTTTATGGGGGCTGCATAATCAAAACAGAGAATTTAATTCGGAGAGACCGCCATAAGGCGGTCTTTCTGTTTTGGCGCGTCTCAGAATGTCTGCTTCTGGCACTTAGCGGACATGGGCTTATGCGCTGCACATGGCTTGTGCTCCACCGATTGTGCCACAACGGCGGCGGTGATACTGTTACGCCAATTCCCGCAGCGCTCCCGCTCTTTGCTAGTGGGCTCGGAGTGGTTGGTTTGCTTGCTCGGCGCAGGAAGCGGAAAGCCGTTGCTAACGTCTGATCCAAACACCCATTCGAATACCGGAGAGACCCGCCGCGAGGCGGTCTTTCTTTTTGTGCTCCAGCTCATGAAACCAGCTGCAGTCTCGAACTTTGCTTCGCCATTGGGGTTTGTGCGAACGGGAGCGAATTGTGATGGAGGGTCGCAATGGGACAAACGCTGCTGACGTCCGTACTCAATATCATGAGGCGGACATCCATGCAGCATCATCCAATGTGCTAAATTTAGCCCGTACGATGCTTTGTTCCGAATTTTGAGATAAGCGGCTCGCGTCTACCCAACGTCAATTCAGACTGCCGTTCCCAAAGTCAGATGTAGAAGAATCTCGGTCCAAGATAAGAAATGTCCAAGACAACATCCTATCGGGAATTGGCTCCGCGCGGGGGCCGGGGTGTGAGCGCGGTGTTTGTACTTGCCCTTCTCGTCCAATGCGTCGCGGGGCTTACGTTTCGCGGACTTTATGCGGACGGCGCCGCTTTCGTGACCCACATCATGGAACATCAAAGCTTCGACTTTGCGCCGTCGCGATTGATGAGTAGCGTTCTCGCTGAGGTTCCAGTGGTGTCGGCGGTCAAGCTCGGGACAACCTCGCCCCAGCTCGCGGCGTTGATCTTCAGCGTCACCACAAACGTGCTCCCAGGGGTTATATTCCTGCTCAGCGGCGCGGCCTTGCCCGCAGTTGAACGCCGGTTCTTTGTGTTCCCAGCTTTTGTGTATTTCGCGGGGACGCTCGCTGCCCAATTCGCAAGCGTGACGGAAGGTCTCGTGGCCGTCCCTTATGTTTGGTTAGTTCTGTATCTGGTTCTGTTCGGCCAGCTCTCCGCCTGGAGACTCAGCCTCATTCTGCTTCTTTCCGTCGGCTGCCTTCGCTTGCACGAGGCGACGTCGTTCTTGGGGCCGTTGCTAATCGCAGCGGTTTGGTTGCGCTGGCGTGATGCGACGTTGCCCCGACTTGCGCAGTTCGCTTTTGGTCTTTCTCTCCTCGCGATTCTCGCCAGCGCAACCGTCGGCACTTACTGGGTGCTGTTCCCATACGCGCCGGAGGAGCGGGCGCTATTCATTTCCCAATCCCTGCAGCAGCAGTGGTGGCTCTACATTCCCGGTACGGGCTGCAATTTGCCAGCCGGGCTCGGCTTACTAGCGGGTGTCGCGATCATTGCCTGCATCGCAGCGCCGAGCCTCTCTCGCGTGGCTGTCATCGGTTTTGGCATTATCGCTACCCTCCTTGCAGTCGCGGCGTTTTGGGTGGACGCCCTGACCGTGCCCGCAGCGCAATTCTACGCGCGGCACAATGCTGCCTTCCTGTCTTTCCCGTTGATGATCCTTGTACTGGTCGCGCGCTTTGTGCGAGATACCGCTAACCCCCTCACAGCGCCGCCGGTTCAGAAGATCGTCATGATTCTCGGTGTAACAGTCAGTCTCTGGCATATCCAGGCGACTGAGAAATGGTCAATTTTCTTTTCCCATTTTCGGACCGTGCTCGACTTGAACAGCGGCATCATTCCCTCGGATATGCTGCTGCTCCCACAGGACGCGCGTCCAGCGCATCTTGCGGCCGAGATGATTTGGTCGTGGACCAACCCCGACCTCAGTATTCTCGCCCTGCCACGTCGATGTATAAATTCGATCATTGACAACCCCCAACCGGTTAACTGGTACTACAACCTCCAGGATCCCGCTACGCTCCCTCGGATTCCTGGCCTGACCTATACTTATCTCTTGCCGCCTAATCGTCAGGCAGCCGCGTGTCCACCGGTCTAGCCGTGGTCGTGCCTCTCTGATGAATCGCGACACCTGTCGTCGCGGTCAGTGCCGCGGAAGCCGTATTCGATGTCCGCAGACATTCCGAATGCGCTAGAATGTCCGCCGCTCGAAGCTAACGCGGACATCGGTCGGACATGACGCAATGTCCGCTTTTGGCACGTAGCGGACATTCCCGAGCCTCCAAGCTATCTCCGCTTTTGGGTGGACATGCCTGTTCAGCCCAATGTGCGGTAGTGACTCAAAAAACTGGACTTGAGTGCGGCCCACAATTTCCGACGGCCCGCGCGGCACCGGTCCCAATTTATTGAAATTGGAAGTGGGAGCCACGTCGGTTCGGTTCAGGACGCACTGGCCATCATCCCGGACGAGACGTTTGCGGCGGCCCCAAGGTGTTGAAACGCGCCTTCTGCTCATCAGTTAAAGATGAATAAAAGTCGGCAAGGGCAGGGCGGACCGTTTTAATGGCCTCTGCCATCGCTTTGAGACGTTTTCCGACAGCATCAAACCTGTCTATTGCCGTCTGCGGAGACTGGGCAGGGCAGGACGCTTGCATTTGATTGGCGGCCTCCGTTGAGGCCGCCTTTAGTTTCTCCAATGTGTCTTGCTGCTGCTGCGTGGGCTTCACTGCTTGCGCCACACGTTGCATGGGCAGCTGCGTGAAACTCTCAGCGCGACTGCTGCACAGCTCAGCCAGATTGTCACCCGAAGTAGCTCCACGTCGGTCCGCACGTGCGCTTGAGGCGGGGCCTAACGCCGCGAAGCGCTGCCTTTGGTCATCATTCAGCGAATTATAGAAACTATCGAGCGGCGTGCGCAGCGTCTCCCAAGCCTGCAACATGCCATCGAGGCGCTTTTGCACTGTGTCGATGCGTCCCAGTGGCGTCAGCGAGAGTTCGCCTGAACAGGACGCTTTGAGAGCGTCGCTCGCCTGCGAAGACGCCGCTTTTAGCGCATTTAGCGTTTTGAGTTGTTCGTCGGTCAGATGAAGGGACTGTTGGATGTTGTCGATCGGAAGGTCGGTGACGCCGGGCGCCAGGCCGCCGCAAGACTGCGCCAGTTCGTTGCTGGCCGTTGCAGACCCGGTTGTTTCAGGAGCGACGCGGCCGGCGGTGCGCGTTCGTGCCGGCCCGCCATATGCATAGCCTCCATAAATACTATCATCTGGGCCGTAAGTGTACTGGGGGCCCGGCCAGAACATTGCATCCCACACGAACATGTTTCCGTAAGCCCAGAACGGGTCGTAGTAGCCCCACGGCCAAAACGTAAAGGCAAGAAGATCGCCGGCGAAGAACGGCCAGAAGACTGGTCCGCGCCAGCCACCCCATCCGCCGTGCCAGCCGCCCCTCCAGTTTGAATTGCCCCAATGGTTCCAAGCGGCCCGCCCGCCCACAGCGCCAGCGCCTAACGCGGCAGCACGACCACCATGAACGCGAGCAAAGTTGTTGCGGGATGTACCTGTGCGGGTACTGCTGAAACCGCGACCATTCCCGCTGCGAGTGTAAGCGGCTCCGCGTGAGGCGCCAACGCGACCCCCGCTGACGCGTGCGGAACTGCCGCCTACATGCGCTGCACTAAAATGGCCTCCGCCGCCGCCGTGGCCACCTCCGCCATGGCCGCCACCCCCGCCGCCACCGCCAGATCGCGCCATGCTGGGTGCGGTTCCGAGAGTTAATGCGACCAGCGCAACTGTCGTGACAAGCGCTTTGGTAAGCTTGATTGCCATGGAGCCCTCCTGCGAGACGCAGTTGACGAGGTGCAAATGACACTCTCGGGCGAAACGCAAGTAACAACGCTGTTTAATGAATTTTGTTCCGCATTACTAGGCAAGGGCCCCACACGCCCGCCCGTTTCTTGCCTTTATTTAGTCTCGTGTCGGCCAAGCAACCGCACTATTTTGACGAAGCTCGAACTTAATCATCCGAATTGGGGTTTCGATCCAATGGTTGAGATCCAAGTCGACCAAGATGCGCTGCACGTCGATGTCGCAATGTCGATGCGAGGCCTCGAGATCCTCCTCGATGAGTTGAAAAATAAGAATAACACCGCGCTGGCTGAACTCGACAGCAAGGGCAACACCATCGATCGGCTCAAAATCGAGCACGAGGCGCAGAAAATAGAGTTCGACGCACTCAAAGCGGAGGTTGTTACACTCACGGACCAGCTCAACGTTGCGGGCAAGGAAATCGACGCGATTAAAGTTGAGTGTCATGCAGACGATGTCGTCTTCCTTCCCCAGGAGGGCTGGCTCGCAGGCGAAGAACCGCTGGACCATTCAGCTGACGCACCTGATCTCGGTCAGCGCGTCCAACTGGATGGGACCCGACCTGATGTTGAAGCCGGGTTGCGACCAGCGGAGTCGTCAATCCGCGTGTCTTCATCGACCGGCATGCGGATACCCAGCAACTTCGGCCACCTTTTAATAGTGGGCCTCGTCGTTTTCGGAGTTGCCCTTGCTTGGCAGCAGTATCACGCCGAACAGACCAAGGCGCTCATCAGGAGGGTCTTGTCGCTGAGCTCGTTCTTAATTGAGTCAACGACAAAACCGCCGCGGGATGTCGAAATCACAGCCAAGCAACCTGGTTTGATCCCTGTGCCTCAGATGTCCGCGCATGATGGGGGAGTTCCTCAGCCAGAAACGATCACTCGTGTCTCACCAGCCCCCGCCGCCGCCGCGATTATCCCTGAGCAGAGCGAACTCGCTGGCAAACAACAACAGTTGCCGAATGAATTTCATACTGACGAGCAAGAAACCAAACAGCAAACATCATCTCCTTCTTTGCAAAACGATACGACTTCACCGGAGATGAGCGCGACACCACTTGAGGGCTGGAGTCTTAGAGAAGTTACGGCTGGAATTGCGGTGTTGGAAGGACCTGCGGGCGTCTTCAGGGTGACACCCGGAGACACACTACCCGGGATAGGAAAAGTCGAATCCTATATTCGCTCCAACGGCCAATGGATTGTTGCGACTAGCAGCGGACTAATTGCGATGCCGATCAGGCGCAACGAGCCATCCCCGTCTTTGCAAAACGATCCGAAACTTACTCCGACGGGGAAGATAACCCCGAAAACTATTGAAGCCTGGGCGCTTCATGAAGTTATAAATGGCACGGCGATCTTACAGGGACCTATTGGCACACTGAAAGTCACACTTGGCGACACGGTCGCGGGCCTTGGTAAGGTCACCGCTATCGCTCGATGGGGCAAAGGCTGGGTAGTTGCGACTACCGCGGGGTACTGTACGAGTGGCCGGTCGGACCGCGCTGATGGAATTTGCAAATCATATCGCGGAGATTAGTCCTGCACTCTGAGGTTTGGCCCCGTTCTGTCCAACGAGCTTACAATCGGCCGCACAAAGCGGCGCGATGTCCGCTTTTGGGACCTAGCGGTCATCGCGGTTGGCCGCCGTGAGGCGGTCTTTCAATTTACAACCAATTTCGCGGATGCCCTTTTGGCATTTGGCGGCCATGCAGCGGCGATCAATCGACGTCTACTTATCAAGTATAGACAGTGACGACGGTGCCTATAAATAGGTTACACTCGAACCATCATGTGTTTGGGGTAGCGAGGCGCGTTATGTCGGAAGTCGGCGTTCATTCGGAAACAACTGTCGGCAAGCGGATAACCACCGAACTACGAGAATTCGCTGTCACCGCTGGCTATCTCTACATCTGCTTTACTGCGCTCGCCTACCTCAAGGCCTCAATCCTGCATGACCAGGGCGTCGACTTCGCACCTTGGGCCTTTGCGGCCATCAAAGCGGCTGTCTCCGCCAAGTTCATGTTGATTGGAAACGCGTTCCATATCGGAGACGGCTATAAGAAATATCCTTTGATTGTCCCGACACTCTATAAATCTGTCGCCTTTGTTGTTCTCGTCTCCGCCCTAACGGTCCTGGAGGAGATCGCCGTTGGATATTTGCACGGCCGAGCAATTATGGACGCGATGGCAGACATCGGCGGTGGCACGCGCGATCAGCGAATTGCGACATCCGTCGTTCTCCTGCTGATCTTTATTCCTTATTTTGCCTTTCGATCGCTTGGCGACATTATCGGCGATCGAATTCTGGTTCGACTGTACTTTGAACGGCGATAATTAGCCCGACCGGAAAAGCCATCGTTTACGCATTATCTGCGCTCGCTCGTAACAAACGCGCGTCCGCACGTGGCAGGTAAAAAGGCTTACTGCCCGCGACCGTTGATTTCCGCTTTACAAAATAATGCGAACATCCCGGTCAGCGGGCATCTTATCTGAGTAATATCGCTCGGTGTTACTGCAATGATATCGTCAGCCCGCTGACACTTAGCGAGGCGGAGAATCCGATCTGGCGTCCCTGTAATTGCAGAACTACGCCGTTCGCGTTCTGTAACGTTGCCACTTTCGCGCCGGCTGCTACTGCAATCCCAGCAGAGAGAGCCGAATAAGTACCAGCGATGTCCGCCGCGGTCCGCAGATTGGACGCGGTGCCAACCAAATCCATCCCGGACACACCAATGGTACCTGCGCTAACGCCGCCGATGCTCAGCCGATAGCGCTTGCCCCTGAAGGTCAAAGTACCGGAGCCGCCACCGACGCCCACGATAAACCCGACCTTAGTGATATGAAGGTGGACCGAACCGGTCTCCGCATGAGATTGCGTGGGCATGCCAGCGACCATTGCTGCTGCTATGATAGCTGCACAGAATTTTGTTGTACGAACAAGACTGAGCATTTGCGCCTCCCAACCAAATTTCTCATAAGTTTGTAACCGTAGGACCGACACGGTTGCTCAAATTTGCTTTCAGCACAAGGTGTTTTCGCGCAAAGCGCAAATAGCCATCCGCTTGAGGGCCGGCGCGACCTTTTCTGCGAGCCAATTTAGTGACACAATCAAGGACGGGAAGGGTTAGGAAAGCTTCCGATGGCGGCCATTGGAAGTACAGGGCAACGGATCTTCGGCCTGCCGAGGAGCCGGCAAAATTGGCTAGCCAGTAGGCTGCAATTGATTGCACTTACCTACCACGAAGTATGCCCCCATGCGGGCAACTCTACGATCATGTGTTACCCCGCGAATTGACGCGCCGCTAAAACAGCATTCAATCCGCCGAAAGCAAAGGAATTGCTCAAGATGACGCGGACAGGCATACGTCGCGCCTCATTCGGGACGTAGTCGAGATCACAGTCGGGGTCGGGCCCGAGATAATTCATGGTCGGCGGAACGATCCCATCACGAATTGCCATGATGGCGGCGACAAATTCTAACGCTCCCGCGGCGCCAAGCGTGTGACCCACAACAGATTTCGTGGACGAGACGGCAAGTTGTGGCGCATGGGCGCCGAAACTCTGATGCAAGGCGACTGTTTCGGCATAATCGTTAGCAGTCGTGCCTGTTCCATGAGCGTTGACATAATCGACCATGTTTGGAGACAAGGCTGAATCCGCCAGCGTCGCAATGATCGCTCGCGCCATTCCGCTTGCGTCGGGAGCGGTTAGATCTTTCGAATCGGCGCTCATTCCGAATCCGACGATCTCAGCCAAAATATCCGCGCTTCTGCTGCGTGCGTGATCCAAGGCCTCGAGGACCACAACAGCAGCTCCTTCGCCGATGACCATCCCCTTCCGGTCCTTCGAAAATGGCCGGCAAGTGTCGGGGGACATGATGCGCATGGCCTCCCAACCCTTCATCGCGCCGAAGGTAATGCTTGCCTCAGTGCCGCCGGTCACAGCGCAAGTCACACTGCCGCTTCGCACCATATGGAACGCCTGGCCGATAGCGTGCGTTGCCGATGCGCAAGCGGATGAGACTGCAAAGGTCGGACCTTTAATACCGCAGTACAATGAGACCTGGCTCGCTGGTGCGCTGATCATCGCCTTGGGGATGGTCAGAGGGTGCAGGCGGGCAGCGCCTTCCGAATAGAGTTGATGGAAACTTTCATCGATGGTCGTATGTCCGCCCGATCCTGTTCCGATGATCGCGGCGGTGCGGTCGGCAAGCTCGCCGTGTAGAGCAAGTCCCGATTGGCTTACCGCTGCCCGCGCGGCAACGACGGCAAATTGCGAAACTCGGTCCAGAAGCAGGATCTGCGACGGTTCAAAATGCGCAGCGGCATCAAAAGCTTTAACCTCGCCAACAAGCTTGCTGGTCGCTTGTGCCGCGGTGCCAAGCGTTGGCGGTGCGAAGGCCGAGCGGCCCGCAATCAAAGAATCCCAATACTCCCGCGTCGATTGTCCCACCGAAGAGACAACGCCGAGGCCGGTAATGACGACCCTGTTCAATTCGATTTTACTTTTGCGGAAACAAGCCGGTCGACCGCTTGAATAAGGTCCGCCACGGTTTTGCTTTCAATATCCATGTTCGCATTAATTGGAATCTGTATATCGAATTTTTCCTCAATATCAAAAATCAACGAAATCACTTCCATTGAGTCCAGTCCTACATTGTCGAGCGAGTCCGACATGTGAAGCCCGCCCCCAGTGTGGTTGGTTCTTTTTTTGATCATTTCGACAATGTCATCAGCAATACTCGCCATTTCTCGTTCTATCTCCCCAGATCCGATATTCCTCCGGATGAAGTCTCGGACGGCGTGGACGATAGCAGACGACAGGATTTGCAGGAAGCCATAGACAGCCCATGCAATCCTTTGTTTTTAGGGAACCTGCGGGATTAAACCGTGGCTCACGAGGTAATTTCGTGCCGCATCGCACGGCGCGTGACCCCATCATGATTCGTTGCTATTGAGACTAAGGCGATCGCGGGGATCTAAAACGTGCGTTTGTTGTCCAATCTGCTTCGGCGCTTCATTCGCGAGGGGACGCTGCGAGTTCGCGACGCGAACGGTGAGGTTCATGTATTCGGCGATCGCTTGCCGGGGCCTAACGTTGGCATCCATCTGCACGATCGCAAGCTTTACGCCAAGCTGTTCATCAATCCGGAGCTGTATGCGGCCGAAGCCTACATGGATGGCACGCTAACTCTGGAAGATGGAACTGCAATCCACGACTTTCTAATGCTGTTCTCGATCAATCGCGTTGCGCTTTATTCGTACGGCTCACAGAAGCTGATGCGGCGGGTCTGGCGGGGTTTGCGCCGCTGGCATCAGGCCAATCCGATCGGGCTTGCCGCCGCCCATGCCCGTCACCACTACGACATCTCTACTGAACTCTACCGCCTGTTTCTTGACGATCAGATGCAATATTCCTGTGCCTATTTTCGCGATCCAAGACATGACACTCTCGAACAGGCGCAACACAACAAGCTGACCCACGCCACCAGCAAATTGCAACTAAAACCCGGTATGACCGTGGCCGAGATCGGTTCTGGCTGGGGTGGCTTTGCTATTCATCTTGCGCGCGAAACGGGCGCCCACGTCACGGGGGTTAACGTTTCGCCCGCGCAGATTGCGGTGGCACGTACTAATGCCGAAGCGGCCGGCGTTTCCGACCGGGTCGAGTTTCGCGAGCTGGATTACCGGCAGTTCACCGGCGAGTTTGATCGCGTCGTTTCGGTCGGAATGATGGAGCATGTCGGCATCGGGCATTTCGACGAGTATTTCATGAAAATTCGTGAGCTGCTGAAGCCCGATGGCTACGCCTTCATCCATTGCATTGGCCGGATGTCGCAACCGGGCACCACCGGCCCCTTCATCCGCAAATACATTTTTCCCGGCGGATACGTACCTGCACTGTCAGAGACTTTTTCCGCCACTGAGCGCTGCGGTCTGTGGTGCGACGATGTCGAGGTGCTACGGTTACATTATCATTACACATTAAAACATTGGCGTGAGCGCTTTGCCAAAAATCGAGCCCAGGCGGCGGCGATCTACGATGAAAAGTTCTGCCGGATGTGGGAGTTCTATCTCGCGGCCGTCGAGCTCGAATTTCTTCACGGCTCCCACATGGTGTTTCAATTGCTGCTTTCGACCAAGCGCGATGCAGTGCCGATTACACGCGATTTCATGATTGATGCAGAACGACGGGCCTAAGCTGGAATGAGCGCGCCCGGAATTTATCAAGGCGGCTATTGGGTTGCGTACTAACCATTTCGGCCTTCGCCCTTCCAGCATACCGGCGCAACCCTGTAGGATGACTTGTTCTAAGCTAGGGGAGGGGGCGATGCTTCGGCGCGAGTTCATCAAGTTAATCGGCGGAACGGCAGCTGGGTGGCCGCTCGCCGCGCGCGCACAGCAACCGACCCGAATGCGCCGGATTGGCGTGCTTATGAACATTGCCGAAAACGATCTGCAATCGGTCGGCAGGGCGTCGGCTTTCGAGCATGGTTTGGAGGGATCGGGCTGGAAACTCGGCGGCAACCTGCAGGTCGAATATCGGTGGGCCACCGATGAGAACCTCTACAGGAGATTTGCGCGAGAATTGGTTGCGCTTTCCCCCGACGTTATTTTGGCTGCGGGCGGATCAAGCGCGAGTGCGTTGCAAGAGCTGACCGACACAATTCCGATTGTATTCGTTGGAACCAGCGATCCAGTCAACCGCAAACTCGTCGCGAGTATGGAAAAACCGGGCGGTAACGTCACCGGATTAATCGAGTTCGAGCCGAAAATAGGTCCAAAGTGGCTGGAGCTGCTTAAGCAAATCGCGCCAAGCGTTACACGAGTGGCGGTTATCCGGGATCCCGTTCGACTTCCCTGGATCCGCCTTGTGACTGCCATTGAAACGACCGCTTCTTCATTCGGTATGGAGGTGAGCTCGATCGATGCGCGCAGCGACGTCGAGATGGAGCACGCCATAGCGACATTTACAGGAAGCTCAAATGGCGGAATGATCGTGACGCCGAGCGCGGCTTCGGCGATCTTTCGGCAACGGATCATAGCGCTTGCAGCTCAGCAAAAACTGCCTGCGATCTACTTCAATCGGTTCTTCGTTACGGACGGCGGTCTAATATCCTATGAACCTGAACTGACCGATCAATACCGCCGCGCCGCAGGCTACGTCGATCGCATCCTCAAGGGCGACAAACCTGCTGATATGCCGGTCGAAGTGCCCACCAAATTTGAACTCGTCATCAACGTCAGAACCGCGAAGGCGCTCGACCTGACAATTCCTGCGGACGTTCTCGCCAACGCCGACGTGATTTAAAGTCTGCTATTCACCACATAACTCGTACAGACGACCGCGGCGCGAATGTCAATGTTCAGCATGGCAAGCGCAATCAAGTTCTTGTCGTCAAATCACAAGACAGAGTTGACATCGGTACTTTAAGCAGTCCGCGCCTGGATCGGCGCAAGGCGGCGTCCCAGGAGGTATTCAAATTTCGCTTTTGATTGGTTCTGCCCGCGTTGTGGCTTTAAGCAGGGCAGGAAGGGGCCGCGCCGTAGCGCGCAATTCGGCGCGGCCCGCTTTATGACGCAGCGAGCGACGCTCAATACTCCACCAACGAACGAAGTGAACAAGCGGTTGAGTCGCTTAGCCCATAATTAGATTAGTCCCGAAGACGCGGACTCAAGACTGAGCACTAAATTGCCAGTCCATAATTGTTTCTAAAGCGAAAATTTATTGGTCTTCCTGCGATTGCGTCACCGAGACCGGGACTAAATAAAAAAGGCGCGCACCGCTTGAAAGCATCAATGACGGCCGAGCGATAGAGAAGTCTACCTTGTGCCGACATGGTCGTGGCTTCGTACGTAACGCGCGCCTTGCCAAGTATTTTTCCGTCTTTTGTAAAACTTAGCCGAACTACCAACTCGGCCGGGCCAACAATATTAGGCGCCTTCCAACAAGCGCGAACTGCCGCGTAAATATCTGCAAGCGTGTTGAGCTCTTTTGTGGTCTGTGCCCCGGCACTTCCCGAGATAAGTACGATCGCAATCAAAATTATCGCTCGAGCGAGTTGCATTATATTTTGATATTTAGGTTGGGCCGCACGGGTTTTAGCAAGAGTCTGCGGTCCTGTGAATCCATGTGACAGCCGACTTGGCCAATGTGACTACGCCGATGCCGGTGGGCCGGTCCTCGAATTTCCTCCTTTTCTGCGCGCTCAAGGTGCCCCGGCCCGGGCGGAAGGGGCAGCATTTGTGGCGCGAGACCGAGCCCTCAATATTTAAGGTTGATGTTTTAGCTTAACGAGCACGATTTCTTGCGACACCGGCCTATGAGCGTAGCATGAGTTTGGGCAGCGGTCCCCCGCTGTCCAAATCTCCGAAACGTGAGGCCGTCAGGCGAGACCCCATCCCGCCTGGCGGCTTTTGTTCCGGTAAGGGCGCAGGTAAGATCCGGAGACAGGTGTGATATTATGCGTTTTATCTGGACATTGATGCTGCTGACGACGTTGGTATTTGCGCCTGCCGTTAAGGCAAGTGCGTCCACGTTCAATCTGCCACTCTCCGGTGAAGTGGAGGTTGTGGGAGATATTTCTAGTCCCGTTTCGATTGTTCTTTCGATGACGGTCACGCCACTTGCTGCCTCATATTGGGTTTTTGATACGAGCATTAATCAGGCCGGCAGCGTTGGTGGCGTGTTTGCTCAGCCGCAGGGTTGCCTCGGGACTTCTTGCGGTACACTGGACGGTTTCTTCGTCTGTGGCGGCAGAATTGGTTGCGGAATAGATCCGTCTCAGGGCACGGTCATTTCGACTACCGGAGCGGCGATATCTTTTAATATTTCAGATACGTCACGCTTCCTGCTGATAGATACGTCGGTCAGGGATGATAGTCCGATTGGTCTCGAACTGACGGCGACACTGCCCGACGGACTTCAGATCTTGACGATCAGTGACCCAACGCCAGAAGGTGTTGCCGAGACCCCCCTCCCAGCGACGCTCCCGCTTTTTGCCAGCGCACTCGGTGCTCTAAGTCTGCTCAGGTGGAAAAGAAAGAAAGCTTGGACTGGGGAGTGACCCCAGCACAGCGCTCCGGTGTTTTATTTACGAATCAGTACAGGGGCCTGAACGTAAGAGGGCCGCGCACGAAGCGCGGCCCCTGGATCGTCTTAGGCGGGAGTCCGCGTGTGGCGCAGATCTGACCTAAGAGCGATCATGGACGCACAGAATCATATGGAGGTTTGTTAATCTCGTGGCGACTTTGTGGAATTCTGCTAGAAACGTTTCAAATATTTTAGGCGAGAGGTACTTTGGTGAGTGACGCCGCCATAAAAAAATTGCAATAGCGCAGTCACATTGTGAGATGGAACCCAGCGCAGCGAAGCTTATTTTTTCCGTTTTATTTCTTGGTTTTGTGTTCGGCTTTGGTGCCGGCTACGCGGTTCGTGCAATCATTTCCTACTACCGTCGTATTACGGCAGAACGAAACCGAAATATTATTTGGCACGACTTGCATATCCACCGTGTTCATTGAATTAGCGCCCGTAGCGCGTCCCACCATTTATCAATGAGAAAGTCAGAGAATGCGCTGACCCTCACGTCACAATTGGGTCATGATGCTGTGGCTGAAGATGCACCCGCGTCTTTAAGGTTACTTAGTCACATTGCTGGCGGTTTCATGTAGGGCGCCAGAGATCCTCACATTACAGTCTTGATAGGTATCGAGAGGGCATCACCTCGCTCGATAGCTTGCGAGGTCGTCGTCAAGCCACACCGGCGACCTCGCACTCCACTCAGTTGGGTTTTTAGAGGCTATAAATGAATCTCGACGGTTTATGTGCGTCTTCTGCGAGGCCACTCGACGGCTTTGCTTCCTATCTAAAAAGGCACGGACCGTTTGCCGTGTTGGGTTTGGGGGGCGTACTCACGCTTATATGGATTGTTTTGATTGCGTGGGTTCCATTGCAATTACTGACTTCGGCGATTTCGTTTGCTGTTAGCGAAATGCTTTCCATTTAGCCTCGCATACTGCGCCAACTGATAGCGGCTGGCGTTGGAAGCGAAAGGAGCGTATGGCTATCGCAGATAGAGGCGACGGCCGATTGGTCTTTAGCCGTTCTCCAATCCCCATCGGGATTTTACACTCACCGTGACACTTACTCGTCGCAAAGTGTTAGTTGGAGGCGTCACAACCGCGTCGCTTGCGGCGATAGGCCAAGCGGTCGCTGGCCCGAGCGGCCAGCTCACCATCCACAAGGTTTTCGACGCAACGACGGGCACGAGAGCGAGGCCCGGCCAGGCCTTCGGTCGCGATGCGGTGCTCGCCAGCAATTACTTCAACGCCGTCGATGAGGCCTGCCGAAATTTTGAAAACTGGTTTTGCGCTGGAGCGCCACGCACTATCACTATTCAATTTGGCTATGGGTCAAAGCACGATCTTCCATTCACGGCCGGTGCTGCGGGCAGCGATTCCGGCGACGTTCTGCAATCCTGGTCCGGATACAGGGCGGCATTGCAAGCGAACGCATCATCAGCGATCGCGCAGTCGGCCTTCAAGTCGTTGCCAATTCCGGACCCGTCTGGCGGGCACTTCGGACTTAAACAACTGCACGCCGTCGGACTTGGCCTTCAGCCGGACGTTTCCGGCGCCGGTTACGTTGGGCTAAACGCGGGCTACCCGTGGTTTTGGACGCAGGCGAATCCAAATTCAGGTTTGGACGCAGTCGGCGCCATGATGCACGAGATTTCCGAATGTATGGGACGATTTAGGAGTGCGCTGGGAAGCGCAACCGATGAGTACCCGCTCGGATTCTATGCCTACAGCGCGCCTCACACGCGGAATTTCAACCCTGGAGGTTATTTTTCTTTCGACGACGGAGTGAGTGGATCAGCAAACATTTTCTATACTGGTGCCGATAAAGGCGATTGGAATGGTTTAGATGCACCTGGAGGAAAAGACGCGTGTAACGGCTCAGTTGCCGCTGGCTTGCAGGTTTTCACGACACTCGACAAGATCGTGATGGACTGTCTTGGATGGCAATGGAGCGGGTTGTAAGCCGCCGCGCGCTAACATCGCCTCCAAACAGCACCATGGCCGCAATTTTCAACACCCCGTTGTTTCGTTTCATTACCCTGTTTGTACTCGTTCCCCTCGTAACTTTCTGTGCGCCTGCTTTGATTATTATCTGTTGTATAGTTTTCGCACGGCAATGATGATCCCGCTGGACCTTTTCCGCACTCGACATAGCCCCTGTCGGTCGCATTATTCGGAGTTCTGGTTTTTGAATAATCTTCGCGTTGTCGCCAATCATCTAGTTCACGCCGTGTCTGCCAATTCCTGTTCCGCCAGTCTTGGTCGATGCGGTCTTCTCGCCAAGTGTTATTCCGCCAATCATTATCGCCACGCTGATCTCGCCATTGATATCCTGGTGCGGAGCTGTTTGGTGCGTACGTCGGTGCGTACCCTGGAATAACGGGATAATCCGGGCTTGCAGGTTGCGGCACATAGGGCTGTGCTTGTGCAAGATTGACAAATGCCAAGACGGCCAAAAACAGTACTGGGCAAGTGAATTTAAGTTTTGCCATGAGCGCCCGCCTTTTGCCGGTTTAATCTATCCTGCGATTAGAAGTTCCAGGTTCCCAACAAAGATTTGTCAACTGCTCGCGCTGCTCATAATGATGGGTCGTCACGGGATGATTGCCGATTTTTATTGGCCGCCCGCTTTAGAAAATCTTCGCCTTTAAGTATCTTAATTGTCTCTTCCTGAGTTTTGCCGCGTAATTCTGGCCGATTTTCATGAATCCTGGCGATCGCCCTTTCACGTATTCGGGCGAAGCGTTCTTGCAGCTTTGTACGAGCGTCAACGGTCATTAAGGGGTATATTTAGCCTTTTCCACGTGAGGATACTACCATTCGCTGAATGCGCCAGCATCAGCGCCGACGGGTCTTTGGAGCATGAGTTTTTCATCGAACTCAGGCGAGAAATTCTCCGTCGTCCGGCAATCGATACGGCTGGAGTTGTCTCCCGCGGGGGGCAAATCGTCGGGTCCCGAAAGCTGGCGGAATTGATCCAATCAATGTCCTGCGACGGCGCCGTTCGGAGTTGAAGCCTTTCGCGCCGCTCGCAACCGGCGTGCGAGCCAGCGCGAGATCTCACGCTGCGATCCCGTGGCTCTCCGCCTCTTTCTGCGCACACGCTGCTTGGAGCGTTGAAGCATTGTTCGCGCTCGCGGCATCGCATGGTCCTCCCTTCTGTTTGGCGGGCGGTACCATAATTATTGGAAATTTATAACCAATGAACTCATTCAAATCCGGTCCGTCCGCGACAGACGAGTGCAACAGAGCGTATTTCAAGGTCAAATCTAGGATCCTCGCGTATCTTACCTGCGTGGGTTGAAGTTTCGAATTTGCCTTTGAGTAGTCGCCAATTTTTGATCGTGTGATCGGATTCGAATAGAGAGAATCGCGTCAAAGTTGTACATATAGCTACCTCTCGCGAACGCTGAGCGGATCATACTGTCTTCTGCCAACGCCATTCCCGTCACGTTAAAAAAAAGCCCCGCACCACGGGTGCGGGGTTGGAAAGTGGAAGGAGGGCGGTTGTACGCGTCCGCCCCCCAAGATGGGATTACATTTGGGTGATATCCCGATCCTTGGTCTCCGGCAGGAAGATCAGGCCGACCACAAAGCTCATCGCTGCGATGACGATCGGATACCAGAGACCGGAGTAAATATTGCCCGTTGCCGCGACGATGGCGAAAACGGTGGCCGGCAAGAAGCCGCCGAACCAGCCATTGCCAATGTGATACGGCAATGACAGTCCGCTATAGCGGATGCGGGTCGGGAACAGTTCAACAAGCCAGGCCGCGATCGGCGCGTACACCATGGTGACGTAAATCACCAGGATGGTCAGCAAGAGGATCGTCATGGGGTAGTTGATGTCGGCCGTATTTGCACTCGGTGGATAGCCATGCTTGGTGATGGCGTCACCGAGTTGCTTGGCGAAATCCGGCGTGCCGGTCTGGATGACCTGATCGCCGACTTTCACGCTTGCTTTCGTCCCCGCAGGTGCCGCCTCGTTCTTGTAATTCACCGACCGGGAAACCAGCGCCGACTTGGCGATGTCGCACGAGGTCGTGAACTTCGCGACACCGACCGGATTAAACTGGAACGAGCATTCGGCCGGATCTGCGACGACCGTCACCGGAGCGGCCGCGAGTGCTGCTTCCAGTTTGGGGTTTGCGAAGTGGGTCAGGCCCTGGAAGATCGGGAAGTATGTCACGACCGCGAGTGCAAAGCCCGCCAGGATGATCGGCTTGCGGCCGATCTTGTCTGACAGCCACCCGAACACGATAAAGAACGGCGTGCCGAGCAGAAGTGCAGTCGCAATCATAATCTGTCCGGTGACTGCGGGGACTTTTAGCGTCAAAGTCAGGAAGAACAACGCGTAGAACTGACCTCCGTACCAGACGACGGCTTCGCCGGCCGTGGCGCCGAACAGTGCAAGGATCGCAATCTTAAGGTTTTCCCATCTGCCGAAAGCTTCCGATAGCGGGCGCTTGGAGCCCTTGCCTTCGGCTTTCATCTTCTGGAACACCGGCGACTCATTGAGCTTGAGTCGGATCCAGATCGACACCACAAGAAGGACGGCGGATAGCAGGAACGGAATGCGCCAGCCCCACTCGACGAAGGTCGGTTCGCCTTGGCTGGTTCGGATGCCAAGTACGAGTAACAGTGCCATGAAGAGACCGAGTGTCGCCGTGGTCTGGATCCACGAAGTGTACAGACCACGTTTGTTCTTTGGTGCGTGTTCTGCGACGTAAATCGCTGCGCCACCGTATTCACCACCGAGTGCAAGGCCTTGAACCAGACGTAAGCCGATCAAGATAATTGGCGCGATAATGCCGGCTGAAGCGTATGACGGCAGCAGGCCGATAAAGAAAGTGCCGACGCCCATGAGCGACATGGTGATGAGGAAGGTATATTTGCGACCGATGAGGTCGCCGAGGCGACCGAAGAACAGCGCACCGAACGGGCGCACCGCAAAACCAGCGGCGAAGGCGAGCAGCGTGAAGATAAATGCCGCCGTCGGATTGACGCCGGAGAAGAATGTCGCGGCCAGAATGGGCGCCAGCGTGCCGTAAATATAGAAATCGTACCACTCGAAGACTGTACCGAGCGACGAAGCGAAGATGACCATCCGCTCTTCAGACGTCATTCCGCCTTCGCGGTATGTGTTCGCAGTCATTACTGTCATGGGCGTTGTCCCCGTTTCCTCGTTTATTTTGATTTCTTATTAGGGACAGCCTCCCACACAATCCGCGTCAGACTGCCCCGATTGAGAAATACGCCGCGTATCCCAGCGCGTCTGTGCATCTGAGGTCGTAGGCCTAAAGTAGTAATAGACTTTTGCAAAACTCAGATTTCGCAAGCAAAATGAGAAGCAACTTGAGGCTACCGAGCCGGATATTGCACACCGGTCACATGGTGCTGGCCAGCTTTTCCAATATGTCGATTAGCCAGGCGGCCGCCTGCAGCACAGCGAGGCGTTGTGCCAGCTTTTGCTTGCGATAGATGTCGTTGAGCAGCTTGAGTGCGCGCTTGTAGGCCGGATGGCCCTGCGCGGCATCACCGAGTAAATGTAACCTTGCTGACAATTCGGCCCGGCGAACCTCAAGCTCATCATAGCGTTGGCGAAAGCTCCGCTTTTGCGGACGCGATTTGGCGGCTGTAACGCTTGATCGGCGATGGGGCATGGGCGGTTAACGATATTAGCGGCGGATTTTGTGGCGAAATCGAGAATGGCCCGGCCAAATAAGCTTTCAAGGTCGGGGTCATGATTAACATTACCCGGCAATTGAGCGCGGCGCCCTAAAGGCTTCGTATAATCTGCAGTCCTATTCGTTACGAACAGGAGCTGCATCGAATGCGCGTTCGGTTTGCAAGCATGAATTTCGCCGGTGTCGTCGCGAGCTTTATCGCCGTCATCAGCATTGCTGCGGCGAATGCTGCCGATATTTCAACCGGCCAAAATGCCGGCGGCTATGGAGATGCGGCATACGGCGGGCGCATGGAGCCGGTAATAATTTACGACGATCAGCCGGGTGTGATCGTGCGTTCTTATTGGGATACGCCTTGGGACAACCGCCACTACTTCCCGCGCACCGGCCACAAACCCAAAGTAGGACGCGTCGAGCATATCTCAGCACATCCTCGTGTTTCTAGGGCGCAAGACTACTTTCGCTATTGGTCTGCCTCGTCGGTCTTCAGAAGTGAAATCCCGATTGGCCCCCCACCTGGATACGGAATACCACCGAGGCAAACTATGGAGTTGCCCCGGTAGGTGATCAGCCGGGCAAATCTCGGCTGGCGACGTAGAGCGCCAACGCCGCGGCGTTCGATACGTTCAGGCTTTTGATGTCGCCCGGCAGATCGATGCGAGCAACGTGATCGCAAATTGCCTTCGTCAGTTGACGTAAGCCCTTGCCTTCGGCCCCCAGTACCAATGCGAGCGGCGTGCGCAAGGTGAGGTCGGCCAGGTCGACGTCACCTGTGCTGTCGAGTCCAACAACGAAAAACCCGTGTTCCTTGAGGGTGGTTAGCGCGCGCGCCAAATTCTGCACATTGATCAACGGCACATGTTCCAATGCGCCAGAGGCGGCCTTTGCTAGTGCGCCTGTTGCTTCCGGGCTGTGACGCTGTGTCATGACAATCGCTGTTGCCGCGAAGGCCGCGGCCGACCGAAAGATTGCTCCAACATTGTGCGGATCGGTGATCTGGTCGAGCACCAACACCGTACCTTTTGCCGGCAAATCCTCGAGGGCGGGGGAGGGCAACGGATCGGTTTCAAGATAAAGGCCTTGATGTACGGCGTCAGGCAGGAGGCGCTCGGCGATCGCCGAAGGTCGCACGATTTCAGGAGGCACGCGTGACGGCACACCCTCGCTGGACAATCGTCGGGCGGCGTTTTCGGTGGCGAGCAGTTTGCGGACGTACCGGGCCGGATTTTGCAGCGCGGCGCTCACCGTATGCCAGCCATACATGACGACTGGGCCGTCGGCATCGCTTCGCAGGCTCTCACGGCGCGCACGCTCAAACCGCTCGCGTCGCTCGATTTGCTGGCGTGTCGCACCCGGTTTCGAAGAGGGATGCCGGCCGGTAGGTTGTCGTGGCATCGTTGCTATCGTCCATTCCGAATGGGTGCCTTAACCGATCTACTGTCGGCGGAATAGCCTCCATTGACTTAATGGGGGTAGCTCCCCATAAAACGGCAAATCCCGACCGGCTGGCGGACCCGATTGTCTTTCGAGATCAATACGGTGTGACGGCTTCGGGGGAGTGTCCCGAGCGGCAAAGGGGGCGGACTGTAAATCCGCTGGCTATGCCTTCGCAGGTTCGAGTCCTGCCTCCCCCACCAACCGTCGCGGCCAAGAAAAATTTTTGGCGGTTAGGTAGGCCGCGCCGGGAAGCGGCTAATTTATTTACACGGCTCCGCGCGTGCGTATACAAGACGAACGTTTGAAAATTCGCAGGTGGTCCGTCTCGTCGCCAGATGCAGGCTTATCCACAGTTACACGGCGTTTATAGAATCTGCGCCAGCCGTACGTTATAGTGTGGGCTAAGCAGGCGAGGGGACCGCCATGCAATCACTACATACGCCGAATAGGTGCGTGAGCGAATTGGCGGAGGCTGAATGCCGGGTGCCAGAGCTTAATTCGCTTATAGACCACCAACGCGAGTTTATTGAAGAGTTAGAGCGACAGGGTGTCGATCTAGCCTCTGCTTCGATTGTTCTTGATAGTTTGCTGGTCAGCCTCTCGTTATCCATACGCGAGCGGCATCGGCTTCGTTCAATATCGAGTGCTCGGCGAGCCCAAGCCGCGTGAATGGCTCGCTCTGAAATTGACTGTAGGCTGGATTCGGTGTGTGGCCGGGCGAGGGCCGTCGCCAGTTAAAATTTTTCGATCGCCTCTGGCGGCGGTCCTTCGTCTGCGAGGATTGTTGCGTATATTCGTGGAAGCGCGACGATTTGCCGATTGGCAGACGCGCTATTCCGCGGCCATCGGAATTTCGTTTTGCTGATCTGATGATTTATCCGAGGAGTTTGCATTAAGCCTATGCAGATCGACGATCAAGTCGCGGAAGCATTCAAGGGGCACCGAATACTTTCGTTCGGCACTGGAAAATTTTGTTCGCAATGAAATGACAATGTTGTTGCCATCCGTCGTGTAGCCCTCGGCTCTTAGCGCGATGACACTCACTGGCAATGCATCGTCGTGGCTCATGGGACCCAACTCATTACTATCGCTATCTAGTCTATCTCATTAGCCGAATTCCTGCCAACAACCCAGAATATCGGCGCCAGTTCCATTATAGCAAATATTAAGGCCGAGCCTAAAGCCTTCTCCGGCAGGCCCATTCTGACCACGGGCGTCCTAGGTCGCGGCACACACAACTAGAAGCCCAATTTTGAGCCGTGAAGCTCGCTCACGTTTTAGTCGAGAGAAGGTATTGACCCAATGATGCACAGTCGTTGAATATCGCTAGGGGACGGTTTAGCGGGGCGTTGTGGCACCGCCACTAAATGTCATTCGGGGGATGCCACTATGAATTTCGTAGTACGACTACTCGCGTTTGCTGAATCAGCGTTCGCCCCCACAAATTTCGTACTTCCGATTTATACCAGCATTGGATGTCCGGAGACGTCTTTAGCGGATGACTTTGGATGTAAAACT
Source organism: uncultured Alphaproteobacteria bacterium (assembly GCA_963820805.1). Lineage (GTDB taxonomy): Bacteria > Pseudomonadota > Alphaproteobacteria > Rhizobiales > Xanthobacteraceae > Pseudolabrys. Next base: position 303,305 of record CAWGBH010000012.1, read on the forward strand.
ATCGCTCTGGTGGTTCGACGTCGGTTTGGTGCTTAGAGGCTACCATGAGGGCTCCTCACATTGGCATTTGGGGCGCTGTCGAATTGGCGAAAGCAGAACGCCAAGTCGCGGTAACGAACGCGCTTGTCGACCTCCAGCGCTACCTTATCGAATACTTAGATCGATCCGGAAACGAGAGCGCTTCCGCGAAAGATGATTTCGAAAGCTTGCTTACATCACTAGCACTGCAGGTAAATCACCGGCACAGGCTGTGTGCAATGATAAGAAGGCAGGTGAACGCTGCTTGAGTTCCTGCGGGAGTCCAATTTTCGGAGCGTGATCGAACAGGATCCGAATAATTTAAAGTTCAGCTCCAGCCTTGGTTGAAATCCGGGTTTTCTCTTCTATTTGTGGGCGGTAAAGCGAACCCTTGTGGTAATCGTCGCCGCTTCGTATACTTTTAAAGTGGCGGACCCCCGAGCAGAGCTAAATTGTTCGGAACATGGGATATTGATCCATGATTTTGCGTCCGACCGAGAACTCTTTCGCAATGCAGTATAGAGAAGCCCACCGCTGGTCCTGGATCCGGACGGAGTGAGCTTTTGGATGCGATCGGCGATCTAATTGCAAAGGTTGAAAAACTGGCTGTCCAAGTAAATCGTATCGTTACCCTAGTTGATACGCCGACCGAAGTGACGTGCAGGGCGAAAGGGTCGGACCGTCTTGAGGTTGTGGCTGGCACCGATTTTGCCCAAGACCTGCAAGTCGGCGGCACCGCGGAAGCCACAAACTTTCCGTTGTCCCCGCATCAAGACAACGGGGTATGCAGCGTCGGCGCAAATGAAGTAAGCGATGAAATCAATTCAAGCAACGAAGCTGCACAATTCGATCGGGTGGACACTCGTTCTCGAGCGAAAAATGCCATCGCAGGGCGAGTGCTCGCGCTGCATGACCGGCTCGGCGGGTTTATAAAGCCTTTGCCGCCGGGGCCCTTCGATCGAGATCGTTGATGGGGTGGTGACGACCGCGTCGTCTATAAATTCATTAGAGTGGGTATGTAGCACGACGCATAACTCGTTTTATGCGAAAACTTAAAAATTCGGACGCAAACACCGGCGGGAAGACCGGTGATTTATATTGGATAGGGTGCGGGGCCGTCGGTGTGGCATAGCGACGACCCCGCGAGCGTCGGTCGCCACTGTCGAACGGCTTCTCGATCGCCCAGGTAAATTGTAGTCAGCGGCGAGTGCACGGCTCGTAAGAATTGCGGGTAACCTCACCAAGTAACGTTAAGCGTCATCGTCTCCGGAACGAAATTTCTGGCAAATTCTACGTGGGTTTTTGCTGATTGGCACACCGGAACTATGGCGATGTGCTGCGAGTTTTAGCAGAAGGAGCGCATTGAGGAGGCGTCCAGTGCGGATGCAGATCGTCTTTATTGTGTTATTGTGGTCTGCGCTGCAAATTCCGTTAGGCAGCTTTGTTGGCGAATGCATTCGGCTTGGACATCATTCAGGTCCTTAAGCATCGCATTTGTGGAAGAGGAGCCGTTGGTCTCGAGCAACTGCGTGTGACGCTACAACAGCGTTGGTGTAACAACCAAACCCGAGTTTTGTGCTTCATTTTCCGCTTTTCGGCGATTTCGAAAAATGACAGTTCCGACGATTAGATTATACGTAGTGGGTGATATTCATGGTCGGTTGGATTTACTCGAACAAATGATCGAATTGATCAATTTCGATATTAGAGCACATGGCAACCAGTGTCTCGTTGTGACGTTGGGCGACTATATCGACCGCGGTCCAGAAGTCTCGCAAGGTGGTGGATCGACTGCTAAATAATCCATTTTCCGGAAATTTTATTCCGCTTAAAGGAAATCATGAAGCCTTGCTGGAAAGCTTTCTCGAGAATCCTGCTGAAGGTGCCACTTGGTGGCGATTGGGAGGATGGGAAACCCTGAAGTCTTTTGGAGTTTCCGTAAAGCCGCGAATGACGCCACGCGGATTTACGCGAGCCGCTAAGCAACTGCGTGAGACACTGTCGCAAACACAATTCGAATTTTTTAAGTCGCTAAAGACGTCGCTAATCGTTGGAAATTATTTTATGTGCCATGCCGGAGTTCGACCAGGAATTGCATTAGAGCTTCAAAGCGAAGAAGACCTCTTATGGATTCGCGACGAGTTTCTCGATGCTCAAATTGATTTTGGCAAGATCATCGTTCACGGCCACTCGCCTGTCCGGGAACCTCACGTACAAGCGAATCGAATCAATATTGATACGGGCGCTTTTCTGACGGGGCATCTAACATGCGTCGTGCTTGAAGAAGGGCGGCATCGATTTCTTGCCACATAAATAAAGTGGCTATTTTCTAACGACACCAAAGACTTGGGTCGAAAAAATGTGGTGCAGCCAGCGCCTCATAAAGTGAAAAATGACTTGGCTTGTATCGCGGTTGACACTCCCCGACATTTAGAAGCTCTTTACATATTCGCGTTAGCGTTTGCGAAATTCGAGGGACCAGGGACCGCGATTTTGCTGTACGCAACCATCCTTCATACGTTAGCCGGTGTCGTGACGGGATCAGTCTTTAAGATCCGTACGCTGACGTTGTGGTTGATTGTGGTGCCGGCTGAAGCTTTGACCTTGACCACTGCGGGCATCCAAGTTGCGATGCTGTGGGCCGCGGCAAATCTTATTGCAATCCAAGCGGGTTATTGCGCGGGCGCACTTACGCGGCTGACCTTCGAACAATCGGGAAATTCGATCGCGCAGGCCCGGATGCGTTGGCGGCGATAACGCCGCCTAAGATCTGGCACGTCAGGCGCCGCGCCGGCGCCTTGCGTAAGGGCACTCGACCTGTTGAAGGCCGTCGGGCCCTTGGGCATAAAAACAGGCCTCCGCCCTGGTGCGCGCTTCTTCACAAGGAACCACCCAGACCTCGCCACGCGCGTTCCGGAAATAGCAGCCCTCCGGTCTAATCAAGTAGCCGATGACTCCGCCGGTCGCCGCGCCAATAGCCGCGCCAGCCCATCCTCCTGGAGGGCCGCCAGCTGCCGATCCGATTAAAGCGCCGACCCCAGCGCCGACCCCGGCACCAATAAGCGCGTTGCGTTGTTCCTGAGGGGCGGCCGCGCAACCCGATAAAATGACGGCTGCACATAAAACTGCAATGAGTCCACGCATTTTGTCCCCCCAAACGCAGCCTTCTATCGCGCGCAGCCTATTCAAATGATGATAATCAAGAAAAGGCAAGATTCCAATTGAATTGGACGAAATTAACGGTGCGATACCTGCAAACGGACGCACGCGGCGTTCTGGCGCGACAGCTGAAAGGGCGGTGGTGGCCTAAGAACCAGAACGGCTAATAGGCGTTTTCCCCTTGTGCGATCTCAATAATTGTCATCAGCGCGATTTTGAAATCCAGCGCCAAACTCCAATTATCAATGTACCAGAGATCGAGCTCTAGACGCTTTTCAATGTCGGCAACGGTGCACGTTTGCCCACGAAAACCGTTGACTTGCGCCCAGCCTGTTATCCCTGGTTTGACGTGATGTCGGTAAGCGTAATTGGCAACCAAATTGCTGAATTCGCTATCATGGGCCAACGCGTGCGGCCTGGGCCCGATTATCGACATGTTGCCTTGCAGAGCATTGAGCAACTGCGGCAATTCGTCGATACTAGTGCGGCGCAACCAATTTCCCACGCGCGTTACACGACCATCGTTCGGTTTAGCCTGAACGACAGTTTCGCCGTCTTCGAGTACAGACATCGTCCGAAACTTCATAATCTGGAATTGCCGTCCATTGAACCCCGAGCGCCGTTGCTTGAAGATCACGGGCCCTGGCGAATCCAGCTTGATGGCGATTGCCGTCATGACGAACAGTGGCATGAGTAGCAATAATGCCGTACCAGCGACGACAATATCGATAGTTCGCTTCACAGCGCGCTCCAACAAAGTGCGCGGGCCGCGCTGGAGCTCAACGGTTACGGTGTCGCCGATAGTATGCGTTGGCAGGTGAAATAAATCAGACGTTGCGCCGACCGGAATCAGATTGACCGGTATCGGTAGCACCCTGAGCTCGGCCAGTAGCTCTTTTAATCGCGACCAATGATCGGGGTTGGCTCCCACAATAATTTCTTCAATGTTCGAACCCCGAACAGACGATATTGCTTTGGCAATGACTCGTTTGCGGCCCTGAGTATCATTTTGGTCAGCGGGCAAAACAAATTGGTGCGCAGGTTCCAAACCGTGACGCGTAAGGCCGCCCAGAATACCTGACTTAGCAGCGGCGCCCTGTTCAACGATCAGAATAATTTTGCGACCCGAAAACTTATGAACGGCCAAGCCATCCGCAAGTATGACTCGCCATAGAACTCGCTCGCCGATCAATGCAACAAAACCGAAAGCGGCAAACAAGATTGTCGAGCCACGTGAGAAGTTTGCGCCAGCTTTCATCGTAAAGGCAGCGGCGGCGAGAAATAATAGGACGCCAATCCACCTTATAGAAACTTTGCCAATTTGGGATTTCAGATTCAGAAGTTCTGAGGGATTGTAAAGATCGCCACTCTTTCCAAGTGTAATGAAAAGTGCCGCAACAACAGCCGCAAGGCCGGCCCACTGTAAAATGTCATCGGGCCTTACCAGCAGGCTATCGTAATGGTAGGCGATTCCGGTAAAAATGCTTGTCAGCAAAATCAACAACGCATCACAAGCCATCGTGATCGGGGCGATCACGCGGTACGACAAAGCTCGTTGAACCCGACTTTTGGGTGAAAACTTAAACGAGTCGAGCGCGACGCTTTTCGAAGCGCTAACGCTACGCTTTTGATAATTCATGACGCGATCAACAGCTCAAACCGCACCGCTGAAGTCTTACGGAGCGTCGCGCTTTATTGCCTTTATTCAGACCGCCACGCCCTATTCATTAGAAAACTTTTAGACAAAAGTACATCAAGACTTATTGGTAATTTTAATATGTGGCGTTCTTGAGAGTTCCAGTCGCACTTAGTGGCTGGAACCATCTCTTTGGCGGGTCGAATTAAGTATATTTTCAGCGCGGTAGCCTATAGGCCAAGTTTTTAGCCTGGAATCAGTGGTCTTATGACGTCAAATAAATGGGGGACGAGGGGCGTTTTTGGATAGGCGCAATTTAATGCTTGCGCTGTACTATTCTACCGGGCCGTGCGACCGCAATCGTCGACGGCTATTTGGCAATCATTTGAGCATTTGAAAAGTCGTTGGAGGAGAATGCGCACCCTCCACCAGATTCTGACTCCGCCTTCAATCATTAAGGTTTCCGACTAACCTAAATAGGCAAAGTCTTACGGGCATTACTCGACATCGAATCGTCAATCACGCATAAATTTTTCACTGTCGACAGTAATCCAACGATTGGAGGGATGGTCTCGGTTAAAGCCACAAAAGCCGGGGCCATTCTCCATTCTAATTCATAATAATTGATTGATAGAGCGCTACCCAAGTTGGCTCATTGGCCGGATGAACCGCCGAGGTCGGACCGTCACTAGAGCATACATTTATTTTTCGCGAAAAGCCCGAACGATCTGGTCTGATAGAGGCTTCATCAAATACGTCATGACCGTACGTTCACCGGTTTGCACAAAGGCATCAACCGGCATTCCTGGAACGAGCTTGGCATTCCCGAGACGGGCCGTCTGATCGCGTTCGAGCGCGATCCTGATTGTGTAGTAACTCAATCCGGTCCGTTGATCGGTCGTGGTGTCGGCTGAAACGCGGGTGACCTTGCCGGAGATTTCCGGCGTTGTCCGAGTGTCAAAGGCGGAAAAACGCAATACCGCTGGCTTGGCTGACTTGGACCTTATCAATGTCTTGTGGATTCACTCGTGCTTCGACCGCGAGCTTTTCAGCATCAGGAACGACGAGCATGATTGGTTCTCCCGCAGGGATGACGCCGCCCACAGTGTGAACCGTCGACTGAAATACCGTGCCGTCTTGCGGGGAGCGAATATCCGTTCGCTTGAGTTGATCCGCTGCAGCGATTTTTCGCTCGACATATTCGCCGATTTTTCCGTCCGTCTCGCGCATCTCTTTAGCGACGTCGCTGGAGGCATCCTCATCTACCTGAATGATTTGCAGGTTGAGTTCAGCAACTTTTCCCTTGGCTTGAGCAACTGACGCAATTAACTGGCCGCGTTCTCCGTCAAGTCGGGTACCGTCGCGTTCGAGTGCTGTGACGCGGGTCATTGGAACAAGATTCTTTTGAAACAGATCGCGGACCCCCGTGAGTTCGCGCTCTATGAGCGTAACTTCCTTCTCTTTGGAGGCCTGTTGGGAGGTAAACCCGTTGATTTCCTTTCCCAATTGCTCGATCCGCTCGCGGAGCTGTGCTTTTTGCCCAGCGCGGGCTGCGCGACGCAGGTCAAAAAGTTTACGTTCTGCAGCCAGGACCTGCGCTACGTCGGGGTCGTCACCGCGCTTGAGCAAGTCGTCCGGAAAACTCACCGTATCCGCACGATCTCGTTCCGCGCCGAGCCTTGCTTTTCTAGCTTCGAGTTCTGTCAGGCCCTTGGTTACAATGGCGAGATTGGCTCGAGCCACGGTGTCATCGAGGCGAACCAATAGGTCGCCGGCGCGGACCCGATCGCCGTCATGCGCGTAAACTTGGCCTACGACGCCTCCCGTCGGATGCTGTATTTTCTTGACGTTTGAATCGACGACAATCGTGCCTGGCGCAATAAGCGCACCGGCGATCTGCATCGTCCCTGCCCAGACGCCAACCCCCCCTGTTAAGAAGAGGACGACGGCACCCCCGGCGATTGTGTAGCGCCGGATCGCTTCGCGCATGTCGGGGTGATCTAGCATTTTCATGCGGTGGCGCTTTCGAGCTCGGGGACGATCTTGAGTGGCGTAGGCGAGGGGATGGGGCGTTGAAGCTTGGTCAGTGTCGATTCTTTCGTACCAAAGTCGATCTGCCGGCCGTTGTTCATGACCATGAGGAGGTCAAGGCCGGCAATGGCGCTTGGGCGGTGTGCGATAACAATGACAATTCCATTACGGGCGCGAATTCCAAGGATCGCCCGTGTCAAGGCTTCATCACCTTCGGCATCTAAATTCGAGTTGGGCTCATCGAGTACGACGAGGAACGGTTCGCCATAGAGCGCGCGTGCCAAAGCAATTCGTTGTGCCTGGCCGCCCGAAAGCAGCATACCCTGTTCGCCGATTGATGTTTCATAGCCTTGCGGCAGGCTCACGATAAGTTCGTGCACGCCGGCGGCGCGGGCTGCTGCCATGATGTCTTCAGCCTTCGCATTGTTTGCAAAGCGCGAAATATTGTCCGCGATCGTTCCGCTGATAAGTTCGACATCCTGGGGCAGGTAACCGACATGTTCGCCGAGAGCTTCCGGCGACCATTGGTCGTAGGTTGCTCCATCGAGACGAACTTTACCCCGGACGGGCTGCCAGACGCCGACCAGCATTCTTGCAAGGCACGATTTCCCGGATCCACTCGGGCCGATGATGCCCAAACCGCTGCCACCCTTGAGCGTAAAATTTGCATCTTGAACAACAATTTTTTGGTCGCCAGGGGGAACGATGCTCACGTTCTGCACGGTGAGTGTCTTGGACGGTGCGTCGAGGGTCATAGGTGCGGTATATTCGGGAAAGAGAACAAGCAGCTGATTAAGACGGTGCCAGCTCTGTCGGGCAGCGATGAAGCCCTTCCAGTTGGCGATAGCAAGATCGACGGGTGCAAGCGCGCGAGCACTCAGAATCGAACTGGCAATGATAATGCCGGCGGTCGCCTCTTGATTGATGACAAGATAGGCGCCGACGCCGAGGACCGCGGACTGCAGCAGCATCCGAAGCACCTTTGATGTCGAAGAAAAACCTGTTGCGATGTCACTGGTCTCTCGCTGGCTATCAAGATATTTTTTGTTGGTTTCTTTCCAGCGTGATGCCAATCGCTGAGACATACCCATCGCCACCAGCGCCTCAGCATTACGTCGGCTCGTTTCAGCAAGGCCGCTTCGTGAGATTGCAAGTCCTGCCAGGTGCTTTCCCGGATCGCGCGTGTAGACTTCGGTCAATGCCGTCAAAACAAACAAGATGACTGCACCGATCAGAGCCGTCAGTCCGATGAGAAAGTGAAACGCGAAGCAGATAATGAGATAGAGCGGAAGCCAGGGCAGGTCGAAGAATGCGACGAGGCCCGTTCCAGAAAGAAACGATCGCACGTTGTCGAGATCACGCAGCGATTGTAGCCCTTCGCCGCGGTTGCCCGCCTTGAGTGGCAGTCGCACGAGTCCATCGTAGACGCGCGCGCTGATAGATTCGTCCAGATATGAACCGATCCGGACTAGGATGCGGCTGCGGATGAGATCGAGGAGACCGAGAGCGCCGTAGAGGACCGTCGCTATAATGATGAGGGCGATAAGAGTCGGAATGCTCCTGCTCGGCAATACGCGATCATAAATCTCAAGCATAAAGATCGCGCCAGTCAGCATCAGGATGTTCCCCATCCCGCTGAACAACGCGATCGAGATGAATGCGCTGCGGCAAGATTCCAGTGCTGAAGCGAGCTCCGACTTGGGAATCAAATTTCCCAAGCGGGAAGGCACACTGAACGAAGGTACGCTAAATTTTGTCATGCATCCCAACAGATTAGTTCACCCGTCGCGAGCCAACGTACGTGTTGACGGGTGTTTTTTTTCTTACTTCGTCAGGAGGGCGATCTCTGACGCTTAATAAGGTCTCAATTCCAAATTAGCGCAATGTTAGCAACGAATGACTGCGATAAAGCGTAAAGTGCAATGCACTTTGATTTAGGTCTGGTGTTGAATTGTTAAGCTAGTCAGTCCGCCGCTGGAAATTTGTTAGGCCACGCTTCGGAATAGTGTCAGTGGCAACGATCTTCGCAAAACCACAACGCGCCAATACACGCCTAATCAAACGTAAAGTCGCTGATCGCCGATTTAGAGTCGAACCATCTGTTAAAGTAAATTCTATGCGCCATTGTTTTGATTAAATTGGGCACGTTTAGCTAACTCGATTTTACCGGGCCAAACTTAGAAAGGAGGTACAGGGCAACGCTGCGCCAATAAAAAGGGTGGGCTCGGAAAATGCGTAAAATCGTGAGAGCGAATGATGCAGTTGCCATTGCCATTGGCGCTGCAATGGGTTCGGTCGAAAACAGCAGCGCGCACGGTTCTCTTGATCATATCGCCGAAGTTGATTCCAATCCGCTCGTAGCAACGGCGGCAAATGCAGAGGCGCAGCCAGGGACCCTCGACGCCAATCATTTTGATATCTTCGATTTACACTCCGCAGACAATGCCGCAACGGTCAATGATGCGCTGACGGACGGTAGCCCGTCGCAGGATGAAGCCTCGTCGTCGTTAGTGCCCCTGCTGAACGGTGATGCCAACAGCCACGACGGGTACAGCATCACGTCGTGGGGCGGTAGCGGCTCTGCGCATGATGATGTGTTTGATACTGCGGAACATGATTTCGGCGCGCACCCTTTTCAGGGATCCGACGGTCGGGTGTTCGATGTACCGAGTGCGGAATCTTTCGGAGTAAATGCAAAAAGCGACATAGCACCCGCAGGCGGAGGTCCCCTCGGCAACGCCGAGCTCGGCCACATTAATTCGATTAACGAGGCGGCATCATCGGCTGCGGTCGTTACGGGCGGTAGCTCCAGCACGGGCGCGCCGGCATCGACGAGTATGGGCCCGCGCGACGCGGACGTTCACGGCGACGGTGATGGGGCAATACTATTCACCGGAGACGCTGGGGGAACGGGAGGAAGCGGCGGCACGAGTACAGGCGGCAATTCAACAGTGATCACTGGCGGTGCTGCGGGCTCTGGACTCGTGATTAACGTGACCTATGACGCGAGCGTCGCTAACGCGCCGGCGGCATTTAAGGCCGATGTCGCGGCCGTAGTCTCGTATTTGGAAAGCAAAATCAGCGACTCAGTCACCATCAACATCAATGTTGGCTACGGCGAAGTTGATGGATTGCCGATGAGCGGTGGCGCGATCGGCCAGAGTATGTATTACGTGGATCCCTTCAGCTACTCGCAAGTTAAAAACGCGATGACGGCGGATGCCACGTCCGCGAGTGATTTGTCATCGATTGCCACGCTACCTTCTTCTGATCCGACCAACGGCGGTACCTTTTACGTCACGACTGCGAACGCTAAAGCACTGGGGCTGATAAGCGGCAGTTATACCGATGGCTTTGTCGGGTTCAACAGCGGGATGGCATTCGACTACGACAATAGCGATGGCGTTTCAGCCGGTACTTATGACTTCCAGGGCGTCGTCTTGCACGAAATTACCGAGGTGCTCGGACGCGCCATGAATGGCGGTCAGAACGCGACTTACTATCCGTTGGATTTATTCCACTATTCGGCACCCGGCGTTCGTACCTTATCTGGGACGACACCGGGATATTTTTCCGTCGATAATGGCCAGACAAATCTCAATACCTTCAATTCCAATCCTGGCGGAGATTTCGGCGATTGGGCGGGAAATACAATCGATGCGGCGAATGCCTTCGGCTCAACGGGCGTGGTATCTCCATTCAGCGCTGCAGATCTCGCCGTAATGGACGTCATTGGATGGAATTTGGCGACGACCGGCGGGGCCCCGGTCGTAACGGCTAGCCTCACGACGGATACCGGTATTTCCTCGACTGACAAGATTACGTCGAACGCGACGATTTCCGGCACGGGAAACCCAAACGCGGTCGTTACGATTACCGAAAATGGGTCTGTGATCGGGACTGTGACAGCTAATGCAAGTGGGGCATGGACGTTCGCCCCGTCGGGTCTGGCCAGTGGTACACATACAATTGTAGCCAGCGAGACCGATTCATCTGGCAATACCGGCACAGCGTCGCTGACATTTACGCTTGACACCACGGCGCCGGTTGCGCCGAGCATTGCCTCGTTCTCCACCGATAGCGGTACGGTTGGCGATGGCATCACCAACGACAACACATTGACGCTCACCGGCACGGCAGAAGCCAACAGCACGGTCAAGGTGTTCGATGGCGCAACGCTGCTCGGCAGCGTCACCGCCGATGGCACTGGCGCCTGGACCTATACGACGGCAGCGCTCGCCAATGGCGCCCACAGCCTCACCGCCACCGCTACCGATGCCGCCGGCAATACCGGCACTGCTTCCGCCGCGCTGAACGTCACCGTCGATACGACCGCGCCGGTTGCGCCGAGCATTGCCTCGTTCTCCACCGACAGCGGTACGGTTGGCGATCACATCACCAATGACAACACGCTGACGCTCACCGGCACGGCGGAAGCCAACAGCACCGTCAAGGTGTTCGACGGCGCAACGCTGCTCGGCAGCGTCACCGCCAGCGGCACCGGCGCCTGGACCTATACGACGGCAGCGCTCGCCAATGGCGCCCACAGCCTGACGGCCACCGCCACCGATGCCGCCGGCAATACCGGCACGGCCTCGACCGCGCTGGGCGTGACCAGTCGATACGACGGCGCCAGTCGCGCCGAGCATTGCCTCGTTCTCCACCGACAGCGGTACGGTTGGCGATCACATCACCAATGACAACACGCTGACGCTCACCGGCACGGCGGAAGCCAACAGCACGGTCAAGGTCTTCGACGGCGCCACGCTGCTCGGCAGCGTCACCGCCAGCGGGACCGGGGCCTGGACCTATACCACGGCGGCGCTGGCCAATGGCGCCCACAGCCTCACGGCAACCGCCACCGATGCCGCCGGCAATACCGGAACGGCCTCAGCTGCGCTGACCGTGACCATCGATACGACGGCACCGGTTGCCCCGAGCATCGCCTCGTTCTCGACCGACAGCGGCACGGTTGGTGACGGCATCACCAATGACAATACGCTGACGCTCACCGGCACGGCGGAAGCCAACAGCACCGTCAAGGTGTTCGACGGCGCAACGCTGCTCGGCAGCGTCAGCGCCGATGGCACCGGCGCCTGGACCTACACCACGGCGGCGCTCGCCAATGGCGCCCACAGCCTCACCGCAACCGCCACCGATGCCGCCGGTAACACCGGCGTGGCCTCGGCTGCGCTGAGCGTGACAGTCGATACGACCGCCCCGGTTGCGCCGAGCATTGCTTCGTTCTCCACCGACAGCGGCACGGTTGGTGACGGCATCACCAACGACAATACGCTGACGCTGACCGGCACGGCGGAAGCCAACAGCACCGTCAAGGTGTTTGATGGCGCAACGCTGCTCGGCAGCGTTACCGCCAGCGGCACCGGCGCCTGGACCTACACCACGGCAGCACTCGCCGATGGCGCCCACAGCCTGACGGCAACGGCCACCGATGCCGCCGGCAATACCGGCGTGGCATCGGCTGCGCTAGGCGTGACGATTGATACCCATGTTCCGACGGCACCCACGATTACTTCGTTCTCGCCAGATACCGGCACCGTCGGCGATGGCGTCACCAATGCGAATGTCCTGACACTCACCGGCACGGCGGAAGCCAACAGCACCGTCAAGATCTTCGACGGCGCTACGCTGCTCGGCAGCGCCACCGCCAACGGGACAGGGGCCTGGAGCTTCACGACCGGCACCCTCGCCAATGCCACCCATACCCTGACCGCGACGGCGACCGATGTCGCTGGCACGGCCAGCGCGGCTTCAGCAGCCCTGAATGTGACCGTCAACAATATGGCGCTCGCAGCGCCGAGCATTGCCTCATTCTCCACTGACAGCGGTACGGTTGGTGATGGCATCACCAATGACAACACGCTGACGCTGACCGGCACGGCCGTGGCCAACAGCACGGTCAAGGTGTTCGATGGCGCCACGCTGCTCGGCAGCGTCAGCGCCGATGGAACAGGGGCCTGGAGCTACACCACGGCGGCGCTCGCCAATGGCGCCCACAGCCTCACCGCCACCGCCACCGATGCCGCTGGCAACAATAGCGCTGCCTCGGCCGCGCTGAGCGTGACCATCGATACGACGGCCCCGGTTGCGCCGAGCATTGCCTCGTTCTCCACCGACAGCGGCACGGTTGGCGATGGCATCACCAACGACAATACGCTGACATTGACCGGCACGGCGGAAGCCAACAGCACGGTCAAGGTGTTTGACGGCGCAACGCTGCTCGGCAGCGTCAGCGCCAGCGGCACCGGCGCCTGGACCTATACGACGGCAGCGCTGGCCAATGGCGCCCACAGCCTCACGGCCACCGCCACCGATGCGGCCGGTAATACCGGAACTGCGTCTGCTGCGCTGAACGTCACCATCGATACGACCGCCCCGGTTGCGCCGAGCATTGCCTCGTTCTCCACTGACAGCGGCACGGTTGGTGACGGCATCACCAACGACAATACGCTGACGCTGACCGGCACGGCGGAAGCCAACAGCACCGTCAAGGTGTTTGATGGCGCCACGCTGCTCGGCAGTGTTACCGCCAGCGGCACCGGCGCCTGGACCTATACGACTGCGGCGCTGGCCAATGGCGCCCACAGCCTCACGGCCACCGCCACTGATGCGGCCGGTAATACCGGAACTGCGTCTGCTGCGCTGACCGTGACCATCGATACGACCGCCCCGGTTGCCCCCAGCATTGCCTCGTTCTCGACCGACAGCGGCACGGTTGGTGACGACATCACCAACGACAACACGCTGACGCTGACCGGCACGGCGGAAGCCAACAGCACGGTCAAGGTCTATGACGGCGCCACGCTGCTCGGCAGCGTCAGCGCCGATGGCACCGGCGCCTGGAGCTACACCACGGCAGCGCTCGCCAATGGCGCCCACAGCCTCACCGCCACCGCCACCGATGCGGCCGGCAATACCGGCATCGCCTCGGCCGCCCTGAGCGTGACCGTTGATACGACCGCGCCGGTTGCGCCGAGCATTGCCTCGTTCTCCACCGACAGCGGTACGGTTGGCGATGACATCACCAACGACAACACGCTGACGTTGACCGGCACGGCGGAAGCCAACAGCACCGTCAAGGTGTTTGACGGCGCAACGCTGCTCGGCAGCGTCACCGCCAGTGGAACAGGGGCCTGGACCTATACGACGGCAGCGCTGGCCAATGGCGCCCACAGCCTCACGGCCACCGCCACCGATGCGGCCGGCAATACCGGCACGGCCTCAGCGCGCTGAACGTGACCATCGACACCACGGCGCCGGTTGCCCCGAGCATTGCCTCGTTCTCCACCGACAGCGGTACGGTTGGTGACGGCATCACCAACGACAACACATTGACGCTCACCGGCACGGCAGAAGCCAACAGCACGGTCAAGGTGTACGATGGCGCCACGCTGCTCGGCAGCGTCACCGCCGATGGCACTGGCGCCTGGACCTATACGACGGCAGCGCTCGCCAATGGCGCCCACAGCCTCACCGCCACCGCCACCGATGCGGCCGGCAATACCGGCACTGCCTCCGCCGCACTCAACGTCACCGTCGATACCACAGCGCCGGTTGCGCCGAGCATCGCCTCGTTCTCCACCGACAGCGGTACGGTTGGCGATGACATCACCAATGACAACACGCTGACGCTCACCGGCACGGCGGAAGCCAACAGCACGGTCAAGGTGTACGACGGCGCAACGCTGCTCGGCAGCGTCACCGCCGATGGCACCGGCGCCTGGACCTATACGACGGCAGCGCTCGCCAATGGCGCCCACAGCCTCACGGCCACCGCCACCGATGCCGCCGGCAATACCGGCACGGCCTCGGCCGCGCTCGACGTCACCGTCGATACCACGGCGCCAGTCGCGCCGAGCATTGCCTCGTTCTCCACCGACAGCGGTACCGTTGGCGATGACATCACCAATGACAACACGTTGACGCTCACCGGCACGGCGGAAGCCAACAGCACGGTCAAGGTCTTCGACGGCGCCACGCTGCTCGGCAGCGTCACCGCCAATGGGACAGGGGCCTGGAGCTATACGACGGCAGCGCTGGCCAATGGCGCCCACAGCCTCACGGCAACCGCCACCGATGCGGCCGGTAATACCGGAACTGCGTCTGCTGCGCTGAACGTGACCATCGATACGACGGCACCGGTTGCCCCGAGCATCGCCTCGTTCTCGACCGACAGCGGCACGGTTGGTGACGGCATCACCAATGACAATACGCTGACACTCACCTGGCACCGCGGAAGCCAACAGCACCGTCAAGGTGTTCGATGGTGCAACGCTGCTCGGCAGTGTCAGCGCCGATGGAACAGGGGCCTGGACCTACACCACCGCGGCGCTCGCCAATGGCGCCCACAGCCTCACCGCAACCGCCACCGATGCAGCGGGTAACACCGGCGTGGCCTCGGCTGCGCTGAGCGTAACAGTCGATACGACCGCCCCAGTTGCGCCGAGCATTGCTTCGTTCTCCACCGACAGCGGCACGGTTGGTGACGGCATCACCAACGACAATACGCTGACGCTGACCGGCACGGCGGAAGCCAACAGCACCGTCAAGGTGTTTGATGGCGCAACGCTGCTCGGCAGCGTTACCGCCAGCGGCACCGGCGCCTGGACCTACACCACGGCAGCACTCGCCGATGGCGCCCACAGCCTGACGGCAACGGCCACCGATGCCGCCGGCAATACCGGCGTGGCATCGGCTGCGCTAGGCGTGACGATTGATACCCATGTTCCGACGGCACCCACGATTACTTCGTTCTCGCCAGATACCGGCACCGTCGGCGATGGCGTCACCAATGCGAATGTCCTGACACTCACCGGCACGGCGGAAGCCAACAGCACCGTCAAGATCTTCGACGGCGCTACGCTGCTCGGCAGCGCCACCGCCAACGGGACAGGGGCCTGGAGCTTCACGACCGGCACCCTCGCCAATGCCACCCATACCCTGACCGCGACGGCGACCGATGTCGCTGGCACGGCCAGCGCGGCTTCAGCAGCCCTGAATGTGACCGTCAACAATATGGCGCTCGCAGCGCCGAGCATTGCCTCATTCTCCACTGACAGCGGTACGGTTGGTGATGGCATCACCAATGACAACACGCTGACGCTGACCGGCACGGCCGTGGCCAACAGCACGGTCAAGGTGTTCGATGGCGCCACGCTGCTCGGCAGCGTCAGCGCCGATGGAACAGGGGCCTGGAGCTACACCACGGCGGCGCTCGCCAATGGCGCCCACAGCCTCACCGCCACCGCCACAGATGCCGCTGGCAACAATAGCGCTGCCTCGGCCGCGCTGAGCGTGACCATCGATACGACGGCCCCGGTTGCGCCGAGCATTGCCTCGTTCTCCACCGACAGCGGCACGGTTGGCGATGGCATCACCAACGACAATACGTTGACATTGACCGGCACGGCGGAAGCCAACAGCACGGTCAAGGTGTTTGACGGGGCAACGCTGCTCGGCAGTGTCAGCGCCAGCGGCACCGGCGCCTGGACCTATACGACGGCAGCGCTGGCCAATGGCGCCCACAGCCTCACGGCCACCGCCACTGATGCGGCCGGTAATACCGGAACTGCGTCTGCTGCGCTGAACGTCACCATCGATACGACCGCCCCGGTTGCGCCGAGCATTGCCTCGTTCTCCACTGACAGCGGCACGGTTGGTGACGGCCTCACCAACGACAATACGCTGACGCTGACCGGCACGGCGGAAGCCAACAGCACCGTCAAGGTGTTTGATGGCGCAACGCTGCTCGGCAGTGTTACCGCCAGCGGCACCGGCGCCTGGACCTATACGACTGCGGCGCTGGCCAATGGCGCCCACAGCCTCACGGCCACCGCCACTGATGCGGCCGGTAATACCGGAACTGCGTCTGCTGCGCTGAACGTGACCATCGATACGACCGCCCCGGTTGCCCCCAGCATTGTCTCGTTCTCGACCGACAGCGGCACGGTTGGTGACGGCATCACCAACGACAACACGCTGACGCTCACCGGCACGGCGGAAGCCAACAGCACGGTCAAGGTGTTTGACGGCGCCACGCTGCTTGGCAGCGTCAGCGCCGATGGCACTGGCGCCTGGAGCTACACCACGACGGCGCTGGCCAATGGCGCCCACAGCCTCACGGCCACCGCCACTGATGCGGCCGGTAATACCGGCACCGCCTCGGCCGCCCTGAGCGTGACGGTTGACACCACCGCGCCGGTTGCGCCGAGCATTGCCTCGTTCTCCACCGACAGCGGTACGGTTGGCGATGGCATCACCAACGACAACACGCTGACGTTGACCGGCACGGCGGAAGCCAACAGCACCGTCAAGGTGTTTGATGGCGCAACGCTGCTCGGCAGCGTCACCGCCAGTGGAACAGGGGCCTGGACTTATACGACGGCAGCGCTGGCCAATGGCGCCCACAGCCTCACGGCCACCGCCACTGATGCGGCCGGTAATACCGGAACTGCCTCAGCAGCCCTGAACGTGACCATCGATACCACGGCGCCGGTTGCGCCGAGCATTGCCTCGTTCTCCACCGACAGCGGTACGGTTGGTGACGGCATCACCAACGACAACACATTGACGCTCACCGGCACGGCAGAAGCCAACAGCACGGTCAAGGTGTTCGATGGCGCAACGCTGCTCGGCAGCGTCACCGCCGATGGCACTGGCGCCTGGACCTATACGACGGCAGCGCTCGCCAATGGCGCCCACAGCCTCACCGCCACCGCCACTGATGCGGCCGGTAATACCGGCACCGCCTCAGCAGCCCTGAACGTGACCATCGATACGACCGCACCGGTTGCCCCGAGCATCGCCTCGTTCTCCACCGACAGCGGTACGGTTGGCGATGGCATCACCAATGACAACACGCTGACGCTCACCGGCACGGCGGAAGCCAACAGCACCGTCAAGGTGTTCGACGGCGCAACCCTGCTCGGCAGCGTCACCGCCAGCGGAACAGGGGCCTGGACCTATACGACGGCAGCGCTCGCCGATGGCGCCCACAGCCTCACGGCAACCGCCACCGATGCCGCTGGCAATACCGGCACCGCCTCGGCCGCGCTGGGCGTAACAGTCGACACCACGGCGCCAGTCGCGCCGGCGATAACGGCTGATGTGATCGTCAATCTAGACGAAGTAGCCCTCACTGGTACGGCGGCGGCCGACAGCACAATCAAGGTCTATGACGGCGCAACGCTGCTGGGCACTGTTACCGCGGACGGCACCGGCGTGTGGAGCTATACCACACCCGCACTTGCTAACGGCGTGCACAGCCTCACCGCCACGGCCACCGATGTGGCGGGCAACACCGGTGTAGCCTCGGCGGTTGCGGCTGTTACAATCGACATGCCAACCCCCACGACACCGACTATTACTTCGTTCTCGATCGATAGTGGTACCGTCGGTGATGACGTCACCAATGATCGAACATTGACACTGATTGGCACAGCAGGCGCCAACACCACCGTGAATCTCTATGATGGCGCCACACTGCTCGGCAGCGCCACCGCTGATGGCAGCGGCGCCTGGAACTTCATAACGGGAGTCCTAGCTAATGGGATTCATAGCTTTACGGTAACGGCTGCAACTCCGGCCGGCGCTTCGAGCACGCTGACCGCGAGTGTCGTACCGGACGCCTTGGTCATTACGATTGACACGACGGCGCCGGTTGCCCCAAGCATCAGCTCGTTCTCGACCGATAGCGGGGTGGTGGGTGACCATATCACCAATGACAACACGCTGACGCTGACCGGTACGGCCGAAGCCAACAGCACGGTCAACGTCTATGACGGCACGATGTTACTCGGCAGTGCCACTACGAATGGGACCGGCGCCTGGAGCTTCACCACCGCGGCGTTGACGGACGGCGCCCATAGCCTGACCGCGGCGGCGACCGACGTCGCCGGCAATACCGGTGCGGCCTCAACCGCCTTGAACGTGACCGTCGACACGACCGCGCCGGTTGCGCCGAGCATTGCCTCGTTCTCGACCGATAGTGGTGTGGTGGGCGACAACATCACCAATGACAATACGCTGACGCTCACCGGCACGGCGGAAGCCAACAGCACGGTGAAGGTCTATGACGGCGCGACGCTGCTTGGCAGCGCCATCACGAACGGCACGGGCGCCTGGACCTACACCACCACGGCGCTTGCCAATGGCGCCCACAGCCTGACGGCGACCGCGACGGACGTCGCCGGCAATACCGGCGTGGCCTCGGCGGCCTTGAGCGTCACTGTCGATACCGCTGCGCCGGTTGCCCCGAGCATTGCCTCGTTCTCGACCGACAGCGGCGTGGTGGGCGACAACATCACTAATGACAATACCCTGACGCTCACTGGCACGGCGGAAGCCAACGCAACCGTGAAGGTCTATGACGGTACCACGCTGTTGGGCAGCGCAATGGCCGATGGTACTGGCGCCTGGAGCTACACCACGGCGACGCTTGCCAATGGTGTCCATAGTCTGACCGCCAGGGCCACTGACGTGGCCGGCAATACCGGGGCGGCTTCGACGGCGCTGAGGGTGACCGTCGACACCACGGCGCCGGTTGTCCCGACCATTGCCTCGTTCTCGACCGACAGTGGCATCGCTGGTGACCACATCACCAATGACAACACGCTGACCCTGACCGGTACGGCGGAAGCCAACAGCACGGTCAAGGTCTATGACGGTGTGACTCTTTTGGGCAGCGTCACGGCCAACAGCACGGGCGCCTGGAGTCTCACCACTGCGGCCCTGACGGACGGTGCCCACAGCTTGACCGCGACTGCTACCGATGCTGCCGGCAATACCAGCACGACTGCGGGTCCACTGGGTCTGGCCGCGACCACAACTGGGCTGAGTGTGACCATCGATACGGCGGCGCCGGTTGCCCCAAGCATTGCCTCGTTCTCGACTGATAGCGGTGTGGTGGGCGACCACATCACCAACGACAACACGCTGACGTTGACCGGCACCGCGGAAGCCAACAGCACGGTCAAGGTCTATGACGGCGCGACGCTGCTTGGCAGCGCCACCACGAACGGCACGGGCGCCTGGACCTATACGACTGCAGCGCTCGCCAATGGCGCCCACAGCCTCACCGCAACCGCGACCGATGCCGCCGGCAATACCGGCGTGGCTTCAAGCGCGCTCGCGGTCATGATCGACACAATCGCGCCGGTCGCCCCAACCATTGCCTCGTTCTCGACTGATAGCGGCATCGCTGGCGACCATATCACCAGTGACAACACATTGACGCTGACCGGCACGGCGGAAGCCAATAGCACGGTCAAGCTCTATGACGGCGCCACACTGCTCGGCAGTGCGATCGCTGATGGAAGCGGCGCGTGGAACTATACGACCGTGGCGCTTGCCAATGGTGTCCATAGTCTGACCGCCAGGGCCACTGACGTGGCCGGCAACACCGGCGTGGCTTCGGCCGCACTCGCGGTTACGATTGTTGCCCCAAGCATCAGCTCGTTCTCGACCGATAGCGGGGTGGTGGGTGACCATATCACCAATGACAACACGCTGACGCTGACCGGTACGGCCGAAGCCAACAGCACGGTCAACGTCTATGACGGCACGATGTTACTCGGCAGTGCCACTACGAATGGGACCGGCGCCTGGAGCTTCACCACCGCGGCGTTGACGGACGGCGCCCATAGCCTGACCGCGACGGCGACCGACGTCGCCGGCAATACCGGTGCTGCCTCAACCGCCTTGAACGTGACCGTCGACACGACCGCGCCGGTTGCGCCGAGCATTGCCTCGTTCTCGACCGATAGTGGTGTGGTGGGCGACAACATCACCAATGACAATACGCTGACGCTCACCGGCACGGCGGAAGCCAACAGCACGGTGAAGGTCTATGACGGCGCGACGCTGCTTGGCAGCGCCATCACGAACGGCACGGGCGCCTGGACCTACACCACCACGGCGCTTGCCAATGGCGCCCACAGCCTGACGGCGACCGCGACGGACGTCGCCGGCAATACCGGCGTGGCCTCGGCGGCCTTGAGCGTCACTGTCGATACCGCTGCGCCGGTTGCCCCGAGCATTGCCTCGTTCTCGACCGACAGCGGCGTGGTGGGCGACAACATCACTAATGACAATACCCTGACGCTCACTGGCACGGCGGAAGCCAACGCAACCGTGAAGGTCTATGACGGTACCACGCTGTTGGGCAGCGCAATGGCCGATGGTACTGGCGCCTGGAGCTACACCACGGCGACGCTTGCCAATGGTGTCCATAGTCTGACCGCCAGGGCCACTGACGTGGCCGGCAATACCGGGGCGGCTTCGACGGCGCTGAGGGTGACCGTCGACACCACGGCGCCGGTTGTCCCGACCATTGCCTCGTTCTCGACCGACAGTGGCATCGCTGGTGACCACATCACCAATGACAACACGCTGACCCTGACCGGTACGGCGGAAGCCAACAGCACGGTCAAGGTCTATGACGGTGTGACTCTTTTGGGCAGCGTCACGGCCAACAGCACGGGCGCCTGGACTCTCACCACTGCGGCCCTGACGGACGGTGCCCACAGCTTGACCGCGACTGCTACCGATGCTGCCGGCAATACCAGCACGACTGCGGGTCCACTGGGTCTGGCCGCGACCACAACTGGGCTGAGTGTGACCATCGATACGGCGGCGCCGGTTGCCCCAAGCATTGCCTCGTTCTCGACTGATAGCGGTGTGGTGGGCGACCACATCACCAACGACAACACGCTGACGTTGACCGGAACCGCGGAAGCCAACAGCACGGTCAAGGTCTATGACGGCGCGACGCTGCTTGGCAGCGCCACCACGAACGGCACGGGCGCCTGGACCTATACGACTGCAGCGCTCGCCAATGGCGCCCACAGCCTCACCGCAACCGCGACCGATGCCGCCGGCAATACCGGCGTGGCTTCAAGCGCGCTCGCGGTCATGATCGACACAATCGCGCCGGTCGCCCCAACCATTGCCTCGTTCTCGACTGATAGCGGCATCGCTGGCGACCATATCACCAGTGACAACACATTGACGCTGACCGGCACGGCGGAAGCCAATAGCACGGTCAAGCTCTATGACGGCGCCACACTGCTCGGCAGTGCGATCGCTGATGGAAGCGGCGCGTGGAACTATACGACCACCGAGCTGGCTGATGGCGCCCACCACGTAACCGCTATCGACCTTGATGCGGCCGGCAACACGAGCAGCGCATCGACCGCCCTGGCTGTTACTATCGACACCACGGCGCCGCTCGCCCCAAGCATCACGTCGTTCTCGCCGGATACAGGCATCCACGGCGACGGAGTCAACATTTGTGACTGACTTGAGACTGACCGGCATCGCGGAAGCCAACAGCACGGTGAAAATCTACGATGGCGCTACACTGCTGGGGAACGCCGCTACGAATGGCAGCGGAATTTGGAGCTATAGTACCGGCACATTAGCGGACGTGGTCCATGAATTCACCGCGACCGCGGCAGACGCGGCGGGGAATACCAGTGCGGGATCGTCGACCTTGAGTGTGACTGTCGAGACCTCGCAGGTGCAAGACCCGGTTTCCATCACCAGCTTTGGGACGCTAAGAGGTGCGGGAGGTTTGGGTGGCACCGCTGAAGCCAATAGCGCAATTTCAGTCTATGACGGCAATACTGGAGCTCTTTTGGGCCAAGGTACGGCTGGCTCGACCGGAACGTGGAGCCTCGCTATAAGCGCCGACCCGAAAGCGGTTCACGATTATATTGCTACCGCAATCGATCAAGCGGGTAATACAGGATTTACTCACGTTCTTAATGGCACCACCCACAATGATACGATCATAACCAGTGCGGCCAATGAAGTGCTTTTTGGAAACGGAGGAAGCGACACGTTTGTACTTGCTGGGGGCATCGGCCATACCACTATCGCAGACTTTCAAGCGGCCAATGACGCGCTCCAACTAAGTCATAATGCGTTTACGAGTTTTGCTGATGTTCTCGCACACGCCGCTCAGGTTGGGACTGACGTAGCGATTACGATTGCCCCCTCCGATTCCGTCACCTTGCATAACACCACGCTTGCCCAACTCACGACCAATAATTTTCATCTCGTGTGAGTTCTAGTTTGGTGCGACTATTCACCATGTCCCAGGTGATTTGGAGTGTGTTTGGGCCCATCACGGGCGTTGTAGTGAAAAATTTAGATATCGATACCTAATCTTGCCTGCCGGATCAGCCATTTTAGGGCCCAGCGAAGCTTTTGGCCGAGCCCTTGGTTGAGGGGATGCGCAGACTCATACAAAGCGTCGCTTACAGGCATTTCCGGCAAAGGGGTGGAAATGCGCAGATTTATTGCAACGTTAAGCGCAGCCGCCGCCGCTGTTGGAACCGCTTTCTCTGCTTGCGCTGCGGACTTGCCTGCAAAGCCCTTTTATAAGGCTACGCCGCCAGTTGTTGCTGCTTACAATTGGACCGGGTGGTACGTAGGCCTGAATGCCGGCGGCACCTGGGGCAGATCTCAACCATCAACGACGACCGAACCCGCGGGCGCCTTTGTCGGTTGCCCCGGCTGTCTCGATGATATCGCGTCTGCGGGAGGTCATCGTTTCAATACTGGAGGATTCACCGGCGGCGTCTTTGGTGGATACAATTATCAGTTTGGCAATTGGCTAGCGGGCGCGGAACTCGATTTTCAATACTTCCGTAGCGCTGGCTCAAATGTGGTAACCGTTGCCTCGGTCAGCTGTCCTTGCAATATGACAATCAGCTCATCGCTCTCTACCGATTGGCTGTTCACCGCGCGACCACGTCTCGGCTTCGTCACAAATAATTGGTTATTTTATGGGACCGGTGGCTTGGCGGTTACAAAGCTAAAGGCCAATTGGATTTATGCTGACGACTTTGCTGGGGGACCAGGGTCGGAGTCCGCCTCGGTGTCGTCTGTCAAAGCCGGCTGGGTGGTCGGTGGCGGCATCGAGACCACCTTGCCGAACAACTGGATCATTGGCGCCGAATATCTCTTCGTTGACTTCGGCAGCGTCTCAACGGCGAGTACCGACTTTGCTCCTGTCGCACCGGGCACTGTATTTAATCACAGCGCCAATCTGAAATCCGATATCGTGCGCGCTCGCATGAGCATGAAGTTCTAAGCTGCTTTCGGCAGTCCCTGAAACAAGCCCCGAGTGGCCTTGCTTACGGCGTTGGCGGCTAAATTGTTGCCCAGATGTAACAAAAACCAATAATTCCCGAGGGTCGGCCGTAATCTGCTTCTATGTTAACCATCTTGGCGTTAGGAAGAGATCGAAGGTGCGGGGGGCCATGCGTCGAATTATTAGTGGACTGATCACAACGGCAGCAGCTGCTGGGCTTTCGGGGTCAGTATTCGCGGCTGACCTGCCTATGAAGGCTCCAGCCTACGTCCCCCCGCCAATGCTGACCAACTGGTCGGGCGTCTATGTGGGCCTGAACGCTGGCTATTCTTGGGGCCATTCCTCGATCGATTATACCCAGGGTCCTGGACTTACTCTTCGGTGTTCCGCCGTTTCTCGCTGGCGGCTCGCTCTCTACGAGCGTTAATCCGAGAAGCTTCATCGGCGGCGGTCAGCTGGGATATAACTACCAGGCCGGCATCTGGGTTTTTGGCGCCGAGACCGATATTGCGTGGCGAAATGCGCACGGATACGGCTAGTTTAACGCAAAATCCCATCGTCGTGGGCATTGACGGCGGCGACATCCTGACACTGTCAGATGAACAGAAATGGGTCGGCACGGTTCGCGGGCGCTTCGGTGTGTCCCCGAGCTACGATGAGCAATTGGCTGTTTTACGTCGACCGGTGGTCTCGCGTACGGCGGTTTTGAGCATTCGGTTACTCAAAACTGCAACGCGGGCTGTGGCCAAATAGTGTATTCTCAGATTCTAAAACCCGAGCGGGCTGGACGGTGGGTGGCGGTGTCGAAGTGGCCCTCAATCGGAATTGGTCGGTTGGGGCCGAATATCTCTATATGGACTTTGGAACCGACACTTTGATCGGCGCCGCTAGCTGGCCGTTTATTCGGTGACAACTGTCTTCCCGAGCACGACCGCCGCATTCCATGACAAGTCGCAGGTTGCGCGTCTGAAACTGAATTACAGATTTGGCGACATCGGCCTGCACTAGCGCGTTGCATCGCGCGAACAGTGAGAGCCCCGGGGTCAGTGTCCGGGGCTTTTTTATTTGGCCCGACGCTTCGTTTTTTATGCTCGCGGTACAACGCCTCTGCATAGCGCGAATAGTACGTCGCGGGCATTTCTGCTGACTTGTTCAAAACAAAGCGAACAACGGATGTCGCTTCCAGGTGCTTGTTGGATTCTTTGATATCCGAAACCGTTGTTGTTCCAACCGCGGCGACAAACAATACGCAGTCGAGTTGCGGAAGGATCGTAATCACATCGTCGCCCGCTAACACCGGCGGCAAGTCAAAGATGACAACGCAATCTTTATAATCCCGCCTGATTTGCTGCATGATGGCGTCCATGGGCCGTGACGCCATCCATTCCGAGGAGTTGAGGGTAGAGGCCTCGCAGGGCAATACCGACATTGTCTGATTTTTGATGCGCGCCTCAATAATTGAGCTCGCGAAGTCGGTTTTTCCTTCAAGAACACTCAACACGCCTTGTTTGCAATTGAGGCCCAAATAGTTTGCCACCTGCGGCTTTTGCAGATCCATGTCGACCAACAGCACCGGCCGATTGTGGCGGGCAATACTCAGCGCCAGATTGGTCGATACGACGGTTTTGCCGCAGCCGGCGGTCGGTGAGGTGACACCAATCACCTGCCAATCCTTGATTTCCATTGCTTGCAACACTTGCGTTCGCAGCATGTCGAAGGATTTTGCGCGTGGGTCGGCAATATCGTGCGCAATGATTCTCTTTGATTCGAGGTAATCGCCGTTGAGCGCGACTTCTCTGCCACGAAATTGGGGTGGCGTCGGTGCGATGAAGTCTGGAGTGCGTAGCGGAGACTGCTGCTGCAGAAATAGGCGGGCCCGCCAAGGCTTCCACAGGTGACGGTGGCAGCCTTGTCTCTTTGGCACGCTCAACAGCTTGTCTAATATTTTCCATTTGTCCACACCGGCATAAAAGTCGAGCTATCGCAGAATCATCTGCATGATCTTGTCGAACAAGGTATCAATCGGCGGCAAAATGAAGAACACCGCGATCAATCCAATAATGACTATCGTGGCCACAGCTCCGGCGACGTACATGCGTCGGCTTTTTTTGCGATGCAGCTCGTCGTCGGTAGAAATATGCGGAATCAGGACAACGAGATGGCTATCGACCAGCGAATAAAGGTCGGTGCTCCGCCGGATCGCCGGATTGAGCATTTCCGCGCTAGCTAAAAGTCCACCGCCCGCCATTAGGGCAAAAGCAAAAACAATCGCAAATATTTTCGGCCGGTTGGGGCTAGTCGGTTTTTTCGGAAGCGTCGGCTGTTCGAGAACTTCCAGTCGCTCTGAGTGCTGTCCTCTCTCGAGGCTCTCGCCGAGCCGAGCGGCCGCGAGCTTTTGTGTGGCCGCGTTTAGCTCTTGGCGTGTCCCTATTCGTTGGGTCAACAGTGTGTCGATGCCCTGCGGGTTTGTATTGCCGGCGATTACGTCCTTCTGGACGGCATCGGCGTCTGAAACCGCGCCGCCTTTCGGCGCGGGCAGGGGGCCGGTGACCTTTTCCAAGGCTTCGATCTGTCGCTTGAGCGCGCGAATATCGGGATGCGTTTCTGAAAAAACGGCGCTTTTGACAGCAAGTTGAGCTTTGAGCGCAGCTAAATTTCTAGCGTCGTCAGATGGATCGCCCGCGCCGACGAACATACTTTTTTGCCGGTCGGCGATTTCGTTATTGATCGAACTGAGCTGATCCTCAAGTCGCTTGACCTCTTTCTCGAGAAATTTTGTCGTCTCAGAGGCAAAATTGGTCCGCGTCCGCACGTCCTCATTGAGAATCATTGTGACAAGTTCGTTCGCCACCCGCGTCGCAATCTGCGGATTCTCGTATTCGAAGCCGACAGTAAACGCGATCGCTTGTTTGCGTTCGCCCGTCAATGTCACTTCCGAGGGCCTGATCTGCGTGCGTTCGCGGATGAAATCGACAATTTCGGAGCCGGACACCAGGCCCTGCCAACCCATGCTCAGGTTGAATTTTTTCGACAGCGCCAGGAGGTTATCCCGGGTCATGATGCGCTGCTGAATGTACGAGATGCGCTCATTTGAGAGCGTCGAGACGGTCGGTTTGACCAAGTCTGTCGGAATTTCTTGGCCGGAGATTAGAATCTTGCCTTGCGAAAGATATTTTGCCGGCCAGGCGAAGGTGATGAGCGTGCCGATCGCGAGGATGATGACAAAGGGAATTGCGAAATAAAGAATGCGCCGCTTCACAACGTCAAAGATGTGCGACAGGGAAAGCCCCTCGCCATCTTCGATTTCCACACTGGATTCTGCGAACGTTTGTCTCTGGAGCATGGGTACCTAAAGTTCAGCTGGCCAAGTCGCCGATCTGATTCGGCCCTCGGCCGCCAACATCACTGACTGACCCGATGTCCCCGCCCTCGAGCGATTCGAATATATAGAAAAAGGGGCCTTTTTGAAGGCCCCTTTTTTATTGATGTTATCGAGGGTTAATTAGGCCGACTTGGCGCGCTTGCGAAGCCGACGGAAGAGCAACCCACCACCGAGGACGCTGCCGAAGAGCGGCAGGGCAGCCGGGATTGGCGTCTCTTGGAGACCGCCCGCCATCACCGGTGCGATACCCACGAAATCATCATGGTTATCGTCACCGGCACCGTTGTCGTTAAACCCGAAAAGGATGGTGTTGGTTTGCGTGGTCGTTATATCCCACAGGATTGAGCCGGCCGGAAGTCCTCGCAACGGGTGTACGCCGTTATCAGGCGTCAAATATGCGAAGATTAAGTTTGCTCCGCCATGGTTCGGAATCAGGGTTGACGCCGCCATTGGTAACCGAGGCTCCTGTAGTCGTGTCCGTTAACCATAAACCCAGGAGTGCTGATCAAATCCGTGCCGTTATCGAATATGGTTGCGCCCATGGCTACAACAGGCAGCGGGTTGACCCCCGTTACAGTTGTTATTCCGTTGTCGCCCGCGAAGGGGACAACGCTGTTGACTGAGATTGCAGCTCCAGTATTGGTGATTGAGAAACTGTTTGAGTTGCCGGCCTCGTTACCAATGTATGTCCAACTGATCGTGTAGCCCTGGTGAGGGTTCAAACCGCTGACCGAAAGAACCGCATTCCCGTTGGCGCCTGCGACGCTGCCAATCCACGAGTTACCGGCGATGGCGCCGACTCCTCGACGCCGTTGCACCTGGATCAAAGACAGTCGACCCGGTGCGGAACGCCGGTCGCGTTGATGACGTTGTTATCGCCAATGTGGTTGACTGTAGCTCAAAGTCGATATCTGCACCTCCGCCGACGATATCGAACAACACTCGCCGCATGCGATGTCTGACTAACACCAGTCAGCGCCGTGGTGCAGAGCGCGACTAACGCAAACTTTTTGCTACCGTGTTCATAGTGAACTCCCTGTAAAGCCTTCAACCAACAAGCGCTGCAGGAATTAAATCCCGCGCGCCGTCTTAAAGTCTGCGCCACACGTCTACTTAGTCACAGATTTTTAAGCCTGTAAAGCGCTACCAGAAAGCTTTTAGGAGTGTTGTAGAAATGCAACCAGTTGTAGTGAATCACCTTAAGCTATTGAATTGAATAGACTATTCTATTTACAGACCCATTTTGTATTAACCAGGAACCCAAAGACCGGTGCGAGGGCCTTCGTCGCGTTCGAGGGATTGCTTTTGACTGCAGGCACGCTTACCTGCGTCGACCAGACACAGAAATGGCGCAAAAAATGCGCTAATCTCGTATGGCGCCCCTGGAATAGTTCGGGGACGAGCTGGGGTAACCTAAAATCGCATTTGCATTGGTGCGTGACCGCATTTAATCGGGCAAATATGACGCCGAAGACGTGGTATTGAGCCAGCATCGAGTGGCGCTTCTGGCTGCGAAATGCAACGCTGAAATGAACGGCGGTGCAATAATTGTTCGATCCAGGGTCATGGGAGCTATGGTTATCGCCGGTGGCGATAGGCGGTGTCTGTACAACAAGCGATGACGATCCACCCAATTGCCGGCAATCGAGGACAACTGATGTACGAGGCGTTTTACGGGCTCAAAGAAAAGCCCTTCTCGATATTGCCGGATCCGGACATGATTTATTGGGGTCAGACCCATCGTCTGGCATTTGGCATGCTCGAATTTGGCGTGATGAACAACGCCGGCTTTACTGTCATTACCGGTGAAATTGGCTCGGGAAAAACCACGCTCGTTCGCCATCTGTTGCGCAAGCTCGACCCCAAAGTCGTCAATGTCGGCCTGATTTCGAATACGCCGGAGGGGCGCGAAGAACTCCTGCAATGGATCCTGATGTCCCTCGGACAGCCATTCGACGGCGATGCGGGCACTTTGATTAAGCGCTTTCAGGATTTCTTGTACGCGCAATACAAAAAACGGCACCGGACAATCTTGATTGTCGATGAGGCGCAAAATTTACGGGAAGACGCGCTCGAAAGCCTCCGGATGTTGTCCAACATCAATGTCGATAAATACCAGTTTTTACAGCTGATTCTTATTGGGCAGCCACAGCTGAAAGATCTGCTTTGCAGACCAAATTTGATCCAATTTGCTCAGCGGGTTTCCTCTGATTTTCACTTGCGACCGTTACCTGCAACCGAGGTCGCCAAGTACATCAATTTCCGACTCGCCGCGGTCGGTTCCCGCGTCAATCTGTTTACGGAAGGCGCCTGCAAAATGGTCGCCGAGGCCAGCCACGGCGTTCCGCGGGTTATCAACATCCTATGCGATACGGCATTGGTTTATGGCTTTTCGACCGGATCGACCAAAATCGACCGCGATTTGATGGCCCTGGTCATCGAGGACAAGCGAAATTACGGTATTTTCCCCATCAACGGCCAAATGGTTAAATAGCATTTAATCGTTGACGGCTATAAAGTTGTCGACTTAGTTCAGCTTTGGTGGTCTTTGAGGGAAGGGGGAGGATAGCCATGCGCGCGATCCTGGCTTTGCTGTTTGTCTGCAGCTTTTTTTCGACGGCCTTCGCGCAAGCGCCGCTACGCGCCGGTGACACCCTCGAAATCTCAGTTTGGCAAGACCCAAAGCTCGATCGTCGCGTGGTGGTCGGACCCGACGGGATGATTGGCTTTCCTCTTGGTCGGGCAAATTCGACGCTGGTGGATTAACGCCACACGGTTTGGAAGAGGTGCTGCGGGCGCGACTGAAGAAAAATTATACCGGTGACCTTGATGTGACCGTTGCGCGAGCGGCGATCAACCGGGAAACAGAAGACGAGTTGAAACCGAAGGTCTACATCACCGGGGAAGTATTACGTCCCGGCCCTTACTTCGTCAGACCGACAATCAATGTGGTGCAGGCAATTGCGCTGGCGGGTGGTCTCGGACCATTTGCAGCTCGGCAGCGAATTCAATTGCATCGCAAGATCGATGGCGTCGATTCGATATTGCTCTTTGACTTTAACTCTTACTCTGCAGGGACCAACACCGCGGACAATATCAATCTTCGAGCAGGTGACATCATCATCGTTCCTGAAAGAGGTCTGCTTGAATGAGTTGTGCGGCCTTCGCGGAAACATACCGAACAGGACCGTGGTGTTGTGAAAACATCGGTCTTAACGGCGACTTTGCTCTTGGGTGCCGCCACTAGCGGCGCTTTCGCTGCCGACGTTTCGATGAAAGGCAGCATCAATGAGACGGTCGAAGCGAGCAATAATTATTTTTTGGTGACCAATCCATCGGGCACGACAGCCAAATCGACGACCGCGGCGACGCTCGATATTCTTGCGCAGACGCCAACCACAAGTTACCTGCTCGACACTCACTTTAGTTATTACAAATATTTTGGTCCCGGCGCCGCCGATACGTTCCCGACATGGGGCACGCCGGCAAGTTCGAATTTCAGCATCAATCACGTCACCGAGCTCGACAAATTTAATTTCGCAGCGTCCTGGAATCGCTCGGATGCGGCCCAGACGCAATTGACCCAAAGCGGGGTCGTCAGCACGCATGGCTCGATCAACAACTACAACGTAACTGGTGGCGTGACCCATGATCTGGGTCGCAACGATATAATTTCGTGGTCGGCCAACGCCAGCACGGTTTCATTTACCGATCCCAATCAGATTCCCTACAAAGACGTTACGTCGACCGTCTTCTGGCTGCATAACATCAGTCCAACGACCACTTTGACCAACTCGGTCAACTTCGATTGGTTCGCGCAGGACAACGCAGCCGACAGTCAAAGACTTATGTGGCGATTTATGAGCGGACTGCAATCGCAAGTCACGCAGCGTCTTTCTGTTCACGGAGACATTGGAATGGTATTTGCCAATGCGTATCAAAATGGCAACGCAGCGGCGACGCCGATTGTAATAGTTCCACCTTCTCCCGAGTTTCCGGTCTCGTCCACGCCATTTCAGCCTCTGGTCGGAGCGGGCCATGGCTGGGTTGGGGATATCGGATTGACATATCGCCTTACTGAAAGACACGAGCGTTTCATTCACGGCAGCGCATGCCATTATTCCGTTATTTACTGGCCAACTGCAGCAATCCTCCACGCTCGGCCTGGCGGTCAGCTATGATATCAACCAATTTTCAAGTTTGTCTTTCACGACGCAGTATGCCCAAACCAGTCCTCCCGGCCAGATTGGCCAATCAACGGCGACCGCAACTGATTTTTTTTCGGCAGGAGTCAACTATTCGTATCGGCTAACGCGCGAATGGCGCACAAATCTGTCTTACACATACCGCGAAAACGTCGGACAGGCGAACTCGAGTACCGTATTATTTAGTTTGAGCCGAGACTTTACGTTGATGGGAAATCCGACGGCTATTAATCAGGCCGAAGCGGACAGAGGACGGCAGCGCGCACGCGACAGTGTTGGGCAGGTGTTTCCGAAGTTCCAATGATGTTAGCCGAGGCAACAGAAGCGCTTAGCCTTTGTTCTTTTCCGACTGCGTCTTGAGCGCTGCGTCGATCTTTGCTTTCAGCTCTGTATCATTTGGCGCCAATTCACGAGCCTTCTTGAATCGCTCCGATGCTTTTTCATCCTGTCCGGCTGCGAGGTAGCTCATGCCGAGGTGATATTGAACGACGGCCAAATTCGGCAATTTGGCTCGCCGCGTCTTCAAGGAACGAAATTGCTGCAGGGTAGTCACCTTGCAAATATGCAACCCAGCCAAGGGTGTCCTTGAATTGAGGGATATCAGAGTTCTTTAAGCACCGCAGCAAGGTATCCAGCTCGAACCAAACTCGGCTTGTCGTTGCGATGATCGGCGAGCAAGCTCGCAAGATTGTTTGCGATGATCATCGAACCCGGCTGGTCTTCCAAGATGCTTTCATATTCGGTTATCGCGCGCTCATATTGTCCTTGTAGTTCCAGCAGGCCGGCTCTGCTTAATTGCAGCGCAAAATTTTTAGGTTGTTGTTGAAGTCCAGCATCGAGGACCTTTAAGCGCATCGTCGATTTTGCCTTGACGTGCATAAAGATCGGCCAAAGACCGATAGCCGGCGGCATTTTGTGGCTGCGATTTGATCGCCGCTTCGAAATTTTTCTGCGGCCTCATTTGGATTGTTTTTTATAAGCTGCTACTGAGCCCATCAAAACAAGCGCTTCGGCGTTTGTGGGATTGGCTTTTAGCGCATCGCGAAGGAAGGCCTCAGCTTTATCGAGTTGCTTGGCTTGAAGATAAACAGCAACGAGTGACGCCATTGGCTGGACCGCGCCCGGATTGGCATCGTAGGAGCCTTGAAATGCGGTCAGACTTTCATTGAACTTCTTTTCTCCAAGAAACGCTACGCCATTAATCCGATCGGCAACATCGCCTTTGTCGCCCATTCGCCGGATGGTGTCAGCGATGGCGTGGGCGCCGACCCAATCTTGCCGTTCGAGCTTGGCCTGCGCCAAGCTCGACAAGACGGGAATGCTGATTCGGATTACGCGTCGCGAGATCAACGAGAACGTTTTCTGCGCGCGCGGACAGTCCGCGACGCTGGAAAAAGGTGACATAATTGAGACCATAGTTCGGTGCAAAATTCGATGCCCTCATCGCATCGAGAAAAGCTTTGTCGGCAAGTTCGATCGAACCATTGCGTTCATAAGCAATTGCGAGCGTGGCAAGAAGTTCGGGCGAGCGCGGCTGATCGTTGAGCGCGGTAGCGGAGATCGTTGATCGCATCATCGATTTGACCACGGTCGATACGAATCGATGCACGCAGTCTTAAGCCAACAATATTGCGGTTATCGGCATTGAGAATGTCGGCGATGACCGGCTCTGCTGAGGCGACGTCGTTTTTACTCATGTAAAGTTCAGCGAGCGTTGTTCGTGCCGCAAGAATGTCGTCCGGCGACTTCGAGGTTGAAATGATGATATCGCTCAACAAATCGGTGCTGGCTTTGAGATTGCCTTGCGCGAAATCCAGTCTTGCCAAGCGCGATCTGAAATGGGAGTATGGATCCTCCAGCACGGATGCGTTGAACCAATTCTGTTCGCGCAGCGCCTACACCGTTGAGCGAACCCAAGAGGTTCACCAATTGCAATTCAGCGTTCACGTCAGCGGGATTTTCGGTAACGACACGCCGCAATTCGTTGACAGCGTCATCGGGACGCTTTTGCCCGAGGTAGAACCTTATCAACTGAGTCCGAAATCCAGCTTCCTTTGGGTAGAGCGTAATAAGTCTTTTCAGGAGGGATTCAACCTGCGCGAAGTCACCCTGGCGCTGAAAAATATTAACTTTCAAAAAAATGACACCGAGTGACGTCTTGCTGGTTTGCAGGTATTTCCGCAAGAGTTTTAAGCGCGGAGTCAGAATCTCCCTGTAAAAATTTTGTTGATGCAAGAACGATTCGCGCATCGACGTTTGCAGGATCGATTTCAAGGGCCTTTTGCGCGGCTGCGATGGCGCCATCAGTATCTTTGAGCCTGAAGAGCATGGCTGCCTTGATTGTAAGCGCATCTACGTTCTTGGGGTCGATCTCAGTTGCAGCGTTAACGTTCTTCAGGGCTTCATTGAGCGCGCCACCGGCGAGATAGAGTGTTGCGAGGCGAATCCTTGAATCGATGTCTTTTGCGTCAAGCTCCGTGATTTTTCCAAAGTCGCCGACAAGTCCTGGTATGTTTTTGTCGTGCTCGTCGACCTTGGCGAGTGCTCGCCACGCCTCGATCATGTCGGGCTTTTGCTGCAACGCATTGCGGAGTTCAATGCGGGCTTTTACAAAATCTTGCTTTTCAAGATAGCTGACGCCGTTTTGATAATAGTTATGCGCGCGATCTTCGCGTGAACCGCACGCCCCCAGGGGATCTGCACCCAGGACAAGACAGGCGCAAATAAGAAGCGGTTTGACGCGAGATTGATCGATGAAATGAGTTCATGTCGGTCTCTATGAATTGTTGGTCTTGGGCGAATTCATCGCCGGCTTGGTGTTAGACGACACCTCCGGCGGCAGGTAGCCGGTGAGGCTGGGCACAACTGTTTTCGTAAATTCCTGTAACCGCTTGTCGGCGTCACTTTCATTTTCGCCGGGGTAAATCGCGGTGGTCAGCCGAACCAAAGCGCCGTCTGTTCGATTCTTGAGCATCGCGTCCTTGAGCAAATACAACTTTGACACATACTCGTTCGCGATCTTCATGCCGCGCTCTTCGAACCAATAATAGACCAGCTGTTTTTCGAGCCTCGTCCGATGACGACGCGATTCAGCGGCAGAGATACAGCCGCATCATTGCTTTGATAGGTCGTACGTTCGAGGTTGGTTATTTGCCAGCCATTGCCAGGGATACAAACGCTCGGCGAATGGGGTGAGAGGCCGTTTCGTTGTGAGGCGTAGTAAGCGACATAGAGATTGACCTGTCGCCCGTCCTTTCGAACGTAATCGGACAAGATGTAGTCGGTCAGTCCGAGAAAATGTTCCGTTTGCGGGTCTAGCGTGGATGTCTTGCCTCGCCACTCGCCCAATGTCGCAGGGAAATTGGCAAACAGCATTCGCTCGGGACGAATTTCCTGGCGCGTAGACACGAAATAGGTCGCCAACCCTGCGGCTGCCATAAGAACCAGACAAACTATCAAGGGGACAGGGCGATACGCCAGTCGGCCCTCTGCCGACGCATCCAGGGTGCCGGCAACTTTCGGCGCATAAAATACTTCGAAGAAACTTTTGCCTGACGTGAATCTGGCCAACAATGCCATTTCTGCGACGAGCACACCTGCGCAGGCAAGGAAGATGATCCAGCCTTCGAACATGTGCAGAAAGCCTTCGGCATCTTGAGGACCAAAGCGATCGACCAAGATCGCCGACAATTCCGATCCGCAGACTGTTCATGAAAATCGTGATTGGAATGGTCGACAGAAACACGACCGCGCGTTGCCAGAACGGCGCCTGAAATAAGTATGCCGCTAAAAAACCGAGACTCATAAGAGGGTAGAGGTATCGCAGGCCGCTGCAGGCTTCGACGACTTGCAGTTTATAGATTCCAAGATCGATAACATTGCCCTCAAGATAAACCGGAATTTGAAGCAGCCTAATAAACGCCGTGCCTAGCTGCGATGAGATGAGCTGAAGACGGTACGACAGAACTGCGTCGATGAAATAAGGAAGCGGAATCGCGAAGAGCAGAAAAATCGTTGGAATGAAAGTGACTTTGAGCAACGAATAGCCGCCAACTCCCAGCGCGATGCCGAGGAGGGCGACGACAAAGCCAACTTGCGACAAGATAAAAAGAGCGCTCAATTTGCCCAATATGTGCATCACTGCGGCAAGCAAAATGAGCGCAGGGCCTAACCAGGAAGGCCGACCAATACTTGCAACCAGCGCATCGCGACGTGCCCAAAGCAGCCAGGCAACGATAACGGGTATGAGAAATCCGTGGCTGTATTCTTCCTGGCCGATCCAGCGATTCACAAGCTCTAAAAGGGACTCGCTGAACGCGAGTGCGGTCAAGAGCACGGCAACGAAAACGAGTAACGCCAACGAAATTGCGTCTCGTTGCGTCAATCTTACTTTTGCAGATTGATCGATCTTCATAAGCATTACATGACGCTCTGACTTTAGTTGCGAAGGAGATAAGCAAATCCGCTAAGACGGAAAATCCGCTTTATCCGCGGAGTGACTTCTGAAAATGCCAGATGAAGTCCTTGCTTCTTCAATCGCTTATTTAGCATGAGAAAGAGGCCTAGAAAACGGGCGTCAATAAGGCTCGTTCTGGCGAGGTTAATGATAACGGGTTTGTGAACAGCAGCGGCCCGTTGAAAGTCGGGCAGCGCTCTGTTCAGGTTTTCGGCCGTTGCAGCGCCAATAAGGCTTAAAACAACCGAATTGGGATTTTCAGTTTGGGTTACAACCAAGTCTCGCGCCCGTGCCGGTCAGTATTCGGCGATACCAGCGTTCAAGGACGAGCTGTGGGATAATTTGTGTCAGAAGCAGCCGAAACAAGGCGATTCCGTCATTGCGGTATCGGCTTTTCCAAAGTTTTGGCTCCTGGACGATACGCCATAGCCATTCGAAGCCGAATTTTTGGACGGTTTTTGGAGCGCGTTTGAGCGAGCCCGCTTGGAAATTTATGGTGGCTCCAAGATGCACTCGAACTGGAATCCGAATGCGGTCGTGATTTTTCAAGAGCCATTCCTGGCCCTTTTTTGCTCCAAGGGAGACCGCCAAAAAATTCGCATTGCTGGAATTGATCGCGTGCAGGGTCGCGTCGGTGCTCATCTCATCGACGCTGCAGTAGCCGGGGTTATGCCAACCGGCGCAAAACAAGCCGCCCGGCTCAGAATTGAGCTTCTCGCAAGCGGCCGGAGCCGCACCTGATGCGCCGCCAAAAAGAAAAATTTTGAGACGGCGAGGCGGACGCTGTTCAGATTTGAGGGCCTCGAATAAATCCGATCCCGCTATTCGCGTGTTGATCGGAATTCCGAAGAGACGAGCTATCCAAACAATTGGCATTCCGTCTGCCGTGCAGAGGTCACTAAGCAGCACCGATTCCCTGAATTGTTCGTCAGATCTGCTCGTGATTAAAAAGTTGACGTTCGCGGTTGAAATGAGAAATGGCATGCCGCTATCAGCGGCGGCGTCAATTCGATCGAGGGCCGTTGCCATGTTGACTGCGTCAACGGGAAGCCCCGCTATTCCATAGACCTCTCGTGAAAGGTCATCCGCTCCCGAGACCTCGGCAACTTTATTCTTTTTGAGAATATTAGCGTTAAGCGGTTGCATTGACCTAACTACAAGTCCCGCGCTGGCGGGACTGTCTGCCGAGGGGCTTTGCCAAGAAATTGCCAAGAACGGGTACAGTTGGGCGCTTGGGGAGTCGACTCCGCGTAGCCCAATTTGCCTAAGTTTTTAGCGTTTACCTAAACAAGCAAGGCTAATAAAAATAATCAATGATTTTCGCAAGACTTAAAATCACTTTCTGCATCTGTGGCCGAAATATCAGCGTTTATTGACATGCCAGCTTCAAATAAAACTGAGCGTCCTTTTGTTGTTAGGTCGAGAAACTGGAAAGTTCCGTCGAGCGGGGAACTGCCGATCGACTAAGGCCTAGTGCCCTCGGACGGCATCAAATTCGAACGAGGCAGTTCGCCTTTCAACACCAGCGCAGGATTTTGAACTTGTTTGACTTCGAAACCCTTTAAAAAAACGCTGTGTCGAATTGTATCACTGAGTAAATGCGGTGGATTTGTATCCGCTTTGCCGGTGAGGATCACACGCAATTTCCATAAGCCAAGACCGATAATCATCGCAGCGTCGGCCAACGCTGCATAGAAGGTTCCATGATTTTTGAGAAAATAGCGGCGACGAGCCTCGAATAAATAGGGCGGAAGACGCTTGGGCCCTGAGAGTCTAACGCCTGTCGCCCGCCCCCCGAGATGCACAACCCGACTTGCTGGCACGTAGTAAGTTGGCCAGCCCGCCTTACGTGCGTTGAAGCAAAAATCGATGTCGTCAAAATACGTGTAATAACCTTCGTCGAGCATTCCTATATCCCTCAAAACTTCTCGTCGAATGATCATGCTGGCCCCAGAAACCCAATCGGTTTCGCAGTTTTGCTCTGGAACAGGCGGCGCAACGGTCCAGTGCTTAAGTAATCGCGTTACGAGGCCGAGTTTCAGGCTTCCTTCGAATTCGCTGATCGGAGACTGAAACCGAAATGCTGACCGCTGTGGCGTTCCGTCCGGGTCTTCCAGACGGCTTCCAGCGATCCCTACTTTCGGATGTTCGTCCATAAAATCAATAAGCGCTGCAAATGCGTTCGGCCGCACGATCGTGTCAGAATTCAAGAGCAATACGTATTCTGGGGGATCTGCGGATTGTAATGCTGGCTTTAGTATCGCGTTGTTTCCGCCGGTAAATCCTAAATTTGGATAGATCGTTGTGAGCGTGCACCAGGTCGTCCAGCCGTTATCGTCGATCGTCTTCCGAATGCGCTCTCCGGAGTCATCCCCGGTTCCGTTTTCGCAGACGGCAACGTGTATTTGGGGGTTGCTGCGGACTTCGGCAGCGAGCGAATGGAGGCAGTCGATCGTCAACTGTGCGACGCGGTAGTTAACAATAACGACGAGGAGCTTCATTTGGATCTATTGCGTGCGGCTGCCGAACTTGCGTGGGATAGCGGGCATGAGTGCGCAAAGCAATACGCGGCTTCCGCCTTATATTGAACAACTTGCTGAATTCATTCGCTTATCGCGTTAACCGCGCTTCGAATTTTGGTAGTTTAATGTCTCAATTGCGCATAAAACGGTGGCAGTTCAGCTTCTTAGTTTGAGCGCAGCTCAGAGTGCGAGCTGGCCGCCCACATGACAATTGCAAACGTTCCAGTTTTTATTCTTTGCGGGGGCCTTGGCACGCGACTTCGCGAGGAAACAGACGTTCGTCCCAAGCCGATGGTGCCGGTGGGAAATCATCCCATTCTTTGGCACATCATGCGCAGCTACTCCCACTTCGGCTTCAAAAATTTCATTCTTTGTCTTGGCTACAAAGCCGAAGTCATTAAATCGTATTTTCTCAATTATCCCACCATGAACAGCGATTTTACGATCGCGCTTAAAACGAATGACGTGAAAGTTCATAAAATCGATCACGAGCAGGACTGGACGGTAACTCTCGCTGATACGGGCGAACTTACAATGACCGGAGGCCGCATCGCTCGCGCAGCGGAAAAATACCTCGGGAGCGCAGAAAACTTTGCTGTCACTTACGGCGATGGCGTCACCGACGCGAATCTGGCTGACGAATTCCAATTTCATCTCAAGAATGAAAAAATAGGAACGGTGCTCGGCGTTAATCCGCCGTCACGGTTTGGCGAATTCAAGTTGGCAAATGATCAAGTGGTGGAATTTGCGGAAAAACCCGAATTTGCGGACAATTGGATCAATGGCGGGTTCTTCTTTTTCAGAAGACAGTTTTTGAAATATTTAACCGTCGATCAAAGCTGCGTTTTGGAAAAGGATCCGTTGGTCAAGCTTGCGCGCGATCGCGAGTTGAGCATCTGTAAGCATCGCGGCTTCTGGTACGCCATGGATACGCAGCGTGACCGCGACTATCTTAACAAGTTGTGGGAGGCGGGAAACGCCCCGTGGGGTATCAAGTAACGCGTCGGGATTCAACTGAATCGGAGTAAAATTTGTCGATGAAAGTATTTGTCACTGGCCATAAAGGCTACATAGGCGTTCATCTCGTCGACCTGCTCAAACAGGCAGGTCACACGGTCACGGGCTGCGATCTTGGCCTGTTCGATGGCTGTGCGTGGGAAAGCGTCGTTCCAGCAGATCGCGATCTTGGCAAGGATGTTCGTGATCTTGAGCTCAAGGATCTCGCCAATCACGATTGCGTCATGCATCTCGCGGCGATTTCGAATGATCCCATGGGGGAGGTGAATGCCGCCGCGACTTACGCGATCAATCGCGACGCTTCAATCCGAATTGCGCAATTGGCCAAGAAGGCCGGCGTACCGCGCTATCTATTCGCAGCCAGCTGCTCGGTCTACGGCGCGGGCAAAAAGCTCGATCTCGACGAAAACGATCCATTGAATCCTTTGACGGCGTACGCCAAATCCAAGATTGAAACGGAACAGGCGGTTTCGGCGCTCGCGGATGAAACCTTCAGCCCTGCATTTCTTCGCAATGCGACCGCGTACGGCCATTCGCCGATGCTGCGCATCGATCTTGTCGTCAACAACCTGTTGGCCTGTGCGGTCGCGACCGGCGAGATACGGATTATGTCGGACGGTTCGCCGTGGCGCCCACTGATCCATTGTCGGGACATCGCCCGCGCATTTGTCGCATTCATGGACGCCCCAAAAGAGCGAATTCATAACAAGGCTGTCAACGTCGGCGGCAACACGGAAAACTACCAAGTTCGTGATGTCGGCGATCGCGTGAAAAAACTGGTGCCTCAGGCCAAGATTACTTACACCGGCGAAGTTGGTGCCGACCCGCGGAATTACCGGGTTAAGTTTGATCTCCTGAACAAGTTGCTCCCGGATTTCAAACTTCAATATGACCTCAGCAGCGGCATGGAAGAATTGCATCGCAAGCTGATCGACCATGGCTTCAGCAAAAAAGACTGGGAAGGCGATCAATTCGTCCGGCTCAGAACCCTGAAGCAGCGCATGGATCGGCTCAAGAACGTCGCGTAATCGGCGTTCTACGCCCAACATCAATTCGGGTCTTCGCGCCAATGATTTTCACAGAAACACCGCTGGCAGGCGCGTATCTGATCGATCTCGACAAGAAGGGCGACAGATCGAGGTTTTTTCGCGCGCGCATTCTGCGAGCAAGAATTCGGCCAGCATGACCTGGCTCCTCATTTTTGCCAGGTCAACAACTCGCTCAGTGCGCAAAAGGGTACTCTGCGCGGCATGCATTACCAGCTCGCGCCCAAGGCTGAAACAAAACTCGTACGCTGCATCCGCGGCAGCCTTTATGACCTCATCCTCGATTTGAGGCAGGGTTCGCCTACCTTTGGTGAAAGCTTCGGTGCCGAGTTGTCG
Organism: uncultured Alphaproteobacteria bacterium; assembly: GCA_963820805.1. Classification (GTDB taxonomy): domain Bacteria; phylum Pseudomonadota; class Alphaproteobacteria; order Rhizobiales; family Xanthobacteraceae; genus Pseudolabrys. The sequence goes on from CAWGBH010000012.1 coordinate 344,232, forward strand.
GCTGAAAATCGGCGAATGATGTATGTTCCCAAGGGTTTTGCGCATGGATTCATTACCCTCACGGACAACACCGAGGCGTTCTATTTCGTCGACGAGTTTTATTCGCCGGAGTACGAGCGTGGAATTCGCTACAATGATCCGCGCTTCAATCTGAAGTGGCCGATTGAACCGACCGTCGTTTCGGACAAAGACAAAACCCAGCGGGATTTCGATCCGGCTTGGCACCTGGGCGCTGGTTGATGAAGATATTGTTCACGGGCGGAAGTTCTTTCACGGGCTATTGGTTCATCAAAGAACTGGCGGCTGCAGGACATGAAGTCGTCGCCGTATTTCGCCGCCAGTTGGACGATTACCCGGATGAGCTACGCCGGGCGCGCATTCGTGCCATCAAAGAGTTCTGCCGGCCGATCTTCGGCACGAGTTTTGGCGACGACCAGTTTCTGGCTCTCATAAAAGGCGCCAATTGGGATTTATTCTGCCATCACGGCGCGGACGTGACCAATTACAAGAGCCCTGATTTCGACGTCACGGCTGCCGTCGAAAACAACACGCATCGGCTGCCTGTCGTGCTCGATTCATTGATGGACAAAGGTTGCCGCAAGATCGTGCTGACCGGCAGCGTATTCGAAAATGATGAGGGGGCCGGCTCGGCAGATCTGCGCGCCTTCTCGCCATATGCGTTGTCGAAGGCCTTTACCTGGCAGTTGTTTCGATATCAGGCGCAAGCCAGACGAATGACATTGGGTAAGTTCGTAATCCCCAATCCGTTTGGGCCTTATGAGGAGCCTCGATTTACGCATTATCTTATGAAGTGCTGGTTTTCAGGAACGCGCTGCAGACGTAAGCACGCCAGTTCTACGTGCGCGACAATATTCACGTTTCGCTTCTGGCCAAGGCCTACGGAACTTTGCCGACAAGTTGGCGAACGGAATCACGCAAATTAATCCGAGCGGCTACGTAGAAACGCAGGGCGCGTTCACGTCCCGCGTTGCCGAGGAAATGCAAAATCGTCTCAATATGCCGTGCCAGTATGAGCTGAAAACACAGACCGAATTTGCCGAGCCGCGTATTCGCATCAATACTGACGGGCTGGACATCAAAGCCCTAAACTGGAACGAAACAACTGCGTGGGACAGTATAGCTGACTATTATATGCGATTGATGGCGAAGAGCTAGAAGTTAGGCACCGGGAAATTCCGTGACCAGTCATCCCGCAATCTCAACGAACATACCGCGGCTTATTGTCCCGAAGCAGCACACCGACGGTCGTGGCTGGTTCAGTGAGACCTTTCGCGAAGATCGATTGCGTGAAATCGGCATTCCCTGCCGCTTTGTTCAGGAAAATCAATCATCGTCGAGGCGCGCCGGCACGCTGCGCGGTCTGCATTTTCAGCTACCACCAGTGGGACAGGCAAAGTTGGTCAGTGTCTTGCGCGGTCGAATTCTGGACGTCGCCGTGGATGTCCGAAATGGTTCGCCGACATACGGGAAGCATATTTCAACAGAACTCTCTGATGAATCGGGCCATCAGCTCTATATTCCAGTCGGGTTCGCGCATGGATTTGTCACTTTGGAAGATGCAGCTGTCGTGAATTATAAGGTCTCCAACTACTATGCGCCGGCGCTTGACAGGGGCATCCGCTGGAACGATCCGGACATCGCGTTTCGCTGGCCGTTCAAGGAATCTGAAGTCATTTTGTCGGAGAAGGATATGAACCTTCCACTCCTCAGAACGTTCGTTAGCCCATTTGCCTATGACGGCAATCCACTCGGACCGTTGATGAAAACGGAGCTGGCTGCGCTGTAAAGGATGGCTCGATGAAGATTCTGGTTACCGGTGGAGCAGGGTTTATCGGGTCGGCAGTGATCCGACATCTGATGTCTAAGCACCGACCACGAAGTGCACGTGATTGACAAACTGACCTATGCTGGAAATCTGGCCTCGCTGGCTTCAGTTCAAAATTGTCCGGGCTATCGCTTTAGCCTCACCGACATCTGCGACCGTTTGGCAATTGCCGATATCTTTTCGAGCTTTCAACCCGATGCCGTCATGCACTTGGCGGCGGAAAGTCATGTCGACCGGTCAATCGACGGCCCCGCAGAATTTGTCACCACCAACGTCGTTGGCACTTATGTTTTGCTCGACGCTGCGCTGACATACTGGCGCAAACTCGGGGCGAGGGCGGCAACCTTCCGGTTTCATCACGTCTCTACCGACGAAGTTTATGGCGACTTGTCCGAGGAGGGGCAATTTACGGAAGAGACAAGGTATGATCCACGATCTCCCTATTCGGCAACGAAGGCCGCGTCGGACCATCTCGTGCGGGCGTGGGGACATACCTATGAACTGCCGGTCCTGATTACCAACTGCTCGAACAATTATGGGCCGCATCAGTTTCCGGAGAAACTCATCCCTTTAGCGATCATCAAGGGTCTGATGAATGAACCCATACCGGTCTACGGACGCGGGCTCAATCGTCGGGATTGGCTATTCGTGGAAGATCACGCCGAGGCGTTGATACTGGTGCTGGAAAAAGGTCGTCTCGGGGAGACCTACAATATTGGTGGCGATGCCGAGAGGTGTAATATCGATGTTGTCAATGCGATCTGCGATGTCATGGACCAAGCCGCGCCGCGTTCGAATGGTGTATCGCATCGGGATCTCATTACTTTTGTAACCGACCGGCCTGGACATGATTTTCGTTATGCGATGGATTTTGGCAAGTTGAATGCGCAGCTGGATTGGTCGCCGAGGCGTTCGTTTGAATCGGGCCTTGCCTACACCGTGAAATGGTACCTCGAAAATCGTGCGTGGTGGGAGCCATTGCTGGCAGTCCACAATTCCGGCGCGCGCCGTGGTTTGTCCGAAAAGACAGCGTGAGCAATGCGCCTCCTACTTCTCGGCGGAACAGGGCAGGTCGGCGCAGAGTTTCGTGCGCTCGAGTTGCCGGGTGGGATTCAACTGGTCGCACCAGATCGCAGTACATTGGACCTGATGGACCCGCAATCAATCACTGATCTGATACGGCGGGAGACCTGGAGTGTCGTCATCAATGCGGCCGCCTACACCGAGGTCGATCGGGCCGAAAGCGAAGAAGCCACCGCCTTTGCCATCAATGGCGAGGTGCCGTCTCTCTTGGCTGCGGAGACCGCTCTTCGGGGCATTCCACTCATTCATCTTTCCACCGATTACGTATTCGATGGACGCAAAGGCGACCCCTACGTTGAATCAGATGGCGTGGCACCGCTCAACGCCTATGGGCGCAGCAAGCTGGCGGGCGAGCGTGGCGTCTGCTCTGGCAACCCTCGGCATATCGTCTTGCGAACCTCGTGGGTGTATAGCCCCTACCGCAACAATTTTGTTAAGACGATCCTGCGCCTTGCTGCGGACCGTGAGCGGCTGACGATTGTGGACGATCAGCGCGGTTGTCCGACTGCAGCACGTGATGTTGCTAGGGTGTGCCGTGATATTGCCGTCCGCTGCGCAACGCAGATGGGACAAGTTCGTTATGGTCTCTACCATTACGCGGGTCATGGGGAAGCAAGTTGGTTTGAGTTTGCCATGGCGATAATTGAATTCGCGGCCAGCCGGTTGAGCCGAATTCCGCAAATCGTGCCGATCCGAACCGTCGACTATCCAACGCCAGCCGTTCGGCCGGCCGACACCAGGCTGAATTGTGGGATGATCGAACGCGAATTCGGGATCAAAACGCGTTCGTGGCGTGAGGCGTTGGAGGAGGTTATCGCTGAGCTTTGTGCCAGAAAATGTATTACGTGATGGGGAAACTTTTCCTCTGCATATCGCTATTGATGGCAACGGGGTACGCGTAGCCAGCTAACCAAGTGCCGAACGGAGCAGTGACAATGTGGAAGGGCATCATTCTCGCCGGCGGCAACGGCACACGACTCTATCCGGCGACGCTCGCCATCAACAAGCAGCTGCTGCCGGTCTACGACAAGCCGATGGTCTATTACCCGCTGTCGGTTTTGATGCTGGCGGGCATCCGCGACATTCTGCTGATTTCGACACCCGAACATTTGCCGTTCTATCAGCATTTGCTCGGAGACGGATCGCGACTGGGGCATCAAGCTGAGCTATATCGTGCAGGACAAGCCGATTGGTCTCGCCCATGCCTTCGTTCTCGGGCGGGAATTCGTCGGCGAGCGACAACGTGGTCGCCTGATCCTCGGCGACAACATATTCTATGGCCACGGTCTTAGCGACGAACTCGCTAACGCGGTGGCGCGAGAAGAGGGCGCCACGGTCTTCGCTTATTACGTCAACGAGCCCGAGCCAGTATGGCGTGGTGAAATTCGACGACGGCGGAAAGGCCGTTGACATCGTCGAGAAGCCGCCGACAGTTTCTGTCCAATTGGGCGGTCACCGGCCTTTATTTTTACGACAATGCTGTGCTCGATATTGCCGCGCGGACTGCGTCCGTCTGCACGCGGTGAACTAGAAATTACGGACGTCAACCGGCGTTACTTGGACCTGGGCAAGCTCCGTGTTGTGAAGCTGGGCCGTGGTTACGCCTGGCTCGATACGGGCACCCATGACTCTCTGCTCGAGGCAAGCGAGTTCGTCCGCTCGATCCAGCACCGGCAAGGTTTGATCGTCGGGTGTCCGGAGGAGGTTGCCTACCTGAAGCAATTTATTAACGTGGAGCAGCTGCGCGCCCTGGCAACGCGGTGCAGCAAGACCGGCTACGGGCGGTATCTTAAACAACTCGCAGACGAGCCTAAAATCGGCAAGTAGAAGGTTTCGGTCCAAGCGGTTCTTTGATCTCTGCGGTAACCTTTACCGCTGGACACGACCTAATTTGAACCCGCGTGCGATAGACTGGCAAACAGATCATTGAGCAGTTGAGGGTGAGCATGAATATCGCGCGCGAGATCGGACGATTTCTCCCGCCGGGTGTCAAAGGCTGGGCTCGCTACGTGCGTGGTTCCCATGAGGATTTCTATCCGTTCGGCACCGCCATGAACGGGCAAACGGCAAGGCTCGAGGCAACGCGAGAGATTTTTTACAAGTGCCAGATCAAATTGATAATCGAGACTGGCACGTTTCGAGGCACGACGACCGAATGGCTTGCACGACTAGGCGCGCCGGTAATCTCGGTCGAACTACACCCCCCATCGTATGAATTTTCCGAGCGTCGTAAGCGGCACCTTCAGGACACCGATTTCCGGACCGCCCTGCCAATTGGGCAGGAGACTGTGCCTGGCCACTTCCGGCTTTGAGGTGGAGATCGGCGGTGCCTTCGACGGCCCCGACCGCCTTTTCAACGACTGTGAGGCGATTATTACCGCGGGCGCGCGCTTCCCTCGCGCAAATCAGGCTGCGGTTCAAACGCAACAACCTGAGCGCCGATTGAAAGCATGATTTCGCTCCTGACCCCCAGGTTGGCGCCGACGATTCAAAGGCGAGATCGCCAGGTTGAGATAAAGGCGGAGAGCAGGGCTCTGATGGGCAGCGAATTTTCGTGCTCTGAAGGAAAGAGAGCGCGATGCAGCGCCCTATGCCGGCTTATAGAGGCCGAGCGAAATAGAAACCTGTTTGATGGCCGAGAGGTTCATTCTCTATCCCACTGACGAGCGCTTGGAATTACATTCAATGAACAAGGCCGTGTGACCAGTGCGAACACGCGCTAAGGTTAATCGCGCCCGAACTCGGACTACGCTGCTTTGCGGTGCCCATGTGTTATATCAATCGGGCTTAATCTCTATAACTGTTTCAATACCAATGTCGCAAACTCTCCGAACAAATTCCAAGGCTATTGCTCGTTGCCGAGCACGCATCCGCCGTGTTTGGCGGCGAGGCACTTATTCCGTTTCAGTATTTCAAGCATTTCAGGGCACTTGGACGTTGACGTGCACATGCTGGTGCACGAGAGAACACGGAGCGAGTTGTAAGAGGCATTTCCTGCGGGATGTGGATCAGGTCTACATTTCGTTCGGGACAGCTCGATCAATATATGGTGCGACCGGATCTCGTGAGCGCATGCGCAGCCGGCTGACCAGTTTTGTGTTGGGCGCCATCAGCCATGTCGATACCCAGATCCGGCAATATTTCATCGCACGGATCATTGCTCCGCGCGCACCGATTTGACTTGGTTCATGAACCGATACCCGTGTCTCCGAAGCTTCCCTCCATGTTGTTCGGCCTTTCTGTGCCGGTCATCATTGGGCCAATGAATGGCGGCATGGATTTTCCGCCGAACTACAATCTGGACAGCCGGATTGACCGATTTATGCGGGCTTGCTTGAGGTCGACGGCGACGATCGCAAATTTCGTCCTGCCGGGTAAGCGACAGGCGGCGCTGCTGCTGGTTGCCAACAAGCGAACTTACGACGCGCTCCCGGGCGGCCTGAAGTCGAAGCGTGTGCTCGAATTTGTCGAAAACGGAGTCGACCTTGATCTTTTTGCGGCACGTCCACGCCGGAGAGCGCTAGCGATGCGCTTCATATTATTTGCCTCGCGCGACTGGTCGACTTCAAACGCATCGATCTTTTGGTTGACGCATGTAGCCGCTTGAAAGGCAAAATGAAGTTCAAGGTCGACATCGTCGGCGATGGGCCACTGCGAAAAAGTCTCGAAGAGCAGGTGCGGCGACTCGCTCTGACTAGCCACGTGCAGTTTCACGGCTGGCTCCCTCAGTCGGCTGCCGCCGAGATATTGCGAAAAGCCGACGTTATGGTTCTTCCAAGCATGGAGGAATGCGGCGGCGCAGTCGTGCTGGAGGCAATGGCATCCGCCGTTCCGGTTATTGCGGCGAAATGGGGTGGTCCAGCCGACTATATTACTGCCGATACCGGAATGCTTATTCCACCCGCGACACCGGATGTGTTTATCGATGAGCTCGCCAAGGCCATGCTGTGGATGGCGAAGAACCCGGAGAGCCGGGCCGAGATGGGCGACGCGGGCCGTCAACGTGCCGCGGCCCATTACGACTGGCGGGCGAAGGTGAGGGCGCTTATTGAAAATTTACGAAGATGTGCTCAGTTCTAATCGTAACCCCCGCAACGGCCACGTTCCGATGAAATGAGCAATCCAGCAACGCGACCCTGCTCGATTACTTCGATCGCGTCTCGATCATTCACCTGAAAAATCGAACGGATCGGTATCGCGCTCTGGTCGGCGAATTAAAGCGCCTCGGCATTGACATGACTCATCCCAAAGTCTGCATTCCGGAAGCGCCGATGCCACCCGACGCAAATGGTTTCACCAATAAAGGTGTCTACGGGAGCTTTCTCAGCCATCTCGACATTCTGACGACCGCACAGCGCGACGGTCTCGAGTCGGTTTGGGTGCTGGAAGATGACGCCATCTTTTCTCACCGCTTCGTGCGCAAGCAGAAGGAACTGGTTCATTTCTTGAACCAGAACCGGTGGGATATTTGTTACTTCGGCCATTCTCTGACGGCGAAGGAACTCGCCAATCTTGAGATCGGTTTGCCGCGTTACTCCGGTCCGTTTTATTGGGCCCATTGCTACGCGGTGCATGCGCGGGTATTGCCGCGGCTCATCGCTTTTCTGGAAGAAAATCGCGACAGCCCTCCCGGATCATCCGCGCGGCGGCAAGATGTATGTCGACGCAGCCTATACACATTTTCGCAAGTACAATCCCGACGTGGTGAGCTGGTCGCCAACCCGGTGCTGTCGGTTCAGCGCGGCACACCGAGCAGTCTCGGACTTGGGACATTGGTACGAGACAAATTCTCTGACACGGCCAGCGGTCAGTCTTGTCCGCGTGTTACGCGACGAGTGCTGGCGCTGGACCGGCTGGACGTTTGGCGGCGCTGCACCTCGCAATGACGTGCGCTTGAGGGCGCGGCTCGTGGCGCAGACCAAAAAAATTGATCTAAGCGTGAGCGCCGAGATCCCGGACTGGGACTCGTGAGCTGCCGCGGCAATTTTGGGATCCCGGGCGAAAACTGCTTCGGGCGCTTCGAGGCTACCAGCGTTGGCACGGTAAAGCCGGACCATTAACGGTGTGCTTGCTCAAATGGAGCGTCTTGCGTCATCGCTTCTGGAGCGTCATCACCGGAGCCGATATTCCGCTCAGCTTGCCAGATAGGTGGAGGGCTCCTCATTCCGCATCCGAATGGGATCGTGCTTCATCCCAATGTAAAAATCGGCGTGAATTGTCTGATCTTCCAGCAGGTCACGATCGGAACGCGTTACGAACATGACGGCGTCGCGGATATCGCCGGACACGTCGATATTGGCGCCGGAGCAAAGATCCTCGGGCCGGTTCACATCGGCGCCCACGCCAAGGTGGGCGCCAATGCGGTCGTCATTTCTGATGTAGCCAGCGGGGACCGGGTGGCTGGCATTCCCGCCAAAAGTGTCGATCTCGGTGACTGACGGAAATGCGAAGTTTGGTGTCGTTGCGATCGGTCGCAATGAGGGCGAACGTCTGAAACGGTGCATTCAGTCGCTGTCCTCGGCAGCTGCGATCGTCTACGTCGATTCCGGCTCGACCGACGGCTCGCCACAGTGGGCGAGGGACAATGCCGTCACGGTCGTGGACCTCGACATGAATATTCCCTTTACGGCGGCGCGCGCCCGTAACGCCGGCTTCAGGCGACTGCACGAAATCGCTCCCGGTCTTCGTTATGTCCAGTTCATTGACGGGGACTGCGAACTGAACGCGGCGTGGCCGGACCGGGCGGTAACATTTCTGGAATCGCATCCGGATATCGGCGCCATATCGGGACAGCTTCGCGAGCGTCACCCCGAGCGGTCGATCTATAACTGGCTGTGTGATCGGGAGTGGGATGGCCCGGACGGCGAGGTGCGCGCTTGCGGCGGAATAGCAATGCTTCGAGCGGCCGCGGTCGACGCTGTGGGTGGATTTCGGGATGATCTGATCGCCGGTGAAGAACCCGAATTGTGCGTGCGATTGCGCGCCAACGGCTGGCGTATCTGGCGCCTCGGCTACGATATGGCTTTGCACGATGCCGCCATGATGCACTTCGGCCAATGGTGGCGGCGCGCTGTGCGCAGTGGTTACGCTTTTGCGCAAGGCGCCTATCTGCATGGAGCACCGCCGGAACGTCATTGGGTCTGGGAATCGCGCCGTGCATGGCTTTGGGGGATATGGTTGCCGCTCGCCTGTTTGCTTAGCGGCGTGCTGTTTGGTCCCTGGGGCTGGTTGGCGTGGATGATTTTTCCGCTGCAGGTGATACGACAGACGACCCGCAATCGCGGCCCCTTGCGCGAACGGGCGACACTTGCGCTTTTCCAGATGCTGGCCCGTTTTCCCGAAGCATTGGGCCAGCTCAGATTTATGCGCGACCGGTTGCTTGGCCGGCAGATCAAGTTGATCGAATACAAATGATGTCGTCATGCGCATTGCCTATCTGATCAACCAATACCCGAAGGTCAGCCACACCTTTATCCGGCGCGAGATACTTGCGCTCGAGCGACGGGGGCTGGAGGTCATGCGTATTGCGCTGCGCGGCTGGGATGCCGAACTGGTGGACGAGCAGGATAGATCCGAGCGCAAACGAACCCGCTATGTATTGCGCGATGGGGCACCAGTGCTGCTGTTCGCTTTGCTGCGCCTCATGGTGACGCGGCCGGCGGCATTCGTGCGTGCACTTTCACTTGCATGCCGCATGAGCCGCAGCGCGGAACGTCCATTGCCGGTGCACCTGGTCTATCTGGCCGAGGCTTGCCGCCTCGCAATCTGGCTGCGGACAGCCGGCATCAAGCACTTGCATGCGCATTTCGGCACCAATTCGGCCGAGGTCGCGATGCTGGCCCATGTCTTGGGCGGACCGCGGTGGAGCTTCACCGTTCACGGCCCCGAGGAGTTCGACAAGCCGGCGCTCATCGGCCTGGCCGAGAAGATGCGGCGTTGCGCTTTTGTCGTTGCGATCAGTTCCTATGGCCGCAGCCAGCTCTATCGGATTGTCGGCACGAGCCAGTGGCCGAAAGTGCAGGTCGTGCTCTTGCGGACTTGATCAAGACTTTTCCAACGTGCCAGCCGTCGCTGTCCTGCGGAACCGTCTCGTTTGCGTGGGCCGGCTGTCGAGCAAAAGGGGCAACTTTTGCTGGTGGAGGCGGCACATCGACTTGCGGTGGAGGGAAGGGAGTTCGAGTTGGTGCTGGTCGGCGATGGCGAAATGCGCGCCGACGTCGAGGCGCTGATCAGCGCCACAACTTCGGCAAACGAGTGCGCATCACCGGATGGATCAGCAACGACCAGGTTCGCAACGAGATTTTAGCGGCGCGTGCGCTGGTGTTGCCGAGTTTTGCCGAAGGTCTTCCGGTTGTCATCATGGAGGCGATGGCGCTGGGACGGCCGGTCATCAGCACGTTCGTCGCCGGCATTCCGGAGCTTGTCGAGACGGTGAGCATGGCTGGCTGGTTCCGGCCGGCGATGTGGATGCACTGACGCGCGCGATGGAGGCCTGTCTTGACGCGCCCGTCGAGGCGCTGGCTCGTATGGGGATGGCCGCGCAAAAGAACGTTCTTATGCGCCACGATATTGATGCGGCAGCTGTCGAGCTCGTCAGATTATTTCGTGACGCTGCCGATGGGCAGGGCACATAGGCCACCCACTGATCTCGCCTCTAGTTGGTCGACGGGCCGAAAATTACACGTTTTACCGCCGGCAAAATCGCCAAATAGCCGGCCTCAGTAAAATGCAATTTGTCCTCGCGGTAATACTCGCACGGCTCCGTCCAGTTGCAGGTAATAATGTCATCGACGTTGATCGTCTTAATCCCGCCGATCTTGCGGAGGGCGGCGTTCACCTGAACGCGATCGCCGTTCATGCGCGTAAATTTTTCGCCCTTCGGTGTTATCTCCAGGAGGGTGATTTTCGCTGTCGGCCACAATCGAGATGTTCGCTTTATCACCCGCTTGAGCCCTTCGGTTATCGCGCAGGCTTTGGCAAACCCCAAGTATTCTTGTGCTGAGATAATCAGCACGCGCCGAGGTCTCAGCTTTGCGAGTTTCGGCGATGCGAGCCGCCAGAGGACGCGCTGAGTATCGTCACCGCCGACACCCAAATTTAGGGTGTGCTTGGGCTCCCACATTTCGGTGTTCCATAGTTCCGCCAAGGAATCACCGAGCAATATGAGGTCAAAGCGGGCGGACTTAACGGACGCCAGTTCACGCCGGTACAATTGCCAGCGCTCTGCGGTAGGAGGAGGAGCGGGCGTCGTCGTGACGAGAACGTCATCTCGTTACAAGTTTCGGCAGCGGATGCAGCTGTTGAATAAACGGCGGCCAACAGGAGAGCTGCAGCTAATGAATATCGCACGGAAAATATAAGACCTGGATTGAGACCAACGCGGCTACATTAGATCAGAATACGGTCGCCACGTAATCGGCAAAAGCACCGCAACCGAACTTTTCAGTTCTTGCTGGCCGGCGCGTAAACCGCTTAGATCGACGCAGCTATTAAAACAGTTAGGCGCTTGCGATGGTGCTTTCGCCAATTCGATTGCCGCTGAGCAAGCGTGAGTTTCTGCTTGGAACCTCCGCACTAGTTGCGTGGACGATGGTTCCCGCCCGTGGGCAGACGCCGCAGCCTATTTCGATGGTTGCGCCGGCCGCTCCAATCATCGCGCTCGATCCAGCGTCGGATTACGGAATGTCGAATAGCGATAATATATCGAATGACCCATCTCCGTCACTCTTGATCACCCTTGATTCGTCTGTTTCGGAAGGGAGTATCGTTGAGATTTTCGACAACGGCGAACTTTATGCCATTCACAAATTGACTGCGGAAGAAATCGGCAACGGCATTGTCGTGGAAACTGGCAAGTCACGCGCTCAGGGGGTCCACAACATCGAGGCAACGCTGACTACAAACGGAGGGAAAAGCTCTCGGTCGAACGCAATCCCGTACATCTTTGACACAAGCATATCAAAATCCAGTCTCACTGGAAAATCGCTGATCGGCGAAGCCGTGTCGACAGTGACAGCGACTTTCGGCGCTACCAGACCGTCCGCGGGTGACGTTCTGGAATTGTGGATTGGCGGTGCGGTAACACGAAAAAAAGTCTTGGGCAGGAGGAGTTAACAACGGCGACCATCAAGATTGATAAGCTCGAATACGGCCACCACGAGATGAAATGCTACGTGTACAGCACCGATAACAAGAGGTTCTCGAGTTTCAGTGATGTATTCTCGCAGGTCCTTGAGCCGCCCAATCACCTTACCGAGACTTTTAACGCGCAGGTCCATGTTAGTGAGCAAAATGGAACAGCGGGAACAATACATACATTCAACGCCACCAACGGAAATCAGCCAAAAATCGGCGACGGTCTGATTGTATTTGGTTTTGCGGCCGGAACCGTAAATAACGCAGCCACACTCATTAACCTGACGATCTACATACCAAATCAAGGCTCTCCGCGCGGGACGATCTCTAATCCGATACCTCACGTTAGTCAGCATGGAGCGGTGAACGGCTCGGAATTGGCGTCCTTCTACAGTTTCGATAACGCGGGAAGCGGGGACACAACGTGTGACGTGATCGCGAGCTTTAGCGGGAATGTGGATTATTCATCGATCACTACTTCGACGTTGACAGGGTCGACCAATGCGAAGGCATTTAGGACAAATGGTGATTCATCGGCGAACAGCAGCCAGCCGGTACCGCCGCGGGGACCGTTTGAAATCGACGTCCCGGCGGGCGGGGTGGCGTTCGTACTTGCTGGCTCTGGCAACGGGCCGCTCGCGCCGGCAAATTGGCTTGGCGTTACCGAAAATTGTCACGAGCAAACGGTTACGGCGAATTTCCGCCCCTACTATTTTGGAAGCGTCTAGTTGCTCACCAGGCAAAAAGACGCTTCACATTCAGTGGAATTACCCGGTGAAAGGCAACTTGGGTGCCGCGATTTGTGCCGTAGACTTTGGGCCATAAATTATGCCGGGATACAAACGGTCGGTCATCAACGTACAAATTCCCAATTGGTGGGAAAGGGAGTTATTTGGACGGAATTAGTGCGTGGCAGTTCGGGGGTGCCTGCTGGGTATCCATCACAGACCGACGCGAGGGCTTTGCCAATTCGCCGAGCACTCGATCTATTGCCAGTGGCGTGTTCGCTTTGCCGAGAACCTTTGAGTATGGTGGGTATTATGTGGTTACCGGCAAAGGTGCCGGCAGGATCAGCGTTAACGCCTTTAACGTTCAAAGTTGGGTAGACATATCCGGTACGACCGTAACCCAGAACGGCGTTACCTATCCTGGTGGTTACAATTATTCAGTTGGGAGATCGCCTACTGCCGGCACGTTTGATGTCACTGATACCGGCAAAGGTTGGCGGATTATCGTTCAACGAGTTGATCACGTAACGGTCGGCGATTGGGGGTCGGGTGGAATTTGGAGCATTCAGGCCACAAACGTCGGGCGCGGCTATGTCAGGGACATCCACATTTATCGAATTGATGACGAGTGCGATGTGGGTGCTGGCAAATGGTACAGTAGACGCTGGAAGCAGACGCTCATTGATTTCGATCCGTGCGCGATTCGCTTCATGACTTGGAATGTTGGCGGAACTTTATTTCGGTGGCGCAGTCGCACTCCCCCGACTGTTTTCGAATTGGGGTGACACCAAGAACTTTAACTTGCTGAGTACAGTTCGGCGTATTTCGGGTCGAGTGACCATACTGCCTATTTATGCGACGCTGTGGCGGGAACGCCCCGAGTTACCAGCATGGCGAGGTCGTCCCCTGTGGGATGCCGGGCGATTTTCGGACTGCCGCCGGGACAGTAGTAGGCGGCAATGGAATTGCTGCGGCACTGCCTGACGATCTAATTCCCACTCACACCAAGATAACGACTACAAATACGGCGACCTACCACGTCGGCGATGTCTTGCAGTTCTCGAGCGTTAACGGAATGTACAGGCTTGATTATATGGAAGGCACCGTCCAGACGGTCGGTGTCGGAGGACCAAACAATTTTACCGTCGACATGGATTGTCGGAAAATTCAATGTTCCGCCACATTGGGATGTATTGAAGCGATATGCAGCCGGCGATCTGGTCCTTGGCGCCGACCGCAACGTATATTATGCGCTCGGAGACTGAATGGGATCGATCCCACACAAGACAAAGAGGTTTATTGGGCCAACAATGGCCCAACCTCTTTCCTTAGCAATAGACTAGTTCCTCAGGGCGACCGCAGCTCGGGTTCTATCTCGGTGCAGGTAACGCTGAATGTTGGGGGTCGAGGAGCTGCGCCGATCAGGCTGTATTGTGAAGTCATTCCGGCCTCGAATTTTGGGCAAGCGTACCTTTACGCGGGACCTGGCACGACGCGGCCATTCTGGTACGACAAGAACGCGATTGCGCGACGAAATCAGGATGGCAGCGTTACTTTTGGAGTTTGGTGGACGGCGGATGCGCCAAACGCGAAGGAGGTGTACAACGCGAGTCCGGTTGGTATCGGGTACTTCTTGAAACTCATTAATGAGCTCGAGATGATGATTGTCGAGCAGGATTTGCAGCAGACCAAAGGCCCGATCAGTCCGTGGATTTGCGTGAATTGCTACGGTTTGCTTCGACCGATCCGGACTACGATCCGGCCGACCATATCGGTGTCAATATGTGCAACATCATTTTGAACGGCAATCCAGGCATCGACATCAGCGGCAATCCCGAGACGTTGCGGTTTGTTCGTCGAATATTCAAACGAGACATGGAATTCGCCCGGCGGGTTTTTTCAATACAATAGTCGGATTTCTGCCTCGCGCTGGGGAAATGACGTCTGTGGCTATAACGATCATGTCGACGGCACGATGTTTCGCGCGGTGCAGTTGGTGCAAGATATCAATACGGCATTCTCGAATGAACCTCGCATCAAACACATTGCGGCAGGCCATGAGGTAAACGACGTCAAGGGCGTCAACAATTACGGACGCATTTACGGGACGCCGAGCTTGTTTCTAGACTCAGCCCGGACGGCAACCATACCGCCCGGCGCCAAGCCAATTTTTTACGGTACGGCTTACGGCGCCAAAGAGCCGATTCGGTTTTTTTGGGGGTTTGCGACGGCCCCTTATATGGTTCCCTCGCCGGAATGGGACGAGACGAATCTCTCGCTTCAAGCGTCGCTGCGTGGGTTGCGAACGGGCAGAAAATCGTTCGGGCCGTCTGAAAATCATTTCCCGCTCACGTAATGATGACGACGCCTCATGGCTTTAGCGATGGCGACATGGTGGTGTTCACCAATATCCTGTGGGGGGCCGGCGAAAAATCGAATGGGTTATTTGATCCGATGTTTGGAGAGATTTCAAACGTTACTGACTCGACATTCGACATTGCGATCGACACGACTGGGCTGGCCTCTATCAGCAGTGCCAATGTGACACGGATTAACGGTGGCGATCAGGAGGGCGTGTACAGAAAATATTTGCAGTGGATGATCAACCAGGGTCACGGCGGGCAGGATGCCAACGGTATTCTCGCTCGTACAAAAATTACTGCAACGCTCTCCTGCCTTTCGGTGTCTACCACCTCAACTATGAAGGGTGGGAAGAAATGGTTGCTCAGCAATTTAACGGAGCTTCTTATGACAATACGCGCGCCTTCATCGGCGGTTGCAAGCAATCGCAGGCGATGGGTGATATGATGACCATTGTATTCAATAACAAAAAGGTGTACGGGTCGTACATGCCGAGTGCATTTACGCAGGCGGATCCCGGACGATGGGGGTTCATATTTCCGAACGCTTATGGATTCGCCGTGAAGGGGGTGGAATGGAGCGGATTGAGCAAGGCCTGGCGAGCGATGTGCGACTACAATGCCAATGCCGCAAAGACGACATTCAAGTTCATTTTCCGGCGCCAGCTTTAACACCTCGAAATCTTTCGGTTGGTCTGTGCGATTTTGCTCCTAAACCCGGCGCAGCAATTTGGCAACCAAATTTCGGCTTCGAAACCTTGTTAACGTTTACATTGTTGCGTGGCTTGCGGCGATTTTGACGATTCGCGCCGACGCATATAATGCGCTAGAGTGCTGCTGAGGTCATAAACAAACAAATGCAAGACGTCATCGTTATCGAGCCCGGGCGGCGCGAGCGGCATTACTGGCTCGAACTCTGGCGTTATCGCGAATTGTTTCAGGTATTGGCCTGGCGCGATCTTTCTGTCCGCTATAAGCAGACGATCATTGGTATTTCGTGGGCTTTAATCCGGCCGTTTCTGACGATGGTCATATTTACCATCGTGTTTTCCCGCATAGCCAAGCTACCATCAGACGGAACTGTGCCTTACGGACTAATGGTTTTTGCGGGATGCTTCCGTGGAGTTTCTTCTCAACCGGTTTGGCTGATGCGTCCAACAGCCTAATCGGTAATGCCAACCTCATCAGCAAAGTATATTTTCCAAGATTGATCCTACCGGCTGCGACAATTGTTGTAGCATTTGTGGATTTCCTCATTAGTTTTTCCATATTGATCGTTTTGATGGCCTGGTTCCGATTTCTTCCAGGCTGGCAAATTGTCTTCTTGCCCGCCTTCACTTTTTTGGCGTTTTTGGCGAGCCTGGGGCCGTCGCTCTGGATCACTGCCCTTAACGTTAAGTATCGGGATTTTCGCTATATAATTCCATTCATTCTGCAATTCGGCCTATATGTATCGCCAGTGGGATTTAGTTCCGGAATCGTGCCGGAACAGTGGCGTCTCCTATATTCGCTTAACCCGATGGTCGGTGTTATTGACGGCTTTCGTTGGTCGCTTCTGAACGGGCAAAGCCAGCTCTATGGGCCAGGTTTGGCGGTGGGCGCATGTGTGGTGGCGTTCTTCCTGTGGTTTGGTATTAGGCAATTCCGGCGTTTGGAAAAGAGCTTTGCGGATCTCATCTAATCAATTCCGCCAGTCCGCACATCATGTCTAAGACGATCATTACCGTCGAAAATCTATCCAAGCGGTATCTCGTGGGCCATAGGGCGCAGCGCGAAAGATACAATGCGTTACGTGATGTGCTCGCTCGCAGAGCGCACAATTTCATACGTAAGGCATCGGACGTAGTTCGTGGACGTCAGGTCGTTCAAGGCGATGAGGTTGAGGAATTCTGGGCGCTGAGGGATGTTACCTTTGATATCAAACAGGGCGAGGTCGTAGGAATAATTGGCCGTAACGGTGCGGGTAAAAGTACCTTGTTGAAGATACTGAGTTCATCACAGAACCGACAAAGGGCCGCATTTTGCTTGCGGGACGAGTAGCCAGCCTACTCGAAGTCGGAACTGGCTTCCATTCTGAATTGACCGGACGCGAAAACATTTATCTGAATGGCGCGATCTTGGGCATGAAGCAGACGGAAATCCGTGCAAAATTCGATGAGATTGTAGCATTTGCTGAGGTGGATCGCTTTCTTGATACACCGGTGAAACACTACTCGTCAGGCATGTACGTGCGGCTTGCGTTCGCAGTGGCCGCACATTTGGAACCGGAAGTCCTTGTTGTCGATGAAGTTTTAGCAGTCGGAGACTAAAATTCCAAGAGAAATGCCTCGGAAAAATGAGAGATGTTGCGACAGGAGGGCGTACAGTACTGTTTGTCAGTCACAATATGAGCGCTGTATCGCAGCTCACGAGCCGGGCAATCCTGCTGTCGAATGGGAGCGTCGAATTTAATGGGCCGACGGCTCAAGCTATCGAGAGATATACCTACAGCATTCGACAAATGGGCACGTCGGAATTCGATGTGCGGAATGCTAAGCGACAGCACCGGGGAAGCGGTGATGCAAGGATCTTATCTCTTCGGTTTGATCGGCCGGCGCCCCATTTTGAATTTAAGGAGCCGATCCGCTACATCGTTCGTCTTCAAGCGAAACGCGCCGTAGAGAGATTAAGAGTAAGTATGACAGTTTTCTCTGGCGATGGAGCGGCTATAGGAAGTTGTTTTAGCCCCGAAATTATTGGGCTGGCGGCAGGTCAAGAATGCGAGCTTGTCATCGAATTGGCTCCAGCGCATTTGGCGCCAGGCTATTACTTTTGTGGCGTTTCGATTGGTCGAGGAAGCAATCGAACAGCGAATGTCGACTATGACATTGTTACGGACACACTATTCTTTGAGGTTGGTCCAGAAAAGACCGCAGCAGGCGCAATTGCATCCTGGGCAAGGGGCTGGGGTTCCATGTCTTTTCCGGACCTGGCAATCGAACGCAAGCCACAATGACAGACTACGATTATTCCATTTATTACGCTCGTTTTAATCCGGAATCGGATTGCGACGCCGAGGTGATTGCCGAACATTTGATGCACGAGCTTGGACCGCTGTTGCCCAAAGATCACGGCGCCACTGTTTTAGATATTGGTTGTGGCTTTGGGCTTGCCCTGCGCGCCTTACGGAATTTGGGATTTGACAATATCGAGGGTATTGAAGTTAGCCCTCAACAGGCGGAGCGCGCTCGCCGCGCTGGTTTAAAAGTGGACGTCGTTGAGGATACGGTGGACTGGTTACGCGAGCGGCGTGAATGTTACTCTGTGGTGATCCTGCGCGATGTCTTGGAGCATGTGCCCGTCATTACCCAGATTCCGCTCCTCCGCGCAATCTTTCAAAGCCTCGTTATAGATGGACGCGTGATCGTTCAGGTGCCGAACGCTAACTCGATCTTGGCAGCTCGATGGCGATATAGCGACTTCACGCATCACAATAGTTTCACGGAGCACTCACTTCACTTCGTGCTAAAAAATGCAGGTTT
>CAWGBH010000013.1:0-31575 GCA_963820805.1 uncultured Alphaproteobacteria bacterium
GTCCGACTTCGTGTCCGCCGTCAAGTGCAACTTCGGAAATGCGGAAACCAAGTTTGTTGGCGGCTGCGTCGCAAAGATCCTGGACGTTCTCGAAAATCTGCGGGCCATGGCCGCCCTTGATCGCGCCATAGCTGACGCTGGCGAGCAGCAGCAAAGCGGCCGCCGATGAGCCGGCGCCACGCGGAATGTTCAAGTAGACAGCACCGCCACCCCAGCGGCGCATCATCCTCAACCAACGCCACTCATATGAACCGAACGATGAACGTCGTTTCAGCTTGAGCGATTGAGCGAGGCGTCCTCGGCCTTCCATCGCAACCTGCTTTACCCGTTGTGCCCGATAAGGACCGCAAGCTTTGCCACAAGCATGCTGTGAGTCATGCTTGGGTATCCGGCTTCACTTGAGACCATCCCCGTCCCTCGGAAGCGCCGTCAGCGGTAAGAAACGTTCACGCGCACGACCTCGCTGCAGCAGGGCGCGCGACACGCCGCCAATGCCTAGTCTTCGGGCTTATTGGTAAATGATTAGTAAAATTTGAGATAATGAACGCGCTTAAGGGCAACTTTCCTGCAACCATACAGTCGTGGGTGCGTCACCGGTCCAGGGAGGCATCGTCGACCATCCAGCGCACCAGATCTTCAAACGTAATGCCGGCGTGGGCGGCGAGCTCGGGCACCAGCGAAGTTTCGGTCATGCCTGGTTGGGTATTGACCTCCAGGCAGAGCAGACCCCTTGCAGCATCGAGACTATCGTCGAAACGAAAATCGGAGCGAGTGACTCCGCGGCAGCCGAGTGCATGATGGGCAGCAAGTG
Organism: uncultured Alphaproteobacteria bacterium; assembly: GCA_963820805.1. GTDB lineage: Bacteria > Pseudomonadota > Alphaproteobacteria > Rhizobiales > Xanthobacteraceae > Pseudolabrys. The sequence goes on from CAWGBH010000013.1 coordinate 812, forward strand.
AGAGACGTTGAACCTCCCGGTAGATGGCAGGCGCGATTGGCGCCGGCAAAATATGTTTGGAGCCGCCGGGCGCGTATTTGGCTTCGTAGTCGTAAAATTTGACGGTCGGCACGATTTCGATCACGCCGAGCGCTTGATCCCCCATTACCGCGCAGGTCAGCTCCTTTCCCGGAATATACGGTTCCACCAACACGCATTCCCCGAAGACCCAGTCGGTGCGGGTCAATTCCTGAGGCGGGTGCTTGTGATCCTCACGCACGATGAACACGCCCACGCTGGAGCCTTCCGCCAGAGGCTTGATCACATAAGGTGGCGGCAACAAGTGGCGTGTCGCAGCCTCCTGGCGTGTGACGACTATTCCTCCTGGCACCGGCACTTGTGCGGCCCTTAGGACGGTCTTGGCCGTGTCTTTCTGCATTGCCAGTGCGGACGCGAGCACGCCTGAATGGCTATATGGAATGCCGAGAATTTCGAGCATACCTTGCAACGTGCCATCCTCACCAGGTCGGCCATGCAAGACATTAAGGGCTACATCGGGTTTGATTGCGCATAGAGCTGTTGCAACATCGCGATCCACATCAATGCGGCTGACTCGATAGCCGGTGCGATCAAGTGCATCGGCGCAAGCCTTTCCGGAACGCAAGGAAATCTCGCGCTCGGCCGACCAGCCACCCATCAGGACTGCGACGTGCTTCATCTTTTTAGCGTTCCACGCCGACCCGTTTGATTTCCCATTCCAGATCGACACCGGAATTCGTTTTCACCCGCTGCCGCACGGTTTCACCCAGCGCCTCGATGTCAGCGGCGCTAGCACCACCAAGATTGATCAGGAAGTTGCTGTGAAGTTCTGACACCTGCGCGCCTCCAACGGTGAGCCCGCGGCACCCGGCATCGTCCACAAGCTTCCAAGCACTATGTCCGGGCGGGTTCTTGAACGTCGAACCGCCGGTACGATTTCGTGGCTGGCTCAACTCGCGCTTTTTCTTGATGGCCGCCATTTCGGTTGCGATGTCCTCGGCGACACCCGTGCGGCCTTGAAAAACTGCCGTTGTGAAAATGACATCGTCGGGAACGCCGCAGTGACGGTAGGAAAAACCCATCTCGCCGTTGGTGAAAGTCAACAGATCGCCCTGCCGGTTGACGCCCTTCACCTCAACACAAATGTCCTTGGTCTCGCCTCCGTAGGCTCCGCCATTCATCCGCAACGCACCGCCGATGGTGCCTGGAATGCCGCTCAGGAACGCCATTCCTCCAACGCCGGCTGTCTGTGCCGCACGCGCCACCAACACGTCGAGAACGGCTGTGCCGGTAGTAATGCGATGATCTTCGATCTTTATCTCGTTGAACCCGCGGCCAAGCCGGATCACGACACCCGGAATACCGCCATCACGCACGATCAAATTCGAGCCTGCGCCGATGACGGTGACCGGAATATCCGCAGGCAAGTTACGCAAAAAATATGCGAGGTCATTTTCGTCTTCCGGCATGTAAAAAGCCTGCGCCGGACCGCCGACGCGAAACCATGTGAATTCTCCGAGCGGTTGGTTTGCTAGCAAGCGCCCGCGCAATTCGGGCATTCTGGCTTTCAGATCAGGGACGATGTCGTGAAAGCTCATGATGCATTCAATTCCGCCGGTAGCGCGTAAGCCCACTGCGTAATCGAGCCTGCGCCGAGACAAACCACATAGTCACCCGGTTTCGCGAGACTTTTGACAAGCGCCGCAAGCTTTTCCGGCGCTTCGAGCGGAATCGCCTGCTTGTGTCCGTGCGCGCGCAAACCGGTCACCAACGCATCACGATTGGCTCCGGGGATGGGCTGCTCACCGGCCGGGTAAACCGGCGCTACTATAACAGCGTCGGCATCATTGAAGCAGGTGCAGAACTGCTCGAATAGGTCGTGCAGTCGCGTATAACGGTGCGGCTGCATCACCGCGATCACTTGCCCTTTGGTACTTTCGCGCGCGGCCCGCAGCACAGCAGCAATTTCGACCGGATGGTGGCCGTAGTCATCGATGATCACCGCTCCGTTCCACTCTCCGACACGTGTGAAGCGCCGTTTGACGCCACCGAAATTAGCGAGCGCTGTACGGATTGAGTTGCCTTTGAGACCGAGCGCATGCGCGACTGCCACAGCCGCGGTCGCATTCAGCGCATTGTGGCGGCCCGGCATCGGCAAAGTCAGTTTGTCGATCGTGTGTGAGATCTTGCCGTCGCGGTCGCGAAACAGAACAGAGAAGCGTGACTGGCCATTGAGATGATCAATATCCGCGAGGCGCACGTCGGCTTGCGGGTTTTCCCCATACGTCAAAATTCGGCGATCCTCGAGTTTGCCAACCAGTGTTTGCACGACAGGATGGTCCGTACACATCACAGCAAAACCATAAAACGGCACATTTTCGACGAAGGCGCGGAACGCGTCCTGCACGGCATCGAAGGTGTGAAAATGGTCGAGGTGCTCAGGATCAATATTGGTGACGATCGCGATGTCGGCGGGCAACTTGAGGAATGTACCATCCGACTCGTCTGCCTCCACCACCATCCAATCTCCAGCACCGAGCCGCGCGTTGGTGCCGTATGCGTTAATGATGCCGCCGTTGATCACCGTTGGATCGAGGCCGCCGGCGTCCAGCAGCGACGCAACAAGCGAAGTTGTCGTAGTTTTACCGTGCGTGCCCGCGATCGCCACGCAGCTTTTCAGCCGCATTAATTCGGCGAGCATCTCGGCACGGCGTACGACCGGAAGCCGTTTTGCCCGCGCAGCAACGAGCTCAGGATTGTCACGCTTGATGGCGGTGGAAACGACCACAACATCAGCGCCGTCGATATTTTCAGCCTTATGGCCGATAGCGACCCTGATGCCCTTGTCACGCAGCCGCTTGACGTTCGCGCCGTCAGCGACATCGGAGCCGGTCACGCTATAGCCGAGATTAGCCAGAACCTCGGCAATACCACTCATGCCGATGCCGCCGATACCGACGAAATGCACGGGACCGATGTCGCGCGGCAGTTTCATGGACCGACGTCATCTCCAGCGATCGTCACCCGCGAAAGCGAATTACCCAGCGATCACTGTCATTCGTGTATGGCATGCGATCTAAAATTGGAAGTACGGTGACTGCAGGATGCCCATTTTCTCGAACATGACCCAATTGGGCTAAATCCCGGCCACGGAGAGCACTAGATCAGCCAACCGTTCGGCGGCATCTATGCTACCCGCAGACTTGGCAGCTTGTGCCATGTGCGCAAGCCGCGCCGGGTTATTCGAAAGCCCAACGATCTCCGCCTCGAGCCGTTCCGGCGTGAAGTCAGCCTGTGCAATGCAGATTGCGCCGCCGGCCGCCTCCAGAACCCCCGCATTCGCAAGTTGATCCTGGTCCAACGCATGCGGCAGCGGCACCAATACCGCCGGCCGGCCGATGGCCGACAGTTCAGCTACTGTCGAAGCGCCGGAGCGGGAAATAACCAGATGTGCGGCCGCCATGCGTGCAGGCAAATCGGAAAAAAACGGTGCAATCTCGCTTCCGACACCGAGCCGAACATAAGTGTCACGCACAGCATCGAGGTCTTCGGCCCGCGCCTGTTGCACAATCGACAGTCGCCCGCGGAGATCGGAGTTCATGCGCTCAATCGCCGCCGGAACAATTTCGGCCATAACACGCGCGCCCTGGCTGCCGCCAAAAACCAGCAGGCGCAGCTTGCCATCGGTGGGAATAGCGTAAGGCGTTGCCGCAGCTGCAATCACGAGCGGACGCACCGGATTGCCCGTAAATGTAATTTTGTTTTGCCAATGCCGGTTGAAATTTTTCAGCGTTCGGAAGCCCGTGCCGATCGCCGTCACGCGGGGTGCCAACAGCCTGTTGGCGCGTCCCATGACGCCGTTCTGCTCGTGGAGCACTGTAGGTATGCCGCGCAAGCTCGCCGCCAAAAGCGGCGGGACTGTCGGATAGCCACCAAAGCCCACAACGACATTTGGTTTGGTGCGTCCGACCAGTGCCCAGGCCTTTGCCGTACCGAATGCCAGCAAAGCCGCAGTTCGGGCCATCGCAAACGGGTTGCGCGCACGCAAAGTCGCGCTCGGAACGAGATGGATATTGCGAGCGGGGAATTTAAAGTGCGCTGCACGATGATCGGTGGCGAGGTCGACAACGATGTCTCGCTTCGCAAGCACGTTAGCGAGTGCCTCGGCCGGAAACAGATGACCCCCGGTGCCGCCGGCCGCCAGCAAGACGAGCGGCGCGCCGCTCATAGCCATCAGATCCCGCTCCCCGCCACCGCAAGTTCGGGCGTCACGATGGCCGCGCGCGGCTGCTCGCGCGTTAGCGCTAGCAGCATGCCCATTGCGTAAGCGAGCGAGATCATCGAGGAGCCGCCATAGGAGATAAATGGCAATGTCATGCCCTTGGCCGGTATGAGGTGCAAGTTCACAGCCATGTTAATTGCCGCTTGTGTTGCGAAGAGGATCGTGAGCCCCGCGGCGGCGAAGCGCGTGAAAGCATCATCATTGCGCATGGCGCGCACTAGCATACGTATGACGATGAATGCGAACAACGCCACAAGCGTCAAACAGAGCGCAACGCCAAACTCCTCGGCCGCCACAGCAAATACGAAGTCTGTGTGGCTCTCTGGCAAAAGGCGCTTCACGGTGCCTTCACCCGGCCCTTTCCCGAACCAGCCACCGCGCATAAAGCTCTCAGTCGCGATGTCGATGTTAAAGGTATCGCCCGAGGCGGGATCGAGAAACCGCTGAATACGGCGTGCCACGTGTGGCACTGTATAGTACGCGCTCAAAAGCCCGATCCCGGCCAGGCCAGCGATCCCGGCCACCCAGACGACTCTCATGCCGGCCATGAAGAACAGCGCACTCCAGACCAGAGCAATCAGCATGGTCTGCCCAAAATCGGGCTGAACAACCAATAGCGCAACCACCATCAGCAACATCGCCAACGAAAATGCATTCGCCGGCATGTCAGGGCGTTTTGCCGATTCACCGAAAAGCCAGGCGACGAGGATGACAAAGGCAGGCTTGAGGAATTCGGATGGCTGGATATTGACGCCCAACAAAACCAACCAACGCCGCGCACCTTTAATCTCGGGCCCCAAATAAGGGGTCGCTGCTACCATGATGACGCTTACCGCAAAAACGACCAGCGAAAGCCGGCGAATTTGGCGCGGGTTAAGGAACGACACCCCCAGCATCACGGCAATAGCGGGAAAAAGATAGGCAATGTGCCGATTGACGAAAAAGAATGGATCGAGGCCGAGGCGGGCCGCCACCGGCGGACTGGCGGCAAGGGAAAGAACCACGCCGGCAAGCATCAGCGCGCCGATGGCCGCGAGGGTCAGTCGATCGACAGTCCACCACCATTCGCCGAAGGGCGTGCGTTGCGCGCGCGAGAGCATTCCGAGTCCCCGTCCGGCCCAAGCTGACGCTTCGCGGTTTAGGAAGCATTAACGCTCGAGGTTATGCCGGAGATCGCCAATACAAAGTCGGTGAAGGCTTTGCCGCGCACTTCAAAGTTTGGATATTGGTCAAAGGAAGCGCAGGCCGGGGACAATAGCACGACCGGTTCTCCCAGGCCCGATGCCTCGGCATCGTGCGCGGCGGCATCAATTGCGGCCGAGAGGACATTGCTGATCTCGTATGGCACCTTACCATCCAACGTTTGCGCAAACGCCTTCGCTGCTTCGCCGATTAGATAGGCCTTACGGATACGCGGAAAGAATTCAGTGAGACTGGAAATTCCGCCGGTTTTGGGCTTACCGCCCGCAATCCAAAAGATGTCGCGAAAACTTGCTAAGGCTTTAGCGGCGGAATCGGCATTGGTTGCCTTCGAATCATTAACGAAAAGCACGTTGCGCTTGCGCCCTACCTCCTGCATGCGATGCGCGAGGCCCGGAAAACTGGCAAGGCCTTTTTGAATTGCCCCAAGATCGATGCCGAGTGCGACGCAGGCTGCGATTGCACAGGCAGCATTCTGCGCATTGTGGACACCGCGCAACGAGCTGATGCCCGCGAGCTCCGCTACGACATTAGTGTTGCCCGCCGTGGAGTGCAGAATTCGGCTGCCCTCGGCGTAATAACCGTCCGACACCCGCGAGACGACGGAAACGCGAACGACGTTCTTCGCAGTCCGCTCGATACGATCGGCCGCTGCGCGGGTGTAGCGATCGTCGATGTCGACCACGGCCGTGCCGTTACGCTCGGTGCTCGCAGGAAGCCGTTCTTTGATTGCGGCATAGTTCTCCATAGTTCCGTGCCGATCGAGATGGTCTTCGGACACATTGAGCAAAACGCCGACCGTTGGCTGAAATGAAGGGGCAAGATCAATTTGATAAGATGAAACTTCGAGCACATAGACGCGGCCCGTCTTAAAAGGCTCAAGCGCCAGCACAGGCACACCAATATTGCCGCCAATTTGTACATCGCGCCCGGCACTCTTGAGCAAATGTGCCGTCAGGGCAGTGGTCGTGGATTTGCCATTGGTACCCGTAATCGCAATCAACGGACACCCGACGCCCGATTTGGCGCGCTCACGGCAGAACAACTCGATGTCCCCTATAACCGGCACGTGAGCCTTTCGCGCGCAAATCACTGACCAATGCGGCGTCGGATGGGTGAGCGGGACGCCCGGTGCGAGCACCAGCGCAGAAATTTTCGACCAATCCACCTCGCGAAGATTTTGTGTTGTCAGACCGGCGCTTTTCGCATCAGCGACTCTCTTGTCGTCATCGTCGTAAGCGATGACATTTGCGCCCCCTTGCTTCAGAGCACGCGCGGCCAACAGACCCGAACTGCCGAGGCCGAAGACCGCGACCCCTTGTCCTGCAAACGTCGTGACTGGAATCAAGGTTTATCTCAACTTCAGCGTCGCCAACCCGGCAAGCGCCAGAACTACGGCGACAATCCAGAAGCGAATCACGATCTGCGGCTCAGTCCACCCGAGCTGCTCGTAATGATGATGGATGGGCGCCATCTTGAACACGCGCTTGCCCGTCAGCTTGAACGACACCACCTGCACGATGACCGATACGGCCTCCAGCACGAACAGCCCGCCAACAATAGCAAGAACGATTTCGTGTTTGATTGCGACCGCAACCGCCCCAAGCATTCCGCCTAGAGACAACGAGCCAGTATCACCCATAAATATCGAAGCAGGCGGCGCGTTGAACCATAGAAACCCAAGACCCGCGCCGATCACTGCGCCGCATAAAACCGCCAACTCGCCGGTACCCGCCACATAGTGAATCTGCAAATATTCGGCAAAGACCGCGTTGCCCGCGAGGTAAGAAATCAGACCAAAGCTCGCGGCGGCGATCATGACCGGGACAATCGCCAGACCGTCGAGACCGTCGGTCAAGTTAACCGCATTGCCGGAAGCGACAATCACGAATGCGCCGAGCAACACGAAAGCCCAACCGATATTGAATACGAGCTCCTTAAAAAACGGAAACACGAGCGAAGTGGCGATTGGCCCACGGCCGAGATGTGCAAACGCCGTGCAAGCCAACACCGCGATCACCGCCTCGATAATCAACCGCGTGCGGCCAGCAAAGCCGCCAGAGGATTGTTTTGTGATCTTGAGATAATCGTCGTAGAAGCCGATCAGCCCGAAAGAAAGCGTAACGCCAAGCACGACCCAGACGTACGGGCTTTTCGGATTTGCCCACAGTAGCGTCGATACCAACAGGCCCGATAAAATCATCAAGCCACCCATCGTGGGTGTGCCCTTCTTGGTCACGAGATGAGATTGCGGCCCGTCGTCACGAATGGGCTGACCTTTGCCCTGCTTAAGGCGCAGCACATCTATAATTTGGCCGCCGAATAAAAAGACGAAGACCAGCGCGGTAACGATGGCGCCACCGGTGCGAAAGGTGATGTAACGAAAAACATTGAGGAACGAGATTTTGTCAGAAAGCTCAGTAAGCCAGTAGAACATTGGGTTGAACCCCGAATATCAGTTCTGTGCGGCTACGTGCTCGGTCGCGGCTTGTCTTGGAAATTGCCGTTCCAATGCCTTGACGAGCGGACCCATTTTCGAGCCGAGCGAGCCCTTCACCATCACAGCATCACCCTCGCGGATGGCAGCGAGCACAGCCGGCTCCAGCCCTGCCGCCGTCTCGGCATAGCCGCCCCGGGCGCGCGAGGGAAGGGCCTCCCACAGCCCCCGCATCAATGGCCCAGAACAAAATACAAGATCGATTTCGGCCGCCTCGATTGCATCCACAAGCGCACTGTGCATTGCGACGGCCGACGCCCCCAATTCGAGCATATCGCCGAGGACCGCAATTCGGCGGCCTTGCTTTCCGACGGGTGCGTGTCCGAGCAGCGCAATCGCCGCTCGCATGGAGGCCGGGTTTGCATTGTAGCTTTCGTCGATCAGCAGTGCGTTGCCTCCAGGCACTCTTAGCACCGCGCGGGCACCGCGACCCGCGACGGGTCTAAGGTTATTCAGAGCAATGCCGGCAAGTGCGAGGTCGGCCCCTACAAGCGCCACCGCTGCAAGAACAGCAAGGGAATTGAGTACCAGATGGCGACCGGGCGCACCGAGCTTATAGGTGACAGGCTGCCCCAGAATAGTTGCCTCCACGGTTGATGAGTCGGTTTGCAGCGAAAGGCGCGACAGTCTCGCGTCGGCATTGTTGTCCTCGCCAAAGGATACGACACGTTCGATGCCGGCCGCTTTGGCGGCAGCGGCCAACCGCGCAAATTGCTGGTTATCGCGATTGAGCACAGCAGCACCACCCGGCTCAACGCCCGCGAAGATCTCAGCTTTGGCGTCTGCGATTTTTTCCAACGAACCGAAGTATTCGAGATGGACCGGCTCAATGCCTGTCACAATAGCAACGTATGGACGCACCAGCTTTGTGAGCGGCGTGATTTCGCCGGCGTGATTCATTCCTATCTCAAATACAGCGTATTTTACGCCCTCCGGACATCGCGCAAGCGAAAGAGGTACGCCCCAGTGGTTATTGTAGGAGGCGACCGACGCATGGGTTTCGCCGTCGGCAGAAAGCGCAAGCCGCAATGCTTCTTTTGTGCCGGTCTTGCCAACCGATCCCGTGACGGCGATGACTTTTCCGTGCAAGCGCGTTCGTGCAGCCTGCGCAAGATGGCGTAATGCGTCGAGCACGTCGGGCACGATCAATAACGGCGCCTCGGCGAATTTGCTGCGGTGGCTCCGCGCGACCACAGCCAGACCGGCGCCAGCCTTCAGAGCGCCATCGACAAAATCGTGACCGTCGCGATTTTCACCCTGAATGGCGAAGAACGCCTCGCTCTTCGCCAACGTGCGGCTATCGATGGAGATGCCGGACACATAGTCCGGCAATGCGCCGGAACGCTCGGCACGCATCGCCGTAGCCATAGAGTCGAGTGTCCAAAGCGCGCTCATGCCACTTTGCCCTGCAGTGCGGCGGCTACCGCGTCGTGATCAGAGAACGGCAAAACGCGATCACCTATGATTTGGCCCGTCTCATGCCCTTTACCCGCAATCAAGAGCACGTCGCCAGCCTTAAGCTCCGCGACGCTTTTATTGATTGCCTCGGAACGATCAGCAATTTCCACAGCGCCTGGGGCAGCGGCGAGAATCGCGGCACGGATCGCAGCCGGATTCTCGCTGCGCGGATTATCGTCGGTAACGATGACACGGTCTGCATTTTCGGCGGCGATGCGGCCCATAATCGGACGTTTGCCTATATCGCGGTCGCCGCCAGCGCCAAATACGACAACAAGGCGTCCTCGAGCGTAGGAACGCAGGCTCTCGAGCGCTTTCTTGAGTGCGTCCGGCTTATGTGCGTAATCGATGAAGATGGGTGCGCCGTTGCGGGTGCCGGCAAGTTCTAAGCGACCCTTAGCGCCGGTAAGTTTTTCCAACGCAGCGAACACACGCGCCGGGTCAGATCCGGTCGCGATTGCAAGGCCTGCCGCAAGACCTGCGTTCTGCACCTGGAACGTGCCCACGAGCGGCAACCTGACTTTATAGGTACGAGCACCGTGGCTGATAGAAATGATCTGTGCGAAGCCGTCGATAGCGGCGCCGTTGAATTTGATATCCTCGCCACGTTCACCGACTGAAATAATCCTAAGGCCACGCTTTTTTGCTGCGGCGATCACCTGCCCTGCATAGGAATCATCGACGCCAATCACCGCGGTGCCGCTCGGCGCAATGAGATCTTCGAACAGACGAAGCTTGGCGGCGAGATAGGCTTCAATGGTCGGATGATAATCGAGATGGTCGCGCGACAAGTTGGTGAAGGCGCCCGCCTCGACGCGCACGCCATCAAGACGGTGCTGATCGAGACCGTGCGAAGACGCTTCGATCGCGAGATGAGTGACGCCATCAGCTACCAACTGATCGAGCGTGCGATGCAGATCGACCGGATCGGGCGTAGTCAGGGAGCCATACCGTTCACCCTTGGGCGAAACGACGCCGATCGTTCCAATGCTCGCGGCTTGATAACCGAGCGCGCTCCAAATTTGACGGGTAAATGCAGCGACCGACGTTTTACCACTGGTGCCGGTAACAGCGGCAATCGTGGCGGGTTGCCGCGAATAGAATTTTGCTGCGGCAAGCGCGAGCGCGCGGCGAGCATTCGGCACGGCGATAAACGCCACGTTTGCTGAGAGGCCTTCAGGCCGCTGTTCGGCTGCAATAGCTACGGCGCCGGCGGCGACGGCCTGCTTGGCAAAATGCGCACCATCCGCCTTGGCGCCAGCAATAGCGACGAAAAGAAACCCGGGCTTGACCTTGCGGCTATCGGCAGTAATTCCGGTAATATCGAGCGCGGCAAATTGTGCTGCTTGACGTGTATCACTCGCCGCCTCCGGCAAAAGATCGCGCAGCGTCACCGCGTATCCTTCGCGCTCACAAGCAGCATCTGGTCGGCCTTGGGTAGATCGAAGCGTGGCGGAATATCGAGCAGCGGCGCCACCCGTTCGATGACCTGGGCGCCAACGGGCACCGCATTCCAGCCTGACGTTGCAAAGCCATGGGTCTCGGGCAGACCCTGCGGTTCATCGAGCATGATCAACAACAAATAACGCGGTTTGTCGGCTGGCAATATGGCGGTGAAACTGGTCAAGACTTTGGTCTTGGAATAGCGCCCGCCGACCACTTTCTCGGACGTGCCAGTTTTGCCACCGACATAATAGCCTGAGACGTTGGCTCGCGTCGCGGTGCCTTTTTCAACGTTCAATCGCATCAAATAGCGCATTTTTTCGGCGGTTTCGGGCTTAATAACACGCTGCGCCAAGCGATCGGCTTCGGCCTGGTCGCGCTTGAGGAAGGTCGGCGGGATCATCTTGCCGCCGTTGACCAGCGCGGAGATGCCCATGACGGCCTGCAAAGGCGCCACCGAGAGACCGTGGCCAAATGCAATGGTGACTGTGTTGAGTTCACCCCAGTGCTTGGGGACCAGTGGTTCTGCACTTTCGGGCAGTTCGGTCCGCAGGCGGTCGAGTTGCCCAAGCTTTTTGAGGAATGCCTTGTGGTACTCGACGCCCAGCGAGAGCGCCATGCGCGCGGTGCCAATGTTAGACGAATAGGTGAAAATCTCTGGCACCGTGAGCACGCGCTTCTGCGCATGGTAATCATTGATCTCGAACTTGCCATAGCGCAGCGGCAAGCGCGCATCGAATGATGACGATAGCGAAATGCGGCCGCTATCGAGCGCCATCGCCAGCGTGAGAGCTTTGAAGGTCGAGCCCATCTCATACACGCCGGTGGTGAGACGATTGAGCCGGTTGGGATCGTTAGCCTCACGCGGATTGTTGGGGTCGAAATCCGGCTCGGACACCATGGCGACAATTTCGCCCGTGTTGACGTCGGCAATCACTCCGGCCGAGGCTTTCGCTTTGTACTTGTCGCGCGCGGCGGTCAGCTCATCACGCAAAGCGAATTGTACACGCAGATCGAGTGCGAGTTTGACCGGTTGTTGCAATTGGTCGGTCGCAAGCCCCGCCATGTGCAATGCAGCCAACCCCTGCCCGTCCAGCCACTTCTCGATACCGGCAATTCCCTGGTTGTCGATATTCACGTGGCCGATCTCGTGAGAGACAATCGCGCCATTGGGGTAGACGCGCTTATTCTCCGGGAGGAACCCGACTCCGGGAATTCCAAGTTTGTGGATGTCCTGTTGCTGACTCGGCGTGATCTCGCGCTTGAGCCAGACAAAGCCACGCTTTGACGACAAGCGTTCTCTGACTTCGCTTGCATCGAGATCGGGAAGCACCGCGGTGAGCAACTCGACCGCCTCGTCGACGTCGATGATCTTGCGTGGCTCGGCGAACAGCGATGGCGTCTTGACATCTGTGGCGAGAATTTCACCGTTGCGATCGAGGATGTCAGGGCGCGCGGTGGCGACGGCGTCCTGCGTAACGCTGCGCCGTCCGCCGTGGCCTTCGCTCACGCTCGCAAACATAATCAGGCGCAGCGCGATAACCGAAAAAATGCCGGCGAACGCAAGGACGGCGAGTCCGAGCCGGGCTTTCGCCTTGACGTTACGGTCAACGTCGCGACCGTAGAGCAACGATCGCAATGCGCGTTGCCAGCGGCTTTCGGGTGACTTCCTCTGAGTGTTCATGGCGATTACCGCGGGGCCGGCACGCTGCCGGTCGTATCGGGTACCGGAGCCAGCATGACGCCAATTGGATCGCTATTTGGCTTCGTCACAGCCGCAGGCGGACGTTCGGGCAGCCGATCGAGGCTATCGAATTGAGTGGCCTCGATACGTTTCAACGCCAGGTGCCGATCGGCGAGGCCCTGGATGCGGCTGGGCGTATCGAGCTTGGCCCATTCCGCTCGCAAGATTGCAATTGCATTGCGCTCGTGCCGTAGTTCGCCGCGCAGTTTGGCGACACGCTCAGCCTGCAGCGTCGAATCGAACTTAATTTTGTAGACGAACGACGCCGCCATGATCAGCACGCCAATTACGAGAATATTGAGCAACCGCATGGCTCACCGCCCTTTCAGCACGTCGGCCAATGTTGGCAGACGCGGCAATAAGCCGGAGGGCACGTCGGCACGCGCCGCCGCATCCGTGCGTTCGGCGGCGCGCAACTTCGCGGATCGAGCCCGCGGATTACGTGACACCTCGTCGTCATCGGCGATCGCAGGCCGTTTCGTCAGAATGACAAACGTCGGCACGGGCTGCACGACTTCGGGTGCGTGGCGCGAACCGCGACGAATTTCGCCGCGGTCGGCGAGAAACGATTTGACGATGCGGTCCTCGAGTGAATGGAACGATACGACCACCAGCCGGCCGCCGGCCTTAAGAATGCGCTCGGCGGCCTGAAGCGCTGCGACCAACTCGCCGAGTTCATCATTCACAAAAATGCGCAGCGCTTGAAACGTCCGGGTCGCCGGGTGGATATCATTCGGGCGCGAACGAACGACCGAAGCGACAATGTCCGCAAGAGCGCGCGTACTTTCGATCCGCGCGGTTGCACGTGCTCTTCACGATCGCACGCGCGCACGCGCGCGCGTGACGTTCTTCACCGAGGGCATAGATGATATCGGCGAGATCGCGCTCGCTCGCGGCGTTGACGATATCGGCCGCGCTCGGGCCCTCGCTTCCCATGCGCATGTCGAGCGGGCCGTCGAGGCGGAACGAGAAGCCGCGGCCTGGCGTATCGAGTTGCATCGAGGAAACGCCCAGATCGAGTACGACGCCGTCGACCGCGTCATGGCCGGTGTCGCGCGCTATCGCGTCGAGGTTGGAAAAGCGATCTTCGATAAGCGTGAGGCGGCCACCGGCCTGTTCGACGAGATCGGCACCCAAGGCGATTGCGCGCTGATCGCGGTCGATACCGATGACTTTGCAGTCCGCGGCGGCCAGAAGTGCGCGCGAGTAGCCTCCGGCACCGAAAGTGCCATCGATGTAGACTCCACCATCATGAACTTTGAGGAAGTCGACCGAAGGGCGGCCGAGCACGGGAATGTGGAGAGCCGGTCCGCCTGCGACAGCTGAGCCGCCGCCACCCGCCATCATTCCCGTGCTCCGGGCGCATTGCGCGCCGCCACCTGAGAACTCAGCTCCGCTTTGAGCGCGCGCACCTTTTGGGTGGCCTCCGCGAGCTCTTTCTGGAAACGGCCGGGCTCCCAGATCTGAAACTTGTGACCCAGACCAACGAACGCGACCGCCTCGGTAATTCCAGCGTGGCGCTTGAGGCTCTCGCTCAATACCACCCGCCCTTCGCCATCGATCTTCACCGTCTCGCTGGTGCCATACAGCGCCAGGGCGAACTGCTCTCGCTGGTCCGAAAACGGGGCATAGCGGCCGATCAGGGCCTCGATTTCTACCATCAGTGCACGTCCACCAGCGTCGATCGCCGGGCGATCCATTGCCGGATAGCAATAAAGATCCTCGAAACCGTCGCGGCCGAGGACCGACCGAAAAGAACCGGGGATCGAGACGCGTCCCTTCGAGTCGAGCCGCAGCGTGTAATTCGCCACGAAGCGATCCATACCCCGCACTCCACAACTCGACGCAACCAGGGATGTCTGGGGGACCTCTGACGGATGACACGCCGGCGTATTTTGTGCCGGCTTTTGCCTTGTCGTGAGCTGTCCCATAATGGGAATAATTGGGATATCATGGGATTATATGGCCGTCAAGAAATCGGCCCAAATCCTCCCGAGGCACGCCGTTGCGGCAGATCAACGCCATTAACGGCAGTTAAACTTAAAGAAACGTTGCCGAAGGCGGGCTGCGCCCTAATCGGATGAATTTATGTGGATCGGCTTGTTCAGCGACGTTCACGCCAACCGGGAAGCGCTTGAAGCGAGCCTGGACCATGCGCGCCGAGCCGGAATCAGCCGGTTCATTTTTCTTGGGGACTACGTTGGCTATGGCGCCGACCCGGGCTTTGCGGTCGACACGGTCATGCGCGAGGTCGAGGGCGGGGCTGTGGCACTCTTGGGCAATCATGACGAGGCCATCGTCGGCGGCACAGCGGGGATGAACTCGGTTGCCGCAGACGCAATCGATTGGACGCGGCCGAAGCTCGATGCGACCCAGCGCGAGTTCCTGACCCAATTGCCGCTGACCTTCGAGGCAGACAACCGGTTATTCGTCCACGCCAGTGCGCATCGGCCGCGTCACTGGGAATACATCACCAGCGTGGAGAGCGCCTCCCGCAGTTTCATGGCGACGCGCGCCCAGTCGACCTTTTGCGGGCACGTCCACGTGCCACAGCTTTATCATATGTCAGCAACTGGAAAGCTCGCGGGGTTCCAGCCGGTGCAGTCCGTTGAAATTCCGCTGCTCGCGCAGCGGCGTTGGCTCGCCGTGATCGGCTCAATCGGCCAGCCACGAGACTACAATCCGGCTGCCTGCTATGGCGCACTCGATACCGAACGCAACGTCTTGATTTATGTGCGCGTGCCCTACGACAACGAAACCGCCGCACGCAAAGTGCGCGAGGCCGGCTTGCCGGAAATCTTGAGCCTTCGCCTGATCGAGGGAGCTTGAGTGTGATTCCACGCAAGTTAGAAGCGGGAAACGTCATCGACGGCTTTCGGCTCATCGAGCCGCTTCAGGCCGGCGGGATGGCAAGCTTCTGGCGGGTTGCACGCGAGGGCACCGATCTGCCGATGCTGATGAAAATCCCGCTGGTGCGGGCGGGCGAAGATCCGATCACGATCATCGGCTATGAAGTCGAACAGATGATCCTCCCGCGGCTATCTGGACCGCATGTGCCGCGATTTATTGCGGCTGGCGATTTCGAACATCCTTACATCGTGATGGAATTTATATCCGGGCCATCCGTGAAGTCGCTATTGGAAAAAACGCCGTTACCGCCGGCTGAGGTCGCCACAATCGGTGCAAAAATCGCGTTCGCCCTGCACGATATCCACCGTCAACACGTGATCCATCTCGATATCAAGCCGAGCAATATCATTCTGCGTGGCGACGAGGCAGTGCTGATCGACTTCGGGCTATCGCGGCACGATCAACTGCCCGATTTGATACAAGAGGAGGCGGAAGGTCCGGTTGGCACGGGCGCCTATATCTCGCCCGAGCAAGTGCTCGGCGAGCGCGCCGACCCCCGCAGCGACCTCTTTTCTCTGGGGGTAGTCCTCTATTTCTTGGCGACAGGAGAACGCCCTTTTGGCGAACCGCAGCGCGCCGACAACTGGCGCATAAGGTTATGGCGAGATCCCGTGCCACCGCGGGGGCGAAATGCAGCCGTACCACCTTGGCTGCAGGAGATCATCCTGCGCTGTCTGGAGGTTGATCCTGAGGCGCGTTATTCCACGGCGGCCCAACTGGCCTTTGACCTGCAACATCCCGACCACGTGAAACTGACGCAGCGCGCGAACCGCTTGCGGCGCGACGGCATTTTCAGCGTCGGTTGGCGCCGCCTTCGTACTGCACGCAATCCGCAGCTCAAGCGTCGACCGGCACTTACGAGCCATCTCGCCAAAGCGCCGATTGTGATGGCGGCGATCGACCTCGATCCCGGCCATGAGGCGCTTAGCGACGCATTGGCGTTTGCAGTTCATCGTGTCCTTGCGACTGAACCAAATGCGCGACTGGCCTGCGTCAATGTTCTCAAGATCGCACGCCTTGCGCTCGATAAACTGGAGGACGCGAAAGGTCGCAACCCGCATCTTGGCCGGCTCGCCGAGCTCAAACATTGGGCTCGTGTCATCCCGGTCGCTCCCGACCGAATCACCTATCACGTCCTTGAATCAACCGACCCGGCAGGGCAGCTCGTCGACTATGCCCGCAACAACCGCGTCGATCATATTGTGATCGGATCGCGAAAGAGCTCGGCACTCAGACGCTACCTCGGAAGCGTTTCGACGCGCGTCGTCGCGGAAGCTCCCTGCACGGTGACTGTCGTGCGGGTGCACGCAAACGAAGAACATGACGACACTTCGATGAGCACCAACGCGAAACCCGCCTGACCAAGTTCCGTTTTCAAACGGCAGTCGGATTTTCGCCGAAAAGGGAACGGCGACCATGCCCGCCGCGTTGTCGTTGCGGAACTCGCTCGGCGAGTCTAGAGGAGGCATAAATGCTCAAAAAACTTTTGTTATCCACCGCGCTCAGCGCAGCCGTCGCGACCGCCGCGTTTGCGCAATCACCATCTACACAAACTTCGTCTGACCCGGCACCCGCCGCGCAGTCGCAAGGTTCCGGCAAGCCGAGTTTCGTATCATCCCAGAAGCCCGATCAATGGCTGGCTTCCAAGTTCAAGGGCACTGATGTGCTCGGTTCCGACAATCAGAAAATTGGCGATGTGACCGATATCCTGTTCGACAAGGGCGGCAAGGTTGAAGCCTTCGTGGTCGGTGTCGGCGGCTTCCTTGGAATAGGTTCGAAAGAAGTGGCACTTGCTCCAAGCTCTTTCGACGTGGTCCCTGGCGAAAACGGTTCAGCTGACAAACTCAAGCTCGCCGTGACGAAGGACCAGCTCAAAGACGCCCAAACCTTTGCGCGCTATGAGCCCCCGCGGCCGACCAGTACAACCGGGTCAGGCAGCCCGATGGGTGGTGGTATGAAGCCTTCGGGAAGCACACCTTCTACCAGTCGATAACGTCGGAGTTAAAGGAAAAACAGGCTGCGGCCCGGGTCCCATAACCCGAGCCGCAGCCGGCGTGGTTACAAGCCTTGCTTTTTTGGCAGGGCGGTGAATTATGCCGGCCAACCTTCCACCACGGGTTTTGTCCGGCCTATGTCCGTTTTCCCGCCGGATTCCTTCCTCGTCTTCGACGTCGTGCCGTCACCCAATTTTGACGAGCGCAAAGACGATCGTCCGCCGGATATGATCGTCCTGCATTACACCGGCATGCAGACTGGAGCGGCAGCGCTCCAGCGTCTCACCACCGCCGCAAGCAAGGTATCGTCCCACTACGTGGTATTTGAGGATGGCCGCATCGTGCAATGCGTGCCGGAGGACCGGCGCGCCTGGCACGCCGGGGAATCGTCGTGGGCGGGCGAGACCGATGTTAACTCGCGATCGATCGGAATCGAAATCGTCAACCCGGGCCATGAGTTCGGTTATAGCGACTATCCATTGCGCCAGATTGCGGCGACCATCTCCCTTTGCAGATCGATCATTACCAGACGTGGGCCGATCAGTGCCGACCGTATTCTGGGTCATTCCGACGTAGCGCCGTCGCGCAAACAGGATCCCGGCGAAAAATTCCCGTGGGGATTGTTGAGTGAGTCCAGTGTAGGCCACTGGGTCCGCGCTGCTCCGCTCGATCTCGAGGGCGCAGGCCTCAAGTATGGCGATCGAGGCGAGTCGGTCACGCGGCTTCAGCGAACCTTACGCTCCTACGGCTACGGCATTGCTGAAACCGGCAGTTATGACGACGCTACGCGGGATGTGGTCACCGCATTTCAACGCCATTTTAGGCAGGCGCGCGTTGATGGCATTGCCGATCCCTCTACGCTTCTCACCTTGCGCGCGCTCATTGAAACGCGACCTACACCGCTCGGCTGATTCATTGACCCGGATGCCCTCGGTTGGGTTTTCTTAAGCTTCTCGCGCTGCAAGACTTGACGCGCGAGCCCGGTATCCTCATTCCTATCCCGTCAGTCGGCCGGACGGCCGCTCCGCGCCAATGCCGAAAGGTGGCCGGGGAGGAAAGTCCGGGCTCCATGGACGAACGGTGCCGGATAACATCCGGCGGGGGTTACGCCCCAGGGAAAGTGCCACAGAGAAGAGACCGCCTCGGCGCGTTGCGTATAGCCGCGGCAAGGGTGAAACGGTGCGGTAAGAGCGCACCGCGCTTCCGGCGACGGAAGCGGCACGGCAAACCCCACCGGGAGCAAGACCGAATAGGAATGACGTTGGAACGAAAGTTCCGGGTCCGTCCGGGCCAGTCATTCGGGTAGGTTGCTTGATGCGCCGGGTAACCGGCGTACCAGAGGAATGGCCGTCACGTCTGCGGTTCGCGCCGCAGGCCATACAGAACCCGGCTTACAGGTCGGCTGATAAATTGTAAGGGGGCTCGGCGGCAAAAACCGCCGGGCCCCCGCCAATTTAAGGCCGCGCTACTGAACCTCAGCGCCTGCCTTTTTGATGATCGGCACCCAACGCTCGATTTCCGAACTGAGCTGTGCGCGTAGCACCTCGGGCCGCGCCCGCTCCGGCGCGACCGTTTCAGCGCCCGACTGCGCCAGCCGATCCTTCACTTCCGGATCCTGCACAGCTTTTTGAGCGCAGCCGAAAGTTTTTCGATCACGGGCTTGGGCGTGCCCTTAGGCGCGTACATCCCGTACCAGACCAACATCTGAAATCCCGGAATTCCGGATTCGGCCGCGGTAGGCAAATCGGGAGCAACTTTGAGCCGCTCGGGTGTGGCGGCGGCAAAGGCCTTGATCAGGCCAGCCTTCGCCGGCTGCAAGACGTTGATCGTCTGGTCGCACATGAAATCGAATTGGCCTCCGCTCAAGTCATTAAGTGCAGGTGCGGTGCCTTTGTACGGAACGCCGCTCACCGAGATATCGATCGCATGAAAGAAAAGCAGACTGCACAAATGCGATGCCGACCCAATTCCCGCAAATCCGAACGTCATCTTTTCTTTGTTCGCTTTCAGGTAAGCGACGAATTCCCCGAAATTGTTCGCGGGGAAATCCTTGCGGGCAACGAAGGCCATTGGCAACTCTGCGACCAAGCCGATTGGTTCAAAGTCTTTCACCGGGTCGTAGCGCAGATGCGGATAGAACCCGACATTAGCCGCGTGGCTGACATGCATGACCAGCAGCGAGTACCCATCGGGCGACGCTGACGCGACCTTGGCGGTGCCGATTGTGCCGCCGGCACCTGCCGTGTTCTCTACAAAAAACTGCTGGTTAAGAACTTTGCTCATGCCGTGCGCGACAACACGCGCAATGACGTCAGCGGGACCGCCGGCCGCGTAAGGGACCACCATCATCACGGGTTTTGTCGGGAAATCCTGCGCGGTGGCATTTCCCAGAAGAGCCGAGCCCAGCAATAGCGCACACAATATTCGGTACATCGAAAGTGCCTGACATTTTTTTGGGGTTTTGATTTTTAGCGTCAGGCATCTATGGGCGACCGAATGCGGTCGTCCAGAAAAAGTATCCTGCGGCACGCGTCAAACTTCGCCTAGGAATTGGCCTTAAGCGCCACGACGAGGAATTTTAGAAGGATGCGTGGATGTGAGCGACAGTAACAATGCATAAGGCGACAATCTCCTCGCCTTCCTTATTTCACGTCGAGCATCGTCGACGGCAGCCAAAGCGCGATTCCTGGAAATGCGGCGACCAACACGACGGCAATGCACATCAAAAAAAACAGCGGCAGTGCATAAGCGCCAATCGTAAAAATGTTGCGTCCCGTCATGCCTTGCAAAACATAGAGATTGAAACCAACGGGCGGTGTGATTTGGGCCATCTCGACGACCAGCACAATGTAAATGCCGAACCAGATCAGGTCGAAACCCGCTTTTGTTACCAGCGGAATGATGATCGACGTCGTCAGCACAACCATCGAGATGCCATCGAGAAAGCAGCCCAGGACAATATAAAAAGCCGTCAGCACACTCAGCAGCGCCCAAGGCGGCATGTTGAATTCGGTGATCCATTCGGCGAGCGCGCGCGGAATTCCGGTAAAGCCCATAGCGGCGGTCAAATACGCAGCGCCCGCCAGAATGAAGGCGATCATGCAGCTTGTCCGTGTCGCGCCCATCAGGGAGTCGAAAAAGCCCTGCGCGGTGAGTGTCCCTGACCACCACGATAGAGCCAGCGCGAGAAACACGCCGACGACGGCGGCCTCCGTCGCAGATGCCAATCCCCCGTAAATGGAGCCAATGACGCCCATAATCAGCAACATGACGGGGATTAGACGCCTCGAAGCATAGACGCGCTGGCGAAATGGCACGGGCGGCTCAGGGGGCGGCATCCGCGATTTGTTGAGCAGCGCCCAACCAATGATGAAGCCCATGAACAGACCCGCGAGCAACATGCCCGGAATGACGCCGGCGATGAACAGGCGCGCGATCGATTGGTCGGTGGCAGTCGCATAGACGATCATGATGATTGACGGTGGGATTAGTAGTCCGAGCGTGCCGGAACCGGCGAGCGTGCCGATTGCCATGCGCTCGTCATAACCGCGTTTAAGGAGTTCCGGCAGCGCGATGCGGCCAATCGTTGCACACGTTGCCGCGGACGATCCGGACACCGCGGCAAAAATTGCGCAACCGACGACATTTACATGGAGCAATCGCCCCGGCAATTTCTGCAGCCACGGCGCCAAGCCTTCAAACATGTCATCGGATAATTTTGTGCGATAGAGAATTTCTCCCATCCAGATGAACATCGGCAGCGCGGTTAAGTCCCAAGAATTCGACGCCGTCCACATTGACGTTGCCAGGACTTGCCCCGCTGGTGTCGCCACTTTCGTCAGAACGGCCGCGAACCCACAGACGGCCAGCGCCAACGCGATCCAGACGCCAGTACCGAGGATCGCAAACAGCAGAAGCATCAAGAAAAGGGAAAGCTCGAGCACATTCATGGCTCAGCCTTCCTTGCCCAGTGTGATCGCGTCCTCCGCAGTGCGGAAAGTGGGGCGGCCGCGCGTCGCGACGACGAACCATTCGTCCATCAGGGCTATGGTGAGAATCAACGCGCCGATCGCCATCGCCGCCTGCGGATAGACCAACGGCACGCGGACAACACCGGGCGATACTTCGTGGAAGCGGAAGGATATCCACGCAAAGTTGGCGAGGTGCCAAGTCATGTAGCTTGACGCCGCCGCCGCAAAACTGAACGCCCAAAGTTCAAAGTAACGTCGTACGCGTTCGCTTAGCGCCGCCATCACCAAGGTGACACGAATATGGGCACCCGCCTTCAGCGTTCCACCAAGCGCAAAGAAACTTGCAGCAGCGAGCAGATAACCGCCGATTTCATCGAGCGACAGGATGACAAAATCGGTACGCGGCAGATGCAAGAGGGACAGGGTGCCGTCGAGAAGGCGGCCAGCAAGTTGCACGCCCACCATGACCGCAATTGCGACCAGGCAAATGGCCGAGGCGCACAGCGCAGTGCGATAGACGGTATCGAGAGCGCGACGCACTTACTTCCTATATGTAGACAGCATCGCTGCGCCGTCGGCACCAGCGGATTTCTCCCATTCAGAAGCAATCGTTTCGCCAATCTTGGCAAGGCCAGCTTTGAGTTCCGGAGTCGGCGGCAACACCTTGATCCCCGCGTCCTTCAGTGCCTTCGTCTTGATCGTCATTTCTTCGATAGACAATTTCCAGCCACGGTCTTCCGCAGCTTTGGCGGCATCGGTGATTGCTGTTTTTTCGGCGGGAGAAAGTTTGTCGAAGGCTTCCTTGTTGACGATGACGATATTGCGCGGCAACCACGCCTGAGTATCGATGTAATGCGTGAGATAGTCCTGCGATTTGGTGTCGACTCCCGTCGACGCCGAAGTAATCATCACGTCGACGCGTCCGGTCGCAAACGCTGTTGGCAGATCCGGCACCTCAATCTGGGTCGGCACTGAGCCTGCGAGCGCCGCGATTCGTCCGATCATGGCATTGTAGGTACGGAATTTCAGGCCCTTGAGCTCGTCGACGGATCTGATTTCGCGTTTGGCATAAAGCCCTTGCGGCGGCCATGGCACAGAAAACAGCAGCATCAGCCCTTCGGATGCGAGCTGTTTTTCAAGATACGGCTTCTGTGCGGCATAAAGCTTCCGCGAGGCATCATAGCCAGTGGCCAGGAACGGGACGGAATCGAGCCCGTAAACTGCGGCTTCATTCGATGAAAGAGATTCCAGCATTTCGCCGATTGGCGCCGTGCCTTGGCGAACGCTGCGCTTGATTTCCGCGTGCTTGATCAGCGAGCCAGCGGAATGCACGGTGATTTTAAGAGAGCCGTTGGTGGCCTTATCTACGTCGGCCGCGAACTGGATCACATTTTTGGTGTGGAAATTGCCGTCGGGATATGGCGTCGGCATGTCCCATTTTGTCTCGGCGGACGCACCAGTCCCAATCCCACACGCAAGGAGCAGGGTCGCGCAGATTTGCACGCACTTGTTCATCTATCATCCCTCCAAACGCCGGCGGCCATCGCCCGCGACGTTGGATGAAATGCAAGCATGGCGCCATCGGCGGTGGCAAGAGTGTTCCGAAGAGGCGGGTCAGATCGGATCAACGCCTTTGGCTTTGAGTGTCGCCGCTGCGGCTGGCGCAGCGAAAAAGCGGATTAGCGCCTTGGCTGCATCAGGTTCCTTGGTCGAAGCACTCAAACCTGCAGCAAAGCCAATCTTCGTTTGTAATTCCTCTGGGATCGGCCCGACACGATCGACACCGGGAACGTCCGAAATACGGGTCGACACCACCACGACCATGTCAGCTTCTCCACGCGCCACCACTTCCACGGTGTCTTCGGCCGCCATCGGCTTCAATTTGTTTTGCATTTCAGCCTTGATGCCCATGCGATCAAGCAACTCGACAAAATAGATACCGCTTGCGCCCTTCCCCGGAAACGCGACGGCGTTTGATGCCAACAACGCGCGCTTAAAGGCCTCGACCGACGATATATCAGGTTTAGGCGCACCACTGCGGACCGCCACACCTAAACCGGCCTGGCCGAAATCGACGCGTGGACCAACAACCGTGCCGTCCTTAATCAAAGCGTCGATGATCGGCGGATTACCGACAACGACATCAAAGCGCTCGCCGGCTTCGATCTTGCTCTTGACCTCGACATTCACCCCGAAGCTCAGATCAATTTTGTGACCGGTGGCATGCTCGAACTGCGTACAAAGTTCGCGGACGGCAGCCCGGGAGCCGTTTCCGCTAAGAACCTTGATCTCGGCCGATAGCACGGCTGAACAAGCAAACAGCAGCGCCGCACCTACAAGAAATATCCTCGCCATGGCATCACCACTTATTTTCACGGAATCAAGACTAGCAGGCTTGTTTTGCCCCCGACAGGCCGGACATAGTACTTCGTTCATGTCTGCCTTGAGCCTCATGAAGAACGCTTCACCGCACCTCTGGGACTTCTGGATCGATCGCGGCGGCACTTTTACCGACGTGGTCGGACGGCGCCCCGACGGGACGTTGGTCGCGCACAAACTGCTCTCTGAAAACCCTGAGGCCTATACCGATGCTGCCGTTCAGGGCATCCGGGATTTGCTTGGTCTAAAAAGCGGCGAACTGATCTCGGCCGGGCGTGTCGGTGCCGTGAAGATGGGCACGACCGTTGCTACCAACGCGCTCCTCGAACGCAAGGGCGACCGAACACTTCTATTGATCACCAAGGGTTTCCGCGACGCGCTCAAGATCGGTTACCAGGCCCGTCCGAAAATTTTCGCTCGCCACATCATTAAGCCTGACACGCTCTATGAACGCGTGGTGGAAGTCGACGAGCGCGTGCGCGCCGACGGCACCGTGGAGCGAGAACCTGATCTTGCGGCCGTACGTGCCGACCTGGCCGCAGCCAAGGCAGACGGCATAAAAGCAGTCGCTATCGTATTCATGCATGCCTTTCGGTTTCCGCAGCACGAGAAGCGCGTCGCGGCGCTCGTGCGCGCGATGGACTTTGCGCAGGTTTCGGTGAGCCACGAGGTCTCGCCACTGATCAAGCTGGTGGGCCGCGGCGATACCACCGTCGTGGATGCTTATTTGTCGCCAATCCTGCGCCGCTATGTCGCGCAGGTAGATCACGACCTCGACGCCAAGCGGTCCAACGCACGCCTGATGTTCATGATGTCGTCCGGCGGGTTGACCGCGGCCGAACTGTTCCAGGGCAAAGACGCAATTCTCTCAGGCCCCGCCGGGCATGGCGCGGCCATTGTGGTCGCGGCCCGGGTTGGCGTTGCCGTTGCGGTCGCGTCACGGTGCGGCCAAATTCGCCGCCCCAGATGACGAGCGTGCGAGTCGAGCAGCCCGCGCTGCTTGAGATCCTTGAGCAGCGCCGCGGCCGGGCCGTCGATTTCGCCGGCCTTGCTTGCGGAATGCCTTCTCGAGATTGGCATGGTGATCCCAGCCGCCGTGCTCGACCTGCACGAAGCGCACGCCGCGCTCGACCAGCCGGCGGGCGACGAGCAGCTTCGCGCCCATTTCCGTCGAGCCGTACAGGTCGCGCATCGCTTCGCGGTTCCTTGGTGATGTCGAAGGCGTCGGTCGCTTCGGTCTGCATCTTGAACGCCATCTCGAACGACTCGATGCGGGCTTCGAGTTGCTCGTCCTTCTGCAGCTTCTCGGCGTGCATCTCGTTGAGCTGGTGGACCAGATCGAGCTGCCGGCGCTGGCGGTCCATCGCCGGTGAACGGGTTGCTGATGTTCAGCAGCACTTCATCGAGCTTCATGCTCGGCGAGTAGTTGACGTTGCAGCCCTGGTAGACGCCCGGGCAGGAACGAGGCCTGGCGCCATTCCGGCTTGCCGCCGAGGGTGATGAAGCCGGGCATGTTCTGGTTCTCCGTGCCGAGACCGTAGACCACCCACGAGCCCATCGAGGGCTTCGGAAGCTGGAGCGAACCGGTGTTCATGAACCGCTGGGCCACTTCGTGCGCCGGGATATCGGTCCACAGCGAACGGATGACCGCCATGTCGTCGACGCATGTCGCCGAGCTTCGGGAAAGACTTCGCTGACTTCGACGCCCGATTTGCCCCGTCTTGGTGAACTTGAAGGGCGAGCGGAAACGCGAGCCCGTCCAGGCCGGGCATCGTCTTGTCGGCATACTTGGCCAGCTCCGGCTTCGGATCCCACGTATCGACGTGCGACGGGCCGCCCGACGGCGAAAATGTGGATGACCGCCTTGGCCTTGGCCGGGAGCGGCGCTTTCGGGGAGCCAGGGGCGAAAAGGTCGGGACCGCGGGTGGAGCGGACGGCGCGCCCGACACGAAGGGATCGATGCCGAAGAGCGCGGCCAGGCTCAGGGCGCCAAAGCCCATGCCGGTGCGCGTGAGGAATTCGCGGCGCGTGGCGATGATGTCCTCCAGTGAAGGAGTGTGTTCCCGAAGGAACTTATCGGAGAAGGAGCGAGGCGATTCTGGGTGCATACGTGAATGAGGAGGAGTACTCTCTATCGCCCCGGATAGGGCGGATTTCAAGGTCCTGTGTCATAAGCAATATTGAAGCTCAATTTGGAAATAGTTTGCGTCTGACGAATAGCCTCTAACGTTTCCACCTATTCGCGATTTTACGGAGTTCCGGTGGGTGATCAGAAGGCGGTGAGAGACAGGGGCGCGAGGAAGATGATCGCCGGGCCCGGCTTTGTTCTATTCCTCGGGTGGGGAGTTCGCTGTTCCTTCGCTTTTTCGTTTTGCTGCTGCCAGCACGCATCCATCCATCACGATGCGTCAATTTGTACCTTGATCGCGGGCGGTTCTCCGTGTTCATTGCGCAGACCATCATGTCCGCACCCAAGTCCCAACTTCACCCGCTCGAACTCCTGCTGCGCGAACGCATCGCCATCATTGACGGTGCGATGGGCACGATGGTCCAGCGCTACAAGCTGCAGGAGGCCGATTACCGCGGGGAGCGCTTCCGCGATTGGAAAGGCAAGGACCTCAAGGGCAACAACGAGTTGCTGCTGCTGACCAAGCCGGAGGTCATTGCGGAGATTCACGCGCAGTACCTCGAAGCCGGCGCGGACATCATCGAGACGAATACGTTTTCGGCGACGACCATCGGCCAGCACGATTTCTTTTTCCTGCACGAATCGGGCGACGCGGAAGGACCAGGCGTTCTTTCAGCGCGTGGTGGACGACCCGTTTTTGCAGGGGCTGGCGCGGGAGATGAATCTCACGGCGGCGCGGCTGGCGCGGAAGGCGGCGGATGATGTCGAGGCGAAGACGGGCGCGCCGCGATTCGTGGCCGGCGCGATCGGGCCGATGTCGGTGACGGCATCGATTTCGCCCGATGTGAACGACCCGAGCTTTCCGCGCGGTGAATTTCGATCAGCTTCGGCAGGCTTACGCCGAGCAGGTGCGCGCGCTCATCGAGGGCGGCGTGGACGTGCTGCTCATCGAGACGATCTTTGACACGCTCAACTCGAAGGCGGCGATCTTTGCCACCAAAGATGTGCTCGCCGAACTCGGGGCGCGATCTGCCGATCATGATTTCGGGGACGATCACCGATCTGAGCGGGCGGACGCTGACCGGGCAGACGGTCGAGGCGTTTTGGAATTCCGTCTCGCACGCCGAGCCGCTGAGCGTCGGCATGAACTGCGCGCTCGGGCCCAAGGAGATGCGGCCGCTACGTCGAGGAACTGGCGCGCATCGCGCCGGTGCACGTTTCGGTTTATCCGAACGCCGGGCTGCCCGATCCGCTGCTGCCGAGACCGGCTTTCCCGAGACGCCGGAATCGCTCGCGCCGCAGATCGCGGAGTGGGCGCAGGCCGGCTGGCTGAACATCGTGGGCGGCTGCTGCGGCACCACGCCGCCGCACATCGCGAAGATCGCGGAGGCGGTGCGCGGCTTCGCGCCGCGCGCCGTCCCGGTCGATCGAACCGCAGCTGCGGCTCAGCGGGCATGGAGGCGTTCAACCAGACGCCGGACACGAATTTCATCAACATCGGCGAGCGCACCAACGTCACCGGCTCGCCGAAGTTTGCCAAGCTGATCCTCGCGGGCAACTACGAGGAGGCGCTGACCGTGGCCCAGCAGCAGGTCGAGAGCGGCGCGCAGATCATCGACGTCAACATGGACGAGGGCATGCTCGACGGCGAGGCGGCGATGACGAAGTTCCTCAACCTCATCGCGAGCGAGCCGGACATCGCGCGCGTGCCGATCATGATCGACAGCTCGAAGTGGACGGTGATCGAGGCCGGGCTGAAGTGCATCCAGGGCAAGGGCATCGTCAATTCCATCTCGCCTCAAGGAAGGCGAGGAGAAGTTCCTCGCGCAGGCGCGGCTCGTGCGGCGCTACGGCGCGGCGGTCGTCGTCATGGCCTTCGACGAGCAGGGCCAGGCGGATACGCTGCGAGCGCAAGATCGAGATTTGCGAGCGCGCCTACCGGCTCCTCGCCGAGGAGGTCGGCTTTCCGCCGCAGGACATCATCTTCGACCCGAACATCCTCACCGTCGCCACGGGCATCGAGGAGCACAACAACTACGCGGTCGATTTCATCGAGGCGACGCGCTGGATCAAAGCAGAACCTGCCGCTGCGCGAAGGTCAGCGGCGGCGTCTCGCAACATTTCGTTTTCGCTTCCGCGGCAACAATGTCGTGCGCGAGGCCATGCACTCGGCGTTTCTCTATCACGCGATCCAGGCCGGGCTCGACATGGGCATCGTCAACGCCGGCATGCTCGAGGTCTACGAGGAGATCCCCAAGGACCTGCTGGAGCTCGTCGAGGACGTGCTGCTCAACCGCCGGCCCGACGCGACCGAGCGGCTGCGTGACTTTCGCCGAGAACGGTGAAGCAGAAGGCAAGGCGGCGGTCGTGGAAGACGACCAGGACTGGCGCAGCGGCCCGTCGAGGAGCGGCTCTCGCACGCGCTGGTGAAGGGCATCGACGGATTTCATCGAGCAGACACCGAGGAGGCGCGGCAGAAATACGCGCAAGCCGCTGTCAGGTCATCGAAGGGCCGCTCATGGACGGCATGAACGTCGTCGGCGATCTGTTCGGCTCGGGCAAAATGTTCCTGCCGCAGGTCGTGAAATCGCGCGCGCGTGATGAAAAAGGCGGTCGCGTATCTGCTGCCGTACATGGAGGCGGAGAAGCAGGCACGCTCGCGGCCGGCGGCGAAGTGCGCACGCAGGGCAAAGTGCTCATGGCCACGGTCAAGGGCGACGTGCACGACATCGGCAAGAACATCGTCGGCGTCGTGCTCGGCTGCAACAACTACGAGGTGATCGATCTCGGCGTGATGGTGCCGTGCGAGAAGATCCTCGACACCGCGCGCGAGAAGAAGGTCGACGTCATCGGCCTGAGCGGACTGATCACGCCGTCGCTCGACGAGATGGTGCACGTCGCGCGCGAGATGGAGCGCGAAGGTTTCAAGCTGCCGCTGCTCATCGGCGGCGCGACCACGAGCAAGGCGCACACGGCGGTGAAGATCGCGCCGCCCTACCACGGCCCGGTCGTCCACGTGCTCGACGCCTCGCGCGCGGTGCCGGTGGTGAGCAGCCTGATCAGCGACGAAACGCGCGCACGCCTTTGCCGCGCACAATCGCGACGAGCAGGCGCGCGCCCGCGCGCTGCACGCCGGGCAGAAGCAGGCAGCTCATCCCGCTCGAGAAGGCGCGGGCGAACCGCACGCCGCATCGACTGGCGCGCCGAGGACATCGCGACAGCCGGAGTTCACCGGCGTGCGCGTGCTCGACGGATTTTCCGCCTGGCGACGCTGCGGCGAATTCATCGACTGGTCGCCGTTCTTTCACACCTGGGAATTGCGCGGACGCTATCCCGCGATCTTCGAGCACGAGAAGTATGGCGAGCAGGCGCGCAAGCTTTTCGACGATGCGCAGGAAGCTGCTCGACGAGATCGTCGACGAGAAAGCTCCTGCGCGCCCGCGCGCGTCTACGGCTTCTTCCCGGCGAACGCGGTCGGCGACGACGTCGAACTTTACACCGACGAGACGCGCGCTACGCCGTGCTCACGACCTTCCATTTCCTGCGCCAGCAGATGGTCAAGAAAGACGGCGAGCCCAATCACTCGCTCGCCGATTTCATCGCGCCGAAGGAGACCGGGCTTGCGCGATCATCTCGGCGCCTTCGCCGTCACGACCGGGCACGGGCTCACGGAGATCGTGCGAGCGCTTCAAGGCCGACCACGACGACTACAACGCGATCATGGCCGAGGCGCTCGCCGACCGGCTGGCCGAGGCGTTCGCCGAGTGCCTGCACAAGCGCGTGCGCGACGAGTGGGGCTATGGCACGCACGGAGAATCTGACGCAGCGAGCAATCTCATCGAGGAGCAGTATCGCGGCATCCGCCCGGCGGCGGGCTATCCGGCGTGCCCGGATCACACGGAGAAAGGCATCCTCTGGAAGCTGCTCGACGTGGAGCGCAACGCCGGCATCCAGCTGACCGAGAGCTTCGCGATGTGGCCGGGCTCGAGCGTCAGCGGGCTCTACTTCGCGCACCCGCAGTCGCGCTATTTCGGCCTCGGCAAAATCGACCGCGACCAGGTGCTCGACTACCATCTGCGCAAAGGCATGACCGTGCAGGAAGTCGAGCGCTGGCTCGGCCCGAATCTGAACTACGATCCCTCCGGCACCCACCGCTACCGTCGGCGTGAACGCCTGCGCGTGCGGCGTGCCGCACCTGGTTTCTTAGACTGGCAGCCTGATCACGCCGTTCCACGGCGACTAGCTCTTATGAAAACTATCCTTGTGTCTATCGATCGGAAGAAGCCAATTCGGCTGGGTTTTCCACCAGAAACCGTCGGGATCGTAACACTAATCATGAGCCTTCGTGTCTCTGATGAAGGCGATGAGAGGCTAATTTCCGCTGCGATGGGCGGACTATTTGAGAACGCAGAGTATCCATCTGGAATTCACGTTTCTTGGGGACGTGAAAAAGTGAATATAGGAATAGAACTGCATGAGAAGACCTTCCAGAAGGGGCCGTTTCCGAATATGAGCTTGGAGAGAAGGCTGGCAATTCGCAGCAGGAAGAATTTAAGTACTTTTTGAGATTGAAGGAGAAGTACGAAGGCGGGAAGTGAAGCGTATCGAAAGACGGCTTTTCTCGTCGCTTATTTCCATGTTTTATGGTCTGGAATTCTCGCATCACCTCAGATGCCCCCCGAAGAATGAAGACCAAAGCTCGCTTAAACTTTGTCGCTCGCGCCTGCGGAGCAGCATTTT
>CAWGBH010000014.1:0-235278 GCA_963820805.1 uncultured Alphaproteobacteria bacterium
ATGTATTGAATTTGAAAACGCCAGCTTTAGTGCCGATCATAACAATTGGCCCGATTTGCGCGTCAGCGACGCGTCGTCATGGCCGTGTCAGTGGTGTCACGGGGCTCCCGGCATTGGTCTTGCGCGGATCGCGACATCCAAACGGGCCGGGTTGAAGTCCGCGGACTACCTGACGGATATACAACACGCGGTTAAAGGCGCGCAGGCCGGATGGCCTGGGGCGGTCGACACGCTTTGTTGTGGCACGCTCGGGAGCATCGAATTTATCTGCGAGGCCGGAAAAATGCTGGACAGCAGCGAGCTCCGTGAGCTCGCAACAAACCGTCTGATCGACGTTTTAAGCCGTGAGAAGTCGACCGGCGATCTGCGCTGGAACGCGGCCGAAAGACAATTCAATTTAGGACTGTTCCGTGGCCTAAGCGGCGTTGGCTATACCGCTTTGCGCCAGATCGAGCCGTCTCTCGCCAATGTCCTCATCTGGGAATAGTCGTTCCTTGCGAACAGACGCCGATTCGCCGCCGCGGTGCCCATTGGCATTTTGTGAGGCGATAACTCATAATCGAAGCTATGGAATTGCGTCATCTCCGGTACTTCGTGGCCGTCGCGGAAAAATTACATTTCTCGCGCGCGGCTGAATTTCTCAATATTTCCACGCCAACGCTGAGCCATCAGATCCAGGCCCTGGAAAAAATGCTCGGGGCTCAACTGCTTTCGCGCAAGACGAAAAGTGCGGTGACGCTCACGCAAACAGGCAAACGCTTTCTCGAAGAGGCGCGCGCAACGCTGAAACAGGCGGAGAACGCGGAACTGGTTGGAAGGCGTGCAGCGCGTGGCGACATCGGTTCGGTCGCCATCGGGTACATCCTGTCGGTGAGTTGTATCGGGTTGCTTCCGGAGCTGATTGCAACGTTTCGAAAAGACAACCCGGATGTTTCATTACAACTCAACCGCATGGAAACATTTCCTCAGATGAAGGCGATTATCGATGGCGTCCTGGACGTCGGCTTCATCAGGGCGCCGCAACGTTACCCCTCTGAGCTGACGGGATTTGTTGTTCATCGCCATCCTTACTGTGTCGCTATTCCGAAGGGCCATCACCTGTCGAAGCGAAAGACGATAAGCCCGGCGGCACTGGCCCAGGAACGATTTGTCTCGGGTTCCCTGGAAATGGAGGTTGGCTTTTGGGGCAACCTGGGCGCTATATCGAAGTCAGGACAGTCGCTCCATATCGCCGAACGTGCGCCGGATATATTTTCGCTTCTAACGCTTGTTGCTGCGGGCACCGGAATTGGCATTATCTCCGCACCGATGCAGAATGTGGCAATTCCCGGCATCGTGTATCGGAATATTGCGGGCGCCTTCCAAGAAGCGGAGATTGCCGTTGTCTATCGAAAGAGCGAAAATGCACCACCCGTTAAATCATTTATTCAAAAATTGCGGACGAAATCACGGATGTACTCCTGATCGTGCAGACTAGTTCAATGACATTGAGGCATTTATCGCTATTCCGTTTCAGGGGCCGTCGTCATGCATGACGCAAATGTTCGGCTTCCGCTTCTTCTTCAACCCATCGCTTTACGGGGCATTTTTGCGCGTAACCGCATCGTCGTTTCTCCGATGTGCCAGTATCAATCCAAAAACGGCGGCCCGACCGATTGGCATCTGGTCAATCTTGGGAAAATATGCGATTGGCGGCGCGGGCATCGTGTTCACGGAAGAGACGGCGGTGGAGGAACGCGGCCGCAAGACGTATGAATGTGCGGGGATATATTCTGACGACCACATTTTCGCCTATCGCAGGATTACCGA
This sequence comes from uncultured Alphaproteobacteria bacterium, assembly GCA_963820805.1. Taxonomy (GTDB): domain Bacteria; phylum Pseudomonadota; class Alphaproteobacteria; order Rhizobiales; family Xanthobacteraceae; genus Pseudolabrys. The sequence goes on from CAWGBH010000014.1 coordinate 1,810, forward strand.
TTTTATTCGCGGCCAGGGCGCAATTCCCGCAATTCAGCTGGGGCACGCCGGCCGCAAGGCATCCAGCGACGCGCCCTGGAACAATTTCAGGCCGTTGGACGACAGCGATGCAGCGCGCGGCTTGAAACCATGGATCGGCATTTCTCCGAGCCCCATCGCAGCTCCGCGACCGGGTTCATCGACGCCGATTGAAATGTCGATAAAAGACATTGGCGACATGATCGACATTTGGCGCGAGGCGGCACTTCGTAGCGTCGATGCGGGCTTCGATATCTGCGAAATCCACGGTGCCCACGGATACTTGATTCACCAGTTTCTCAGCCCGCTTGCGAACAAGCGTAACGATGCGTACGGCGGAGACCTCAAAGGCCGCATGCGCTTCGCTCTCGAGGTGACGGAGACAGTGAGGGCGGTGTGGCCGCAAGACCGGCCATTGTTTTTCCGATGCTCGGCAACTGACGGACCGGGAGGCCATTGGACTATCGACGACACGGTCGTGCTATCGCGCGAATTGCGCGAACCGCGGAGTCGACGTCATTACGTGTTCTTCCGGTGGGATAGCGGGGCCGATCAACACAGAAATCGTGCCGCGCGTACCCGGTTACCATGTGGCGTACGCAGAGCGCGTCCGCAGGGAAGTCGGCGTCAAGTCGGTTGCCGTCGGACTGATCACTGAAGCTCACCAGGCGGAGCAAATCCTCAGCACAGGACAAGCGGATTTGATCGCGCTTGCGCGGGAGTTTCTTTACGATCCGCATTGGCCCGTCCATGCCGCCAAAGAATTGGGTATCGAGAACTATCTCGACATCCTTCCCTGCGGTCTTTCCTGGTGGTTGAAGCGGCGGGAAGAGGTGCGTCGGTTGAAACCCGGCTGAACGCAATTTAATGGGAGGAGTAGTTCCAATCCGTGGGGAGATCGTTTTCGTGTTGCGCGGCCGTCGCCGCTCTAATTTTTGGGGTATTGTTCTCTCAACAACCTGCGCTGGCGCAGTATCCGACGAAACCAGTCCATATTGTCGTACCCTATCCGGCAGGGGGTGCCGTCGACGCCTTCGCGCGCGTTTTGTCGCAGCGACTGTCAGAAGTGTGGAACCAGCAAGTCGTCGTAGACAATCGGCCCGGCGCCAGCACGATGATCGGTGCCGAACAGGTGGCGAAGTCGCCTGCGGATGGTTACACGCTTCTATTGACCGCGGAGCTCACCTTGGTGACGGTCCCCCACCTGCACGAAAAAATTCCATACGATCCGCTCAAGGACTTTGCACCAATCACGGCACTGGTTTCCGCAACCCAGGCGCTGGTCGCCAACCCGGCACTGCCGGTGTCGTCGGTCAAGGAGCTCAGTCGCGCTTGCCAAAAAAAGGCCGGGTGAACTGTCTTATGGCTCGTTCGGAATCGGCTCTACCGGACATCTCAATATGGAAATGTTCCAGGCCGCGACCGGTGTGCGCTTCAATCATATCCCCTACAATGGCGCCGGACCGGCGATGAACGATGTCATTGGCGGCCATATCGACTTCATGTTTGCAGCGCTGAGCATTGTCAAAGGCAATGTGAGAGCCGGCAAGTTACGCATGATCGGCGTTGGAAGCGAACACCGCAGCAGTGAATTTCCCGAGGTGCCGACCATTTCTGAATCCGGCGTGCCGGGCTTCGAAGCAAAATCATGGTTTGGAGTCGTGGCGCCCGCCGGTACACCGGCCGATATCATCAAGACGATCAGCCGCGACGTGATAAAAGTTGTTTCCGAGCCGGCGTTCCGCGAGCAATATCTGATTGCACAAGGGCTGGAGCCAATTCTCGATACGCCCGAGCAATTCGCCGCTTTCATTCGTTCCGAAACGATTAAATGGGGCAAAGTCGTCAAAGACGCAAATATCGCGGTCATTAAGTAACCGACGATGAAGAGTTCGCCGGTTACGGACCGAGCTTTGGCGTTAAGCCGCTGATCGAGGCGAGCCAGATCGACGATCATGCGCTCATGCGTGCCGTTACCGATCTCTTCGATTTCGTCGCGAGCAGTGACGTTGAATTCGATGCGGCGGCCGTCGACTTTCGTAACCACTGCTTCGGCGGTTACGCGGTGGCCGGCTGGCGTTGCAGCGATGTGGCGAATATTTACCGCGGTGCCAACCGCACTCTCGCCCGGGTCGAGATAGTCTCGCACCGCATTTAATGCCGCATTCTCCATGGCCGTCACCATCATGGGCGTTGCGAAGACGCGTGGCAGGGCTGCGTCCTTGAATTGATTGGCGAGGTGTGCCGGTGTCACGCGCAGCACGTAGCTTCCTTTGGCTCCCACCGGAATTGGCTGCATGACACTAGCTCCCAGCACGTGGCACATGGTTGATTGCCGGTGCCAAAATGACCAGCAAAATTCCGCAAAGCGTTATTGGCAAGAATGCGAGACCGGGCATTCCGCTGAGATCCCACGCTAACCCACTGATCACCGGCACAATCACCGCGCAACTGTAGCTGATCGTGAACATGGCTGCAGTGACCCGATGCACGTCGTCGGGCAGGCTGAGCAGTGGCGGGAGCGCCAGCACCAGGACCAGAATTGCGGCAGCAGCAAACCCTTGCAGCGTGGCGGCAACCACGATCCAGACGCCGCTGCTGAATATGATGCCGATGGTTGCGATGACACACAGCAGTCCGCATACGACATAGGGCCAGACCTTGCCTTCCAGCCGGCCGGCGACCACGAGCAAAATGAATGAGGCGGGAATTTGCCCGATATTCAATCCTGACAATGCAGCGCTAATCCATTCGCTTTGGCCATTGCTTCTGAGGTAATCGGGCAGAAAGGCATTGGTTGTGAAATAGGTAGCATTGACGGTGCCGAGCATGATGCCGAGCCGCCAGATCAACGAGTTGCGCCAATTGGGCCACCAGCGCCGCCGCACCAGTGTCGAGGCATTCACTGTAGGCCGCGGGGCCAGCAGCATCATGATAAAGGCGATGATCGCCACCGGTCCGCTCCAGAATATGAAGCCCCGCTGCCAACTGCCGCCCACAAGAGGCAGTACCAAGGGAAGCATCAGCGCGACGGGTGCGATCTCGCCGATCAGGAGACCGTTGGTGTAAACAGCGGTGGCGAATCCGATCCGGTGTGGAACCCATGCGCGGACTGCCGGTGGCATGGCGACTTGCATGATCGCGACACCGGATGCCATGGTAATGGTCATTGCGTAGAGCCAGCTGACATCCGGCATGGCGCCGCGCAGCGCGCCGCCGACCGCGGTAACAGCAAGGCCGACAATCAAGGCCGCACGAATTCCGAGCCGCGTTATGAGCAGCGATCCGGGCACAGCTGCGAAGGCGAATAACATCGACGGCAACCCGGTCAGGATGCCGACCTGCGTCGCGCTGAGGTTGAGTTCATCATGGATGAGGGGGATGACAGGTGGTACGGCTAAAATTGTAAATCGCAGGGCCGCGCCGCTGAGCCAAAGCAACAGAAGTGACGTGAGAACGCGCCCCCGCGATGCAGCGCCAATCGTCTCATTCATGTATGACGCCGATCTTGTAGTTTTGAACGCGTTACGACTTCTCGGCGTACCAGATCCAACAGAGAATCTTTTCTGAAGTCGAATTTGATTCCGCGAATGTTGAACGCAGCGGCGGCGGCCATATCATCGTCTTTGTCGCCGATCAAGAAGCTCGATTTGAGATCTATTGGCCATTCGCGCGCAGCCTGTTCCAACATTCCGGGCTCGGGTTTTCGGCAGCGACAGCGTATTGCAAAGGACTTGATGGTGCCTTCAGGGTGGTGGGGACAGTAATAGAACGCATCAACGTGCGCACCCCGCGCAGCAAGACTGTCTTGCATATTAAGATGGAATGAATTCACCGACGCTTCATCATAAAAACCGCGCGCGACGCCGGATTGGTTGGTAATGACGAAGATGTAGTACCCGGCCTCGTTCAGGAGCCGGACGGCTTCCGGGGCTCCTTCGATCCATTCCAGTTGCTCTGGCTTGTGGGTATAGCCGTGGTCGACATTGAGGACGCCGTCCCGGTCGAGAAAGGCAGCCGGCCGCCGCACTCCCGCGACTTCGGGAGTATCACCGCGGCGGTTATTTCTATCGATCATTTTGCACGGGTCTGGGCGGCTGAATGACGGGTGGGCGGCGGCCTCGTTGGTTCCTGCCTTGATGAGTGATTGTCTTTGCAGGCCGCTTGCGACCCACACGATTCCGGCGGCTATGCCAATCCAACGAAGCGAAAGATTGAGCAGCAGGATGGGATTGCCGCCTTGGCCAGCACAAGAGTGTGCGGTGCTCCTTCCGACGATGCAAGTAGGGGGTCTTCTCCGCACGCAAGCCACCCATGCCAGCTATGCCAGACTCATTTACTGACGCAATAGAAGATGCTTATTACTGGACCAACAGAAGATGCTTTAAAACTGTTGGGCTTCCGATGCATTTGCAGCAACGAATTCTGGTTACCGGTGGCGCGGGATTTCTCGGCTCACACTTGTGTGAGCGACTTTTGGCGCAAGGCGGGGATGTCCTCTGCGTCGATAATTTTTTTACCGGCTCCCGAAAGAACATCGAACATCTTCTCGACCATAAGCATTTCGAACTAACACGGCACGACGTGACATTTCCGCTCTACGTCGAAGTCGACGAAATTTACAATCTCGCATGCCCAGCTTCGCCAATTCACTATCAGCGCGATCCGGTCCAGACGACGAAAACCAGCGTGCATGGCGCCATCAACATGCTTGGCTTGGCAAAGCGCGTGAAGGCGAAAATTCTTCAGGCATCTACATCGGAAGTTTATGGTGACCCCAATGTTCATCCTCAGCCAGAGGAATACTGGGGGCACGTTAATCCGGTTGGACCGCGCTCTTGCTATGACGAAGGTAAGCGCTGCGCAGAGACATTATTTTTTGATTATTGGCGACAGCACAATTTGCGGATCAAGGTTGCGCGCATTTTCAATACGTATGGCCCGCGCATGCATCCGAATGACGGACGCGTGGTGTCGAATTTTATTATTCAGGCTTTGCTCGGGCGTGAATTGACAGTGTACGGAGACGGGCACCCAGACACGATCATTTTGCTATGTGGATGATCTGATTGACGGGTCTGATGCGGTTGATGGCGACGAAGGATCAGATCACCGGTCCGATCAATATCGGTAATCCGACCGAGTTCTCGATGCTCGAATTGGCGAACATGGTGATCGACATGACGGGCTCACGGTCACGCGTTGCACATCGTCCTCTGCCCGAGAATGATCCACGACAACGCCGCCCCCAAATCTACGCGCGCACAAGAACTGTTGTCCTGGACGCCCCACATCCAGTTGAAGGAAGGCCTCGTTCGAACAATCGCGTACTTCGAAAAACTGCTGAACGATGGTGATGTGCGTTCAACGTTGACTGCAGAGCCGAACGCACGTCTTTAGAGATCGGGCGCATTCGGGCTGACATGGTTGTCACCGGAAAAACGACGCATGCGTGTGAGCGACCAGCCGCCTTACGAAATTGGCTGTTGCCCGGCCTCTGAAATTTGCTAGCTAAGTGTTTGGAAATTGGCCCAATTCATCCATTTGGGGGAGGGCGAGGCCGGGTGGCGGCAATTTGCTACACTGTTTGCGTGTGACAAGGGGACTCTTTGAATATTGCATCGACCAAAACGGCGCCGTCCGGTTCGACCGGAACGAAGACCGCCGATGTGACCGTGGTCGGCGGCGCCGGCCATGTCGGCATTCCACTTGTTCTGGCTTTTGCCGAGGCCGGTCTGACCGTCAACGTCAACGATCTCAACGAAAAGGCAATCGCCACTCTCAAATCCGGCAAATTGCCATTCATCGAGCACGGCGCAGCGCCGCTCCTCGCCAAAGCGCTTGCCGGCAATAAATTACTCTTTACGTCGGCAGCTAATGCGATCAGCCATACCGGCCCGGTGGTCATCACTATTGGTACGCCGGTCGATGAATTCCTCAATCCGGTACAGGCTGAGATGCAGCGGTGCATCGACGGACTGCTCCCGCACGTTACCGACGAGCAATTGCTCATTCTGCGCTCGACGGTCTATCCGGGAACGACGGATTGGCTGCAAGACTATCTCAAACGGCTTGGCCGCAAGAATCGTGTAGCGTTCTGTCCCGAGCGTGTCGTGCAAGGTTATGGCATCAAGGAATTGCGTGAGATGCCGCAAATCATCAGCGCCACATCCCCGGATGCCGAAAAAGAGGCAGTTGCGATATTCGGTCGGATTGCGCCCGAGGTCGTTGTGGTAAAGCCGATCGAAGCCGAGTTTGCCAAGCTCTTTAACAACGCTTATCGCTACATCGAATTCGCCGCCAGCAATCAGTTTTATATGATCGCCAAATCGGCGGGCGCCGACTTCAAATCAATCATGCGCGCGATGAAACAGAATTATCCGCGCGCCAAAAGTTTTCCGGGCCCAGGGTTTTCGGCGGGCCCGTGCTTGTTCAAAGACACGATGCAACTCGCCGCCTTTGCACGCAATCAATTCGGGCTCGGTCACGCAGCGATGCAGGTGAACGAGGGGCTCGTTCTGCAGTTGGTCGACGATTTGCGGCATGCTTATGACATTTCCGAAATGACTGTCGGACTTCTGGGCATGGCCTTCAAAGCTGAGGTCGATGATACGCGCGCTTCTTTAAGCTACAAGCTCAAGCACACATTAGAAATGTGGGCGCGGAACGTTCTCACCACGGATCCGTTCGTTACGACGGACTCGAGTATTCTTCCATTCGAACAGGTCGTCGCACGCAGTGATATTTTGATCCTGTGCACGCCGCATTCCGTGTATGCGGAAGCCGATCTCAAGGGAAAGCCCGTTGTCGATGTTTGGGGCTTTCTCAAGAACGCGAACGTTGTGTCCTGAGCATGATTCGGCCTTTCAAACTTACGCCGCGCCAGATCTTGATCGTGTTGCACGATGTCCTTGCCACTGCTGCAGCGGTGGTCGCGACATTTTTCGTTCGCTTTGAAGGATCCGCGCTGAATGAGCGGCTGCAGGGGCTCATCCTCTTTTTACCGTTCTTCCTGATCTACGCGGCGGTTGTCTACCTTGTATTGGGTTTGCACCGAAACAAGTGGCGCTTCACCTCGGTCCCGGATCTTTACAACCTTTTTCGTGCGTCGACCGTTCTGGCCATTTCCCTGCTTGCCCTCGATTACGTTTTGGTGGCGCCGAACATTTACGGCACATTCTTTTTTGGAAAGCTCACCATCCTGCTTTACTGGTTCATGCAGATGTTTTTCCTGGGCGGCTTGCGGGTCGTCTATCGCTACTTGCACTACCGTCGAACTGTCCAGCGCGCGAAGGTCGCGGACGCGACGCCTACGTTGGTTCTTGGGCGTGCAGCGGATGCCGAAGTCCTGTTGCGCGGAATAGAGAGCGGTGCGGTCAAGAAGATCTGGCCTGTTGGCGTGCTTTCGCCATCGGTTGCCGATCGGGGACAGTCAATCCGCGGTATTTCCGTTCTTGGCGACATCGATGACCTTGAAAGCACTGTTGCCGATCTTGAGTCCCGCGGCACCCGAGGTGACGCGGCTCGTCCTGGCGCCCTCGGCGCTTACCCCCGAGGCGCGGCCCGAGGCGATTTTGACGCGCGCACGGCGGCTTGGTCTGAGCATCAGCCAGTTGCCATCACTCGACGCCGAAGGGCCCGCCGTTCAGTTGGCGCCGGTTGCGGTCGAGGACCTGCTGCTCCGCCCCAGCGTCAAGATTGACTATCGACGGCTTGAGGATTTTGTCGACGGCAAGGCGATTGTCGTTACCGGCGGCGGTGGCTCGATCGGCGCGGAAATCTGCGATCGCATCGTTACATTCGGCACCACGCGCTTGCTTGTCATCGAGCATTCCGAACCCGCCCTGCACGCGGTCCTGGAAGCGCTGAAAGGCAAACAAAGTGATGCCGCAATCTCCGGGCGCATCGCCGATATCCGCGATCGAGAGCGGATCATCAGCCTCATCGCGGATTTTAAGCCCGATATTGTCTTTCACGCCGCAGCGCTGAAGCACGTGCCGATGCTCGAGCAGGACTGGGATGAGGGCATCAAGACCAACGTGTTCGGTTCGATCAATGTCGCCGACGCTGCCGCGGCTGCTGGTGCGACGGCAATGGTGATGATCTCGACGGATAAGGCGATCGAGCCGGTCTCCGTGTTGGGCGCTACGAAGCGTTTGGCAGAAATGTACTGCCAGGCACTGGACGATGAATTCGCGCGCCGCGCCGGTGCCAGTCGGCACCCAATGCGTCTGATCTCCGTCCGGTTTGGCAATGTTCTCGCCTCTAACGGATCGGTGGTTCCGAAATTTAAAGCGCAGATCGAAGCGGGCGGACCGGTCACTGTGACCCATCCGGACATGGTACGGTACTTCATGACCATTCGTGAGGCATGTGACCTCGTTATCACCGCAGCGAGCCACGCGATGGGCAAAGTGAACGGCGACGAGTTCGATCTACGTTCTCAATATGGGGCAGCCGGTAAAAATCGTGGACCTTGCCGAGCGGATCATTCGGCTCAGCGGACTTGAGCCCGGCCGCGATATCAAAATTGAATTTACCGGCATTCGTCCGGGCGAACGGCTGCACGAAATTCTATTTGCGCGGCAGGAAGAGACCGCCGACATCGGCATCCCGGGTATCGTCGCCGCAAAACCGGTTCGGCCGTCGCTCGATGCCATCCGCGCTTGGGTAGCGACTCTGGAACAAGGTGTCGCTCGCGGCGAGCGGGCCGCGATCTATAACGTTTTGCGCGACGCTGTGCCTGAGTTTCGCGGCGAAGCGGCTTAAGGAGTCAGGGCCGTGGACCTAGCAACGTTTTTCAAAGCGGAGTTTGCCGAACATCACGATGTCGCCCGTCGTTCTGAGGCGGCGCTGTCCGATTCCTTCGCAAAGCTGGTCGGCGCATGCGTCAAATCGGTTCGTGCCGGCGGCAAGCTCTTGTTCTTTGGCAATGGCGGTAGCGCCGCCGACGCCCAACACCTCGCGACCGAACTGACCATTCGCTACAAAGCCAATCGTGCCGCGATTGCTGCGATCGCTTTGACCACTGATACGTCGGCTCTCACCGCCGCCGGCAACGACCTCGGATTTGACCGGATTTTTTCGCGCCAAATAGAGGCGCTTGGACGGGCAGGTGATGTCGCCATTGCTATTTCCACGTCGGGCAAAAGCCCGAACGTGATCGGGCATTGAAGCAGGCAAAGGCCATGGGTCTCGTCACCGCGGCGTTGGGCGGCAAGGGTGGTGGCGACATGGCTGGGCTTGCCGACCATCAGTTGATCGTTCCGTCAGACACCACGGCTCGGATCCAGGAGATGCACATTGCGCTCGGACAAATGTTGTGCGGCGCCCTCGAAATCGAGCTCGGTTTGGCTGCAAGCCCATAATTTTCCTAGGCTTTTGCACCCCCAGCGGGGGGATTCCACAGTTTTACATTATGAAAATGGCGTTCCTTATCCTGAAAGTCGCTTGACTCGATGCCATGGCGTGATTTTCCCTGCCACCAGGGAGAAACGCATCCATGAACGCCACCATCCTGCCGGGTCCCGGTGCAAGCACCCGGACCCAACCAGCGCGAAACGGCGAACGCCACAGCATCCAGTCGGTCGATCGAGCATTGTTCCTGTTGGAAACAATCGCCGAAGCCGGCGGTGAGGCGACGCTGACAGAATTGGCCAATCGCACCGGCCTCAATATTTCGACGTGTCATCATCTGCTGGCGACGCTGATCCAGCGCGGCTTCGCAACCAAGGTTCCTGGCCGGAGGCTCTATGCGCTTGGGGCCCGCATTATCTATCTCGGGCACGCTTGCCTGCAGGTCGATCTGCCGCGCCGGGCGCAGCCTTATCTTGAGGCGATCAATCAATCGACCGGCGAAACCGTGCATCTGGCGGCGCTGCAGGGCGACCACGTCGTAACGCTCTCTGTACGAGAAGCGCTGCACGCCGTCCGTGTCGACACCGGTAAAATCGGCAAGGTCGAGGCGCCGCACGCGACTTCGGTCGGCAAGGCGATCATGGCGTGGCTGCCGGAAGATGAAATTAAGCGCATCCTCGCCGGCGGCATGAAACGATACACCGACAAAACGATCACCGATTTGCCGGCGCTGCTGGAGTCCCTCCGCATCGTGCGTCGCAGCGGATATGCAGTCGACCGCGAAGAGTTCTTGCCCGGCGTCATCTGCGTTGGCTCCGCCATTCGCGACCAGGCGGGCACCGTTGTCGGCGCGATCAGCGCGTCGACTCCGATGATGCGTGCGACTGACGAGCACATCGCGTTGATGCGCGACCAGATTACAGCTGCGACACGGGGGCTGTCCGCCGAATTCGGCGAGCCTGGTTCTCAATCAAGCGAGCGGCCTCAAGCCGTCGTCAATTAATCAGCGCTTCACGCGCACAGAAAATTGCATTGGAGGATACATGTACGCACCGCCCGGGGTGAAAACCAATCATAACGAATTTCCGATTCCGGACAGTCAGCGAGCCTGGGTGCTCGGTGAGCCTGGCCAGCTCAGCATTACGACCAAGCCGGTACCGGTTCCGAAGAAAGCTGAAGTGTTGGTGCGCATCGATGCCGTCGCTATCTGCGCGACCGATCTCGAAATCATCTATCACGGCCCCCCGGCCTCGATCCAAGGCGGCCTGCCGTTCAATAAAAATTTCACGCCCGGCCACGAATACATGGGCACGGTCGTCGCGCTCGGTGCGGGCGTTGACGAATACAAGATCGGCACGCGCGTTGCGGTCGAAATCCATGCCGGTTGCGGGCAGTGCAAGCGTTGCCGCGAGGGCATGTACACGTCTTGCCATAACTACGGTCTCAATTATGGCGATGTCGACAAGGGTCATCGCGCCAACGGGTTCACGACCGACGGCGGTTTCTGCGAATATCAGGTCAACCACGTCAACACACTCGTGGCCATTCCCGATGCCATGTCCGATGAGGAAGGCACGCTGGTCGTCACCGCAGGCACCGCAATGTATGCCCTGACCGAACTCGGCGGGCTTGTGGCCGGGGAGAGCGTCTGCGTGACGGGTCCGGGCCCGATCGGCCTGATGGCGGTGGCTGTGGCCAAAGCGCTCGGCGCCCAGCCCGTGATACTCACAGGCACGCGCGACAACCGCCTTGAAATCGGCAAGCAGCTCGGTGCCGATGCGGTGGTCAACATTCGCAAGACGCCCGATGTCGTTGCCGAAGTGAAGAAGCTCAACGGCGGCAAGGGTGTTGACTATGTCGTCGAGTGCTCGGCGGCGACCAGCGCGGTCAACGATGCCGTGCGGATGGTCAATCGTGGCGGCCGCGTCTGCCTTGCCGCCTTTGCGCACGAGGAAGTGCCGGTCGATGTCGCGCACATCGTTCGCAATAACATCTACATGTACGGAATCCGTGGCGAGGGCAAAAGCGCGACCCACCGCGCCGAGGCCTTCATGCAACAAAAGCGTTTCGACGCCACCAAGATCCATACGCATACCTTCCCGCTCGACGATCTGCCGACGGCAATCCGCTACGCCAAGGATCGGGTCGAGGACGCCATCAAAGTGGTGGTGAAGGCGAAAATGGACACCGCGCAGAAGGAAGCGGCGGAGTAAGAGCCGGCTCCACGGTACAAGACGCAGGGCGACGCCCGGCGTCTCGCCATGAAGCGAACGAAGCCCACATCCTGAGGAGCCCGCCGAAGGCGGGCGGCTCGAAGGGGAGGGCGCCAGGAACCACATATGCTCACCTGCGACGAATATCTGACGCCGGGCTCGCTGGATGAGGTCTTTGCCGCGATGGACGCCAATCGTGGCCGCTATCGGATCGTTGCTGGGGCGACCGACACGTTGCCATGGGCGCGCGAGGGCCGGGCCGGAGATGTCCACATCCCCGCGCTGATTGACGTTTCCAAAATTCCGGACCTGGGGGAATTATCCGTTGGCGACAAGCGGGTGCGCCTTGGGGCGGCCACATCGATCCAGCGATTTCTTGACGATCCCGCGCTGGCGCGTGCACTGCCGGATATGCCCCGTTGCGCAGTTTGGTTTGCCGACGACCAAATTCGTGCGCAGGCCACTATCGGCGGGAACATCGTCAACGCTTCGCCCGCCGCCGACGCGACGCCCTGCTTGATTGCGCACGAAGCTGAGGTCGAGCTGGCGACGAATGTTCGTGGCAAGATTGTGCGCCGTCGTACGCGGTTAGACCAATTTATCCTCGGCCCGAACCGCACCGCGCTGGACGATGGCGAATTGCTGATTGCTGTCGAATGCGACAGCCTGCCGGGCTATGGCGGCAGCTTCGAGAAGGTCGGGCATCGCCGCTCGCTGGTGATTTCGCTGGTTTGCCTTGCAACGCTGGTCAAGCTGGACGTCGACGGAAAGCGGGTCGATGACGTTCGTCTGGCCATTGCCGGAATCGCGCCGAAGCCGATCCGCCTGACCGAGGTCGAGGCGTTTCTGCGTGGCGGCCCGCTGACTGCCGATCGCATGCATGAGGCCGCCGAGATGCCGGTGGGGCTTGTCGCCTCGCGCACGCGGCAGGACTATCGTCGCGAGGTGGTGCGTGGCTTCATGCTGCGTGGCCTGACCAATGCCGCCAAACGGGCGGGCGCCGATCCCTCGGTCCTCACGCGCGAGCTGGAGGCGGCGTATGGCTGATCTCCAGTTCACCGCTACGGTCAACGGCCGCAAAGTCGCGCGAAGCGCCAAGCCGCATCAGCGTCTGCTCGACTTCATCCGCGACGACCTCAACCTCACCGGCAATAAAGAAGGTTGTGGCGCGGGCGAGTGCGGCACCTGCTCGGTATTTGTCGATGGGGTGCTGATGAAGTCATGCCTGTTGCCGGTGGCCAAGGCCCAAGGCGCCAACATCGAGACGATTGAGGTGTTGGCAAGCACAGGCGAACTGAGCGTTTTGCAGAAGGCCTTCCACAAGGCCGGTGCCAGCCAGTGCGGCTACTGCATTCCGGGGATGGTGATGGCGGCTACGGCCGCGCTGCGTGCCAATCCCTTCGCCGGCCGCGAAGAAATCAAGGAGCGGCTCGGCGGAAATATCTGCCGTTGCACGGGCTATCAGAAGATTTTCGACGCGGTCGAGCTGGCGCGCGATGTGCAGAACGGACGCTTGCCGGCAAGCGTGCTCCTGGAGACCGATACGGAGGACGCGGTCATTGGCAAAGCCGTGCGCCGCATCGACGCGCCGAGCAAGGTCTCCGGGCGGCTGAAATACGCTGCCGATATGACGATGCCGGGGATGCTGCATGTGCAGGTGCTGCGGTCGCCGCATGCGCACGCACGTATCGTCTCCATCGATACGTCGGGTGCCGAAAGCATGGCGGGTGTCGAAGGTGTCATCACAAGTGCCGATGTGCCGGGTGAGGACGGGTTCGGCGTCTTCGTCAACGATCAGCCCGTTATGGCCCGCGACAAGGTCCGATATGTGGGCGAAGCGGTCGCTGCTGTGGCGGCCGAGGATCCGCTCATTGCAAAGCGCGCGCTCGGCGCCATCAAGGTCGTTTACGACATGTTGCCAGCGGTCTTCGATCCGCACGAGGCCTTACGTCCCGATGCTCCCGTCCTCCACTCCTCCGCGCCCGACAACGTAACCAAACACATTCCAATTCGTGTCGGCGACGTTGAAAGAGGCTTTGCCGAATCTGACCTCGTCGTGGAAGAAACTTATGCGACCCAGGCGATCGAGCATGCCTATCTCGAGCCGGAAGCTGGCCTTGCTTACGTCGACCATGATGGCGTTGTGACAATCGTATCACCCGATCAGAATGTTACCCACCATCGCCACATGTTAGCGCGCATTATTGCCAAGCCGATCAGCAAGGTGCGCTTCATTATGAGCCCGGTAGGCGGCGGCTTTGGTGGCAAGGAAGATATGATCTACCAGGGCATGCTGGCGCTGCTCGCGATGAAAACGCAGCGGCCGGTGCGGTTGGTGTTTACCCGCGAGGAATTGGTCGTTTCCACTGCCAAGCGTCATCCCTCGCGCACAATGCTGCGTATGGGGTTGATGCGCGATGGGCGCATTCGGGCGCTGGAAATGGAGATGATTTGCGATGGTGGCGCTTACGGAATGTCGACCGAAGGCGTGATGCGCAAGGCGGCGATCTTGGCGGCCGGGCCTTACGTTATTCCGAATGTCAAAGTGGACACTTATGGCGTTTACACTAACAACACGCCTTCCGGCGCGTTTCGTTCTTTTGGCGCGTTACAAACCGCGTTCGCAACAGAATCCCATCTCGATATCTGCGCCGAGCGGCTTGGCCTCGATCCGTTCCAAATCCGCCGCATCAACGCCATGCGCGATGGCGCGGTAACGCATACCAAGGCCAAGCTCGGCTCGGTGAGCCTCACCCGCGCGCTCGACGCATTGGAGAAAGCGTCTAGCTGGGAAGCGGGCGCCCCCGATTCGCGCGGGGACCGGCGCGGTGATCTCGATCGGGCCGACATTCGTCCACCTTGCGCCCTCGGGGCGCGTTTTGCTGACGAAAAATCGGAAGCGGCGGAGTAAGCGCATGGCGCGCAAACGCGGACGAGGGATGGCAGCCTGTTGGTACGGCATCGCCCGTACGGCGGTTGTCGATCGCGCCGCCGCATGGGCCGAAATTGACGACGGTGGCAGCGCCAAAATCGTTACCGGCGTCACAGAGATCGGCGAGGGCATTCTCACCGTCCTGGCGCAGATCGCCGCGCACGAAATGGGTGTGAAACCGGAGCACGTGGTCATCGGCGACAACGATACGGCGCGCGCCCCTGAAGCGTCGCATGCGGGCGCAAGCCGGCAGACCTACATGATCGGCAACGCTGTCGCGATCGCATCGCGTGAGGCCCGCAAGCGGCTGGCCGAGGTGATGGCCGACGTTTGGGACGTTGAGGTTGACCTCATCCGTACTGGTAATGGCGAGGTCTGGGCCGAAAACACCAATCACCGCATCACGATGGGCGAGGCCGTGCACACTGCCAAAAGCCGCGGCGTCGTGCCAGTCGGTTCGGGGACGTTTGGTACCGATACCACCGGCCTTGATCCGGTCGACGGTTCTGGCCGGCCCTGGCAGGCCTATGTATTTGGTGCGCAGGTCGCCGAGGTGGAAGTCGATACAGTGACCGGCGAGGTGCAAGTGTTAGGCATCTGGGCCGCGCACGATGTCGGCCGCGCCGTTAACCCGCAGGGCGTGGAAGGCCAGATTGAAGGCGGGATCGTGCAGGCCCTTGGGCAGGGGCTGATGGAGGACTACAAGCTCGACAAGGGCCACACCAGTACGTCGGGCTTTGCGAAATACATTTTGCCGACCGCGTTGGACGTGCCGCAAGTCAATTCGATCATCATCGAGGATCCCGATCCGCTCGGCCCGCTCGGCGTCAAGGGCGTCGGTGAGCCCGCCATGGTGCCAACGATCCCAGCGGTGATGAACGCAATTTACGATGCCGTCGGAGTGCGCATCACGGCGCTCCCGGCGACACCGGAAAAAGTGCTGATGGCGATCAAGGACAAGGAACGACAAGAAGCGCAAATGGCGGCTCAAGCTGCCGAATGAACGCAATGTGGAGGAATTCATGAGGACCATTTGCAAGGGCCTATTCGGCGTCGCTGCGCTGGTGATGGGATGTCTGCCCGCCGCCGCGCAGAATTACCCCACGCACCCGATTACGATGATCGTTCCCTATCCCGCCGGAGGCCCGAGCGATGTGGTGGCGCGGATCATGGCCGACGGAATGAGCCGTGTGCTCGGCCAGAACATTTTGATCGAAAATGTCGGCGGTGCGGGCGGAACAATCGGAACGGCGCGTGCGGCGGGAGCGGAGCACGATGGCTATACCCTCCTTGCCGCCAGCATGGGGTCTCATGTTTCGGCGCCCGCGCTTTACGCAAACTTGAAATACGACTCGACAAAGGATTTCGAGCCAATCGGGCTGACCGCAAATGCGCCGGCGGTGATCGTTGCGCGGAAAGACTTTCCCGCGACCAATTTCAAGGAATTTGTCGCCTACCTGAAAAAGAACGGAGACAGTGTGAAACAGGCACATGGTGGCGTTGGTTCTTCCTCGCACATGGCTTGTCTGCTGTTCACCTCCGAGTTGGATTTAAAGCCGAGTCTGGTCGCGTACCGCGGTACTGGCCCAGCCCTGAATGACGTGATTGGCGGGCATGTTGATTTTTTCTGCGAACAGGTCGTCAGCGTCCAGGGTGCTGTCCGCGGTGGTACGGTGAAGGCCTATGTGGTGTCGGGGAACACCCGCTCGCCTGCATTACCAGATGTGCCGTCGGCGAAAGAGGTTGGCGCCGGCGATTTTCAAATCAACATCTGGAGCGCGATTTTCGCGCCGAAAGACACGCCCAAAGGCGTTGTCGACAAGCTGAGCGATGCGCTCAACAAGGCGCTTGACGATCCGGCGGTCGCGAAGCGGCTGCTGGAACTTGGCGGGACAGTACCGCCAAAAGCTGAACGGGGTCCTGCCTATCTCGCGAACTTGCTGAAGACCGATATTGCGCGGTGGAATCCGGTCCTCAAGGCGGCGGCGGAGAAAACGAACTGATGCTGACCCGCAGCGAAAGCGCAATGCGCGAACGTGCGCGCGCGGTCGCCGAGGCTGGCGGCGTTGAACAGGCGCTCGCCAAAGGCTTACCGAAGCTGATCGAGTGCACTTTATCGGAAGCGCTGGTGCTTGGGTTGCTCAAGCAGGGCGTGCGCAAGTACTTCGCCATCTTCGGGCACGGTTCGACGGACATTGGGGAGGCATTGCGCGTTTATGAAGAACACGGCGCAACGCGCACCATAAATTGCCGCAATGAAGTGGAGATGGCCCACGCCGCAACCGCGCTGCGCTGGCAATACGGCGAGCTCTCGGCCGTTGTGACGTCGATTGGTCCCGGCGCCATGCAAGCTTTTGCCGGGTCGCTTGCGGCGGCATCGAATGGCGTGGGCGTCTATCACATCTATGGAGACGAGACGACCTTCGGCGAAGGCTACAACATGCAGCAAGTGCCGAAGGAAGAGCAGGGCCTGTTCGGCCGCATGACCGCCGTCATGGGCCAGTCCTACGTGCTGCACACGCCCGAAGCCGTGCGCGATGCGCTAAGACGCGGCGCCTTGTGCGTAAATCATCCTTATCGCGCCGGGCCATTCTATCTGCTGCTTCCGCTCAACACGCAGCCGGCGAGGCTGACGGTCAATCTTGCGGCCCTTCCAACAAGGCCTGAGCTAACCAAGCTTGCGCCCGCCGATGATGCGGTGGTCGAGCAGGCAGCGGCAATGATTGCGAAGTCCAGCAAGGTTGTCATCAAGGCCGGTGGCGGTACGCGCGGCCATGACGCGGCAGTCAGGCGGTTGGCGGAGGTCGCTGGAGCGGCGGTCGTGCTTTCACCCGGGTCCACCGGCGTGTTGCCCGATCAACACGCGCAGAACATGCATGTCGGTGGATCCAAGGGCTCGATCAGCGGCAACTTTGCGATGGCGGAGGCCGAGCTCCTCATCGTCATTGGGTCGCGTGCCGTCTGCCAGGCGGATTGTTCGGGCATCGGTTACAAGAACGCCCGCGCCGTGATCAATATCAATGGCGATCTCGCCGACG
Source organism: uncultured Alphaproteobacteria bacterium (assembly GCA_963820805.1). Lineage (GTDB taxonomy): Bacteria > Pseudomonadota > Alphaproteobacteria > Rhizobiales > Xanthobacteraceae > Pseudolabrys. The sequence continues at coordinate 19,368 of CAWGBH010000014.1, forward strand.
TCCTGCACTACAACAACACGGTCGCGCTGATAGGCGATATTTCCGCTGTTTCAGATCGTCTTTCCCAGAAATTGGGGACAGCCGGAGTAGGTAAGAACAAAAGCGCGTGGCTCAAGTTATGCGCGGATAAAAAGGCCGAGTGGTCCGCTTACAAGAAAAAGCGATTTGAATGCCCGCCGCTGCGTGATGAGGCCTGGCAAAAAGCAGTGTTGGCTCAGCCAGCCGCCATAAAGGTCGTAGCGGACTTCGCCAAATCGATCGGGGCCGCAAAATTCTTCGACGCTGGGGACGTGCAGGCTAATGGCTTTCAAATCGTCGAGGATGATCGCACCGGCGATACATTTACAGAATCGGGCGCCTCATACATGGGTTTTGCTGCTAGCGCTCTGCTTGCTTCGGCCGCGGCGGACAATCCACGTTACAGCATAGCGTTCTCCGGTGACGGCTCCTTCATGATGAACCCGCAAATCCTGATCGATGCGGTGGAGCATGGTGTGTGCGGCATGATCGTGATCTTCGACAATCGCCGCATGGCCGCAATCTCGGGTCTACAGCTTGCCCAGTATAAAAACGAATTCCGGACTCACGATCGCGTCGCGGTCGACTATCAGAAGTTCGCCTCTGCAGTGCCAGGCGTAATGGCCATATCCGGCGGCGATAACGTTGAATCCCTCCGTGCCGCTCTGAAATCCGCGCACGCTTACGATGGCTTGTCTGTCGTCCACGTTCCTGTCTATTGCGGGCCGGACGGATTAGGGGGCCTCGGTGCGTGGGGTGAATGGAATGTCGGCAACTGGTGCGAGGACGTCCAAGCGGCCTGGATCAAGCAGGATCTATAGCGGAGCCGAAATGGCGCTGGCAGCGCCGTCTCGTCGAAAGGAACGTCTGCATGCCTTCGGGAGTTCCTACAACGACACGAATTCGTTTTGCCGCGGAACTTTGTCCGCGGCTTTAGGAGGATGATCAGATGACCGATTCCAAGCATTCGCGAACCGGCAGCAACGATAAACCCGTGCGCGAAAGTATCGAGGCTGATCGTGAGCGCGATAAACGCAAGGAAGATGAAGTCGCGACGAGTTCCGACGACAGCTTTCCTGCGAGCGATCCGCCAAGCTTTACCGGTGTCACCACCGCCGCAGACGTTGAGCGGAAGAAAAAAAAGCCAGCGAATCTCGACTAGTCAAAATTCATATTCAGCAATTTCTCGGCGTTCCCGCAAAAAACCTTGCGTTGGTCTGTCGGGTGGAGTTCCAGCTTCTTGATTGTCTCGACCGTTGGTGCGATCGGGCCAAGGGGTGCATCGGTGGCAAATACGACCTGATCGGCGCCGAAGAACTCATAGCCGCAGCGTGTCGCGTGGACGCCGCCCCCAAACATGGCGGTGTCGGCATAAAAATCATGAAAATAATCCATGTGTGGCCGTTTCAGGGACGGCAATATTTTCGAATAGTCTTCATCCGAAGTGCGTTGCCCAAGCACCTTAAGGCCAGGGCCGACCCGACCGTCATAGTAGGGAATCATCCCACCGAGATGGTGGGTAATGATCTTCAATTTCGGGTAACGGTCGAGCAGGCCGGAGAAAACCATCCGGACCATTGCCACCGACGTCTCGTAAGGCCAATGGAAGCACCACCACATTTCAAAGCGTGATTTTTTCTCGGACGGGTAGTCTGGCATTGCCGCCGTACCCACGGGATGCAGCCAAATTGGCAAGTCGAGTTCGGCCATTGTGGCAAATATCGGCTCGAATTCCGGATCGTCGAGCGGCCGACCCGCGACATTGGTGTAGAGCAGCACGCCGCGCGCGCCGAGGTCCTTGATCGCGCGCCGCGCCTCGGCGACCGAGCCTTCAACATCAGTCATGCACAAGGCCGCTGCAAAGCCGGGAAAGCGTTGCGGGTATTTGCGGCATAGCTCGGCCATCGAATCGTTTGCGATGCGGGCCAGGTTCAGGCCCACGTCGGGCGCGGCGATGTCTTCAATCGCCGGATTGGGCAATGAAATTATTTGCCGGTAATCGCCGAATTCGTCCATTTCCTTGAAGCGCGCATCGAGGTCGAACAGTTTGGTGACGCCCCGCAACCGCTTTCCGATGTTCTCCAGCTTTGGCGCAACTCTGGTCATCTCCTGGAAAAAGCGGTCCGGGAAGATGTGGCAGTAGATGTCGATGATCGGGCTCATAGTTTTCCATCCGCTTCTTTTTCCAGGACGAGGTGACGTCGCAGCGGCAGCGCTTGCCAGCCAAAGCGTTCTGCCGCCACTCCCCAAAAACCCTTGGGCATCCATAGCATTATGACAATTGCGACTGCTCCCATCATCAGCAGGTAAATGCTGCCAAGGTCGGCCAGCGTCTGACGTAGAACAAAGAAAATGATGGTGCCAATGATCGGTCCTTCCAGTCGCCCGACTCCGCCGATAACCGTGATGAAGATGACGAAGGCGGTCCAATCGTTCACGCTGAATGCGGTGTCCGGTGAGATTCGTAGCTTTTGTAGAAAGATCAACGCGCCGACCATCGATGTGCCGAATGCGACGAGTACGTAGACGAAAAATTTAACACGCCAGACATCGATGCCGTTGCTTTGCGCCGCCATTTCATTGTCCCTGATGGCCGTGAGGGCAAGGCCGTGGCGCGAGCGGAGCAGCACTATGATTGCGCCGATCACGACTGTCGTGAGCGCGAGCGCAAGCCAATAAATTTCGAATTCGCGTATTTGGCGGTTCGGTGCCATGGCGACAACCACAGCAGCCGGCAAACTAATTCCGGAGCCGCCGCCAAGCACAGAAACTTGCGACGCAAGCAGGCGGAATACCTCGGCGACCACCCATGTGCCGATCGCGAAATAAGCTCCGCGCAGCCGGAAGATCAGCATCGCCACCGGAATTGCCACGAGTGCTCCGATCGGGCCGGCGATGAAAATTGCTGCAATCGGGTGAATGTCGAGGAGTATCGCGAGCGCAAATAAAAGATAGCCCCCAAGTCCGACGAATGCCTGCTGACCGACGGAAACCAGCCCCGCGTAGCCGGCGAGAAGGTTCCACAGGCTTGCCAGGGCTACGAACGTGAACATTTCGGCGAGCAGCCGGAGTGTTTGCCGGTCTCCCCAATAGGGCGCGCACGCCAAAATGAACAGCGTCACAACAATCAGTGCAACTCCAACACGACTTGATCGGGTGGCGTGCTCGACGATCATCCCGACACCTTCGGAAACAGGCCTTGCGGGCGCAGGGCCAAAATCGCGAGAAATACGAGGTGCCCGGCAAGCAGCTGCCAGCCCGGATCGATCTGGGCTCCGATGGCTTGCGAAACGCCGAGGATAACGCCGCCGACCAGCGTTCCCCACATATTGCCCAGTCCGCCGATGATCACTGCCTCGAACCCGAATATCAGGCGGGCCGGTCCGATGGACGGATCGAAATTAGTACGCACCGCGAGGAAAATTCCGGCAATCGCGACGACAGCAAGCGAAAGTGCCATAGCCATGCCGAATACATGACGGGTATCGAGGCCCATCAGTTGCGCCACAGATTGATCGTCGGATGTTGCGCGGAAAGCGCGCCCAAGCGCCGTGCGGTAGAAAAGCAACTGAAGTCCGGCGATCACAACCAGCGCGACAATAAACTGGATGAATGGCAGCAAACCAATCCACACGCCGTCCAAAAGTTGAAACGTTTGCGTTTCAACTGCACCCGCCTGCAGTCTGCGGCTGTCGGCCGTGAATAGTTCCAGCAGGCCGTTCTGGATGATAATAGAAAGGCCGAAAGTCACCAGCAGCGGCGGCAGCAAGTCGTCACCGAGCGTACGGTTGAGCAGGCCGCGTTGCAGGGCGTAGCCGATAATCGCCATTGCCGGGACAACGAGCACCAGCGACGTGAGGGGACCGACGCCAAGCGACTGCGTCACCATCAATGACACATAAGCCGCGAGGACGATCAGGTCGCCATGCGCAATATTGACGAGCCGCATGACTCCAAAGATGAGAGAGAGGCCGGCGGCAAACATTGCGTAAAGCCCGCCGATCAACACACCCTGCAAAATGACATTCAGCCATTGAATCATATCTACACCCCGAAATACGCGGCTGAAATCGAATCGCGTGTCAATTCGTGTGCTGGTCCGTGCAAGGCGATGCGGCCCTCTTGCAGGCAATAGACATGGCTCGCAGCCTTGAGAGCTTGTACAATGTCCTGTTCGACAATGATCAGGGAGAGGCCCTCTGCAACGATGTGTGGAAGTTGCGCGTAAATATCGCGCACGATAATTGGAGCAAGGCCGAGACTGATTTCATCGCAGAGTAACAATCGTGGGTTCGACATCAGTGCGCGCCCGATGGCGGCCATTTGCTGCTGTCCGCCCGATAGGGCCGGCGCAGGGAGATGGCGGCGTTCGGCCAGCACCGGGAACAACTCGTAGATGCGGGCCAGCGTCCAGGGGCCGGGCCTGCCCGCTTGACCACCGATCAACAGGTTCTCTTCGACTGTCAGCGACGGAAAAAGTCTCCGTCCTTCCGGCACCAAGGCGATGCCACGTTTGAGCGCCTCAAAGGCGCGCACTTGGGTCGTCGGCGAGCCCTCAAAAAGGATCTCGCCAGAACGGGGATGCATCAGCCCTGCGATGCTTTTGAGAAGCGTGCTTTTCCCGGCACCATTTGCGCCAATGACCGCGGCAACCTGCCCAGCTTTGACGTTCAATGAAACAGCGAATAGCGCCTGGAAATCGCCGTAGAACGCATCGATTACCTTGACCTCGAGGAGTGGGGCATCAGGCATCGGCGGCGATCCCCATGTAGATTTCTGCCACCTGCGAACTTCTGATGACGGTGTGCGGATCGCCTTCCGCGATGAACTTTCCGCCGTGCAAAACCATCAATCGGTCAATGACAGCGAGGAGTGCGTGCACGATGTGCTCGATCCAGATGATAGAAATACCGCTTGCCCGCACATCTTTGATCAGCGCAATTAGCACGACACATTCGTGCTCGGTGAGGCCGCCGGCGACTTCGTCGAGCAGCAGCACGCGTGGCTTCGTCGCCAATGCGCGCGCAAGCTCAAGCCGCTTGCGATCGAGCAACGTAAGGCCGCCCGCGCGTTTGTTTGCCTTGTCAGCTAACCCGCAGCGATCGAGCAGATCCGCGCAGCGATGATAGACGGCTGTCTCGCGTTCGTTGGCCCCAAACGCCGCAGCGACGACCACGTTCTCGAATACCGTCATGCCGGAGAAGGGCTGGGGGATTTGAAACGAACGTGCCAGGCCTTTTCGGCAGCGGTGCTGGGGCGGCAGATGCGTAATATCGTCGCCTGCAAAGAGCACACGGCCTGAATCCGGCGCAACAGTGCCGGTTGCAACGCTAAACAGCGTCGTCTTGCCGGCGCCGTTCGGACCGATGATTCCGAGCGCTTCACCTTCATGAAGCGCGAGGTTGACACCATCGGCCACCACGACGGCACCAATCTTTTGGAGATTGTCTCGAGCGTGAGAATCGGTGCCATGGGTGGCGATCAGGAAATCGGCTGCAGTTTGCCTCCGACCGGAATGTTCGGCGCTGTCTTGTTCTCGGTGATGACGAGGTCGAATTTGCCGTCCTTGCGCTGCCATTGGCCGGCGACCAAGGGCGTCTTGGTGACATTTTTAACCGGTGCCCCCGTCCATTGGATCGGGCCGACGATGGACTGGTAGTTCGTCGCAACAATCGAATCGAGAATTGATTTCGGATCGTTCAGATTTTTGGCGCGCTTGAGGACGTCGATTGCCACTTCAAACAGCGCGTGTTGGAAGCCGAGTGGCTGAGTCCAAGGGCGATTAGATGCCTTTGTGTAGGCGTCCGTCAGTTGCTGACAGCTTTGTCCGGTGAGGCCGGACTTGAATGGATGGTTCGGCGTCCACCAGATTTCGCTGGTCAGTCCGTTCCCGCGCGCGCCAAGGGAGTCGATTACAGAGGGAAAGAGAAGCGCTTTCCCGATTGTGACGATCTTTGGCTTGAAACCCTGTTGTGCCGCTTGGGACCAGAAGGTCGTGAAGTCTGGCGGGATCATGTTGCCGGTGACGATTTCAGCGTTGGCCGCTTTGAAGGCTGATATTTGCGACGTGAAATCGTTGTTCATGAGCTGATAGCGGCCGGGGTCATGAAGCTTGTAGCCGGCTTGGGCGAGCGCGGGAGGCAGCCCAAGTTTGGGATCGCCCCAGGCATTGCCGTCAGCATCGTTGGGAAAGAGGCCGCCGACGACCTTGTTCGTCGGCAACTCGTCCCACAGCGCCAGGAAAGAGGCGATCACATCTTCGAGCCCCCAGAAGAAGTGATAGGTCCATGTGAACCCTTTCTTCGGGTCGCCCTTGCGGCCGAAAAAATAGGGCTGCCACGGGCAATTGGTCGTGATGCAGGGCACCTCATTGACCTCGGCCTGGTCGGAAACGGGATTCGTCGTGTCTGGAGTCGCCGAGCCGACAATGAGGTTGACCTTGTCGCCGAGGATCAGTTCGGAGGCGACTTCCGCCGCGCGGCTGCCGCTGGACTGACTGTCTTTGGAAATAATCTCGACTTTGTAAGTCTTGCCGTTGTTGTCGAGACCCTTGCTCAAAATGCCGCGCACCTGCTCGAGAATGAAGTTGTCGGCTTCGCCAAAGCCGGCAAGCGGGCCAGTCTTCGGACTGACGTGACCGATTTTGATGACTTGCGATTGAGCTTCTGCCGGAAGCACTTGCAACACAGCGGGGGCGACGATGACGCCCAGGCCGGTTTTGACCAGTCTACGGCGGGAGATTGTCCCACGGTCTTTCATTGTCGCCTCCCTTTGTCGTTGCGCCCCTCATGTGTCGTGGGCGCGTGCGTTTTTCAGATGTTGCAACACTTTCGAACGCAGTGCGGCTTGCTGTTCGACACTCCATTTGCGGAAACCTTCACCCGATTTGAAGCCGAGCTTGCCGTCCTTCACGAGTTTTTCGAGATATGGCGAGGGGCCGGGGCGGCTGTCGATGTCCGGCAAGACCGTCTTGTAAATCGCCAAGGTTAAGTCGGTACCGACCATATCGGCATTCTCCAGCGGACCCAGGACGGCGAGCCGGCGTCCAAACGCTGCCTTGATGACGTCATCGACCGTCTCGGCATCGCAGATGCCTTGCTCAACCAGTGCAATCGCCTCGCGCCACAATGCGTGTTGGAGCCGGTTACCGATGAAGCCAGGCACGTCCTTCTTCACGTGCGCCGGCTTTTTGCCCGCGGCAGCGTGCAGCTTCATAGTGAACTCAACCGCCTGTGGCGACGTCCACTGTGTCTCGATCACCTCGACCAAGGGAACGAGAAAGGGCGGATTCCACCAATGCGTGCCGAGCGCCCGCTCGCGCCGCTGCAAGCCTTCCATGATCTTTGTGATGGGTATGACCGACGTATTGCTGGCGAGAATTGTATCAGGACGAACGTGTTTCTCGATCTCCGCAAACAATTTCTGCTTGAGCGGTAGGTCTTCGAGCACGGCCTCCACGATGTAGTCGGCGTCGCGCACCGCTTCGCCCAAATCGGCGACGGGCGTCACGCGTTCAACCGCACTCGGATCATCGCCAAGGTCTTTTAGATTGGTGAGGATGCGCGTTTTCGCGCTTTTGAGCGAGGTCGCAATGGAGTCATAGATCGTCACGTCATGGCCGGCGAGCGCAAACACCTGGGCGATGCCGTGACCCATGAGGCCGGCACCGATCACCGTGATGCGCGCTTTGGCCATCGCCTATCCCGCGGTGTAGCCGCCGTCGGCGTAAAGGATATGGCCAGTGTAAAAATCGGAAGCTTTTGACGCGAGGAAAAGGAGCGGTCCCGCGAGATCTTCCGGTTCGCCCAGACGTCCTTTCGGCACCCGGGCGAGAAATCCCTTGCGCACATTTTGCGCCCGCTCGGTGTCCTCATACATCCAGGCTGTCAGAGGTGAGCGAAAAACAGTCGGCCCAAGTGCATTCACAGTGATGCCGGTCTCGCCCCATTCGCAACCCAGCGCCTTGGTGATGCCGTCAACGGCCGATTTCGACGCGCAGTACGCCGTGTAGCCGGCCGGATGACCAAGCAATCCGCGTGCTGACGACGTAAGGATGACTTTGCCGCCAGGTTTGCCTTCTTGACCCTGCTTGAGCATTTGCTTGCCGGCAGCTCGCGCCATCAGCCAGGACTGATTGACGTTGGCGTCCATCACGTCGAGGAAATCCTCGACCTTCTGGTCGACGATCTTTGACACTTTGTTCAGACCAGAAGCGACGACCAGGATATCGACGCGGCCGAACTTGTCGACCGCGGCTTTGACGATCTTGTCGCAGTTTTCCTCCGAGCTTGGTCGCAGCGCGATAATCTCAGTCTTTCCACCGAGTTTCTCGCATTCGGCTGCGACCTTTTTTAATTCATCCGCCTTGCTCGCGGCGAGCACCACATTGGCACCGGCACCGGCAAATGTTTTTGCCGCCAGTGCACCAAAAGCACCGGAAGCGCCGGTAATGATGGCGGTCTTGCCCTTGATGTCGAACAGTGAGTGAGGGTTTTTTAGAAACTCGTCGGCCATATCGTCCTCCGGCTTTTTTATTTGTCATGGCCGGGCTTGCCCCGGCCATCCCCGCCTGTGATGTCACTTTGGCGGATTGGCCACCGCAACCACAATCGAACACACTTCATTGCCACGGTTGATGATCTCGCGCGTTTCGTTCGGCTCGATCACACAAGAGTTGTTGGCTTTCAGCACAGCTTCTTTGCCGTTGACGATGATGGTGAGTTCGCCGCGCAACACGAAGTAGACCTTCTCCGGCGGAGAGGCATCAGGCCCGGCGCCGCCGCCGGGCAGGAAGTGCGAATAGCCGAACACGAGACCCTTGGTGCCGCCAGCTTCGGCGCCGAACAGCCGCAGGGACGTATAATTGCGGTGATTAGGCGCCTCGTAGGGCTTGGCGTCCGCAAAACGTTTGACGTGCATTAGAATTTCCTCCCGCGCTCGATTTTATATTTTCCTGCCGGATCAACGATGGCAACGAGCCGTACGATACAGCCGTCACCGCGATCCCAGTTCCAGGGGAAATACGCGAAGGTCACGCGTTTGCCGGTGACCTTGTCGATGTCGCCGCCGACATTCTCGATGCCCATGATGCCATTTTTGAAAAGAATGCGGTGCACAGGCTCCCATTCGGGGAAATCATCCTTCCAGTCGCGCCCCCCGGACCATTCACGATATTCCTCCGCCAGGTGCGGATGAAGCGGCCCGTTCCGCTGCGGGCCAATGGCAGTTGCAAGCGGATGGTCGTTGGCCTGCGTATCGTGACCAACCACTTTTACCTTCTTTTTGACGAACCATTCGCCGGCGGAGGGCACGAAGCCTGGCGACCGGCAGAAATAGTCTTCGCTGTCTTCGTAAAATTTGTGCCATCCGGTGTTGACGATCACGACGTCGCGCGGCCGCACAATCTTGCCACAGGCCTTTTCGAGATCCTCGCCGGTGATCGGCTCCCACTTGTTTTTCGGAATCGAAACCACAATGCCGGAGCCGAAGAAATGCGGCAGCGGCACTTCGTCAATGAAAGGTGTGCCCTGGATCACGTGTGCGGGCGCGTCGATATGCGTGGTGTTGTGCATCGACGTCGTTATGCGCTGCGACAGGACGCCCGACTTTGCCATGTAGTGTATGCGCTCGATCTTCACGTCCTCGAAATACGGCCAGTTCGGGGACTGATAACCGAAGCGGTGGGACAGGTTATAAAATTCCAGCCCCATGCTGTTCTTGAGGTTTTCTTCGAACATCACGCCGCGAATTTTTTTGGCCACGGCATCCTCCCTTGTTTGCGCGTTCGCGCTCGTTGCCTAGCGGATTTTTCGTCCATGCCGCGCGCGTCAGGCCGCGGCGGAATTCATATGGCGCTCCAATGCAATTTTAGTGGCGAGTAGGCGTTCGGTGATTAATGCCTGCCGGGTCTGAAACCGCTGGCTTGGGACCGGGACGGAAATAGCAACGGCATTGCCAAGCGGGTCGTGGAGCGCCACGCCGACCGCGCAAACGCCGAGCGTGTGCTCTTCGCGATCAAAAGCAACGTGGGTACGCCGCGCCGATTTTAAATCCGTAAGGAGTGCGTCGAGGCGCGTGAGCGTTTTCGGAGTTCGGGCTTCATATGTGCGGCCAATCAACGCTTCGACTGCGGAATCGGAAAGTTGCGCAAGATACGCTTTGCCATTGGCGGTACAGTAGAGTGGGAAGGTATCGCCAACCGCGGAAACGGCGCGCAAGCGCTGCGAGCCGATCACTTGGTCGATAAAGACGAGGTGGTCTTTCTTGACCGTCGAGAGATCGACTGTCTCGTGGAGTTCCTCGGACAGGCGTTCGAGAAATGGCCGGGCCGAGGCGATGAAATCGCTGCGGACGGATGCGGCGAGGCGAAGGATTGTCGGGCCGAGTCTGACGCGTCCGTTGGGTGTCGCCGCGATGACGAGCTTCTCGGTTTCGAGCGCTGCAACAATTCGCTGCACAGTCGAACGTGCGAGGTTCACCCGTTGTGCGATCTGGCCCAGGCTCAAGCCGGTATTTTCTTCTTCCAGCGCACGCAGGATCGTGGCCGCGCGCGCGATGACCTGGACCTGGCTTTTGTCGTTGGTGACCAGCCGACTCATGACGCTTCCCACACGGATACCGACCGACGGTCTGTTGCCGCCTTGCATCGTGGGACACCATAGCCCAAAATCCGATACAGCTAAAAGCGAAAAATATGGCAGCATTGCTGCCTGAGGCGAGGGAACGCATGGTCAAAAAAATTGCGCTCGAAGAGCACTTCCTGGATCCCGCAACCGAACCTTATTGGCGGCCGACGATGGTCGACGTCGCGCCAGCCAAGACGGCGCAGCTCTACGCGAGCCTGACCGATTTCGGCGAGCAGCGGCTGCAAATGATGGACAAGACGGGCATCGCACGCGCCGTCTTGGCAATCGCCGGCCCCGGGGTGCAGGTGGAGCGTGATACCGCGAAGGCCATAAGCGCCGCGCGCGCATCGAACGATTTCCTCGCCAAGGAAGTGCAGAAACGGCCGGACCGCTACTCGGGCTTCGCGCACCTGGCGATGCAGGACGCAAAAGCGGCTGCCGACGAGTTGGAGCGCTGCGTACGTGAGCTCAAATTCCGCGGTGCCATGATCAATGGCCACACCAACGGGAAATATCTCGACGATCGTTCCTACGATCCGTTTTGGGAACGCGCGGCGGCGTTGGATGTACCCATCTATCTGCATCCGGCAGACCCGGTGGCGCCACTGCCGGCAATCGTCGGCTACAACGTGTTGGCGCGTCCGATGTGGGGTTGGGGCGTAGAGACCGGCTCGCACGCCCTGCGCATTATCTGCGGTGGAGTCTTTCACCGTTATCCGAAAGCCAAGCTGCTGCTCGGTCACCTCGGCGAGACGCTGCCGTTCCAGTTATGGCGTTTCGACAGCCGCTCGGCACCCTATGGCTGGAATTTGCCAAAACCGCCGTCGGAATATCTTCGAGAAAACGTCTGGGTCACAACCTCGGGCATGTACGACCTCCCGCCGGTGCGCTGCTCGGTCGACGCACTGGGGCGTGACCGTGTTATGTTCTCAGCCGACTATCCCTTCGACTGGCCTGGCTGCGAATTCCTCGACAAGGTGCCCCTCGACGAAGGCTTGCGCGTCGATATCGCCTACAACAACGCGGCGAAGTTGCTGGGCGTGTGAGTTCGTCATGCCCAGCCTTGTGCCGGGCATCCACGCCTTCTTCAGTCGCTGATCTGGAAAAACGTGGATGGCCGGGCCAAGCCCGGCCATGACGCCTTCGGCATCATTTCGCGTCGATCACCCGCACCGGCTTGCCGTCGAGCCACGCGCGGATGTCCTCGACAACGTCCGGGAAGTATTTGCGATAGTTCTGCTCGCTGACATATCCGAGGTGCGGCGTGATCACGACGTTATCCATCTTGCGGAACGGATGATCGAGCGGCAGCGGTTCGACATCGAAAACATCGAGGCCGGCACCGGCGATCGCCTTATTCTGCAACGCTGCAATCAGAGCCTTTTCATCGACAATCGGTCCGCGCGAGGTATTGATGAGATACGAGGTCTTCTTCATCAGACCGAGTTCTTTTGCGCCGATCAGACCGCGCGAACGGTCACTCAGGACGACGTGGATGGTGACAAAGTCTGCATTGCGGAACAGGTCATCTTTGGTGACGTAGTCCACGCCACCGGCCTTGGCTTTTTCTTCAGTCAGGTTTTGGCTCCAGGCAATTGTCTTCATGCCGAAGGCCTTGCCGACGGTTGCCGAGCGTTGGCCAAGTTTTCCCAGGCCCAGGATGCCGAGCGTCAACCCTTCAAGGTCGCGGCCAACGGTCACCTGCCAAGGCGCGCCGGCCTTCAGCCGCGCATTTTCGAAACCGATGCGGCGGGTCAGTTCCAGCATCAGACCAAAGGCTATTCCAGTGGTCGGGCTGCCGGTGGCGCCGGTGCCGCAGACAGTCACGCCGCGCTCGGCGCAGGCCTTGACGTCGAACGAATTGTTCCGCGCGCCAGTGGTGATGAGCAGCTTTAGATCAGGGAGGGCCTCTATGACCTTGCGTGGAAATGGGGTGCGCTCACGCATCCCGACCACAATTTCGAAGCCTTGGAGGGCCTTGATGGCCTCTTCCTGGCTTGCAAAGGGCTTATTGAAGATCTTGATCTCAACGTCCTTGCTGATCGGCGACCAGTCCGCGAATTGCATCGCCACGTCCTGATAATCGTCGAGAATAGCTGCCCGAACCATGCAAAAGCCCTTTCACTGGCCCGGACGGTCCGGGCCGCGACACCTTAGGCATGGAGCAACGAAAGGAAAGGGGGTTTTAGTTCGGAGGCAGATCGTGCTTGGCGCGCCAAGCAGGTCCAGGGCCGCGCATGTAGTGCAATTCAGGCCGGTAAGGACGGACTGCGTCGCGGGTCAGTTCGCGCCAAAATCCACCAAAGAGGCTGCGGAAAACGGCGAATGGACGCGGCAGTAGCGAAATCGCGGTCCCAGAAAGCGCAAAGATCGCACGACCCATGATGCAACTCCCACACCGACCATGCGGGCAAATTTGACCCGCCTGTCCCTTGGTCGTCCCGTCCGACGGCCAGGTTCATGGATCGTGATGATGGCGTAGCAGCGGTTAAAAACCGGTACCGCGACGGCGGCGCGGCGGCATTTTTGCAATCAGCCTTTCCAGAGGTTTACTGCTATCGCAGATGCGGCAGCGAACGGCCCCGCGCTTGCTCTTTCGAGTTCCCGCCGTTACATCACCCTCGCATTTCCCGAAAAAGCGTGCGGCAGCGCGTGAGCGTAGGCGGGCGGATTCGGGCCGCAATTGCAGGGGTTTCAAGAGCGCAATGAACGGTCGCCAATTCATCTATCATATGGAGGGTCTCACCAAGACCTATCCGCCCGGCAAGAAGGTGCTGGATAACATCCATCTGTCTTTCTATCCCGACGCCAAGATCGGCGTGCTCGGCGTCAATGGCTCCGGCAAATCCACCCTTCTGCGGATCATGGCCGGCATCGATAAGGACTTCACCGGTGAAGGCTGGGTCGCGCAAGGCGCCCGTGTCGGCTATCTGGAGCAGGAACCGCAACTAGACCCCAAAAAAACGGTCCGTGAGAACGTAATGGAAGGCGTCGCAGCAAAGAAAGCGCTGCTCGATCGTTATAATGAAATTGCCTCCAACTACTCGGACGAGACCGCCGAGGAGATGGCGAAGCTGCAGGACCAGATCGATTCCAAGAATCTCTGGGATCTCGACAGTCAGGTCGATCTTGCGATGGACGCTTTGCGCTGCCCGGCCGACGATGCCGACGTCGCCAAGCTCTCAGGCGGCGAGCGCCGCCGTGTCGCTCTTTGCCGGTTGCTGCTCGACCAACCTGAACTGTTGCTGCTCGACGAACCGACCAATCATCTCGACGCGGAGAGCGTGAATTGGCTGGAAGGCCATTTGCGGAACTATCCTGGCGCCATTCTGATCGTCACGCATGACCGCTACTTTCTCGACAATGTTACGGGCTGGATTCTCGAACTCGATCATGGCCGTGGCATCCCTTATGAGGGAAATTACACGTCCTGGCTCTCGCAAAAGCAAAAGCGCATGGAACAGGAAAGTCGCGAGGACGAGGCGCGCCAGCGGACATTGCAGCGCGAGAGCGAGTGGATTTCATCGTCGCCGAAGGCGCGGCAGGCCAAATCCAAGGCCCGCTATCAACGCTATGAAGAATTGCTCAAAATCGCCAACGCCAAGCAGAATACCATCGCCCAGATCACAATTCCGGTGGCGGAGCGGCTTGGCCAAAACGTCGTCGATTTCGATCATCTGACAAAGGGTTTCGGCGAAAACCTTCTGATCGACGATCTTACATTCAAATTGCCGCCAGGCGGCATCGTTGGCGTTATCGGGCCCAACGGCGCCGGCAAGACGACACTGTTCCGTATGATCACCGGACAGGAGAAACCCGACAAAGGAACGATAAAGATCGGCGAGTCGGTTCACCTCGGTTACGTCGACCAATCGCGCGATTCGCTCGACGGCAAGAAGACCGTCTGGGAAGAAATCTCGGAAGGCAATGACATCATTCTACTCGGCAAAAAGGAAATGAACTCGCGTGCCTATTGCGCCTCGTTCAATTTCAAGGGCGCCGACCAGCAGAAGAAGGTCGGTACGCTGTCGGGCGGCGAGCGCAACCGCGTGCATCTCGCCAAGATGCTTCGCTCGGGCGCCAATCTCCTGCTTCTCGACGAACCAACCAACGATCTCGATGTCGATACGCTGCGGGCTCTCGAAGAGGCGCTGGAGGATTTTGCCGGTTGTGCCGTTATCATCAGCCACGATCGCTGGTTTTTGGACCGAATTGCCACGCATATTTTGTCGTTCGAGGGCGATAGCCATGTCGAGTGGTTTGAAGGCAACTTCCAGGATTACGAAGCTGACAAAATGCGGCGTTTGGGCACCGATTCCGTCATTCCCCACCGGCTGAAATACAAAAAGTTCTCGCGATGATCCGGAAATATTGACTTGTCATGCTCCGCAAAAGCGGGGCATCCAGTGTTCCGTGACCCGACTTTTGAGCAAATCCTTCAACTTACAGAATCGCCCCCTTTTGCGAGGAATCGCGGTAGCGCTGTTGCTCGCTGTTTCGGGCGCAGCATCTGCTGAATCCGCATTCCAGCAGTGGCTCCAAACGCAATGGCCAGCTGCGCAGCAACTTGGTGTATCGCGCCCAACGTTCGATGCCGCCACGCGTGGCCTCGAGCCTGATCTTACGCTGCCGGATCTAGCGATCCCCGGCCAACCCGAGAAAGTTCCGCAGCAACCTGAATTCGTGCAGACGCCCGCCCAATATCTGCGCGAACCGACGTTCGATCGCCTTGCGGCGCGCGGCAAACAATTGGCCGTGCAATACCGCGACACGCTGGCACGGATCGAGAAAGAATTGGGTGTGCCGGGCAACGTTGTGCTGGCAATTTGGGCGCGCGAAACGGACTACGGCGGCTACCAGCTTCCGAACGATGCTATCCGGGTGCTGGCCACGCAAGCCTACGTTGGCAAACGGAAGGATTTCTTCCGCAACGAATTTCTGCATGCCTTGAAGATGCTGCAGGATGGCATACCCCGCGCTGACATGCGTTCGTCATGGGGCGGCGCCTTGGGTCTCACGCAGTTTCTTCCGTCGGAGTACTACAAATATGCCGTCGATTTCGACGGTGATGGTCGCGCCGACATATGGCATTCAGTGCCGGATGCACTTGCGTCCGCTGCAAAGCAGCTCGCAGGCAAAGGCTGGCGCACTGGGGAACCCTGGGCGATTGAGGTGCATGCTCCAAAAGATGCCGACTGCAGCATCGGTGTACCGGACGTGACAATGCCAATCGGCGAGTGGATCAAACGCGGGTTTGTTCCGGCGTACGGCCGTAAGCTCAGCGTCGCAGAGCTATCGTATGACGCCTCCCTCTTGCAGCCGGAGGGCAGCTACGGTCCGTCATTCCTCGCGCCGAAAAACTATTTCGTGCTGAAGGACTATAATTATTCCGACCTGTATGTGCTGTTTGTCGGCCATCTCAGCGACCGCATCGCCGGTGGGCGTTCATTTGAAACGCCGTGGAGCAAAAATGCGCAACTCAAAACGGCCGACGTCGAAACGATGCAACGTCGTCTCACCGGGCTCGGTCTCTATAAGGATAAGATCGACGGCAAGGCCGGCATGCTGACGCGCGCCGCGCTCGGTGCATATCAAAAGAAAAATGGTCTTAAAGTTGATTGTTGGCCGACCGCCGCGGTGCTTGAGCACATGCGGCGGTAACGCTTCGTTTTAGTCGCAGACTTCCATGCGACGCATGCGGTAAGCGTACCCGTCCCATACTTGCTGCCGTTCGGTATGGCAGACCGGACCGCCCGAGTATTCTGGCGGCTCGGCATAGGCGGGTGGCGGGGGCGGTGCGACGTAGACCGGGCCCGGGCCGACGTAGGCCGGCCGACTGTTCGCGATCGCCGAACCGATAATGGCGCCTGCGGCCAGCCCGCCGACGACGCCGGCTGCTACGCCGCAGCCACCACAATTCGCTTTGGCTGAAGACGGCAACGCCGCGGCCAAGCTAGCGGCCGCGGCGAGCGCGAAGATGCTATTCTTCATAGGGTGTCCTCTCGGGCCGAATTCGTTCGGCGCGATCATCCACCCAAAATCGTTACGCGATCTTTAAGGGCAGATAAACCGGGGGCGGCTCCAGCCGACGACATTGCCATAACCGTCGCGCATAGGCCGGCGTGCCCAATAACCACCCGGGCAGGTGGTCGGATACGCTGCGCCGTAACCTTCGTAAACGACATAACCCGGTGCCGGGGCATAGTAGTGCGGCTGGCTGTTGGCGATCGCGCCGCCAATAATGGCACCGCCGATGACGCCGGCAGCAACGCCAGCGCCCACTCCGCAACCATAGCAACCGGCGTTCGCGCTGGTCGGCGCGCTCAAGGTCCCGACTGCCAAAGTGGTGGCCGTCGCAAGCGCAAGCATCGTCTTTTTCATGGGTGTTCCCTCTAGGATCAGGTCGGACGAGCCGACCACGAGTGGTGAAGTTTAAACTCAACCTGTCCCCATGCCGGTATAGAGACAGTTCCAATATGTCGGAAATTTGTTAAGTGCCGGCTCTGCTTCTCGTACGAAAAAGCCCGGACCCGTTGTCGAATCCGGGCTTTTCTTAGCTTCATGCTCGACTTTACGTTCCTTGACTAGAGACTTGACCGACTGGACTAGGACTTATCCGCCGAGGCCAGGCCTTATCCGCACACACGCACACGGCGGAACTGCCAGCCCCATCCATCCCAAACCCGCTGCCGGGTCCAGTAACAGCCGCCGTAATAAACCGGCGACGGGCCGTAGTAATAGCCTGGGCCGTAGCCGTAGTAGGGACCGTGAACCGCCGCGCCGATGATGGCGCCCGCGGCGAGTCCGCCGATCACGCCGGCGGCAATCGCACCGCCGCGCGCTTCAGCCGGTTGAGGGGTCGCGACGGCCGCGAGTCCCAGAGTTGCGGCGGTCGCAAGAGCAGTGAGCGTTCTCGATATTTTTGTCATGGCGCACCTTTCGCTGGTTCGCTGAGATCCTGTGCATTCAACGAATACTCAGTTCGTTTCCTGCGTGGGCTCTCGCAGCGTCAACAATTGCCTTGGATACGAGGTTCCGGCTTTTCGCGTGAATGGCGGGTGAACAGACCATTTGGATTTGGCCTAATCGCCTGTTCTTGCAGATTAAATTTTCGCAATGGTTGCGGCGATATGGAGGCACTTGCCGCGGCCCCAGCGCGAGTCAGTGCAGCAGCTACGGCGACAATCGCCCGAACACGCGCTGCAGGAATTTCGATTGCGCGCCGCGTGCCACCGAACGTCCGGCGAGCTTATGCGCGCGGCGGCGCGAGGGGGCGGGGCGGCGAAGGTGCGACTTGCGGCCGCCGCGCGCCTTTGCGGCACGCCGCGGCTTTGCCTTGCCAGCGTGACCCCGCGCTTTGCGCCGCTGCTTGCGCCGCCGCAAGGCTGCGCGTCCGACACTGCGCAGAAATAGCTTTTCCAGCGGATAGCTCAACCGCCTCACAGCCGCCGACAACGGCAACCATTCCACCGCCATGATGTCTTTCATCACGTCGCGGCTCGGCTTGACGGCCGCCTGCATGTGCCAGAACTGCACGACCTTCGGCCGCCCTCGCGCGCGGTAGGTGATGGCGCCGAGGAACTCACGCACGCGCACGCGATGACCGGTTTCCTCGACAACCTCGCGGCGTGCACCTGCGAGCGGGCTCTCATCGGATTTGAGCTTGCCGCGCGGTAATACCCACAGCTCATCTTTCGCACGCTGGACGACAGCGATCAGCGGGCGCGCTCCGTTGCGCACCACAATTCCCCCCGCCGCACGAATGGTCTTGTTGGCCATGTCCGCTCAACCCACCCGGTCGTTTCGTTTAGCAAAATTTACGGCGGCACATGCAGATAAATGCAGGCGTCCGTCGCGCGCCTGTGGGCAACTGCTGAGTCGCGGCGGGCGTCACAATTTTGTCTTGAGGTCTGTCGCGGTGCGCGATGCAACCAGCCGCATTCCAAGCACCGAATGATCGCGCGCACCTGCATGCATTCATTCAACAATTCCAATGATGGCGTGTTTGGTCGCCCGTATTCTTTGCGGCGCCGGGTGCGCCGTCGGCTCTCCCCCGCCGGAGCGGGGCCTTCCTTTCGCCCCGCACAAAAAGTGCGAGGGGAGATGGCGCGCCAAGTGGCGCAACCATTATTCTTTAAGTGCCGCGCTCCCTCTCGAGAACGCGGGCGCCTCTCGGCGCGCCATCGCGGCGTTCTCCTTGCGGCGCCGCGGCTCGCTCCGCCTTCAAGACACCTCCGGAAGGCGCCCCTCAACGAACGAGACGTATGGAATATAATCCTATTATAAAAGAAAGTCAAGCCTTGCCGCAAGACGCTTGGCGGGAAAACGGACGCGTGCCGCCGTTCAGTTGAACTTGAGCCCCGCGTCCTTCGCGATCTTGAGATTGAGGGCGATCTCGCGCCGTATCATGGCGTCCATTTCGCTCGGCGTCAGCGGCGCAGGCTCGACGCCCTGGATCGTCAACTTTTGCTGGACCTCAGGCAACGCCAATGCCTTGGTCGTTTCCGCATAAAGTCGCTCAATGATCGGACGCGGCGTTTTCGCGGGCACGAGCATGCCATTCCAGTAATTGAAATCGGAATCCTTGTAGCCGGCCTCCAGCGTCGTGACGACATCGGGCAGGGCCGGCGAACGCTTAACCGAGCTCACCGCCAGCGCCAACAATTGTTTGTTCTGGATGAACGGCAGGCCGGACGAGATCCCGATAAAAATGAAATCGACCCGGCCAGTCATAACTTCGGTCAACGCCTCGGGGCCGCCGCGGAAGGGCACGTGAGTGACTTGCAAGCCGGCGCTGACGATGAATCGCTCTGCCGCCCAATGGGTGGCGCTGCCGACGCCGGCCGAGGCGAAGCTCATGGTTCCGCCTTTTGCCTTCGCGACCAGCTCCTGCACGGTCGTGATGCCTTTCGACGGTGCAATGAGCAGCACGTTTGGCACGCTGCCGAAACTGGCGACGGCTGCAAAATCGTTCGCCGCATCGTAGGGCAGGTTCGGGTAAGCGGCCGGTGCGCCGGAATGTGCAGCGGCGTTGATCAGCAGTGTGTAACCGTCAGGGTCCGCTTTCGCCACAGCGGCTGAGCCGAGGCTGCCGCCGGCGCCTCCGCGATTTTCAACCACGATCGTCTGGCCTATCTGACGCGATAGCGGCTCGAGGACGATACGGCCGAGAATGTCGATGGTGCTGCCGGCTGAAAATGGCACGACAGCGCGAATGGGTCTTGCCGCGGGCCACGCGGTGTCGGCGGCGGCGGGGCCCAAAAGCGATGGCGCTGCCAAGGCGCCGGCCGAAATTTGCAAGAATTGCCGGCGATGATGTGACGTCATAGTGTTTCCCCCGTGTGCGCGCCTGTCAGATGCGGCTTAAGTGCAATGATGCCATGGCTATCGCAGGCGGGAAGGGGTAGGAACGAAAATAGTCGTTGCGCATGGTGAAATTGGCCAAGGGGCCGATGTCACCGCGTCCTCGCGATCAGGCCGGATTTGCGGTAGCGGCTTGTCCGCGTGCCGAATTCGGAAGAAGACCATCCGCTATAACCGCGAGCGTGTGTTCGGCGATCATGAGTTCTTCGTCGGTCGGGATCACATAAAGCTTTACGCGGCTCTCCGGGCGCGAAATGAGCGGCTTGTTACCGGCATTCGCCTTCGGGTCCAATACGGCACCGAGCCAACCAAGTTTCTCGGCGACGCGCGCGCGAATCCCGGCTGAATTTTCCCCGATCCCCGCGGTGAAAACGAAGGCATCAAGACCGCCAAGCGCGGCCGCCAGCATGCCCGTGTGAAGACCGATGCGGTAGACAAAATAATCGATAGCGAGGATGGCGCCGGCCTCACTGCCCGTCTCAAGAACACGCATGTCATTGCTGATGCCCGACAGGCCCTTCAGTCCACTCTTGTTGTATAAGAGGTCCTGGACCGCCTCACCGCTCATTCCCTTTTCCGAAATAAGATACAACACAACGCCGGGATCGATTTGCCCGGGCCGGGTACCCATCGGCAGCCCATCGAGCGCGGTGAAGCCCATGGTGCTTTCAATGCTGCGGCCATCCGCCAGCGCGCACATCGAGGCCCCGCTTCCTAAATGCGCGACAATCACCCGCGATTTTGCGATTTCCGGATAAAGCTCACGCATTCGCTTGGCGACAAATTCATAGGACAATCCATGGAATCCGTAGCGGCGCACGCCTTCCTTGTAGAATTGTTCAGGTATCGCAAAATGATCTGCGACCGCCGAGTGGCCTCGATGAAATGCCGTATCAAAACACGCGACTTGTGGCAGTTCGGGGTGGCTATGAAGGATTGAACGTATCGGTGCGAGATTGTTGGGCTGGTGCAACGGAGCAAGCGGAATGTAGCGCTCCAGTTTCTCAACAATCTTGTTATCGATCAGGGTCGGTCGGCTAAATCCCGGGCCTCCGTGAACAACGCGGTGGCCGACCGCCACGAAGTTGAGTCGCTGCGACGTACGCAGCCAAGCTCCGGCTTCTCGAATCGCCCCGGGCACATCCGCGACAGTGTCCAGTCCGTAAGTTTGATCGACGAGCGCGCTATTGTCAGTTGCTTGAGCCCGCAGGCGCGGGCGTGTACCAATGCCTTCGACCTGACCTTTTATGAGCCGTTTGAGGCTAGATTTTCCGTCGGTCTCGAAAACCTGAAACTTGACGCTCGACGAGCCCGCGTTGACGACGAGGATCGTGTCCATACCGGTCACGCCGCCGGGAGTGCCGCTTTGCGCCGGCGAGCGTCCGCGAAGAGCACCGCAATCGCACACGATGCCATCCGGGTGCGGACTGAATCAGCGCGCGATGTCAAAATAATGGGAACGCGTGCGCCCAAGACAATTCCCGCCGCGTCTGCCTTCGCAAGAAACGTGAGATTTTTTGCCAGCATATTACCCGCCTCAAGATCCGGGACGACCAGGATCTGTGCACGTCCCGCTACTTCCGACCGAATACCCTTCATTTTCGCTGCTTCGGGGTCGATCGCGTTGTCGAAAGCAAGCGGGCCGTCGAGTACGCCACCGACGATTTGGCCGCGATCAGCCATTTTGCACAAGGCAGCTGCATCGATGGTGGACGGAATTTTCGACGTTACTGTTTCGACAGCGGAAAGGATAGCAACGCGCGGCACGCCAAGCCCGATCTGAGTAAAGAGGTCGATTGCGTTTTGGACGATGTCGCGTTTTACATCCAGGTCCGGGAAAATATTTATCGCGGCATCCGTAATGAAAAGCGTCTCAGGATAAGTTGGGACGTCCATGATAAAAACATGGCTAATGCGTCGGGCTGTCCGCAATCCGGTTTTGCTCGAAGTCACCTCGCGCATGAGCTCGTCCGTGTGCAAGCTGCCTTTCATCAACAACTCGCCCTTGGACTCTTGGATCATTTGAACGGCTTTTGCCGCGGCTGCTTCGCTATGTGGCACGTCGACAATCGTGAAACGGCTGATGTCCAATTGATGCTCGCGCGCTACGGCGGAGATCTTCGCAGCGGGGCCGACCAGGACCGGAGTAATGATGCCGGCTGCCGCCGCTTCCACAGCGCCGCGCAGCGATGTCTCGTCGCAGGGATGAACGACAATTGTCGTTACCGGGGGAATTCGTTTTGCGAGCGCAATCAGCCGATCGTATTTCGGAGGGTGGCCGGCCGGCCTCATAGCGGTGACCTCGCTGCTTTTTGCCGTTGCCATGATTGTTCCTCGTGATCTGCGTTAGGCGTGGCGTCAGGAAGCCTTTGATCGGGGCTGTTTCGAAACGTCGCGAAGGTGCCCTCTGGCGGGAGGACTATCGAGGCCGAACAGTTTTGAAACTTCGCCCATTCTTTTCTCGTCTTCAGCGGATAATTCGCCTCGTGCAGTCAACACCTGATTGATGAGATCAAAGCCTTTTTTACGAGTTTCCAACTCAGGCGGCAGCATTGCTGGAATTGCGGCAAGCGCCGCCTCTTGATCGATCAACAGGATGTAAAACTGCTCGCGCACCAAGGCCTTAAAATCCGCAATCGGCATGTCGTCGTGCGCTTCGCGAATGCGGCGAGCCAATTCAAAGCCGCGCTCATCGACCGAAGCGCGGTTCATCCCTGCATAAATGAGACTGCGGATAATGGCCGCGCGGATACCGCCCACCGAAATGCGCGATTTGAGCTCAGCGACGCGTTTTTCAAGAAGCTCGCGATGAAGGGGGTTCTTGGCAGCTTTTCGCAAACGGTGAGTGGTGGCGGAATCGACGCCAAGCGCCGCCTGAACCGTCGGTGATCCATAGATCGCAAGGAACGTTCGCTCTGCCAGCGTCTCGCTTGTTTCGCGCCATGCATCGAGGGCGGCAACCATCTGTTGGGAAAATGCCTCCTGCATTGCGACAAAGGGATTATCGCTCGGCACGCTTTTCCTGTTCTTCCGAATTTGCTCCGCCATCGCTGCGATCGGAGCCATCGCTGGATTCGCATCGGAAAAGAGCTCATATTGCAGACGAAGCGGGTGGACTTGTCGTAGCCAATCCGCGACTGGGGTGTTGACCAGGGCCCGCACCACGGGCTGTGCAAAGGTGCGGTAAAGGGCGAGATTTGTTTCGGAAACATGCGCCGCGGTTGCAAAGCAGCGCTCGTCGGCCATGTCGTTGCCTCCCAAGGCGCGGATGTCATCCAGTGTTCTGGCCTCACACCGCATGACCCAATTTCCGCTTGCAAGGTCCGGGTTGGCGATATTCGCAGCCTTGTTTTCGAACACCGCTTCGTAGAGGCCAGGCGGTAACGTGTCGATCAGGTCAATGTTGCTCGAAAACTCTCCATGTTCCTTTTTCGCGACACCGCCGGAAACGAAGATGCCGAGATGACCTACCAATTCATGGATCGTGTAGACGATCGTCTGTCCGTAAGCCCGTATGTCCTCGACGTTTTCGTATAGATCGAGAATCCAATCGAGGGCTTGTTGCGGCGGGGTAATATTATCGCCCTTCGAGCAGAACACGACGATCGGGGAGCGGATATTCCGGAGATCTATCGTGGTCCCATCGGACGTTTGTATGAGTCCGGCGGCGAGTTTGTTGCCGATGAAAAGCTCGTCGACGATGAATTGAATTTCCTCGGCGTTTAAATTGACATGTCCGCCCCACCAACGCTCAAAACCCAGATAGCGGGGGGCTTCCGTGTCGATCTTCGAATAGAGATTGTATGGCTTCGTCCAAAGGGTATTTGCGGGGTTCTGGCTTTCGAAATTTTGCACCAGATTGGCGCCATCGAACTTGCCGTGGCCTAGGTCGCTGGCAAGCGCGGTCAGCCAGCTACCGCCGAGCAGGCCACCCGAATAGCGCATCGGATTTTTGCCGCGCACTCCGGCCCAATACGAAAGTGGCGAGCCGGCTACGATGATGGGGCCGAATAATTCCGGGCGTAGGGCGGCAAGCATCATGATCGCCCAGCCGGCCTGACAATTGCCGATGACACAAGGTTTGCCGCTTGCGCTCGAATGCGCAGCGGTTACTTTTTCAATGAAGATCGCTTCCGCGCGCGCGATATCTTCGATGGTTTGCCCTGGAACGGGATCCGGAAGAAATCCGATGAAATAGCACGGATGCCCCGCCTTGAACGCAACGCCGATTTCGCTGTCGGCCTTAAAGCCACCAATACCGGGGCCGTGCCCGGCGCGAGGATCGACAACAATAAACGGCCGCAGCTTTGCATTGATTTCAGTGCCGGCGGGTGGGATGACCCGCACCAGAACGTAATTCACGGGTCGGTCGAGCGTACGTCCGTCGGCGACCAATTCGACTTTGTAGTCGAGGACATTCGGCGCGGTCTCGGCCATGTGTTCGCGGTATTGATTTCCGCGCTGTCGCATCACATCCCAGAACAGAAATGTGCGCTGGGTGGCGTCGATGGCGTAATCTATTGCCGGTGCAAACACACCAAACGGCGACGCATCTGATGCTGGCGATTTTGAAAGCATTCTTGTCCCCTGCGTCGAGTGGGTTCATCGGAAAAACGTCTTACTTTTCTTTAGTCGCTATAAATCGGGTCCCCGTTGATGCAAATCAATGACTTCAAAGTTGTGATGGCCATTCTAACGAAAGCGTCATCGACGAACGCGAGAGGTATCGTGTCATGGCAGGCAAAGACACAACGGGGTCAACGGCTTCCAAGGCGGGAACGCGTCCATTTTCCCCCAATTGGGGCCAGGAGCGTACTGAAGCGGTAATCGGCCTACAAAAATCTATTTTGGAAAGCTGCGAACATGCCAGCCGCGCTTGGCTTGATCGTATGCAGGCAGAGGTGTCTCTGTGGTCCGATTTGGCAAATAAGCTGAATGGAACTCACAGTATTCCGGAAGCGATGGATACCTACACGAAATGCGTTTCCAAACGCATGCAAATGGCAGCCGAGGATGGGCGCCGCATGGTCGAGGAGGCGCAACAGATCACCCAGAAAGTCGCGCATTCATTGGGCACCGAATGGCCTGCTGTTCGTAGCACGTGAGTGCAGTGATGCTTCCAACTGCGAAAGCCAAACTCCTCGACGGAAAGAGGGGCCTGATCGTTGGCATCGCTAACGAAAATTCCATCGCCTGGGGATGCGCCAGGGCATTCCGGGCGCTCGGGGCGGAGGTGGCCGTTACCTATGTAAACGACAAGGCCAAGAAGTATGTCGAGCCACTCGCGCGCGAGGTCGAGGCACAGATCGTCATGCCACTCGATGTCAATGTGCCGGGCCAAATGGAGGCCGTCTTTGAGAGAATAACAAAGGAATGGGGAAAGCTCGATTTTGTCGTTCACTCCATTGCCTTTTCACCGAAGGACGCGCTTCAGGGACGCGTGGTCGACGTGTCGCGGGAAGGATTTGCAACGACAATGGAGGTGTCCTGTTGGACTTTTATTCGCATGGCACATCTGGCGGAGCCGTTAATGCGCAAAGGCGGCACGCTGTTCACGATGACGTACTACGGCAGCCAAATGGTCGTAAAAAATTATAACATCATGGGCGTTGCCAAAGCCGCGCTCGAGTGCGCGGTTCGCTATCTCGCGGCGGAGCTGGGTCCCAAGGGAATTCGCGTGCATGCCATTTCTCCCGGGCCGCTCGCGACCCGCGCCGCGTCGGGGATTCCGGAATTCGATGCCTTGCTTGATAAAGCGAAAGCAAAAGCCCCTGCGCGCAGCCTCGTCAGCATTGACGACGTCGGCGCTGCTACGGCCTTTCTCGCCCACGATGCCGCGCGCCTGATCACTGGCGAAACGCTCTATATCGATGGTGGCTACCACATTATTGACTAAGGTAGTCCCTTCTGGCGTGGCCCCGACCTAAGCCTTGCCCCAGCACAATGCAGGTGTTGCTTCCAAAATTGGTGCAACTCTTTTGGA
Organism: uncultured Alphaproteobacteria bacterium; assembly: GCA_963820805.1. Classification (GTDB taxonomy): domain Bacteria; phylum Pseudomonadota; class Alphaproteobacteria; order Rhizobiales; family Xanthobacteraceae; genus Pseudolabrys. The sequence continues at coordinate 45,357 of CAWGBH010000014.1, forward strand.
AGTCCCGTTAGCGGATGTGTTGGGCAAAATTGACTGTTGCGTGTACCCCTGCCGCTGTGTCCTAGTTTCGCCCGGCCATAATAGGGGAACCGCCAATGTCGACCTTTACCTGGGATCACATTCATCTACGCACGCCGGATCCGGACGGAGTGGCAAAATGGTTCGAGCGCATGTTCGGCGCCGAAGTGATTCGCTCGACCCAGCAGGGCAAGCCGCGGATCGACATCAAGCTCGGTGGCGCAATGATCTTCACGGCGCCGGTTGCGCCCGGGGACGGCGTCAACCCGCCGCCCGCCACGCCCTATCAGGGCCTCGATCATTTCGGCCTTGCGGTTTCAGGCATCGACGCGATTGCTGCCGATCTCAAGAAGAAGGGTGTGGAATTCACCAAGGAACCGCATTCGCCGCGGCCCGGCATTAAAATCTGCTTTTTGCGTGGGCCGCAGGGCATTTCTATCGAATTGCTCGACCGTGACCCTAAATATTCGTGATAGCACCGACACGCGCGTGCCATTTTTGCTTGGGACAAGCCGGCGGTGCCGATTGCCCGGCCGGGCGCTGTGCACATAATCGTGGCCGTTCGGGCAGGAGGTTGCATGCGGGCATTTGGACTGGCGGTTGTCGCGGCCACTATTGTCGTGACATTCGCTGCCGCTGACGATGCGCGGTTCGAGCGCAGTCTGGAAATGCTGGCGCCTGCCGAACGGCTTGAGCAGCTCTGCGACTACACCGCGATGTCGCAAATCCGCACCGAGGTGAAGGAGTTCCGTCCGGACCGTGCAGTCGCGAATGCGATGTCGGAGCCGGTGGCAACCGGTGACACGCTTCAGGTCAACGGCGGCGCATTTCGCAGCCGGAAGAAATGGTACGGATTGTCATATCGTTGCACGGCGACGCCGGACCACCTGAAGGTGGTCGCATTCCGCTACACGATCGGCGAAGAAATTCCCGAAGCCAAGTGGGCGTCGTTCGGCTTGTGGCAGTGACAGCACCTATTGATGCTGCACCACCACTTTGGTGCCGAGCGGCACGCGCGAATAAAGATCGACCACGTCGTCATTGACCAGCCGGAAGCAACCTGACGACACCGCTTGGCCGATCGTTTCCGGCGCATTGGTGCCGTGGATCCGGTAGACAGTGGCGCCGAGATTCATCGCGCGCGCGCCAAGCGGATTGCCCGGGCCGCCCGCCATCCAGCGTGGCAGATAGGGCTGACGCTCGATCATCTCGGGCGGCGGCACCCAATCCGGCCATTCGCGCTTGAGTGAAATCTTCTGCGTGCCGCCCCACTGGAATCCGTCGCGGCCGACGCCGATGCCGTAGCGCATCGCAACGCCATTGCCCATGATCAGATAAAGATAGCGATCAGCAGTGTTCACGATGATTGTGCCCGGCGGCATTTCGGTGCGGTAAGTACACCGACTGACGGCGCAGTTCAGACGGTAGGTCGGCATCGCGTCCGGTGTGGTCGACGCCAGGATCGACGTCTTTCATGGTCGGCGCTGACGACGACAAAAGTGCCTGCGCGAAAGCCGGCGCTGCCGGCGAAAGCACCGGTGCAAGCAAAAGTGCGAGAGCGAAAACCCGCAGCAAAGCCATTTCTGATCTCCCGAATGCTGACGCTGTCGCCACGTGTCAGCCCTTGTCCTTGATTTGTGTGTGTGGTCGGTCGGAGCCGCGTGCAGTCTCTGTATGCCAGCGACCTTTCTCGTCTTCGTATTCGATCGTCTCCGTGTGGCCAGGCACCGTCTGTTCCTCGGCGGCTGCTTGCGCAGCCGCTAGTGCATCTTCGTGCGTCGGGAACGGTTCCGAGAATACGCCGTCGACCTTATAGGCCCAGCCGCCATCATGCTCGACGATCTCGTAGGTGACTTCCGCCATGGGCAACCCCCGAAACCTCATATAGTACTCCGATAACGTAGCGCCATCGGGGTCGGTTGTGCCAGCCAGTTCGTTACACGTGGGCGGCAAAGGTTACCGCCGTCCTGGGAACCCGTCTTTGAAGGCAATTTTGCGGGTCCAGCGGGATCAGAATTCGAAATCCAGCCCAAACCGGCGCCGGAAAGCCTCGCGGTCCTGTGGGAGCGCTGACTTGAGCATTGCGCGCGCGGAATAGTTGCCCATCATTTTTCCGGCATCCATATACAACCAATCCATGATCTCGGATTCGGTGAACGTGACGGTATCGCCAATTTTCAGATTTACGACCGACCGGGGCGTGTTGTTGATTTGGCCGATGAAGCGCTCGTCGACATGCGCGAATGGGTGAATCCAGAAATATTCGGGCCGGTCATGCGCGAGGATAGCGATCTTGACGGCGAAGCCTTCCATCTTGGGACCCGGACGTTTCGCTAGGGCGAGGAACCCAGGCAACGAATCTCGCGCGCTGCGCACTGCCGCAGTCATCGTGGTATCGTCGGGTGCGAGAAAGATGATCTCGTCACGCTCGGCTTTCCGCGAGATTGAATTCAAAGCGGTATGGCGTGCGATCGACGCGGCCGCGCGGGCGGCACCGAGGATCTGCGCATAGCCTTTGGCCGTTCGGCCAGACGGATAATCGGACGACATGGACGCCGCCTTTCCGACACCGGCGCGCGACTGGCGCGCCGCTACTGAGATTGGTCGTATTGCGGAGCGGAAAGGTTCAAAGCCCCGAATGCGAGGCGGTTTTATTAGAGTTTCCGCTGGCGCTTCAGCCGGTCGATGTAATCCTCGACCTCCGGCGGCAGCGATTGCAGTCCATGCTGCGCGGCATCTGACAAGACCGGCCGCCACAGCGATCCCTTCAGGAAGTCCGGTTCTCGGCCCGGAGGTATGATGCGGTCGAAGACAAGAACCAGCAGCACAGCCAGAAGCCCGATGCGAAGGGCGCCCAGCATCGCGCCGGCAATGCGATCGGGGATGCTCACATTGGGGCCGATCATTTCGCTGACGGCGAGCCGTAACAGGGCGCTTAATCCCGCGCCGGCCGCGACAAAAATGGCGACGAACACGATCCATGTCTGCGGCGTCGGCATTTTTAGATAAGTCGTAAGGATGGGCGTCACTTTCGGGCCCGCCGCGACCGCCACGCCCATGCCGCCGACGTAGCCGATGATTGTCGCGAGGCTGCGCAGCAGTCCAGTCATGAAACCCATGACTACGGCGACGAACAGGCAGACATAGATTGCCAGATCGAACGGGTTGGTCGAGATGAAGTTGGACATCGGTGGGGCCCGGTTTAGCTCGCGATCTGGCTAGCGACAAAGAGCACGAATGTCATGAACAACGAAATGCTGGTCAGGCCTATTCCGACGGGGAGCCACCGGCCCCAAATCCCGATCGCGACGGCCGGAAGCGTGAAAAAAACGATGGTGCCGTAAAAGCCCGCCGGATCGAAGTGATGAGCCGGGAAATACGACACGGCGATGGAAATCAGCCACAGCACCAATAAAAACGCGTTAGCGCCAAGAATAAATTTGCGCATGAATCACCCCCGATTGAAGTCTAGCGCGGATCGAGAAGGATCGTCAGTGCACGAATGCGATTGCACGGCCTTGCCAGTTGGTGAGATAGTCGCGCGAAACTGAAAGGGCGGAACTCATGATCGGTGGGCAAGCGCTTGCAATTGGAGCCGTCGCGGCTGCGCTCAGCGGCGCGCCAGTCTTTGTGCAGCAGCAACAAGCAACCGACATGAAACTTGTCGACGCGGGCTTTAAAACGCGTGTGGCGACAAACCCGGGAGAAGTGGCCCGCCTGAGGAATTATCCGGCGCGAACGATGTTCGTGCGGACCAAAGGCGGCGTGCGCAGGTACTATTACGTCGACCCCGACAACTGCCAATGCCTGTTCGTCGGCAGTGAGGATGCGTACAAAACCTATCGCGATATGATCACGCAGGCGCAAGCATTGCCGGGTGCGATGGGCAACGGCTCGTCGCCGGAAAATTCGATCATCCAGGAAATGAATGCCGACGTTGAACCCGATTATATGATGGACGACAATTTTTTGTGAGGCGTAGCGCTCGCCTCAGCCTGCGCGCGGCTTTCCGGTATCGTCGAAAAATTTCCGGATGCCGGCGGCGAGAATGGCGGCGATACAAAGCCAGATGATGACCGCGCCAATGCCGAATGCGGTGCGTCCGATGACAGTGTTGGTCGCCTGGCTAAAGAACAGGAAGCTGCCGGAGAATTGCCGCTCGCCCGGGCCGAACGCGACCCAGCTCGCAATCGCACCGAAGCATACAAAGATCGTGAGGCCGACCAGGTATTGCAGGGCGCGCATCCAGCGGGGCGCCTCGAACGGCAGTGCGCCGGTGGCCTGGTTGGCTTGGCCGAGGGTTTGAATGACGATCGCAACGCCGGCGAGAAAAAACGCGAGACCGACGCACATCACAAGCCACCGGGGGCCGTGCATGTTGGATGGCCCGCCGGGAATCGGCAGCAATCCTGCGCCGACCACGAAGAAATACGCGCCCGTGATCAGGGCGACGACCGCGCAGAAGTAATTGCCTCTGGTCGATGCGGGCGCTGGTTCGCTCATGGCGCGGCCTTGCGTTTCGAGCCCTGCGGTCGGTCCGAAAAATACCACCGGCACACTTGCGATTTGATTAAACGGATTGCCAAATCCTAAAAGTTTTGTATTCGTGCTCGGTTTAAACCGATAAGGAGATTTCAATGAATATTGATCTTGCTCGCCATATTGCGCGAACTGCATTGCGAAGCTCTCGCGAGATCGGCGATCTCGTGCCGTTCCTGAAGGATCGTTTGAACCCGGACGAATATTCCATTTATGCCAAAGCGATTGGCTCGGCAGTTGCGGCAATCCAGGTTGACCTTGTGAACAAGCTATTGGCCGATCACCCGGCGCTAGAGACGGAAATTGAGGCGAGCATCACGAAACACGGCCGATATCTGTAGAGGCAGTGTGGTGCTCCCGCGGGGGAGATCACGGGGTTTCTTGTCGATGTGCCCGTATCTCATGCGCGTTCGACCCTGGCCGCGTAGCAGCCGGGTGCGGCAAAGTGGATGTGGAGATAGCGCGTGCGCGGGTCGGCGAACTGCCGTTCGATCGCCTCTTCCAGCCATATGCCTTCGATCAGCTCCCAACCGGTCATCATCGCGTTCGGAGTCGAATCCGCGCACGGCGAGCGTGCGTCGGCGCAACTGGTCGGGCACGGCATCGACGGCGTCGAAGGTTTTTTCACCCTCGCGCACGTAAATCGCAAACCGCATCCGGTAAGGCGACTCGACGGCGTGGTGTTCGTGGTTGACGAGGATCACCTCGTCGCCGGGCGTTGCGTCGGTGAGGCTGACGCGGCACGGGGAGGGCCCATCGGCGATTTTCCTGACGGCGCCGTGCGCCGCAAGCTCTGCGTCCGACAGCGCGAAAAGATGTGCGAATTGTTCGGCTTCGAGACCGCGAATGCGAAAGGTCATGACGTCCTCCTGTGTGGAGGACAATGGTGTGCGGGGCGACGCGGAGACACCCGATTTCCCCACCCGATTTCTGGCGCTGCCGCGCCTCGCATTTCCTCCCGTGTTCAAACCGTCCGATAGCCGCCGTCCGCCATGACGATCGAGCCGGTGACATAACTTGACAGGTCTGAGGCGAGAAAAATTGCGGGGCCGACGATATCTTCGGGCTTGCCGGCACGGCCAAGCGGGGTGTGGTCGAGGAACATTTTGATCACCTCAGGATTGCTGGCACGTACCTTTTCGTTGAGCGGCGTCTCGATGAAGCCAGGGCCGATGGCATTGACGCGTACGCCCTCCTTGCCGAGCTCGGCGGCGAGGGCGCGAGTGAGGCCCAGCACGCCGTGTTTCGAGGTGGTGTAGGCAACCGAGTTGGGCGTGCGCACGTGCATGAACGACTGGAGCGAGGCGATGTTGACGATGCGCCCTTTGGTGGCGCGCAATACATCGAGGAAGGCCTGCGTCACGTTAAACATGCCGTTGAGATTGACGGCCATGATGTCCTGCCAGTCCTTTGCGATGGTATCCGGATCGCCAGTGACGGCATTGCGCCGGGTGATGCCGGCATTATTGACGAGGATCGAGACCCGACCGATTTTTTCGGCGATCTCCGCGGCCACGGCGCGGCAGGCGGCACGATCCGCGACGTCGAGCGTGAAATGGGCAGCCTCGCCGCCGGCCTTGACGATGTCGGCGGCCGTTGCGGCCGCGGTCTCACCATTGATGTCGAGCGCCACGACCTGCGCGCCTTCGCGGGCGTACCCTAACGCGATGCCGCGCCCGATCCCGGAACCTGAGCCGGTCACGACCGCTATGTGGTTTTGAAGCAACGAGGCCATAAGTCATCTCCCGGTAAAGGAGAGACCATAGCGCAATTCTTCGCTTGTTCCCCCGTGCGATGAGACAGCGGGAAAACCCGGGGATGACGAGCGCCCTGCGGGGCCGCATGCTATAAAGCCGTCATGTCCCGCCGCCCGATATACAATTCCCGCACCGAAGCTGAAAAGGCCTTCAAGGCCGCAACCACGAAACCGGTCGAGCAGCCGGCGGCGAAAACGCCGTCAATTCCCGGCACCAAGGAAATGGTGTCGCTGCGCATCGACCGCGACGTTCTCGACTTCTTTCAGGAAGACGGCCCCGGCTGGCAGGACCGCATCAACGCTGCGCTGCGCAAGGCAGCGGGCAAATAACAATTGCTCCAGCACCGTTCACCCATCGCAAGGAAAAAACCACAATGACATTCTCATCCGGACTTCGTGCGGCGCTCATCGCCGTGGTCGCCATCGCCGGCGTGGCTTCATCGTCGGCGGCGCGCGCCGATAGCGGCAGCATCAGCTTCCGGGTGTTCAAGGCCGGCTGGTTCATCGGTGGTTCGGGCGGTAGCGGCGTGGTGGTTTTCCATGGCCGGCGCTATCCGATCTCGATCGGCGGGCTGAGCGCGGGCCTCGTGTTCGGCGCATCGGAGACGCGCTTTAACGGCACCGTCACCAACATCCGCAGCCCCTATGATGTCGCCGGTGTCTACGGCGCGGCCGGGATGGGCGGTGCTCTCGTCGTCGGCGCGCAGGCGATCGTGTTGCGCAATGAGAAAGGCGCTGTGCTGCAACTGGTCGGCCGGCAGGTCGGGTTGCAGATCAACGCCGATCTGAGCGGCATGAGCATCTCGATGCGGTAGCGGCGCCGTCCGGCGATGAAACGCGCGGTCGCCATAACGATGGCGATGTTGGCGGCCGCGGCCTTTGCTGCAGAGAGAAAAACCTACAGTTACACTTGCCGCGGCGGGAGCTTCACAATCGCAGCGGCCGTCGACCCGGGTTCCGGCCAATGGAGCAAGAGCGAACCGGTGATCCTCCAGATCGACGCCGAGCCGCCGCAGACGCTCGTCGCCGATCCTGACGCGCCCGATGCGGACAGCTACAAAAACCAGGACTTCGAATTTTATGCGCTGAAGACGTTCATCACGCTCACGCACAGGAGCCACGGCGTGGTGGTGAAATTCTATGATCGGTGCCGCCGCGAGTAGGCCTCAGTTGAGCTGCCAGATGGCGCCATTGAGCAGCGTGGCAAAGGCGACCCAGGCCGCATAGGGCGCAAACAGCAGCGCCGCGGCACGGTCGCGTGGCCAGCACAGCACGATGAAGGCGAGGATCGCCGCCAGCAGCGCCACGATAACAACAAGCGCGGCGCCGGGCCGATGCGCGCCGAAGAACACCGGCGACCAGATGAAATTGAGCGCGAGCTGGACGAACCACACCGCCATGGCGGCGCTGCGCGGGCCGCGTTGCCATGTGCGCCAGCCGGCAATGGCGACCATGATGTAGAGCAGCGTCCACATCGGTGCGAAGATCCAGTTCGGCGGATTGAACGATGGTTTGGCGAGCCCTGCGTACCATTCGCCCGGCAGCGTCATGAAGCCGATCAGCGTGCCGCCGCCGAGCACGAGCGCGATGAAGCAGGCGAGGGTGAGGAGAGATTTCACGGCTCGCCCGCCACTTTCAAAATCTCGATCAGCTTGCGGTCGCGCCAGCGCTGCAGGTCGGCGATGCTGCGACGGCCTGCTTCCTCCGCGACGCCATCGATGAGCGCCTTGCGCGTTTTCGGCGTGAGCTTGGGCTTGCCGAGATCGTCCATCCAGCTCTGCATCGGCCCGCCGATATGCTCGAGGAAATGCGTCATGCCGCCTTCGCCGCCGGCCATGTGAAACGTCAGAGACGGGCCCATCAGCGCCCAGCGCAGGCCGGGGCCATAGGCGACCGCCGCATCGGCATCGGCGACGGAAACGACACCTTCGCTGACGAGATGAATGGCCTCGCGCCACAGCGCCGCCTGCAGCCGGTTGGCGACATGGCCGCGCACTTCCTTGTTGATCTGAATCGGGTGCTTGCCGATGGAGCGATAGAACGTCATCGCCTTGTAGATGGCTTCCGGTGTTGTCTTCTTGCCGCCGACCACCTCCACCAGCGGGATGAGATGCGGCGGATTGAACGGATGCCCGATCACGCAGCGCTCCGGGTGCTTGCACTTATTGGTCACGCGGCTGATGAGCAGGCCCGATGAGCTCGATGCGATCACCGTTTCGGGCGCCACCGCGGCGTCGAGCGTGGCGAATAATTCGATCTTGAGGTCTTCGCGCTCGGGCCCGCTTTCCTGGACGAACGCGGCGCCTTTCGCCGCCTCCGCCGGGTCTTTGTAGAATGCGAAGCGCTTGCGGTCGGCGCCGGGCTGCACGATTTTCAATGCTTCCAGCGCCGGCCAGGCATTGTCGATAAAGCGGCGCGCGAAGGCTTCGCCATTCGGCGAGGGGTCGGAGGCGGCCACCTCGAACCCGCGCGCGAGAAAATAGGCTGCCCAGCTTGCGCCGATGGTGCCGGCGCCGATGACCGCGATGCGTTTTGTCATGGTGAACTCGCTGCTTGAATGCAGCCTAGCTTACCAGATTGGCGGCGCCCGCCAGCGCCTCAGCCCGGCGTGACGCCCTTGGCCTTGAACACGCTGACGGCTTCCGGCGTCTTGAGATAATCGAGGAAGGCCTTGGCGGCGGCTGCGTCCTTGCTGTCGGCGGCGGGCGCGCCGACGAACACCAGCTCCTGCTGCAGGTCGCCAGGGAAGGGCCCGGCCAGCTCGACACCGGGCGCGAGCAGCACATTGGTGAGGAACACCCCGAGCTCGGCCTCGCCGCTGGCCACCGCCTTGGGGATTTCGCCCGGAACGGTCTGCACTTTTGTCTTTGCCTTCATGGCATCGCCGATGCCGAGGCGGTCGAACACCTTGAGCACGTAAGCCCCGGCCGCGCTCGCCGGCAGTAAGGTGATCGACTGCGCTTTCAGCAACGTGGCTTTCAGCGCTTCCGGCGTGCTCACATCCGGCTTGGGCGCACCTGCTTTGACCGCAACGCCATAGCCGACGCGCGCGATGGTGGCCGGCGTGCCGGCGAATTTGCCGCGCGCGGTGTCGTCCTTCATCACGTCCACGGGCACGACGCCGAGGTCGAACGGGCCGGACGTTGCCATCTTGATCAGCTCGGGCGTGGCCGCGAATGTCATGTCGAGCTTGTGGCCGGTCGCCTTTTCGAAGCGCGGACCGAGCTCTTTCAGGCTCGCCGTCATTGAGCCGCCGGCGAGCACTTTCAGCTCGGCGGCTTTCGCGGCGGCAATCGGCGACATGGCCATGGCCAGGCCCAGCGCGGCAGCAATCGAAACCTTGTCCATCGTCGCCTCCTGATTGATTGTTGTGGCCAAGCCTATCGTGTCGTGGCGGGGCTTGTCGCTGGCGTCCCGCGAGTTTATTTTCAGCGCCGGCCATTCACCTGACGAGGTCGCCGCTTGCCAGCGCGCATCGGACGCCGTCATCGAAGCGTCGACAGGTGAAAGCCGTTGGATGAACGAGAATCGCGGCGTCTGCCGGCGCGAGCTCGACCAACACCTTTCCGATAAATCGGTACGCGTCGTCCGGGCTTGCGGACCGATCAATGGACTCGAGGGACAGCCACGCCTTTTGCGCGAGGGCCAGGTCATGAAGACCTCGATCGTCGATATGTTCAGCGAAATCGGAAACATCTCCGTAGAGACCGGGAACGCTGGTCAACAAGAAGCTACCTTTGGCGTCCGTGAGCGCCGATTAAATCATGAATTGCACGTGTTCGATCGGGCCGTCGATGACAAACGTTCCGTGTCCGCGTGGCGGCAAAAATTTCCCCGGATAAAGCGCGTCGAGACGCGCTCGGGGCGAGTCCAGCGTCAATTGGACCCATGTCTGTGAGAGCACTACCCAGCCCGCCATAACAGTTGCGGTTCCTCCCAAAGTCGATACACGTATAAGTTGTGTAAGACAATTCGGGTTGTATCCTTTCTTTCGGGAGTGCATTCATGGATGTTGCGGGCGTTGGAGTAGGCAGAGCAAAAGCCATTCTGCTGGCCTCGCTTCTTTTGCTATTCGGCTTCCGCCCACACGCAGCGGCAGAAACAGCAAGCTCGCGCAACGAGCTCATCGAAACTCATCGCTGTCTGCTTGCGGCGTCCCTACGAGCTGTCTACGAGCGGCCCAGTGCTTTCAAGGAACGCGATCGCTTTCTCGTCTTGAGCGAAAAGGCCAGGCCTCAAGCGTACGTGCAATGCATGTTCGCCGATAACCGAGAAAAGCTCTATTGAGAGGCGTCATCAGGCTATTACGCCGAGCGCGAATCGAAGCCGCGCATGAGCTACTTGCCGCAGGTGTCTATCGCCGCGCTCGAGCGTCTTGGTTTTGCAACCGGGGCCGAGGAAAAAAACTATTCATACGAACGAGACCTAAGCGGCGCGCCGGGCTTCGATGCGATTGCGACGTTGATGCTGTCTGCGCTGCATGATGCATATGGGGTACGAGCGGATATGTCTCTCGAAACGCGCGCGCCTTTTGCGGGCACCCTTGTCGTGGCGTGTCTGAGATGACGCGCGAACGACCAAAATTTTCTGCTATTCGAGGTCGCACGGATGCCACCGCCGTGCCCGCGGCGAATAACACCGCCTGAAAACAGGTCGCGTCTAACCGGGTTGCCGCCGTTTGCGGCTAGGAATTTATACTTGACACTAAGCCCGCCTATGTATAGGAAAATATACCTTACTACTGAATTAAATTCAAGGTTCAAATGTCAACTGCACTGCAAACCCAACTGAAACTCGGCCTTCATCAAATCCGTAGCGAAATTAGCGAGCTGGGTGAGCTACTAGCGCAACGGCGGCGTGCGGGAGTGTGTGGCGAACTTAAATATCAACTTGCGGGATTACGTTTCGAAACAGCGTTGATCAGACACGCCTATTTATCTGAAAAGGCCGGGTTTAGACGGGATCAGCCACGGTGGCCGAAGGGCAATGGTAGCGAAAGTGGCCGCTGGTCCGGTGGTGCGGGCGCAGAGGCGCCAAGTACGCAACCGGGTACGCCACGCCCCCTGGGTCATCATCTTGTCCCTGGCAAGCTTTACCGCAACGAACCGCTAAAACCCGAAACGCGCAAAGTGTTCGAAGAGGCGACAATTGGCCCTCTTCGAGCGCAATCTCACAACAATGGAGACGGTCATCCGGAGTACACTCAAGCTGTTTATGACGCATTCAATCGTTTCAAAACTGAAAACGGTATTGCGCGATCCGAAGACATGACGCCGCAACAAGCAACGAAATTTCTCGAGAAAGAGGTGATAGGTTCGGTCGAACCGAAAATTCGACAGTTCAATATGAGGATTATTATGCGAGAATTACGTTTTTTATTCGTCGCGGCCGGGGAGCCGAATAAGGAGAAACCTATGCAAGATTTTACTGATGACGCCAGGCAACAGCGTGACTGGGAAAAATTACATAGCCAACTCGAAGGTCTCTTGCGACGGTTTGGCAAAGACGGTTACTTAGCTCATGCAGATTATTTTCTGGTCGACGACAACTGGGGATGCCGACAGCACAAGGTATATGTCAGCAACCTCAAAATGCTGTCGCCACAAATCGTTAAACTTATGCAGAACAGTTTGCGCGGCTTCCCTGATTGGGAAATTATTCTAGCAGTCGATCTCGAAGGCGCTGCAAAATTGTGGCCGAAAATGGGTCTGATAATCAGACAGCACGAAATCATCGATGGGTTACAGCGCAAATATTTCCCAAAAGAATTTCACGGCCTCAAGTATGAGGGCAGTCGGCGTGGCCCCGTTCTGAATGAAGTGTGAAACCCCACCCATAAATAGTCGCGCTTTCACCGGCCGTCCGTTTACAGATGAAAAACAAGGTCAAGCGTGGCATGACAGCTAAGAGGCGGGGACTGCACATTGCCTTGCACTCAATCCGGCCTCGCTCCCGACTGTATGACGATTGGGGCCCAGTGCTTCACGTCGTCGCGCACAAAGGCTGCGAATTCGGCCGCGCTGCTGGCGGCCGGCGCTGCGCCTTCCTTCTCGAGCTGTTCGCGCATCTTTGGATCGTTGAGCGCAGCGACAATCGCGGCATTGAGCTTGCCGGTGATCGCCGCCGGCAGTTTCGCTGGGCCGAAAACGCCGAACCACGCCGTCGATTCAAAACCTTTCACGATTTCGCCGATGGCCGGCAGATCGGGAAATGACGGCTGCCGCTGCGCGCTGGTCACCCCGAAGGCCCGCAAGTTGCCGGCCCGCACCTGCGCCGTTCCCGTCACGAGGCTGATGAACATCATATCCACCTGGCCGCCAAGCACATCGGTGAGCGCCGGCGCCGTGCCTTTGTAGGGCACGTTGAGAATGCGGACGTCCGCCATCATTTTGAACTGGTCGCCGGCGAGATGCAGCGACGAGCCAATGCCGCCGATCGCGATGGTCAACTTATCGGGCTTGGCCTTGGCGAGCGCGATCAGCTCGTTGAGGTTTTGCGCGGGAAGCTTCGGGTTGCCGACCAGCAGGCTCGGCACCGTCGCGATCTTGCTGATCGGCGTGAAATCGGTGACGGGGTCGAACGGCAGCTTCGGGTAGAGCGTGGCGTTGATAGTGTGGCTGGTGAAGCTGACCAGCAGCGTGTAGCCGTCCGGCGCCGATTTCGCGACGGTGTCCGCCGCGAGGTTGCCGCCGGCGCCGGGGCGGTTTTCGACCAGCACGGGCTGCCCGAGCGAAGCCGAGAGCGGCTGCGCGATCGCCCGTGCCATCGTGTCGGTGGTGCCGCCGGGCGAGGCGCCGACCAGGAGCTTGATCGGCCGTGACGGGTAGTCATCGGCCTGCGCGGATGTGAGCCCCGCCAGCAACAGCGCCACGAACGGGAGCAGGGCGGCGGCCGATTTTTGAACTCGCAACCGGCCCATCCAGATTCTCCTGTCGCAGGCTACCTTTTCGGGCACTCACGGTAGCCGAACTCGATGATATCGCTGCCCGAGATGGTGTGGAATGCCAGCATATCGAGTGATTGACGACAAGATCGTCGCGCAGCGAAGGGCGAGGCCACGGTCGCTGTCAGCTTGCCTTGGCTATCATCAATGGATATTGGAATGTATCCGATTGCATCGGGGCCGGGTGTAATGAGTAACCGTGAGACGCGTGAGCCAGTCATCATTGCTGGCGGCGGCATTGGCGGCCTGGCGACAGCGCTCACTCTCCACCAGATCGGTGTGCTCTGCACTGTCTTCGAAGCAGTGCGCGACATGCGCCCGCTCGGTGTTGGCATCAATCTGCAACCCAATGCGGTGCGGGAACTCTACGATCTCGGTATATCCAAGGATGACCTCGATCGGGTCGGTCTGCCCGCACGGGAGTGGGCACTGGTCGGGCTCAACGGCAACGATATTTACTCCGAGCCGCGCGGACTCTTGGCCGGCTACAACTGGCCGCAATATGCGGTGCACCGCGGCCTGTTCCACACACTGCTATTCGATAAGGTGGTCGAGCGTCTCGGGCGTGAGGCGGTGCGGCTCGGCAGCCGCGTTACCGGCTATCGCAAGGAGGCGGACGGCGTCAGCGTTCGCGTCGAGCACGCCGACGACACAGCGTCTGAGGCGCAGGGCACGCTCCTCATTGGCGCCGACGGCATCCACTCCGCGGTGCGCGCGCAAATGCATCGCACGCAGCCGCCGATCCACTGGGGCGGCGCAGTGATGTGGCGCGGCATGAGCTGGGGCAAGCCGATCCGCAGTGGTGCTTCCTTCGTCGGGCTCGGCACGCACCGCCAGCGCGTGGTGTTCTATCCGATCTCCCAACCCGATCCGCGCACGGGCCTCTCGATGATCAACTGGATCGCGGAAGTCACCATGGACAATAGCGACGGCTGGAAGCAGAGCGGCTGGTTTCGCCAGGTGCCGGTCACCGACTTCGTGCACCATTTCGATGGCTGGGTGTGGGACTGGCTCGACATGCCGGCGCTAATTCACGGTGCCGACACCGTGTTCGAGAATCCGATGATCGACCGTGACCCGGTGCCGACCTGGCGCGACGGGCCGGTGGTGTTGCTCGGCGACGCTGCGCACCCGATGTACCCGACCGGCTCGAACGGCGGCAGCCAGGCGATTGTCGACGCGCGTATCCTCGGCGCAATGATGGTCGAGCACGGCGTGACGCCCGTGGCGCTCGCCGCTTATGATGAAAAACTCTGCGGCCCGATCTCGCAGCTCATCCTGCGCAATCGCGGTGCCGGACCTTTCGGGCTGCTGAATCTCGTCGACGAGCGTTGTGGCGGCACCTTCGACAACATCGACGACGTGATCCCGCCGAAGGAGCGGGCGGAGTTTATGGCCGGATACAAGGCTGCCGCGGGCTTCGCTATCGAGACGCTCAACAAGGCGCCACCGACAATTCCCACCGGCGCGCGGGCGCGGGCGGCGGCAACCGTCTGAATTTCTTTCCCGTCCATGGGTTTCGCAACGGCTCAACCCATCCTGCGCGTTTACGGCTAGGGTTTCCGCGCCGTCAGCCCGATGAATGCCGACATGCCGGAATGGCCGGGGCCTTCCTGCAATTCGCGCTCTTCCTCGACGATATCGACATCAGCGAGATCGCCGAAGGCGCGTTGCAACATTTCGCGCGTATAGAGATTTTCGACCTGTTTCGGGCCGCCGGTCCCATAATTGAGCTGCTTGGGTGTGTATCCTTCGACAATCAGCAATCCGCCACGCTTGAGCGCTCGCCGCATACCTGCCCATTTCAGTGCGCGATCGGCCGGCGTGCTGAACTGGGTGAAGATATCAACCACTACGTCGAATGCGTCATCCGGATAGGACCACGCGTGAATGTCGGCTTCAACGAACGTGATCGCGACACGATGCTCGTCTGCGAGCGCGCGCGCCTTGGCCAAGGCGGCAGGAGAGAAGTCGATCGACAGAACCTCGAGACCTTGTCGCGCAAGCCAGACACCATTCCGGCCTTCGCCATCGGCGACGGCTAGAACTTTTCCGGTCCGCGGCAAAAGCGAGCGGCAGCGGACCAGAAACTCGTTGGGCTCTTTGCCGAACCTGTAGCCCGGCGTGGAGTAGCGATCCTGCCAATGCTGGAGTTCTGTTGTGTCGGTCATGTCGGGACTCAGAACGCCTTGTTGCTCTCCTTCACCTTTTCCGCGTCGACATAGACCTGCTCGCCCATCGCCTTGAACTTCTCCGACATCTCGGCCATTCCGGCTTCCTTGTCGTTGAGCGTGGCGGCGTAGTCGCGCACGTCCTGCGTGATCTTCATCGAGCAGAACTTCGGCCCGCACATCGAGCAGAAATGCGCCACCTTGTGCGCTTCCTTCGGCAGCGTCTCGTCGTGATATTCGCGCGCGGTGTCGGGATCGAGCCCGAGGTTGAACTGGTCCTGCCAGCGGAAGTCGAAGCGCGCGCGTGACAGCGCGTCGTCGCGCAATTGCGCCGCCGGGTGGCCCTTGGCGAGGTCGGCCGCGTGCGCCGCGATCTTGTAGGTGATGACGCCTTCCTTGACGTCGTCGCGGTCGGGCAGGCCGAGATGCTCCTTCGGCGTCACGTAGCAGAGCATGGCGCAGCCGAACCAGCCGATCATCGCGGCGCCGATGCCGCTGGTGATGTGGTCGTAGCCGGGCGCGATGTCGGTGGTGAGCGGCCCGAGCGTATAGAACGGCGCCTCGCCGCATTCCTTGAGCTGCTTGTCCATGTTGATCTTGATCTTGTGCATCGGCACGTGGCCGGGGCCTTCGATCATGACCTGGCAGCCTTTCCTCCAGGCGATCTGCGTGAGCTCGCCGAGCGTCTCGAGTTCGGCGAATTGTGCGCGGTCGTTGGCGTCGGCGATCGAGCCGGGACGCAGGCCGTCGCCCAGCGAGAACGACACGTCATATTTGCGCATGATGTCGCAGATCTCGTCGAAGCGTTCGTAGAGGAAGATTCCTTGTGCCGCGACAGGCACCACTTCGCCATGATCGAGCCGCCGCGCGACACGATGCCGGTGACGCGATTGGCGGTGAGCGGCACGTAAGCCAGCCGCACGCCGGCGTGGATGGTGAAATAATCGACGCCCTGTTCGCATTGCTCGATCAGCGTGTCTTTGTAGCATTCCCAGTCGAGCTTGACGGGATCGCCGTCAACTTTCTCCAGCGCCTGGTAGATCGGCACAGTGCCGATCGGCACCGGCGAATTGCGCAGGATCCATTCGCGCGTGTTGTGAATATTGCGGCCGGTGGAGAGGTCCATCACCGTGTCGGCGCCCCAGCGGATCGCCCACACCATCTTCTCGACTTCTTCCTCGACCGACGACGTGACGGCGGAATTGCCGATATTGGCGTTGATCTTCACGAGGAAGTTGCGGCCGATGATCATCGGCTCGAGTTCGGCGTGGTTGATGTTGGACGGGATGATGGCGCGGCCGCGCGCGATCTCGCTGCGCACGAACTCCGGCGTGATGAAGGCGGGCACCGCGCCGCCGAATTGCTCGCCGTCGGCGAGCGCTGCTTCGGCGCGTTCCAGCTGTTTCTTGCGGCCGAGGTTTTCGCGCTCGGCGACGTAGATCATCTCTTTGGTGATGATGCCGGCGCGCGCCCATTCGTACTGGGTGATGGGGTGCCGATCCGTGTTCCGCTCGTCCCCGCGTAGGCGGGGACCCAGGGCCGACGACTCTCTGGATTCCCGCTTTCGCGGGAATGAGCGGAGAAGGCGGTGATCGCCCGCCACGGCTTCGGCGTGTTGGGGAAATTGCGCGCCAGGTGCTTGCCTGTGACGTTGCCGTTGTCGACCGGCTGGATCGGCCGGCCTTCATATTCCTCGACCCCGCCGCGCTCTTTCACCCATGCGATGCGGGCGCGCGGTAATCCCTTCTCCACGTCGATCGCCACACCCGGGTCGGTGTAAGGCCCGGTTGTGTCGTAGACCGGCAGCGGCGGCTCGCCCGACGACGCTTCGAGCGTGATCTCGCGGATCGGCACCCGCAACTCGGGTGCGGCCTCAGGGCTCGCGTAGACCTTGCGCGAGGCGGGCAGGGCGCCGGTGGTGACCTTCGGGAGGGCGACGTTGGGATCGTGGATGTTCATTTTACCTTCTCCTCCGTGGACGCGGCCGGCCGCGCGCGGACGCACGCTCCGGAGACAATTGTGGCGGATCGAGATAGCCGAAATAGCTCAGCAGTACGCCGAGCAGCACAGCGATCCCGCCGTCGATGATGAAAAAGTTTGGCGTGCTGAGCGCCGCCAGGCCATAGGCTTCGATGACCTGCGGCGCGACCATGCGCACCGTGCCGCCAATCAGCGCAAGCCAGCCGATGACGGTGATGATGAGCGGCCAGTGCCACTTCCAGTCATTGTGCACGGCCACCATGGCAAGCCCCATGGTGAGAGCAAGGACACCAGAGAGATAAATGATCATATGGTCATGCAGCGCGCGTTCAAACATCGCGCGATAGACAGTCGTGTTGAACAACATGCCGATGCCGCCGGCGATAAAGACAGGGCCGATCAGTTTGGCGAGAAAATGCGAGCGTTCCATGGTCATATCCCCCATTTGGATGGCGACACTCACGCGACATAACCTTTGAAAGTGACGAAACCGCCGACTGCGAGCAGGACGACTCCCAGGCCGGTGAAAAATCCGGCATTGGCGATGATCCCGCCGGCGATGAAGTTGGCGAACTGAGGTGCGATGATGCGAAACGCGCCGACACCGGTCAGGAACCAACCGATCGCCGTGATCGTGCTGCGCCAGTCGGGCGTCCAGACGTTGTGCACGTTGAGGATGGCGAGACCGGCGATCACCATCAGGACGCCGGAAAAATAGATGAAGGGCAGCCCCGCGAGGAACTGTGCCGCCATGTCGCGGTAGGTCGCCTGGTTTGCCAGCATTCCGATGCCGATCGCGGAAAGTACAGGGCCCACCAGCCTCGCGATGTTCAGCGATGTATGCATCGAAGTGTCCTGTCCCTTCGCCGGCATGACCCGGATCAGGTTCAAAGGGTTTTTCTCAGCCCAAACCGGGCACCCCTCGGAACAGTGTTTAATGTATGCGCGGCGGCAGGGGTGTCAATGCGGGCAACGGCCGCTTGTGGAATTGGGGTCCTCCATCACGGCGCCCCCGATGGCTTTGCGCGCCTAGCTTCGTCACCGAAATGCAACAGGCCCCCGCGGATATTGCATTAGCGGATGTAAAACGCCGCGCATTGTCGCGGTTGGCGAACCCATCGTCGCGTCTGCCCAAGCGATTCCCACCTCGATCTTTAGTTTCGAATTCGAAGAGCGCCGTCGATACCGGCGTTGCTCGATTTATTTGCCGTGACCGACGAGGTACTCAATGAAAAATATAAGGCTCGGAAGCGCCGTGCTTGCTGCGCTCGCTATCGTCGGCTCGGCGCAGGCAGCGGATCTTCCCCTGAAGGCGCCTCCACTAGCCGCGCCGGTGTCTTGGACCGGGTTCTACGCTGGTGCTGGTCTCGGTTTCCGCTCGGCAGTCACCGACGCGCCGCTCGTGTCAGAGCTGACGGCTGCCGGTATTGGTGCTGCCTTTGCCGATGCTGACCTGTCCGGGGTACAGACCGCTCACACTTTAACCGGCACCGCATTCCGCGCGAGCCCCTACGTCGGCTTCAATTGGCAATTCGCGCCGAGTTGGGTCAGCGGCATCGAGCCTGATTTCGGCTTTGCCCACAAGACCGTCACGCGCGACGGAGTATTTCTGCCCACCGGTTTGAATGGGATCGATTCCGAACAGCGCCGATACCCTGTCGGTGAGGACGAGCTGGGACGCGAGTCTACGCGGCCGCCTCGGGTATCTTGTAATGCCCACGTTACTCGCATATGCAACCGGTGGTGTGGCGTGGCAGCGCTACGACATTACTTCAGTCTGCGCATGCACCGCGGTGATCACGAATTTCGGTCCGTCGAGCATTACCCAGGCCACGACACGGGTCGGATGGACGGTCGGTGGTGGACTTGAGACCATGCTTTGGGATCATTGGCTCGCGCGCGCCGAATATCGTTATGCCGATTTCGGCAGTTCACTTTTTAACGTGGCGCGTTCTGGCGAACTCGTCGACTCTGCTTTTTCTTCCGTTGATACCCTCGATGTCCGGCTACGCACGCACACGGTGACGTTCGGTCTCGCGTATAAATTCAACTAAGGCTCGGCGTCCGCTCAGCGTCACATCCCGGGCAATTGGGACACTGAGACCTTCACGGCGCCATTGGCTTCCGCGATGACGCGCAGCGTTTTCGCATCGAATTCGATGCCGGAGAGGCGCACGGCATTTATGGAGGCATCGACCCGCACGCCATTGCCGACTTGCTGAAATTCCGCGAGCGCAGCGGCGATCTTCGTCCTCGCATCATTGGCGAACGGCTTGAGATCGACCGTTGCTTTGTCGGCGAGGGCCTTTTGCAAATAAGGCATGGCCGCGCGTGCGGCCGTTCCGAGCAGACCGAACGCGGCTTCTGATTCAACAGCGAGCGAAATGTCGGTGAGCCGCAGGACCTGGTTCTGCTGGTCGAGCGCGGGTTTCCCCCAAATCTGGACAGTCGCTTCCGTACCGAATCCAAACCAGCTCTTTTTCTCACGCGCTTTTACGCGCAGCGAAATGAGCAGGCGGTCGCCGGCGGCGGCGATGCTTGCGCGCAGCACTTCGACGTCGACCGGTCCGCTGCCGTCATCTGGAAAGTGTCGGCCCTTGAGTTGCGGTTCGATCAGCTTGTTGAGTTCCGTAAACGGCACGTCGATGGGCACACCGACGGCGAGCACTCCGTCCTGCATTTGCGGCACGAGCTCAAGCTGCGCCGGGAACGGGCAATTCGGCTTGGTCTCGTTCGGCAATATGCGCGTTTCGGCTTGTACGCCGATGGTGATCGTGACGTTGCGGACGTCGACCTGCGGCTGCGCGGCGGCGGCACGGACCGGACGCATCTCAAGCCATAGTTGTGGCAAGCCGGTTTTTTCACCGCCAAGCGGAATAGACCGGCACATCTTGGCCCATTGCTCACGCGCGGTGCGCTCGATGATCGGATCATTGTGCAGCCGCGATTGCAGCGCGTTGATCTGATTGTTGACGACAGGATCGAGCAGCGGCTTGATCTCGTTCGCTAGGTTGACCTTGATGCCGGCGATATTGGTGCCGGTATCGCCGAAATCGAGGCGGCCGGCGAGGTTGGGCTCGATGCGCCATGCAGATGTAATCCGCGGGCGCGACGTCACGATGACGTTGCCGCGAAAATCGGCGCGCTGATCGAGCGCTTTGGTGGCAAGAGTCTCGATCTGCTTGCCGACTTCGCCGCTGCCAAGCAGGTCGCCGATCGCACCGCCAATGCCACCCGCCGCCTTGCCGGCGCTGGCCCCGATTTGGCCCGTGACGCGAATGGTGCCGTTCATCGGTGTGACGATCGTGAGCGCACCCGGTTGCCCGGTCGTGTATATCGTCCCGCGCGAAACGGTGAGGCCAATCTCTGCTTGGCCGAGCAATTGCGTGACCGGATTGTCGTTCTTGCCGGCGAATTCGCGCGGTGCGCCAGCGTCGAGCGAATGGCCGATAGCTGCAAGTGCGACCGCAACTGGAGCAATGACATGTGAGGCGCGCGTCACCGACTGCAACGGCCGCGGCGGTTGCAGAATAGCGAGCGCTTCCGGCAGTCCGGTATCGGAAGACCCAAAGCGATTGATGGCCCAGAGTGTCGCGGCGAAGCAGATAGCGACGACGAACGTGGCGCAGACGATCAAACGAAATTTCGCCGATCGGCCAAACAGCCGGATCGGTGCCGTCGCATAGTAAATGAAAGTGGCGAGTCCGCCGCTCATGTTCTGCTCGATTCGCCCGCCGGCGAATGTTAGGCGGCGTGGGGTCTGTGCGCTAGCGCCGCCGCCATTTCGCGCGCCTTTCGCGCGTGTTACCCATAAATCCCCATGGCGCAGCCCTTCGTCGAGCCCTGCGACCGCGGCATAATTGCGGCCGAACCATGCCCGCGCGCGCTGGGCCGCGAGATCGCGCCGCAGCGTCGCAGGATGGTTCTCGCCGCCTGTGTGCTCGCATCCTCGATGGCATTCATCGATGGATCGGCATTGACGGTCGCACTTCCGAAACTGCGTGCGTTTTTTGGCGCCGATCTGGCCTCGGTGCAGTGGGTGCTCAATGGGTACATATTGGCGCTCGCCGCACTGACGCTGATCGGCGGGGCGCTGGCCGATCACTACGGCAAGGCGAGAATGTTGGCCGTGGGCTGTCTCGGGTTCGGGCTGGCATCGGCGGCTTGTGTGATATCGCCGTCCATCGAGTGGCTGATTGCATTTCGCGTCCTGCAGGGAATTTCGGCCGCAATCGTCACGCCGTCGAGCCTCGCTCTTATCGGCGCGACATATCCCAAGGCGCGAACGTAATCGTGCGATCGGTGTGTGGGCCGCCGCCTCCGCTCTCACCACTGCGGGCGGCCCGGTTCTTGGCGGCTGGCTCACCGAAAGTTTCGGCTGGCAATGGGTTTTCACGATCAATCCGCCGCTGGCGCTGCTCGCCGTCGCGCTCTTGGTCCGCTATGCACCGGCTGACCAGCATGCCGCGCGCGGGTTTGATCTTGCTGGTGCCGCAATCCTTGCGGGCGCACTTGCAGCGATGGCATGGGCGCTCAGCCAAATCGGGCCGGACAAGACGGGTGCGACGAACGGGGTTGCAATTACGGTCGTCGCATTGCTTAGCGGTGCAGCGCTCGTCGGATATGCGTTCTGGGAACGCGCGAGCACGCATCCCATGACGCCACCGCGGCTTGTCCGCAACCGCACCTTCGTTGGGCTGAATATCGCGACACTGCTAGTCTATACCGGCCTGTCGATTATGTTTTTTCTTTTGTCCTTTGATCTCATCGACCGCCGCGGCCTGTCACCGGTCAATGCGGGACTCACCTTCCTTCCATTTACGCTCGGCGTTGGTCTCCTCTCGCAACCATTTGGTGCTCTTGGCCGACAAGATTGGTGCTCGCACAATGCTAGTGGCGGGGCCGCTCGGCGCGGCACTCGCCTTTTTGTTGCTGGCATTCGGCAAGAGCGCTTCGCTCGTGCTTCGGTGTAATCGTGCCGATGGCGTTGCTGGGAATTTCTTTGGCGGTACTCATTGCGCCGCTCACCGCGTCCGTGATGTCAAGCGTTGCGGACAATGATCAGGGGCTCGCGTCTGGAATTAACAATGCCGTGAGCCGCGTCGCGCAGCTTGGCGGTGTTGCGCTTTCCGCAGGTGTTGCGTCATATTCGGCCGGCTACCAGATTGGATTGGTGATTGCTGCCATTTTTGCTGCGGCTGGCGCTCTAACCGCGATGACAATGTTGCCTGCGGCTGGGCGTAAGCGTCGGAGACCTCATGACCAAAATGTGCACTCACACAGGCAGCATCCGGAACGTGACACCGAGCGCGCTCGGATGCGAAGAGTGTCTCAAAATTGGCTCTCCCTGGGTTCATTTGCGGGTGTGCCGTACGTGCGGCCATGTCGGTTGTTGCAATTCATCGCCGAACAAGCACGCCACCAAGCACTTCAGGGCGACTGGCCATCCCATCATCGAAGGCTATGATCCGCCCGAAGGATGGGGCTGGTGCTATGTCGACAAGAAATTTGTCGATCTCGGCGGCCGTACCACACCGCAACGCGGGCCAATTCCCCGTTTCGTCTGATGTGGCTAGGCGGATTTCGGTAACGGTACTGGCGCCAATTCGTGCGGCTGGTAGTGCGCGAGTGCCTGCAGCGCGTCCACATCGATAAATTCGATCTTGCGGTCGCTGTCCGCGATCAGCCGTTCCGACCGCAGGCGCTGTATCATCCGGTTGAGATGGGGGACGCTCAGCCCCAAAACATCCGCCATCACTTCCTGTGAGAATGGCAAGGCGAAGCTCGTTTTCTCGGCGCGCCGAACGGCAAATAGCCGCGCGTGCAGCTCGAGGAGGAAATGCGACAAACGCTCGATCGGAGTCCGGCGCCCGACGTCGATGATGTGCTCGGCATAGTTGGTTGCCTCCTGCACGGCGAACCAACTGAGAGCGAGTCCGAACTGGGGCCGTCGGTAGCAGAGCTGCACATAGGCATCGAGTGCACAGACGTTCATCGTGAGATCGGTGATGGTTGTGACGGAATAGGCCGCCCGTTCATAAAAACTGCCAGGGATGCCGACGATGTCGCCGGGCAGCACGACGTTGAGGATTTGCCGCTTGCCGTTGCGCAGGAGTTTATAGCGCACGGCAAAGCCATCCTTCACAAAGCAGAGCTTGCGATACACGTAGCCGTCAACGATGAGGTCTCGCCGCTTCCGGATCGATATTTCGCCGTCGATGATGGCGTCGAGATTTTTCAAATCGACCGGATCGAGATCCACGTGCTGCAAAAGCCGCGCGACGAACGGGTGTTGATCCAACGCTTTGCTGGATGCGGCAAGGTCCATAGGTCTCCTCGGTTTCAAGGCTAACCCCGTTCCTTAATTTGAATCAATGATCCTGACGAAGGCGGATTGACGCAAAACTGGGTCGAATGTGGTGCCACTCTTCCCCTCTGAACTGGGTGGCCTCGAAGCGACTACTGTTCTTTAGCAAATGGCCGCGCCACGCAAGTGCGGCCATTTTTTAAATAGCATGCGTCGTATCGACATTCGTGTTCCTGAGATTTCAGTTCATTTCGGCGGCGGCATTTCCCGCGTCGATTAAAATGTGCCGGGACGGCTGGTTTGGTTTGCCCCTTTCCAGTCGTTGCGCACGGGGGAGCCCCGGCCGCGTGCCGGGGCTCCTTCTGTGTTTCAGTGTGATCCCATGCGGTGGAGCTTGAGCACGGTGTAGACCGTATCGCTCGCCGGTGTCGGAATTCCAAATTCACGACCAAGCGCGCGCACTTTGCCAGCGAGCCAATCGAGCTCGAGGCGGTTGCCGCGCTCGAGATCGTGCGCCATCGAGGCTTTCATTCCGGG
Source organism: uncultured Alphaproteobacteria bacterium (assembly GCA_963820805.1). Classification (GTDB taxonomy): domain Bacteria; phylum Pseudomonadota; class Alphaproteobacteria; order Rhizobiales; family Xanthobacteraceae; genus Pseudolabrys. Next base: position 69,608 of record CAWGBH010000014.1, read on the forward strand.
CTCGACCTTGTTGGTGACGAAATTCATACGCTCGTCGATATAGGCCGAATCCAGCGCGACACCTTTGGCTTTGCCGACCGCAAAAGCCTCCTCCATCAGCGTGCGAAAGAAGTTGCGCAATTCGGGATCTGCGGCGATCGGGCCGATCGGAGAGCGCAACGCCGCCGTTGAACCTGCCATGGCCGTCAAAAAGATGAATTTCTGCCAGAGCTCACGGTCGATGTCGGCGGACAGGGCAATGTCGAGCTTGGCCGCTTTGCCCGCATCGACAAAAGCGTTGAGCGTATCGTCCGGACGCTTGTCGGCGCGACCGAATCGGATCGTCGCGAATTGGCTGGTGTGCTTGATGACGCCTGGCGATGCGATGGTGGTCGCAATGTAAGCGGCGCCGCCAATCGTACGCTCTGCGCCAACTACCGACGAAATGCGATCGACACTATCGACCCCGTTCTGAAATGTAATCAGTCGGCTATTCGGACCAAGAAGAGGGTGCGCTGCCGCTGCTGCCGTCTCTGTGTCCCACAGCTTCACTGCAAATAGCACAATGTCGACCGGTCCAACTTTGGCTGGGTCGTCTGTGACGTTCGGTTTCGGCAAATGTAAATCGCCGTGCACGCTTTCGATTTTGAGGCCGTTTTTAGCGATCGCGTCGCGATGGGCGCCACGCGCGATAAAGAAAACGTCGTGTCCGGCCGCGGCCATGCGCGCGCCGAAATACCCACCGACTGCACCCGCCGCCATTGCTGCAATACGCATAAACTGACTCCCGATCCCGATGGAGAGATCAGTAACCGCCGGCGCTCTGTATGCCAATGCAAAAAATGACCCGGCTCAAAACCGGGTCATTCAGGGGAAGTTGCCGTGGATTCTATTATCGGCCGGCTGGGCGGATGCTGTCCCACGTCTTCTGTGCACGGCTTTGCGGCAGCGGCGCGTAGGCATACGAAGCTTGCTGAAGTTTCGTTAGCTGAATCTTCGCATGCGCGCTCGCTGTCTGCGGCAGCACGATGACCTTGGCGCCGACCTTCACGCGGTTGTAGAGATCGATCACGTCGCTGTTGGTCAGGCGAATACAGCCACTCGACACTTGCTTGCCAATCGTGCTCGGCGCGTTGGTACCGTGAATTCGGTATTGCGTGCCTGCGATATACATAGCGCGCGCGCCGAGCGGATTGCCGGGACCGCCGGCAGTCATGCGCGGCAAGTATGGCTGACGCGCGAGCATCTCAGATGGCGGATACCAATCCGGCCACTCGGCTTTGCGCTCGACCGATCTTACACCGGACCAGGTAAAGCCTTCGCGGCCGACACCGATGCCATAACGCATCGCCTTGCCGTTCCCGAGTACGTAATAGAGGAACGTGTGAGGCGTATCGATGATGACAGTCCCGGCCGGTTCGTTGCTTGCGTAGTCAACGATTTGGCGTTGCAAGCGTGGAGCCACGACCTGAGCGTCATCGTTTTCATCGGCCGGTGCGGGCTCGACGGCTTGCGGTTCAATTTGAGTTTGAGTGGGTGGGGTGAGGAAAGCAAAGAGTGGGTCGGCGTTTGCAACGTTGAACGACAGCGCCGTTGCGGCGATAGCCGCGGCAACACTGAATGACCTGGACATGGCACCCTCGTTGGTTTCTCCCCCTCCCGTCTTTGGTGAGAGAATGACCGAGAAGGTTCAAAGGTTCCCTGAAGTCGATTAGGTAAAAACCCTTAAAGCGTGAGAACCAATTAGCGAAAATTGATCTTGCTAACTCCTAGTCTTTTCGCTTGTGCCAGCCGACCACCGCGTCAGGGACACTGTCGGTTGAGGCGAAATAGGGTTTGATGTCGAGGAGTGGTGTGCCGTCGAGGCAATCAAGCCCAATGACAGACAACCGGTTACCGTCGACGCGCAGAAGTTTAACCACGCTCATGGCAATCGGATTGGGCCGCGCGGGGGATCGCAAGGCGAATGTCCCGCGCTGGACACCGTAGTGGCCCGGCACTTGGAGCACGAGCGTCCGTGGCGATTTGTCCATCCAGTAGAGCAGCACAACGTGGGTGCAGGTCTCGACGTCCTTGAGGCCATCGCGCCAGCGCGCGTCGACGTCGACGATGCAAACGGCTTCGGATTCACGTGCGTTCTTGGGACAGTCCTTGCGCTCTTTCCAGGGCGTATGGATGCGGCCAATGAAATAAAGGCCGGCGTCGGACTCACCGGGCAGCTCCACGGTCTTTTCGCCGTCCCAAATGCCGAAGTCGTCGCTTGGGCTCATACGCCGTCCTATCCCGCCCATGCTGGGCGGTCGGCGAGGAGACTACCAAGAACCGCCTCCGAACGCCGGTCGCTACTTAGAAGGCGCTAACCAGCCTTTGCGATGGTCTATTTCCAGACTTGCCGAAAAGCGTTTAAACGTATAAAGATATCCTTATATAGTGGGAAATTGCCCATGGGGGCATAGGTGTATGGATCAATGAGCGGAAAGCTCAGTTTCGACGCCCTCAATTCAGCGCTCAAAGCCGCGGGTGAAGAGACCCGCCTGCGGGTCCTTGCCCTTCTGGCTGAGGCTGAACTGACCGTCTCGGACCTCACCGATATCTTGCGTCAGTCGCAACCGCGCATTTCGCGCCACCTCAAGCTCCTGGCGGAGGCCGGCCTTGTCGAGCGGTTTCGCGAAGGCACCTGGGCATTCTTTCGTCTGGCGGAGCAAGGCAGCGGCGCGGAAGTCGCGCGTGCGCTGATTGACCGCCTCAATCCCGCCGACCAGACGATCGCGCGTGATCGAGCGCGCCTTGCCTCGGTACGGCAGGCGCGTGCCGCCGCCGCACAAGCCTATTTCCGCGCGCACGCCGCCGAATGGGACCGCATCCGCAAGCTGCACGTGACCGATGAAGCCGTGGAGGATGCGATCCGTACTGCGCTTGCCGACAAACCATTCCGCTCGCTGCTCGACCTCGGCACCGGCACCGGGCGAATGCTTGAATTATTCGGGAATGAGATCGAGCGGGGGCTCGGGCTCGATCTCTCGCTCGACATGTTGCTGCTCGCGCGCGATCGGCTGGAGCGCGCCGGGTTGAAGAACTGCAGCGTACGGCAAGGCGACCTATACGATCTGCCGCTCGCCAACGATTCATTCGATGTCGTCATCCTGCATCAGGTGCTGCACTTCCTCGACGACGGCGCACGCGCCATCCGCGAAGCATCTCGCGTGCTCCGTCCCGGGGGGCGATTGCTGGTGGTCGACTTTGCCCCGCACGAACAGGAATTCCTGCGCGAGCAATACGCGCATCGCCGTTTGGGGTTTGCTCCCGAAACGATTACGCAGTGGATGACGGCATCGGGCCTCGAACCCGTACTGCATAAATCTCTTACGCCGGAGCCGGGCTCCGATGGCAAAATCGCAGTGTCGCTATGGCTCGCGCGCGACACGCGCGCACTGATGGCGACGCCACAGCGTCGCGAGGTGGCGTGATGAATAGTCCAGTCCGCCTGAGCCGCTTCACGCGTGGCGACGCGCGCCGCATCGGCGTTTCATTTGAATTCTTTCCGCCTAATAGCGAAGAGATGGACAAGATCCTCTGGGAATCGATCGAACGACTGGCTCCGCTGGAGCCGGACTTTGTTTCAGTGACATATGGCGCAGGTGGCACCACCCGCGAGCGCACCCACGCAACGGTCAAACGAATTTTGGCCGAAACATCGCTGACACCGGCGGCGCACCTGACGTGCGTCGCCGCGACACGCGAAGAAATTGACGCGGTCGTGCGCAACTACCACGACGCCGGGGTGCGCCACATTGTGGCGCTGCGCGGTGATCCTGCAGGCGGCGCCGGTACAAAATATGCGCCCCATCCTGGGGGCTACCAAAACGCCGCCGATCTCACCGCCGGCATCAAACGTATCGCCTCCGACTTTGAAATCTCGGTGTCGGCCTATCCGGAAAAACATCCCGATAGCCCGACCGTTGAGGCAGACATCGACATGCTCAAGTCAAAAGTCGATGCCGGGGCAAGCCGCGCCATCACGCAATTCTTTTTCGAGAACGATGTCTATTTCCGCTATCTGGACCGGGTCCGCGCGCGCGGAATTGACATCCCCATCGTGCCGGGCATCTTGCCCGTGCAGAACTTCAAGGCCACGACAGGCTTTGCCAAACGTTGCGGTGCTTCTGTCCCCGCATGGCTCGCGGAGCGGTTTCATGGTCTCGACCAGGATACGGCCACGCGCAAACTGATCGCTGCCGCCGTCGCCGCAGAGCAGGTTTTCGACCTTGTCGACCGCGGCGTCACCACCTTCCATTTTTACACCATGAATTGCGCTGATCTCGTCTTCGCGATCTGCCACCTGCTGGGCTTAAGGGCCGTCACGCATGCCGAACAGTAGCGTTCGATCAGAGTTTGTCGAGGCGCTCAAGCAGCGCATCCTTGTGCTCGATGGGGCCATGGGCACTATGATCCAGGGTCTCAAGCTCGACGAAGAAGGTTACCGCGGGGCACGCTTCGACGCTTGGAATCGTGAGGTGCGCGGCAACAACGACCTGCTGAATTTGAGCCGGCCTGACGCCGTTCGCGACATTCATCTCGCGTATTTTCGTGCCGGCGCGGACATCGTATCCACCAATACATTCTCCTCAACAGCGATTGCCCAGGCCGACTACGGCATGGAAGGCATCGCTTACGAGTTGAACCAGGCCGGTGCGACGCTTGCACGGGAAGCGGCAATCCTTGCGCAAAAAGAAGACGGCCGCCGCCGCTTTGTCGCCGGCGCCCTTGGGCCGACCAATCGAACGGCGTCGATATCGCCGGACGTCGCCAATCCGGGATTTCGCGCGATTACTTTCGATCAATTACGTGTCGCCTATGGCGAACAAGTGCGTGGACTGATCGATGGCGGCGCCGATCTGCTGTTGATCGAAACAATCTTCGATACACTCAATGCCAAAGCGGCAATCTTTGCGATTGCAGAGATCTGCACAGAGCGCAGCCTCGACGTGCCCGTGATGATTTCCGGCACCATTACCGATCGGTCCGGACGGCTGCTATCGGGCCAGACACCGGGCGGATTCTGGAATTCGGTCAAGCACGCAAGCCCTGTGACCATCGGCCTAAATTGCGCGCTGGGCGCGAGCGAGATGCGTGCGCATATCGACGAATTGGGACGGCTTGCTGACACATTCGTTTGCGCATATCCGAACGCCGGGCTGCCGAACGAATTCGGCTACTACGACGAAAGCCCCGAGTTCATGGCCGAGCTGTTAGGCGAATTCGCTTCGGCCGGCCTGGTGAACGTTGTGGGTGGTTGCTGTGGGACGACGCCCGACCACATCGCGGCGATTGCAAAAGCTGTCGAAGGAAAGACCCCACGTCCTATACCCGAGATACCACGTCAATTGCGTCTGTCAGGTCTCGAATCATTCTCACTCACGCCCGAAATTCCGTTCGTGAATGTCGGCGAACGTACGAACGTGACGGGCTCTGCCAAATTTCGTAAATTGGTCACCGCTGGCGACTATGCGGCGGCGTTGTCGATTGCGCGCGAACAGGTCGAAAATGGCGCGCAGGTGATCGACGTCAACATGGACGAGGGCTTGCTCGATTCCGAGCAGGCGATGACGACGTTCCTCAATCTCATTGCTGCCGAGCCCGATATCGCTCGCGTGCCGGTGATGGTCGATTCATCGAAGTTCTCGGTCATTGAGGCCGGTCTCAAGTGCCTGCAAGGCAAAGCCGTCGTGAATTCGATATCGATGAAAGAAGGCGAGGCCGCATTCATCGAACACGCCCGCACGGTTCGCCGTTACGGTGCAGCAGTCGTGGTGATGGCGTTCGACGAGAAAGGCCAGGCCGACTCTGCTCGAACGCAAAACGGCGATCTGTAAGCGCGCGTACGACATCCTGGTCAATCAGGTCGGCTTTCCGCCCGAGGATATTATCTTCGATCCGAACATCTTTGCTGTCGCGACCGGTATGGAAGAGCACAACGGCTACGGCGTCGACTTTATCGAAGCAACGCGCTGGATTCGTAAAAATCTACCGCACGCGCACGTGTCCGGTGGCGTCTCGAACCTGTCATTTTCGTTTCGCGGCAACGAGCGGGTGCGGCAAGCCATGCACTCGGTGTTCCTGTTTCACGCCATCAAGGCTGGTATGGACCTGGGCATCGTCAACGCCGGTCAGATTGCGGTTTACGACGATCTCGAGCCTGAACTGCGGGAGGCCTGCGAAGATGTGGTGCTCAATCGCCGGGCCGATGCGTCCGAACGACTACTCGATATCGCCAAGAAATTTCACGGCGCCGGTCAGGAGGCGAGAGAAGTCGATCTTAAATGGCGCGAGCAGCCGGTCGAAAAACGGCTATCTCATGCGCTCGTGCACGGAATTACCGATTTTATCGAAAAGGATGTGGAGGAAGCGCGGATCCGCGCGACACGTCCGCTCGATGTGATCGAAGGTCCATTAATGACCGGTATGAATATCGTCGGCGATCTCTTTGGCTCGGGAAAAATGTTCCTGCCTCAGGTCGTCAAGTCGGCACGGGTGATGAAACAGGCCGTTGCCTATTTGCTTCCTTTCATGGAGCAAGCAAAGGACGGCCGCCAGCATGGCGGCTCAAACGGCAAAATCATCATGGCGACGGTAAAAGGCGACGTCCACGATATCGGCAAAAACATCGTGGGGGTCGTCCTTCAATGCAACAACTACGAAGTCGTCGATCTTGGTGTCATGGTGCCGGCGGCCAAAATTCTGGAGACCGCCAAGGCGCATAACGCCGACATCATCGGACTGTCGGGCTTAATTACGCCGTCACTTGACGAAATGTGCCATGTCGCAGCGGAAATGGAGCGGCAGGGTTTCGAGTTGCCGTTGATGATCGGCGGGGCGACCACAAGCCGTGTCCATACCGCGGTTAAGATTCACCCGAATTACCGTCGTGGGCAGACGGTCTACGTCAACGACGCGAGCCGCGCGGTCGGCGTGGCGCAGTCGTTGATGTCGGTCGATACGCGCTCCGGTTACGTGGCCGAGTTGCGTGGAGAATACGCCCGCATTGCCGCCGCGCACGCCCGCGCGCAGGAAGACAAAGCGCGATTGCCGCTCGCGACGGCTCGCGCCAATGCGCTCAAGCTGGACTGGTCTGGAAGTTACCAGCCCCCAAAGCCGGGCTTCTTCGGGACGAAGGTTTTAAGCGATTATTCAATCAAGGAGCTCATCGATTATATCGACTGGACGCCCTTCTTCTCCACCTGGGAGCTTGCCGGGAAATTTCCCGCTATTCTTGACGATGCAAAATATGGTCCGGCTGCGCGTCCTTTGTACGAAGACGCATGCGCCATGCTCGACAAGATCGTGGCCGAGAACTGGTTCAAGGCGAGCGGTGTCCTTGGCTTTTGGCCGGCCAATGCCGAGGGTGACGATATCCTCGTTTACGGCGATGAAGCTCGCGGCGAGCCGATTGCGGTATTGCATACGCTGCGCCAGCAACTATCGAAGCGCGAAGGCCGCGCCAACACAGCGCTGAGCGACTTCGTTGCGCCGCGAAGCAGCGGCCTTGCCGACTATATCGGCGCTTTCACTGTGACAGCCGGCATTGGCGAGGACGAGGTCGCTGAACGATTCAAGCGCGCAAATGACGACTACTCCGCGATCATGGTGAAGGCATTGGCCGATCGTCTGGCAGAGGCCTTTGCCGAGCGACTGCACCAACTTGCACGCAAGGATTTCTGGGGGTACGAACCGAACGAAGCGATGACTGCCGAGCAACTCATCGCCGAGAAATACGACGGCATCCGGCCGGCGCCCGGATATCCGGCGCAGCCCGATCACACCGAAAAAGGTACGTTATTCAAACTGCTGGAAAGTGAGCGTGTCGGTGTGAAGCTGACCGAGAGTTTTGCGATGTGGCCGGGCGCTGCCGTTTGCGGATTGTATTTTAGCCATCCACAAAGCGCATATTTCGGGGTCGGCAAGATCGAGCGCGACCAGGTCGAGGATTATGCGAGACGGAAAAACTGGAGCGTCAGCGACTGCGAGCGATGGCTGGCGCCGATCCTCAACTATGATGTGCACGCCTCGCCGAGCATCGTAGCGGCGTAATATCCAAAAACGAAACACCGGAGAGTTAGCTCCCCGGTGTTTGTATCCCTCGACCGGTTTTACACCGGCAATTTTTCATATGGCGTCGTCGTCGGCCTCTTGAACTCAAAATGCTCCTAGCAAGATCGCGCCGACGAAAGCAAACACGGCGCACACCGCCAGTACATTCAGCTTCAAGGCAAGGTCCACGGCAGTGCCTCCCTTGTTGAGGTGATGAAACGCTAGCACACAACGCGAAGGCATCGATATTGGTCTGTCCCGATCCGGCGAAATTTAGGCGGGCGGATATGCGCACCGCACATGTCGGGACCAACCGATTGATCGCGCTTCGCAAAAAAAGCTGGGGGTAAAAGATGCGGCAGCGCAAAAAAAGCGCGAGTGGTATTTTCGATGACAAGTTTGCGCTAATCCGCAATAAGTTGTCGGCATCCGGCCACCGCCGAGCGGTCAAATCGGATAAGGCGTAAAATTACAATGCGGGGTCGATCCGAGCCGTCAGGCTCTATCGACCTTGCGCAGAAACTTGTTCTTTGGAGGATTCAATGCCGCGCTTGCGCCAAGCTTTGTTGACACTTGCCATCTGCGCTGCCGCGATGCTCGCGACGGACCAATTTGCGCAAGCCCAATCGTCGGCCCAGTCGTGGCCGCAGCGTCCCGTCCGATTTATCATTCCGCTCGGACCGGGCTCGGGCGTCGATATCACAGCCCGCCTGTTGGCGGACAAGCTCGCGGCGAAGTGGGGCCAGCCAGTAGTGGTCGAAAATCGCCCCGGCGGCGATGCATTCCTCGCAATTACAGCGGTGCTCAATGCGCACGACGACCACGTGTTGCTGTTTGCGCCCGCTTCCACCTTCACCGCGCATCCTTTATTGCATGACAAGCTGCCTTATGACCCGAAAGACCTCACGCCCATCGCGCGCGTGACCAATACGCTTATCGCACTCGGCGTGCCGGCCGATCTCAATGTTTCTTCTGTGAAGGAGCTAGCCGCCAAAATCAAAGCAGAGCCTGGAAAATTAAATTACGCATCCGTTACAGGCGCCAATGATTTGCTGTTCGCCGCTTGGCTGAAAACCGAGAACCTCGATATGGCCAAAGTGCCTTACAAAGATGCGGTTCAGGCTATCAACGATCTCGCCGAAGGGCGCATTCAAGCTTTCGTTGGTGCTTATGCGATCATGCGGCCGCGGGTACAGGCCGGTAAGGTCAAGGTGATCGCTTTGACCAATCGGCAACATGCGAAAGCCCTAGACAACATTCCAACGGCGTCGGAAGCGGGATACAAGTCTCTCGAATTTGATGGGCTGGTCGGTTTGTTCGGCCCGCGAGATTTTCCACCCGCGGTCCGCGACCGTATCGCGGCTGATATTCGTGAGGTCGTGAGTGATCCCGACATCGAGGCGAAATTGAGCGCCACCGGGCAGGTGGTCAATGCGGGTACACCGGCCGAATTTGCGGCGGCGCTTGATGACCAGCGCGCAACCGTGAAACAGATCGGCGACACTCTCGGGATCAAGCCCGCTTCGCAGTGACGCGATAAATCTATCCCTCGATCAGCCGCACGATTGCGTCCGTTGCGCGGCGCACGTGGGGAACAGCAATAAATGCCAGCACCGCTGCGACCGGCCAGCCGGTGAAGAAGGCTTTGAGCCATCGCGGCACGAAGTCCGCGCGAAATCCGATGTTTGTGAAAGTAACGACAGCGCTGACCACGAACACGATCAGTGCGCTGATGATGACCGGAAAAATGAACCTGGCCTTGCCTTCCATTGCATCCCCCGAACGCACGAGTACCTGAGAACCGGTTTTCGGACGTTTCGTGCGCCCAAAATGCGTGCCCCGTGCGATGTGTACCGAAAGGGCCGGGCGGTTCAAGCGCAAAGCTGATTTGGCAAGGAATCCTTATCCTTAACGGAATTGCCACCAACGAGCGTTGAAGCCTCGTTAAAGAAACTCCTCGCATTTTCGCGGGTATGAAGGGTGGATTGGGTTTCTATCTCGTCGGCACGGGTGTGCTGCTGGCGCTCGCTGGTTGCGGACGCGGATTTATGTCCGGTGAACGGGCGCCGTGGCGGCACGAGGCCGAAGTGGCGTGCATGAAATCCGGCGCCGTCAAAATTGGCGTGGGTGTCGTGCAAGCTGAGCCGATCGAAGGCCCAGGCATGTGCGGCGCCGATTTCCCGCTCAAGGTTTCGGCCTTGGGCGAGAGCAGTCCACTCGTCGGCTATGCGGACGACTTGAGGCCGCCCGGGTCAATCCCGACGGCGCCTTCGCAGATGCCGCGTTGGCCTATCAATGAACCGCGTTATGCGCCGCCGGCAGAGGTCGCCCCGGTGCCGGTCGAAACGATGCCTCGTGGGTCGCAGCAAATGTCGTCTGCGCCGCAAATGCGCTGGGTCCCCGGTGCCCCTCCGGCCGAACGGCAAAACGCGATTGCGCCCGCCGGGCAACCGATATCACTCAGTGCACCGGGTATGGAGGCGGGCGTCACGCCGAACGCGGCCCCGTTGCCGGACGATATCCCCGACGACGCTGTATTGCCGCGCCGGCGGGCACCCGCAGCCTACCCGCAGCGCGCCTACGCGGCGCCGCCGCAATATCAACCGTCGCCGCGCGCGCCGCCTGCCTTGGGACCCGTCCGCGCACCTCAAATGACTGGGCCGGTCGCGCCCGCAACGCTCACGCCCACAGCGACACTCGCCTGTCCAATCGTTTCCGCACTCGACCGCTGGGTCAGCGACAGTGTGCAACCCGCGGCAGTGCGATGGTTTGGTGCACCGGTCGTCGAGATCAAGCAAATCTCTGCCTATTCCTGTCGCGGCATGGTCGGCTCGGGCGGATCAGGGGTTTCCGAGCACGCTTTTGGCAATGCGATTGACATTGCCGCCTTTACGCTCGCCGACGGGCGAAGGATTACCGTGCAGGAGGGTTGGCGCGGCACGCCGGAAGAGCAGGGGTTCCTGCACGACGTTCATCTCGCCGCTTGCGATAATTTTACGACTGTGTTGGCGCCCGGCTACAATACCGCGCACTACAATCACATTCATGTCGACCTGATGCGACGTTCCAGTGGCGACCGTCCCTGTCGGCCGGAAGCGATCTCCGGAGACGTCGCCGCGGCGACCGCGCGTGCGCTCTATGCAGGTAAGCAGCGCAATCCCGCCTATACCGGATCGGTGCCGAGGTCGGTGTTTCGCAAATACGACAAGACACCGATTGCTGTTCCTGGAGCCGACGGCGACGCCGATATCGAAAATGGATATGGACTCGTGACCAGTTCGGCGGATCGGACATCCAACGACCGCATGGCCGTTTCAGCCGACAAGACGTGGCACCCCGTCCGCCAGCCCGATTCTCCTGCGCAAGAACGACTAACCCTGCACTAACAAACCATTGTCGATTATCAGCGTCCCGACTGGGAATAAACCAGCCAGGCGCGAGGTTCTATTCCCCGATACATCATCAACCAACCGTCACGCGAGTGGCGGCAACAATTTACTGGGGAGGCATTACAATGTCTCGGATCGGCATATGGAGCGTCGCGGCTGGCTTGCTCGCCGCCGCGCTGTTGACATCGGCGTTCGCGCAAACAGCGCAGAGGCCTGTTTACGCGACCACAAAGGTCGACGGCACCGACAGCGTCTACATCTTCCGATACGAGAACCATCAGGCAATGTTCGTCGTAACGAAGGCGGGCGTCATTGCCACTGATCCCATTAGTTTGCGCCGGCCGGCGGCGAAAGCTTACATCGAAGAAATCCGGAAAGTGACTCAAGCGCCTATCAAGTACGTGATCTACAGCCACTCCCATTACGACCACATTGCCGGTGGTAAGCCGTTCAAGGATCTTGGCGGGACGTTTATCGCGCACAAAAATGCCAAGGCTCGCATTTTGGAATTGAAGCCGGATGATGTTGTCGTTCCGGACCAGGTGGTCGACAAGCAAAAGACGATCAGCCTCGGCGGTACCACACTCGAGCTTATCTACCTCGGCAGAAATCACTCCGACAGCACGCTGGTGATGCGGCTGCCGAAGGAAAAAATTATATTCACGGTCGACTGGATTCCCCTCGGAGCGCTTCAGTTCCGCGAAATGGCTGACACCTATATTCCGGAAATCGAAGGAGGCCTGAAGAAGGTAATTGCGATGGATTGGGACAGGCTGATCGCAGGCCATCCTGGACCCGGCGGACGCCAGATCGGTACCAAGGATGATGCGCGCAATCAGTTAGCCTACCTGCAGGACCTGTCGGCGGCAGTGAAAAAAGCCGTGAGCGATGGCAAGAGCTACGCGGACGCCGAAAAGGAGATCAAGCTACCCAAATACGAGAAATGGGGTGGCTACGAGGCCTTTCTACAAATGAACATCGAGCGCTTCTACGACTTCCATAATCGCGGCATTTGATGAACGCGGGGCGATGCGCCTGTTGCGCGTCGCCCCAATTGCCATTGTCGGCTTTGATTATCCGATCGCGGCGTCGATCAGCATCGCGCCGAACAAGATAAGGCCCGCATCTCTGTTCGATTTGAACAGCACAAGGCAGTGCGCAGGATCGTCTATGTCGAGCCGCGTCACTTGCCAGGCCAAATGCGCGGCAAAAGCGATCACACCGAGTGCAAAGATTACGCGGCCGCCGGCCATCAGTCCTGCGGCGGCGATGAGCACAACCGCACAAGCATAGAAGCTCGCGACCATCGGAGCGGTACGTTCACCGAACAATAACGCTGTCGATTTGATCCCGATCAGAAGGTCGTCTTCGCGGTCCTGGTGGGCGTAGATCGTATCGTAGCCGATCACCCAACAAATTGAGCCGGCGTAAAGTATGAACGCCGGCAGGTCGAGCCGACCAAATGCGGCTGGCCAACCCATTAACGCGCCCCAAGAGAATGCGAGGCCAAGAAAAATCTGCGGCCAATAGGTGATGCGTTTCATAAAAGGATAGACGACCACCACCAATAGCGAAGCGAGACCGGTCGCGATCGTAAAACGGTTGAACTGGATGAGGACGAGCAGGCCAATGAATGCTTGCGCCAACATAAAGGCAGTGGCCTGCGCGATTGTGACCTGTTTCGACGGAATTGGCCGTGAGCGCGTGCGGTCAACGAGTCTGTCGAGGTCGCGGTCGACCAAATCATTCCATGTGCAGCCGGCGCCCCGCATCGCGAAAGCGCCAACGAAGAACAAAACGATATGCCAAAGGCTCGGAAAATGGCCTTCGCGCATTCCTGCAAGGCCTACCGACCACCAGCATGGCATGAGCAAAAGCCACGAACCAATTGGCCGGTCGAGACGGGCAAGTCTCAGGTAAGGGCGGCAGAAAGGCGGCGCGACACCGTCGACCCAATTTCCGGTCGCATCGGAGACGCGTCCGGACATCTCGCTCATTTTCCGATGGGGCTGCCGGTCAGGGTGTCAAAGGTCCCACGGCCGGTTTTGATGTTATTGGAGTCTGGAACGGGACCGGTGAGCGCATCGCTCAGGCTTGGTCCCTGCTGCTGAACCGGTGAGGCAGCGGCCTGGCAAACTCTGGTCCGCACCTCAGACATCTTTGTGACGCTTTGCTTCAGGTTGACGGCAACCTGCGGAGGAATGCCGCACCACACCGAATTGTCGGTAGCGTATTTGAGCATCTTCGATTGGGCGGCAACGAATGCGCCGAACAATTGGCAGGCTTCTTTTGGCGTGGCTTTGCGCTCATTGGCAGCCTTGATCGCCAAACCTTTTTTTTCTGCGTCGTCACGCAGTTTGAAGAATTCCTGCACGCAAGGCGGCATTTGTTCTTGTTGCGGCGCTTGAGCCGGCGCCGGCTGGAACTGCGCGCGCGCGGCCCCGACAGATAGCGAAATCAAGCACGCGGCGAAAAATGCGCTGCGCAAGCTCATGGACTGAAGTCTCCCTTCGCCGGTGCTTTATATATCAGCCGGACGGTTCTGGGGTGGCTTATAACAGCTCGATTGCGTCGGGAAGGCGGCAAGGAGGAGGTGGAGCAAAAGGCCTCGCGAAGCCGCGTCAGACCGCGTAAATCGGTGGTTGGTTCCGTCTGTGCCACGTTAATCCATGCCGCATTACGACTTTCGCACCCCCCGGCTTTATGTTGATGCGCCCTTATCCGGCGGCGGCGAAGTTTTGTTCGACCGGGACCAGGCAAATTACTTACTGAACGTGCTCCGGCTGAAAGTCGGTGACCGGGTCCTGCTTTTCAATGGCCGCGACGGCGAGTGGCAGGCCAGCCTTACGTCTGCCGCCAAAAGGGCGGCCGCTGCCACGGTGGGCACCCGCCTGCGCGCGCAACCCCCAATGCCCGATCTGCATTTCTTATTTGCGCCGCTGAAGCATGCGCGGCTCGATTACCTTATTCAAAAGGCGGTGGAGATGGGCGTCTCTCTTCTCCAGCCGGTCATAACGCGGCACACGCAGGTGGCTCGCGTCAATCTCGATCGTATGCGGGCCAACGTCATCGAGGCCGCTCAACAGTGTGGCGTTATAACGATTCCGGACGTGGCTGAACCAATGCCGTTCAGCCGGATTTCGGAAAAAGCCGACCGCCTCTTGATTTTTTGCGATGAAGGCGCCGTTGTCGCCGACCCGGTCGCCGCGCTGAAAGCAGTCCGGAATGGTCTGGCCCAGCCGCTCTCCGTTTTGATCGGTCCAGAGGGGGGCTTTGCCGAAGAGGAGCGGTTGATCCTGAGCAAACTGACAAACGTCGTTCGAATTGCGCTCGGCCCCCGCATCCTCCGCGCGGACACAGCCGCAGTTGCGGCGCTCACACTGGTCCAGGCGGTTTTGGGCGACTGGCACGGTTCGGGGTGAGCAAGCTGTCGGCTCCGGTCGCCCAGCAGTTTTGATGACGGCTTCCCAAACTTGTGTATCAATCCGGGTGTACCGGGCAAAACCTGTGCTAAACTTGCCAATGGTTCGGGGAGCGCACTTATGACGGCTGGGCCTTATCGTCTTCGATTTCTCGCGATGGCAACCCTGATTGCAATCGGCGCAGTCACATCTGCCGGTGCAGCAAGCTGGGTAGAAAAGGGCATTTACTTGATCGGGCCGCGCTACGACGGCGTCCTGCCGCCGTGTGAGGCCGCTCTCAATACCATCGCCTCGCGGTTTGCTCAGAAAGAAGGCCGATTCTGGAACTCTGACTTGCAGATCGTCGGCTTTGACCGGGTTCGCGAAATCGCGTTCCGGCCATGGGCGCCGGAGACCATTCCGCGCCGTTTTTGCACCGCCTTGGCCAGTGTCAGTGACGGGCGCCAGCACACCGTCAACTACTCGATCGGAGAGGATACCGGCATGATCGGGATGACCTGGGGGGTGGAATGGTGCGTGGTCGGGCTCGACCGCAACTGGGCCTATAACCCCGCCTGCAAAATGGCGCGGCCATAGGCGTACGCCCGCTAATCGATCACTGTTTATTCTCGTTTGTTCTTGAATTGTTCTTGTTATTGCGGTACCCGTTGTAGGGAACCGTCGCTGAAGATCAATTTCCGATTTGTTCTCGTGAGGGCGTCCATGAGCCGTCGTCGCATTTACCGGTTGGCACACATGGCCGCCGCCGCCTTCAGCTTCACCTTTATTTTTGCCGTCGTAGCTCTCGCTCAGGACCGTCGTCAGGGCGAACCGGGCCAATTCGATTTCTATGTTTTGGCGCTCTCCTGGTCGCCGTCTTATTGCGAGGCAGCGCAGGCTCGCGCGCCCAATCGGGCACCCGACCAGCAATGTGCCGGGCGTCCTTTTGCGTTCGTCGTGCACGGGCTTTGGCCGCAATACGAGCGCGGCTTTCCGTCTTACTGCCAAGTGCCGCCTCCAAGGCTTAACCGGGCCATCGTCGGTAGCATGCTCGATCTGATGCCAAGCCCGCGTCTGATCTTCCATGAATGGGATCAGCACGGGACTTGTTCTGGCCTTTCACCGCACGGCTACTTCGAAACCGTACGCAAGGCTCGGTCGCTGGTGAAGATTCCGGCCGAGTATCTGGACCTCGATAAACCGATCGCCGTGACGCCCGGCGAAGTGGCCGAGGCTTTTGCAAAAGCCAATCCGGGACTTTCACCCGCGGCGATGGCAGTTTCCTGCGACCGGAAGCGGCTCACTGAAGTGCGGCTGTGCCTGAATAAGGATTTTTCCTTCCGCGATTGTGGTGAAATCGCACGCCGCACCTGCCGTCAGAACAGCGTCGCGATGCCTGCAGTCCGCGGCGGCGGATAGGCGCGCGAGATTCCTGTACACGGCTTGTGGCATAAGCTCGGCTCGTCGGCCGTAACGGGCCCTCGTGTGGAGCTGACAGGTCCGACAGTGAACTACCACCACGAATTCCACGCTGGTAATTTTGCCGATGTGTTCAAGCACACGGTACTTTGCCGCATCTTGCACCACTTGCGGGCGAAGCCCGCCGCTTTCCGTGTGATCGACACGCACGCCGGAGCCGGCCTCTACGACCTCACCAGCGAGGAAGCGACCCGTGGGGGCGAATGGCACGCCGGCATTGGGAAACTTGTCACGGCGCAGCTTCCCGAAACAGTTTCGGCGTTGCTTGCCCCTTACCTGGACGTAGTTGGCGCGCTGAATGAACGCGGCCGGCTGCGCGTGTATCCCGGCTCCCCCGCGCTCGCGCGCGCTTGGCTTCGCCGGCAAGACCGCTTGATTGCCTGTGAAGTTGAGCCAGCGACGGCAGCTGCGCTCGCCCGCAATTTGCGCGGCGATATTCGTATCAAGACTCTGACAATCGATGGCTGGACGGCGCTTAACGCTTATGTGCCGCCGAAAGAGCGTCGCGGCCTGGTGTTGGTCGACCCACCGTTCGAGGCGGATAACGAATTCTCACGTCTTGCCAATGGTTTTGCGGCTGCACACAGGAAATGGGCGACCGGGATATACGCCCTTTGGTATCCTATAAAAGGGCGCGTTGAAGCCGATGCTCTTGCCAAACGCCTTCGCCGGCTTCCGCTCTCCAAGGCCCTCCGGGCCGAAATCATGATAGCGCCCTTTGGCGATCCGAATTGGCTCAACGGCGCTGGAATGATCGTGATCAACCCGCCGTGGCCATTGGAAAACGAACTTAATGCCATCCTGCCGGTCCTCGCCGGCATCCTCGGGGACCAGGGAAAGGGCGGATTTCGCGTCGATTGGCTCGCTGGGACAGGGGTCTCGGCTCCTCAATAATCGTTGGGCCTCTTTCCACAGAGCCGCACTTGGTGTGTAGTTCCGCGCTGGCAGTGACGTTCCGCCTCCTGTGGGGGCCGGCGGAGTTGACTGAGGCCAGTACGGCCGACGCTTTCCCCGATTGTGAATGTCCAGCCGAGCTGTCGTGCGTGGGGCCGGCAGCGGAGCAGTGGGGAGAGGAGTTTTCCCGATGGCGCAGACGGGTGTCGTGAAATTCTTCAATGGCGAACGTGGCTATGGCTTCATTAAACCGGATGACGGTGGACGCGATGTGTTCGTTCACATCACCGCAGTCGAACAGGCCGGCCTGAAGGGTTTGAATGAGGGGCAGCGAATAAGCTTCGACGTTGAACCGGACAAAAAAGGCAAAGGTCCAAAAGCCGTCAATCTGGTTGTCAGCGGTTAATTGTTACGCGCAATCGATACTCGGCAATTCGGAATTCTGATTGCGATTGCACCTAAGACAAAGCCCCGGACCGCGGTCCGGGGCTTTCGTAATTTTCGCTGGGATTTTTCGGTTCCCAGGACCGCGTTTCAACGCGATCAGAAGTGATAATTCACACCGAGGCGCAGATAGCTCGCCTGCAATCCGTTATCGACACCGGTGAGAGAAAAGGAGCGGCTAGCGAGATCCATATAGAGGTACTCGATTTTCGCCGACCAGTTTTGCGTGAAGCCAACCTCCATGCCGACGCCGCCAGTCCAGCCGACAGAGGTTCGGCTCTCGTCGATGCCGCCGAACTCAGCTTTGATATCGCCATATGCGAGACCGAAGGTGCCGTACAGGAGCATATTGTTGATTGCGAAGCCGGCACGGCCGCGCAGTGTTCCAAACCATGGATTGGAGAATTTGTACGGGGCGAATGTGTCGTCGGCAGCGCTGGCCTGGATATCGGTTTCAACGCCGAGCACGACCTGCCCAATCTGCCAATTGTATCCGATTTGGCCGCCGCCAGCGACGCCGCTTGGATCGATGCTGCTATTGGTGACCTTGCCCCATTCGTAGCCCAAATTGACGCCGGCATAGGGTCCAGTCCAGCTGTAGACGCTGGCCGGAGGTGGTGCGTAGTAGGGCGCGGGGCCGCGTGGCAGATCGGCGGCGCTTGCCGAACCTGCGGCAGTGATCGCGCTTGCCGTTGTCATCGCGAGGATTGTCTTTTTCATCTTACCCTCCACTCAACTCCCGCTCTCTGCGCGGGTTGGATGCGCAAAACATGGAGCGGACACGCCGGCGCACCGGCGAAAGTTCGACATTTCGTGGAAGATTTATCGGGCCTTTTAAGTTAAGCGGTTATGAACCGCTAATCATTGCGAGTTGGTATCCCTAAAGAACTCTTATTTTTAAATGCTTTCCTAGGGTTCTGTTTACCATGCAAGGTCAGCCCGCATTTACTATAACGTTGAGCCGGCTCATCGCCCGCGCGTCAGCACCAAGAACCGCTGGCAAGCTCACAAGCAAGACAGACCGTACGGATGGCAGGGGATGACGGACGGCACGACAAAAACTCCACGTTTGGCTCTAATCACCGGCTCAGCGCGCCGGATCGGCGCCACAATTGCGCTGGCACTGGCGCGCGCCGGCTATGCGGTCGTGCTGCACGCTAACAATTCGCGTGACGACGCCGAGCGGCTTGCAACTACAATCGTGGGTGCAGGCGGACGCGCCAGCGTTGTGCTCGCAGATCTTGCCGACCACGACGCGGTGAGGGGGCTTATTCCTTCCGCGGCGGCGTTCGGCCCACTGTCGCTTCTGGTCAATAATGCCGGCGAGTTCGAGCCGGACGATATCGAGACTCTCTCCCACGCACGCTTTCAGCGCGCCGTGGCTGTCAATCTGGCGGCACCCCTTTTTCTCACACAGGCTTTCGCCGCGCAGGCGCCTGCCGGCGCCGATGCCTCAATCGTCAATATTGTCGACCAGCGCGTTCTCAAACCAAATCCCAGATTTTTCTCATACACTCTGAGCAAAAGTGCACTCCATACGGCGACCGTGACGCTGGCCCAGGCACTGGCTCCGAAACTTCGGGTGAATGCCGTAGCGCCAGGCCCCACGTTACCGAGCGCTCGCCAGACTGAGGCCCAATTTGCCGCGCAGTCAGAAAGTCTGCCACTTCAACACGGGCCGCGACCCGATGACATCGCCGCGGCCGTGCTCTATCTCGCCCAGGCAAAAAGTGTCACGGGCGTCACAATTCCCGTCGACGGTGGGCAGCATTTGTCCTGGCGTACCGCTGACAGCGAGGTCGTGGAGTAGCGTGCACGCACACGCGCACTATCTTCATTCCCATGAACGGCACAAATAAAGACATCGATCCGGCAAGCGAGTTGCGCGAGGAGGACGAGGAGCCTTCGCTGCCGGAGCCGGAGCTTGAAAACACGCCTAGTGGCACGCTCGCCGCGGGCCGTGCCGCAATCGTGCATTTCGCAAAATTGGCGCCGTCTGCGCCTGGCGTGTACCGAATGATCGATTCGCATGGCGACGTGCTCTACGTTGGCAAAGCCAAAAATATCAAAAAACGAGTGACGGCTTATGCCAGGCCGACCGGTCACGACAACCGGATCGCGCGGATGATTGCGGCAACGGTGACACTGGAGTTCGTCACCACTAAGACAGAAACAGAGGCACTGCTGCTTGAGGCCAATCTGATCAAGCGGTTGCGGCCACGCTTCAACGTTCTGTTACGCGATGACAAGTCCTTCCCTTACATCCTGATCACCTCAGATCATTGGGCACCGCAAATATTGAAACATCGCGGCGCGCGCACCCGAGCGGGCCACTACTATGGGCCGTTCGCTTCAGCCGGCGCAGTCAACCGTACGATCAATGCGCTCGAGCGCGCGTTTCTGTTGCGATCATGTTCGGATTTATATTTCGAGGCGCGGACGCGGCCCTGCCTTTTGTATCAGATCAAGCGGTGCTCAGCTCCTTGCACGCGCGAGATTGATTTCGCCGGCTACACAGAGCTGGTTCACGAAGCCAATGAATTTCTCTCCGGTCGCAGTCGGCTCGTTCAGAAAGAATTGGCTAGCGAAATGGACAGGGCGTCCACTGCGCTCGATTTTGAGCGCGCCGCAATCTATCGCGATCGTCTCTCTGCGCTGTCTGCGATCCAGTCGCACCAGGGGATCAATCCCAGGAGCCTGGAAGAGGCCGATGTCTTTGCCGTGCACCAGGCCGGCGGGTATTCATGTGTCGAGGTTTTCTTCTTCCGCACCGGGCAAAATTGGGGCAACCGCGCTTACTTCCCGAAAGCTGACCGCGCGATCGGAGCGAATGAGGTTTTGAGCGCGTTTTTGGCGCAGTTCTACGACGACAAACCTCCGCCGCGGCTCATTCTCGTTTCGCACGAGTTTGAGGAGCGTGCACTACTAGCCGAAGCGCTCACCGCAAAATCCGGACGCAAAGTTGAAGTCAGTCTGCCACAGCGCGGTGAGCGTAAAGAACTGGTTCAACATGCGCTAGCCAACGCACGCGAGGCGCTGGCGAGAAAGCTTGCCGATACATCGTCACAACAGAAATTGCTTGGTGCGTTGACGGAAGTCTTCGCGCTGGCGCGTGCGCCTCGCCGTATTGAAGTTTATGACAATAGCCACATTGCCGGCAGCAATCCGGTAGGCGCCATGATCGTTGCCGGACCGGAAGGCTTTCGCAAAAACCAGTATCGCAAGTTCAACATCCGTTCGGCCGATTTAACGCCCGGAGATGATTACGGCATGATGCGGGAAGTGTTGCAGCGCCGCTTCAAACGATTACTCACCGAAAATCCCCGTAGCCCGACGAGTGGAATTCTCGCGGCCGCGTTCAAAGGTGAAGACGACGACCAACCCTGGCCCGATCTAGTTCTTATTGACGGTGGGCAAGGCCAGCTTCAGGCGGCGCAAGAGACACTGAGCGCGCTCGGCGTCACCGATGTACCGCTCGTTGCTATCGCGAAGGGTCCTGATCGGGATGCGGGGCGGGAGACTTTCTTTGTGCCCGGGCGAGAGCCGTTCAAGCTGCCGCCGCGCGATCCCTTGCTCTATTTCATCGAACGGTTGCGCGACGAAGCCCACCGGTTTGCCGTCGGTTCTCATAGGGTGCGGCGTAAGAAAGACATTCGCGAAGCAGGTTTGCAGGAAATTCCCGGGATTGGCCCCACTCGGAAGCGCGCGTTGCTGCGTCATTTTGGCACTGTGAAAGCGATCGAGCGGGCAAGCCTGCCCGACCTTGCTCAGGTCCCCGGAATTAATGCAGAGACGGCGCGGAAGATATATGAGTTCTTCCACGATTCAGCAGTTCAATAGACGGGAAGCCATAATGATTATCGAGCGGCAGGAAGACGTCACCAAAGTCGTGAGCGAAGCCTTCAAGAACACGCAACCGCCGCGACTCCGGGAAATCCTCGTTTCACTGGTTCAACATCTGCACGCGTTTGCGCGCGATGTGCACCTCACAGAGGAGGAGTTCGAGAAGGCAGTGCAATACGTCGTCAGGCTGGGGCAGAAAACCGACGACAAGCACAACGAAGTTGTTTTGATGTCCGGCTCACTCGGATTCTCGACGCTGATCTGTCTTCTCAATAATGGCAACAATGGTCAGACCGAGACCACTGCCAATTTGCTCGGACCATTCTGGCGTATGAATTCGCCGCGCACGGAAAGCGGTTGCTCAATCGTGCGATCGCCGACGCCGGGTCCGGCGCTGTTCGTCGACTGCTGGGTCAAGGATCAGAACGGCAGGCCGATCGCCGGCGCTGAAGTCGACATCTGGCACTCATCGCCGGAAGGCTTCTACGAGCAGCAGGATACCAAGCAGGCGCCAATGAATCTGCGTGGCAAATTCATCACCGGCACAAAGGGCCATTTTAGCTTCCGCAGCGTAAAGCCAGCCGGCTACCCAATTCCGATCGACGGGCCGGTGGGTGATCTCGTGCGTGCCACCGGCCGGCATCATTATCGGCCTGCGCACTTGCATTTTTTGATATTTAAAGAGGACTTCAAGACCCTGATCTCGCAGATCTATGTCAACGACGACGACAAACTCGAAACCGACGTGCAATTCGGTGTCACTCGCGCCCTTGTGGGCAATTACGTGCGCCACGATGGGCCGGCGCCGGCTGGCGACGTGAAGGGTGAATGGTACTCGCTCGATCAGACTTTCGTGATGGAGCCCGGCAAAAGCCGCCTGCCAAAGCCACCAATCCAGTAGTATTGCGAAATCAGTTGGGGTTTCACGCTAACCGCCGGTTGACCTGACCGCGGCGCGGGTGTTCTTTTCCGGCATGAATGCCATCAGCTCCCGGCCGCTGCCGGCGCGCCCTCTCGCGCTGCCGAATTTACTGACCTATGCGCGTATTGCCGCCGTACCGGTGGTGGTAGGCCTGATGTATTGGCAGAGCATATTCGACGGCCCGCTGTGGCTACGTTGGGCGGCGCTGGCGATTTTTATCTCGGCCGGCGTAACGGACATTCTCGATGGCTATTTTGCTCGAATGTGGGGGCAGCAGTCATCGCTCGGCCGGATGCTCGATCCGATTGCCGACAAGTTGCTTGTAGCGTCCTGCCTCCTCATGCTGGCCGCAGAGGACACCATTCGCGGTTGGACGCTACTGGCCGCGGTCGTCATCCTCTGCCGCGAAATTCTTGTATCTGGTCTGCGCGAGTATCTCGCCGAACTTCGGGTTGGTGTGCCGGTCACGCGGCTTGCGAAGTGGAAGACCAGCGCCCAGATGGTCGCAATCGGATTTTTGATTGCAGGCGAGGCCGGCGACAAAATTGTGCCCGTCGTGACCCAGGTGGGAATTCTCTTGCTGTGGCTGTCTGCAATTCTGACGCTCTATACCGGCTGGGACTATATGCGCGCTGGCTTGCGCTATATGATTGATGAATGACCCTGAAGCTGCGCTACTTTGCCTGGGTGCGCGAACGCGTCGGCAAGCCTGAGGAAATCGTCGAAGTCCCACCGAGCATAGCCACGGTCGGCGAGTTAATGACGTGGCTTGCCTCGCGCGGGGACGAATATGCGTACGCTTTCAAAAACATGAATGTCATTCGCGCCGCCATCGATCATAAGCACGTGCGGCCCGATGCCGTGATCAAGAATGCCGGTGAAATCGCATTTTTTCCGCCCATGACAGGCGGATAGCCTCATCGTCCCCGACGGGCTACATTAAGAACATGACAGCAACTGTGCGCTTGCAGCGAGAGCCATTTGACGTCGCCGCGGAAGCAGCGACGCTGTCGCGCGGCCGCAACGACATCGGCGCACTCGTGACGTTCACCGGGATTTGTCGCGGCACCGAGAACGGCGAGCCGATTGCTGCTCTCACGCTTGAACACTATCCCGGCATGGCGGAAGCCGAGATCGAGCGCCATGTGGCGCAAGCGACAGAGAAATGGCCATTGCTCGGTGTGACGGTTGTTCACCGCTACGGGCGCATGGTGCCCGGCGAAGACATCGTCCTGGTTGCGACCGCGTCTTCGCATCGCGAAGCGGCATTCGCGGCAGCGGAGTTTCTAATGGATTATCTAAAGACCCGTGCGCCGTTCTGGAAACAAGTCGAGAAAGCCGGCGGGAAAAGCTGGGTCGAAGCCAAAGCGGCTGATGACGCATCCGCCGAACGTTGGGCAGTGCGGCAACACGAAACGGCGGAGTGAACGCACATGGTGCGCACGCCGGGATTAACTCGGATTGCAATCGCAGTGGCTGCGGTCGCGCTGCTTTGTGGCCGCCCAGCGTCAGCCGCAGACGTTGCCTATTTTGACGTGCCGCGCGGCGCACATCCGCACGATGTCGCACCGGCGCCAGATGGCAGCGTTTGGTATACTGCTCAATCGCAAGGCGCTCTCGGCATCTTAAATCCGAAGACCGGAAAGGCCGTGCAAATATCGCTTGGCAAAGGCGCCGCGCCACATGGCGTTATCGTGGGCCCCGATCGTGCTGCCTGGATCACCGAGGGTGGTCAAAACGCGATTGCACGTTTCGATCCCGCGACCAAAGCCGTCATACTTTTTCCCCTTCCGAAAGAATTCCCCGACGCCAATCTCAATACCGCGACCTTCGATCGCAAAGGAATTCTTTGGTTCACCGGCCAAAGTGGTGTGTACGGGCGTGTCGACCCTGCAAGCGGAAAAGTTGAGGCCTGGAAAGCACCAAAAGGCGCCGGGCCGTATGGCATCACAACGACGCCTAACGGTGATGTCTGGTACGCTTCGCTTGCGGGCGATCACATCGCCAAGATCGACACCGTAAGCGGTGATGCGCTGGTCGTTGCGCCACCCAAGGTGGGCGTCGGGCCGCGGCGAATCTGGTCAGATTCCAAAGGGCTGTTATGGGTGAGCCTTTGGAACAGCGGAGAACTCGGCCGCTATGATCCGATGAGCAAAGCTTGGAAAGTTTGGAGCCTGCCCAAAAGCAAGGGCGGGTGCTACGCGGTCTATGTCGACAGCAAGGACAAAGTTTGGGTGTCTGATTTTCTCGCCAACGCCATTCTGCGCTTCGATCCTGCGACCGAGACGTTCGAAAATTTTCCAAGCGACAGGCGCGGCGCATCTGTACGTCAATTGCTTGGCCGCACGGGCGAGGTTTGGGGTGCGGAGTTCCGGCGCCGACCGGTTGGTCGTCGTGAAGGACTGATAGCGGCAGGATCCTCCGATGCCGTTCAATTTAATCGTTAGCCGCCGCCATATGCTCCATCTCGTCGGTGGAAGCGCAGCCTTGGCCGCGGGAATAACGCCCGGCTCGAGCACCGAAGTGCGCATCGGCCGGCTCATCAACGAATCCCGCGGCAAAGGCCCGATTTCGCAAAGGATTGAATACATTTCCAGTTCACTTCGTGGTTCCCGCTATGAAGGCTACACGTTGGTGGGAGGGCCCGCGCGTCCCGAGAAATTTGTCGTGCGCGACGATGCGTTCGACTGCGTCACGTATTGCGAAACCGTGCTTGCTGCCGCGATTGCGGGCAGCCCCGCCGAATTTGATTCAGTGCTCCGAACAATCCGCTACCACAACGGCGTTGTGAGCTGGCGCGAACGCAATCATTATTTTTTCGAGTGGGGTCAGCACAATATCGAAAATAATATTTGCCGTCCGGTCACCATGGACGGATCCGTCAAGATCGAGAAGATCGTCTATTGGCATAAAGAACTGGGTAAACGGCGATTTTCAATCGACGTGATTCCGCGTGCGGCGTTCTTTGCCGGGAAGCGACAACTGGCCAACGGTGATATCGTTGGCTTTATCACACAGCGGACAAATCTAGATTATTTCCACGTCGGCTTCGTCGCCTTCGATCGGGGCGGCGAATTAATGTTGCGGCACGCGTCGCAGAGTCGTCATCGCGTACTAGACGAACGCATGGATCGCTTCGTCGCCGTCAATCGCGTTCGCTATGTCACGCTGCTTCGGCCGCAGGAGCCGCACGCGGTTGCCGCAAAAAGTCCTTAAGCGGCAGCGGCTTTCGGTTTCACTTCGGCGGCATAGTCGTCCATCAGTGTCTTGGTGATGCCGCCCGGATTGAAATTCCATTGGGCGATCTCCGCGACAGCGGTCACCTCTGCCGCCGAGCCGGTGATGAAGCACTCGGAAAAGCCGGCGAGTTCGTCAGGCAGGATGCGGCGTTCGATAACCTCGAAGCCGCGTTTGCGCGCCAGGCCTATCACAGTCTGCCGGGTAATGCCGTCGAGGAAACAATCGGCGATTGGTGTGTGGATCTTGCCGTCCTTCACGAAGAAGATGTTTGCGCCGGTACATTCGGCGACACGACCCTCCCAGTCCAACATCATCGCGTCGGCATAGCCTTTCCGCTCGGCGCGGTGTTTTGAGATCGTACAGATCATGTAAAGACCGGCGGCCTTGGCGAGTGAAGGCGAAGTCTTCGGATCGGGTCGGCGATAGTCGGCAAGGTCGAGCCGAATGCCCTTTAGGCGCTGCTCGGGATCGAAATAACTTGGCCACTCCCAACTCGCGATGGCGAGGTGGATTGTGTTGCTCTGGGCCGAAACGCCCATCATTTCGGACCCGCGCCAGGCGACCGGGCGGACATAGGCTTCCTTTCGCCCGTTTTTGTCGACCACCAGTTTTTTGGCGGCGACGATCTCTGCGACGGAATAAGGAATCTCGAAATCGAGGATGTTGGCGGACCGCTTGAGACGTTCGGCATGTTCGGTGGACTTGAAGATCTGGCCGCCGTAGGCGCGTTCACCCTCGAAGACGCAACTTGCATAGTGAAGGCCATGGCTCAGGACATGGAGATTGGCCTCGTTCCACGGCACGAGCTTGCCGTCGTACCAGATGACCCCTTCAAGACGGTCATAGGATTGAGCAGCCATTGTCTTCTCCTTCACGCACTTGGCAGAAGCGCTCCGCCGTTGTGATGGCGCATTTTCCGCGCCTATTCCAATACTTTGCGTCCCTCGGCAACACCCGGTATGAGTTGACCGACCGGTACGGACAGCATCCGGCTCACCAAAAGGGGCGCAAAACTGCGAACTTCCGCACGATCCTTTCGTCTGTAACGGCGTTTTTGTAACATAAAACCAAAATATGTCAACATGGCTGACATAAATGTGAACAACAAAGCCGGCGCCGCGGGCACGAGCCTCGCCGACCGTTCTTCGGCCGGCGCATCCCCTAAGGCGGCGGCCGAGCCGGTGTGGGACATCATCGAATTGTTGTTTTTCGCGTATCGCGATTTCGTCGGCGATCCTGACGAGGTCCTCCTCAAGTTGAGCTTTGGACGTGCGCACCACCGGGTGCTTCATTTCGTGAATTGCAATCCCGGTATGAAGGTTGCGGACTTGCTCGAGATCCTCAACATCACCAAGCAGTCGCTCGGACGGGTGCTCAAGCAACTGGTCGATCAAGGCTACGTGTTGCAGAAAGAAGGTGCGCAAGACCGGCGCCAACGTCTGCTGTACGTAACGCCGAAAGGTGAGGCGCTGGCACTCAAGCTTGCCAACTTGCAGACGCAGAGGATTAATCGTGCGTTCGGCGAACTCGGGCCCAATGCGCACGAAGCAGCGCGCCGGTTTCTCACGTCGATGATCGATACCGACAATCGCGAGAGTGTGTTGCGCCTTATTACGCGCGCCGACCGCGCATCGAAGATTCGAGGTTGATTTGACGGCAGGAGCTTCGGCGATGAGTTTGCCCGCCACGCTTCCCGACGATGCGCCGCATCTGCTGGTGGTCGATGACGACCGCCGTATTCGCGACTTGCTCTCGCGCTTCTTGAGCGGTGAGGGCTATCGCGTAACCACGGCTGAGACCGCGACTGATGCTCGCGCAAAATTGAAAAGCCTGAGTTTCGATCTCCTCATCCTCGATGTGATGATGCCCGGCGAATCCGGGTTCGATCTTGCCAAAGCGATCCGCGATGATTCCAGCGTGCCGATCCTGATGCTGACCGCACGAGATGCTGCCGAGAGTCGAATTCGTGGACTGGAGATGGGTGCGGACGATTATTTGTCGAAACCTTTTGAACCGCGTGAGCTGTCGCTACGCATCGCCAATATTCTGAAACGCACTCAGCCGACACCGCAGCCTCCGGTCGAATCCGTGCGCTTCGGACCATTTGTTTATCATCTGGCGCGTGGCGAATTGCGTAAAGGCGAGGAGATTATCCGCCTAACCGACCGCGAGCGCGAAATGCTCCGCATTCTTGCCGGCACACCCGGCGAAACTGTGCCGCGCTTGTCGCTCGCAGGCGACGGTGGCTCGGTAAGCGAGCGTGCGGTCGACGTGCAGGTCAACCGTCTTCGCCGGAAGATCGAACGTAATCCCGCTAATCCTTTGTTTGTCCAGACCGTGCGCGGCATCGGCTACCGATTGGTGATCAGCACGTGACCAGTCTTGATATCAGCAACGGCGTTCGTACCGCGCTTGTGCGGTTGCGGGAGGCTTGGGAATGGTACGACGCCATTCCACCCGTGCGCCGAATTCACAGTGCGCTCGGTCAGGTTGCCGACGGCTGGCGCAAAGTCAGCCGCTGGCTGAACAGTGTCATGCCGAAGGGCCTGTATGCCCGCGCCTTGCTGATCATTATTGCCCCTATGGTGATACTGCAGTCGGTGGTCGCCTTCGTGTTCATGGAACGCCACTGGAATGTTGTCACCCAGCGGCTATCGGCGAGCGTGGTGCAGGACATCGCTGCGTTGATCGATATTTATCGGGGCTATCCGCAAGATGCCGACCAGGCACAGATCCGCCGCATCGCGCAGGAGAGGCTGGGCCTGGTCGTCGACTTTCTTCCATTGACCGATATGCCCCCGCCCGGTCCTAAGCCATTCTTTTCATTGCTGGATCAAGCCCTGTCGGACGAGTTGCGCAAGCAGATTGGGCGCCCCTATTGGATCGATACGGTGGGCAAATCCGCGCTCCTCGAAATCCGCGTCCAGCTCGACAACAACGTAATGCGGGTATTCGCACGGCGCAGCGCCGCTTACGTGTCCAATTCGGAAATTTTCCTGCTCTGGATGGTCGGCACGTCGACGGTTCTGTTGATCGTCGCCATTATCTTTCTACGAAATCAAATCAAGCCGATATTGCGGCTGGCTGATGCGGCCGAAAGTTTCGGTAAGGGACGCGAAGTGCCGAACTTCCGCCCGCGCGGTGCGCGCGAAGTGCGGCGCGCCGCGGCAGCCTTCATCGAAATGAAAACCCGCATCGAGCGGGCGATGGAGCAGCGCACGGCGATGCTTGCAGGTGTGTCGCACGATTTGCGCACAGTGCTTACGCGCTTCAAACTTGAGCTCGCCTTGATCGAGGAGTCGCCGGAAGTCGATGCCATGAAGAAGGACATCGACGAGATGGCGCGCATGTTGGAGGCCTATTTGGCCTTCGCCCGCGGCGACAGCGGCGAGATCGCGGCGCCAACTGACATGGCGGAATTCCTGGAAGAACTCAGACTGGATGCCGAGCGCCATGGGCATAAAACCAGTGTTGTGTTTCACGGGCCACCGATTGTCACGGTACGGCCCGCGGCGTTCAGACGTTGCCTTGCAAATTTGGTGTCGAACGCCGCGCGCTTTGCGCCCTCGATTTCGATTACCGGCCATCGTGACCATCGTTACCTGACTGTGACGGTCGACGATGACGGGCCGGGCATTCCTGCCGAGATGCGCGAAGAGGTGTTCAAGCCGTTTCTGCGGCTCGACGATGCGCGTAATCAAGACGAGGGGGGCACCGGATTGGGGCTGGCAATCGCGCGTGACATCGCCCGATCGCACGGTGGCGACATTACGCTCGGCGACAGCCCGCTCGGCGGACTTCGCGCAACCGTTCGGGTCCCAGTTTAGGCGACCTCGGCTTCCTCGTCGCGCGCACGGCGACGCCGCCGTGGCCCTCGGAGCAAACACTTCGGAAGCGCACAAAGGTCATCAAGGAACCCGACCCATCGTTCGCCACTGGCAAGACCACGATCGAGCGCTGCCATCGTGCGGTCGAGTCCTTCTTCGTCGTCGTCGATCCAAACTGACACCACGCGTGCGAACATGAGAGCGGCACCTTGCGCGCGCAACGCACCGCGCGGACCTGACGCACGGATTCCCGCGGCTTCGAGCATCCAGTGTTGCGATCGCACCGCCATGGCGTTGAGCGCAAAGGCGAGGCCCGGATTGCGTCGTGCCGAGCACATAAGAGACCGTACAGCATCTCTATAAGGAGCAAGGGCTTCCAATCTTCGCATTAAAACGTCAAACAGACGTTCGCGGGCCGGTTCCTCGGCCATGTCGGCATCGCCGCCCGCGAGCACCGCACGATCGATCCCCTTGATATGGGCGGCGAGAATGGCGAGCGTCGAGCCGAATTCGGACCGCAATTGCGACAATTTGATTCCGGCCTTGCCCGCCACCTCGGCAAGGCCAATCCGTTCGAACGAATGCTCCGACAACAACGCCATCAGGGCATCGGTCGCCTTGTCACGGTCGCTGGTGCCGCGTGGTGTAGTCGTGGCGGAGGCTTTGCGTGCAGGTTTGAGCTTACGGGCCATGACGGCCTCCCATGGGCAATTCGTAAGGCCTTAATGTAGGTCCGACGTGCCGATGGTTCTAGGGCGGGAACTATCCCGCGAGGTCACGCGAGCGGCGGGTGGCGGCGTCGATCGCGCGCGTCAATATCTGGTCGAATCCATTCGGCCCCATGAGGATCTCCAGCGCGGCGGCGGTTGTGCCGCCCGGAGAAGTCACGTTTTGCCGGAGAGTTGCGGCATCCACATTCGAGCGATGCAGCAATTCGCCAGACCCGGCGACGGTTTCCTGCGCGAGCCGCGTCGCGAGCGCGGGCGGCAAGCCGGCTGCAATTCCAGCGGTGGCCATGGCTTCGGCGAGCAGAAAGACATAAGCCGGCCCGGAGCCGGACAACGCGGTCACGGCGTCCATCAAAGCTTCGTCCCCGACCCACTCGACCTTTCCGATGGCGGCGAGCAGATCGGATGCCTGTTTGCGTTGGCGCGTCGATACGCTGGCATTTGCCACGGCGACGCTGATGCCGCGACCGATCGCCGCCGGTGTATTCGGCATAGCGCGGACAATCGCTGCGCCAGACGGCAATGACCTTTCCAAAAATCCAATGGTGCGGCCCGCCATGATCGACACCACCAGCGTGGTTTTGCCGATGTAAGGCCCAAGCTGCGGCACGGCCTCGGGTGCCGTTTGTGGTTTCACGGCAATAACGACGGCGTCGGCTGCGGTCGGCTTGCCTTTCGGGTTGAGTTTAAGCCCTCGTCTGCTCAGAGCCTTCACCGTCTTGGCGGGATGCGGCTCGATCACGACAATCTGCTTTGGCTTGAGCCCGCGCGCGAGCCATCCGTCGAGCATGGCGCTGCCCATCTTGCCGGCGCCGACCAAGATGAGCGTTCCGCGAAATTTCCCGAGACTGTGCGTGCTACGAATGGCCATGGCCGATCACCGGCCTTATGCCTCGCCCGAGGTCTCGAACATAGCAGCATCGAGCGCTTCCTTTGCGCCTTTGCCGGCCCAGACCACGAATTGAAAGGCAGAGAAATAGCGCTCGCAGGCTTCGAGCGCGGTGCCGAGCAGCGCCTCGCACTGTTTGCCTGAGGCCTCAGTGCCGCCTGCCAACACTAACGCGTGACGGAACATCACGATGCCCTCGGTAACCCAATGATCGAAATGCCCGACCCACAGCCGTTCGTTGATCAGAGAGATTAACGTCTGAACCTCGTTGCGCCGGCGTTCAGGTACGCGCAGATCGAAGGCGCAAGCCAGGTGGAGTGCTTCGATGTCACCCATCCAGGTGTAGGAGAGCTGGTAGTCGGTCCAGCGCCCGGTGACCAGGATGGTGATTTCATCGTCGCTCGCGCGCTCGAAGGACCAATCATTGCCGGTCGCTAGGCGTTCGACCACGTCGAGAGGATTGATGCGAGGTTCATCTGCGTAGCTGGCCAGGGACATGACGTCTCCGCTTTGCCGAATGGAGCGAGAGGAAACGCACGCCACCGCACGCGCACGGAACCAGGAAGACCCGACGTGGGCCCGGACCGCACGAAGACGCAGGGGTTACGGGATGCCTTGACGAAGAAACCGAATCACCAAGTGATTCGACTATATCCTGCTTGATTCCGCCCGCCAAAGGCATCGTCAAGTGCTATGAGCCGTGATTTGCCTGTCATAGGCAACCGCACTGCATTGACTCTCCACAACCAATGCTGCGGCAAGGTGACTCGGCAGTGGATAACTCGTCAGGCAGTCGGGAAGGTGCGCGCGCTGGAGCGGCGGCCGACAATTCTTAACTAGTCGAACAGGCTCGACACCGACTCTTCGGCAGCCGTGCGCCCGATTGCTTCGCCGATCAGCGATGCGATCTCTAGAATGCGGATGTTTCCAGCGGCGAGCACTTCCTTTGTCGGCTGAATAGAGTCCGTGATCACCAACTCTTTGAGGCGGGAACCCGCGATACGCTTGACGGCGCCGCCGGAGAGGACGCCGTGGCTAATGTAGGCATACACCGCCTTGGCCTTGTTCTCGAGCAATGCGTCGGCGGCATTCACGAGTGTGCCGCCGGAATCCACAATGTCGTCTACCAGAACACAGGTGTAACCCGCGACGTCGCCGATGACGTTCATGACCTCAGACTCGCCGGCCCGCTCGCGCCGCTTATCGATAATGGCAAGCGGCGCATTGATGCGCTTGGCCAATCCGCGCGCCCGCACCACGCCGCCGACATCGGGCGATACCACCATGACATTGTCGAGCTTGAATCGCTCGCGGATATCCCGGACCATCACCGGCGACGCATAAAGATTGTCGGTGGGAATATCGAAAAATCCCTGGATTTGTCCGGCATGGAGATCGAGCGTCATTACGCGATCCACTCCGGCGCGCGTGATCAGATTCGATACCAGCTTGGCTGAGATCGGCGTGCGCGGGCCGGGCTTTCGGTCCTGCCGGGCATAGCCGAAATAGGGGATCACCGCCGTGATGCGCCGCGCAGACGAGCGCCGCAAGGCATCGATGATGATCAGCAACTCCATAAGATGGTCGTTTGCGGGAAACGACGTCGACTGGATCACGAAGAGATCGGCCCCGCGGACGTTTTCCTGAATTTCGACGAAAATCTCCATGTCGGCGAATCGCCGGACCACGGCCTTCGTCAGCGACAGTTTGAGATACTCGGCGATGCCCTGGGCCAGCGTAGGGTTGGAATTGCCGGCGACGAGCTTGATCGCTCCGTTCTTACCCGACATCCCGAAATCCTCGCCCTCACTCCGCCACAGGCGGCGTGGTCATAACAAGGCGGGCAGGGCGCGGCAATACGGCTCCGGGAAAGTTGCGGGAGCTTTCACCAACAGGATGAATTGGTCCTTATCGGCTCGAAGCCGCCAAGGTCAGCGTCTCCCGCGCCGATAATGCTGCTGAAGCAGTCGGGCGGTTGCGCGGCAGTGGCGCGGGCTTGGCACCATCCGCGCTGGCAGTGGCTTCTGATGCACCGGCCGCTATGGGATCGGCGGACGCGCGGCGGAATATGCCCGCCGCTTCAGGCGGGGAATCGGCGGGGTGGACCATTGCCACCTGAGGTTCGGTCGCAGGCGGCACGCCGCCCGGTGCGACCTGCGGAGAGGTCAGGAAAGCGGCGAGCTGGTCCATGCTGGCCCGGGCGATCTGCCGCAGCATTGCGTCGTCCGCTGCGGCCCAGGCATCGCGATGCCGAACTTTTGCGGTTTCCTCACCGCTAATCCGAATCGCGCGGTTTTCATCCTGGTCGAAGACGTCCCATACCCAGGTAATTGTCGTTTGACGTTTCGAAACTTTGACGGCGAGATAGCCGCGTACGCGGAACGCCGAGGGCTGCTCACGCGAAATCACGGCGAGATGGCGTGCCTGCGCTTCATTGTCGAGGTCTTGAACAAGTTTCTGGAATTGACCGGGCGGTAAGCCGTCAAGAGAATCGAATGCAATGGTGGCGCCGCGGGGCTGCGCGGCCGAAACCGCCTGGTTGTCGGGGTTGCAACCGCATAACGCCAGTGCGCATGCGGCGACCAGCAATCCGCTCCGGTATGGGACACGCCACGCCGCGCCATCAGCGCGGCGACCCGAACTCCACTCCATAGACACCCCTGCGGCCTTGCTTTTGGTTTTCGCGACTGGCCTCGGTAAAGCGTAACGGCAAGGACAGCACCGAGTCCAGACGCTCGGAGCAATGCTAGCCCATCAGCGCGATAGCGTTGACATGCCGGCCATAGTCGGGCTCCCCGCCAAGGGTTGTCCGCCGGTAACTGAAGAACCGTTCGGGCTCGGCATAGGTGCACAACCCAAGATCCTCGAAATGTGCGATGCCGGCACGACCGACGCGCTCGGCGATATAGCCGGTGAGATCAAACATGGCGTGGTCCGCGCGGCGCGATGGCGTGAAGAAACGTGCATTGGCAGCGTCGCCTGCGACGAAGCGTTCGACAAATTCGGGACCGACTTCATAGTTGGCCTGCCGGATGGTCGGCCCAAGCGCTGCGATGATACGGCCACGATCAGCGCCAAGTTGCTCCATCGCGCTGATCGTCGCTTCAATGACGCCGGTGAAGGCGCCCCGCCAGCCCGCATGAGCCGCGCCAACGACACCGCCCTCGCTGTCAGCAAACAGCAGCGGTCCGCAGTCGGCGGTTGATACGCCAATCGCCAGCCGCGGGGTCCGCGTAACGATCGCATCTGCGCGTGGGCGATTCTCGTGCGTCCACGGCTTTTCTGCGACTACCACATCGGGTGAATGAATCTGATACGGCGTTACCAGCCGATCTGCGCTGACGCCCAGCGCCGCCGCCATACGCGCACGATTTTCCGCGACCTTGTCAGGCGCATCGTTAGAGCCGACGCCACCATTGAGAGACGAATAGACGCCTTGCGACACACCGCCTGCGCGCGTGAAGAAGGCGTGATGGATGCCGGCAATCGTGGCGAGTGATGAAGCCTGAAGCATCGTCTACCGTTCCGGCAATCTGGTCAAAGATAGATAATCCGCCCAATGCCGCACGGCTAGCGGATTACATTTCAAATCCGGGTGGCGTACCGATCGAACGATGGGCGAATGCGGCGACCTTAAACAGCTCGCCCATTGCCGTACGATCGTGGCCGATCAGCCGTGCCAACGCCTGATCGATTTCTTCGGCCCGTGCCGCATTGTTCTTGAGTGCTGCCGCGCGCTGTTCGACGCCGATCCGGCGTAGAAACTGCGATTGGTCGATCGGCCCAAAACCCACTGTGCCCATCGCCTCGATTGCCCGCGTCAAAGCGACGAAATCCACGTGTGCCGTGAGATCGAGGCCGCCCGGCATGGTGAGTGGGTCGGCAAAAGCGTGTTGGCCAACGGCTTGCAGGGTTTCGCCGAGACCGCTTTCGGTATGGCCGTAGTCGATCACTAAAGCGGCGCCCCGACCATCGGCGACGCGCCGGCCTACCTCCATTGCAACAGTGTCGCCGCGCCATTCGAAGATCGCACCGGCGCGCGGCGCGCGCAGGGGGGCCGGCAACAAATTCTGAAAAAAGGGTAGCGGTTCGGAGGCGATGGTAAAGGCAAGTTGGTCGTTTGAATCGATGTGGATTCGGCGTTCGTGCCAGCCACGTTCGGTTTTGATCGCCTGGTTGACCGGCAAAGCGTCGAAAAATTCATTTGCGAAGATGATCGCTGGACCGGTCGGGACTTGGGTGAGTTCGGGATGCCAGAACACCGGCACGCCGACGTCTTCCAGGATCACTTCCTGTTGCGCTTGCAGCAGCGGACTCATTTCGACCAGATGGACGACAATCGCCGCGCGGAATTCAGGTACGATTTGTATGGCGCGAAGTGCATCCTTCATCATGGTGCCGCGGCCTGGGCCAAGTTCAACCAGACGCACATTCTCAGGTGCGCCCATTAGTTTCCAAACAGTGCACATCCAAAGGCCGATCAGTTCGCCGAACATCTGGCTGACTTCCGGCGCAGTGATGAAGTCGCCGCGTGCGCCGAATGGGTCGCGGGTCATGTAATACCCGTGTTTGGGGTCAAACAGGCAGAGCGCCATATACTCGGCGACGGGCATCGCACCGGCCGCGGCGATCCGACGGCGAATTTCCAGTTCGAGTGGTGATCGACCCTCCACTAACGACTCCGCTGCGCCGGATGATTGAGTGCATAGACGATGAAGCCGATGCCTGCGAGGAATAGTGGTATCGACAATAATTGGCCCATTGTTGCGCCGCCCCACAAAAAGCCCAACTGGGCGTCCGGCTCGCGGAAGAATTCGCAAATCGTACGTGCGGCCGCATAGCAAACCGCGAAGCTGCCAATAATCATGCCCGGCCATTTGAGTGCGCCGGCGCGCATCAGGAGCGCCAGTACCGCGAGCAATACAAGTCCTTCAAGCGTGGCCTCGTAGAGCTGGCTTGGATGGCGCGGCAATGGCCCGCCATTCGGAAAGACCATGGCCCACGGCACGTCTGTCGGGCGGCCCCACAACTCGCCATTGATGAAATTTGCAACGCGGCCAAGAAACAGACCAATCGGTCCGACCGCGCACGTGATGTCGCCGACCGACAACACCGGGATGCCGCGCTTGTAACCAAACAGAAGAACAGCGACGACGCAGCCGGTGAAGCCGCCGTGAAACGACATGCCGCCGTTCCACAGCTGCAGAATTTCTGCCGGGTGCGCGGTGAAGTGCGGCAAGTTATAGAACAGGACATAACCGATGCGTCCGCCCAAAATAATGCCGAGGGTCACCCACAATATGAAATCGTCGAAGTCGGCGACGGTCATGGGCGCCTTGCCGCCCCATAATTTTTCCGAACGGATGAGGAGACGGGCATAGGCCCAGCCGAGCAAAATGCCGAAGATATAAGCGAGCGCGTACCAGCGAATGGCGAGCGGTCCCAGATGCACGAGCACGGGATCGAAGTTGGGGTAAGGGATGGCGAGGAAAGGCATTGGTGTGTCCGACTCGCGGCGTTTCGTGTCGCGCGATTGGTAGCATGCCGGGCCTTGCGGCGGGATCACCGGATCGCCATTGTGGACGCATGTTAAGATCATCCGAAGGCAAGGTGACGACGCCCGGAGGCAAAAGATGACCCAGACCAGCAACCGTTTTTTCGATGAAATGGCGCGTCTGATGAATGACGCGGCCGGCGTTGCGCAAGGCGTGCGGCGAGAATTCGATACCCTGTTCCGCAGTCAGGCCGAGCGCATTCTGCGCGACCTCGACGTCGTGCAGCGCGAAGAATTCGAAGCGGTCAAGGAGATGGCGCGTCTCGCGCGCGAGGAAAACGAAGCGCTCAAGGCGCGCATCGCGGCGTTGGAGGCCAAGGCTGAAAAGCCTGCCAAGAAGGCCAAGGATTCCAGCGCCGGATAGGCCTTAACGGCATCTTTTGTGGATTTCTTGCCCTTTCCGGGCGCCGCCGCTATAACCCGCCCCGTTCGCGGCCCCCGGCACCCCTGGAGGCTTGCCGCGTTCGTAGGCGGCGAATAAGGCCGCCTTTTCCATTGGCTTATATGAGGAATCAAACATGGCGACCGTCCAAGAGTTGAAGGCGACGGCGCGTCCGAAAGGCGGCAAGGGGACCGCTCGGGCTGCGCGTCGCTCCGGCCGAGTGCCGGGCGTAATCTACGGAGAGAACAAAGCCCCGATGATGGTCCTGCTGGACCACGACGAACTGCGTCAGCGCATTTATGCGGGGCGTTTTCTGACCACGCTCTACAATCTCGATGTGGACGGGACCAAGCACCGGGTAATCCCGCGCGACTTCCAGCTCGACGCGATCAAGGATTTGCCGATGCATGTCGATTTCCTGCGCGTATCGGAAGGCGCCACCATTCGCGTGCACATTCCCGTGCATGTGCTCAATGCTGATCAAGCGCCAGGCGTGAAGCGCGGCGGTGCGGTCAACATTGTCACCCACACAGTCGAAGTGATGTGCCCGGCCGACGCCATTCCGGAATCGGTCGACGTCGATATTGCCAGCCTCGACATCAATCACTCCAAGCATCTCACCGATGTAAAACTTCCGGCCAATGTCCGCGTCATCGGCCGTGCCGACATGACGCTGGTCACGGTCGTACCGCCGTCGGGCTATGCGGAAGAAATGAAGGCCGCTGCCGAAGCCGCTGCTGCTGCGGCCGCTGCCGCTGCTGCTGCCGCCGCCACACCTGGTGCAGAAGGTGCTGCTGCGGGTGCCGCGCCCGGCGCTGCTCCCGGTGCCGCTGCGCCTGGCGGCGCGCCGGCCGCGGGCGCTGCACCTGCTGCAGGTGCTGCGCCGAAGTCCGACAAAAAGTAAGGCGAAGGCGGCGCTCGCGCCGCCTCGCATTTCTATCGCCCTGTTCGCATAAGAGCGGCGACGCCGTTTTACGCCATGCTGCTTTTTGTCGGTCTCGGCAATCCCGGTCCCAAGCACGCCGGCAACCGCCACAATATCGGTTTTATGGCGGTGCAGGCGATTGCGCGCCGCCACGACATCTCGCCGTGGCGCCGACGCTTTCAGGGAGTTGCAGTGGAGGGCAATGTTGGCGGCGAACGCGTGCTGTTGCTCTTGCCCGGCACCTATATGAACGAGTCAGGACGGGCGGTGTCGGAAGCTGCGTATTTTTACAAGCTCGAGCCAGCCAGCATTGTCGTGTTTCATGACGAGGTTGATTTGCCGCCGGCCAAAGTCCGGGTAAAGGTCGGCGGAAGCGATGCCGGCCACAATGGGCTTCGGTCGATCACGGCCCACATCGGCAACGCGTATAAGCGCGTGCGTATAGGCATCGGGAAACCCGATGTGAAGGAACTGGTGCCGATGCATGTGCTCGGCGATTTCGCCAAGAGCGACTGGGCTTGGGTCGAGGCGCTATGCGACGTTGTCGCGGATAATTCCGGCCTCTTGATCGAAGGCAAGGATTCGACATTCCAGAACAAGGTTCACCTCGCCATGGCTGCCAAAGGTTTCGGCGAGGACGACGAGCCGCCAAGTTTGGAATAACGGTTTAAGAAACGAGACAATATCACCATGGGATTCAAGTGTGGCATCGTCGGCCTGCCAAATGTCGGCAAGTCGACGCTCTTCAACGCGCTCACGCAGACGGCCGCGGCTCAAGCGGCGAACTATCCATTCTGCACGATCGAGCCGAATGTCGGTGAAATCGCCGTGCCGGATCCGCGATTGGACAAACTGGCGGTTCTTGGAAAATCCGAGCAGATTATCCCCACACGCATCACTTTCGTCGATATCGCCGGTCTGGTGCGCGGCGCTTCAAAGGGCGAGGGATTAGGGAACCAATTTCTCGCCACGATCCGCGAAGTCGACGCCATCGTGCATGTCGTGCGCTGTTTCGAGGACAGCGACGTCACGCATGTGGAAGGCAAAATCGATCCTATCGCCGACATCGAAACCATCGAGACCGAACTGATGCTTGCCGATCTCGACAGCCTGGAAAAGCGCGTCGACAATCTTGAGAAAAAAGCCAAAGGCACGGGCGAGGACGCAAAGCAGGCTAAGGAAATGCTCGACTTGATCAAGCGCTCACTCGTTCTCCTGCGTGAAGGCAAGCCTGCCCGCCTGGTCGAGCGCAAGGCTGAGGAAGAAAAGTTGTTCCACTCTCTCGGGCTGCTCACTTCTGCGCCGGTTCTCTACGCATGCAACGTCGACGAAGCATCCGCGGCGACCGGCAATGAATTTTCTCGTAAGGTCGAAGAGCGCGCAAAGGAAGAAGGTGCGGTCGCGGTTGTGATTTCCGCCAAGATTGAATCAGAGATTGCCACTTTGCCTCCGACGGAACGGTCGGAATTTCTCGAAGCGGTTGGCCTCAAGGAGACGGGGCTCGATCGCCTCATCCGCGCCGGTTACGCGCTTCTGCATCTCGTGACCTATTTTACCGTCGGGCCAAAGGAAACGAGGGCCTGGACGATTACACAAGGCACGAAGGCGCCACAGGCTGCCGGCGTCATCCATTCCGATTTCGAGCGCGGGTTTATCCGGTCCGAAACCATCAGCTATGAGGATTTCATCGCATGCAGCGGCGAGGCTGGCGCGCGTGACTCCGGCAAATTGCGGCTGGAAGGCAAGGACTATGTTGTCGCCGACGGCGATGTGATGCATTTCAGATTTGCAACCTGAGCGGTGCAATTCGACAGCGGCGCTTGAGGCGGCTCAACCCGCTTATTTCGCGATCCTGAGAAAGTGCTGATTGCGGCCGGTCCGCGGTTGACGCACCCTCGACCGTGACGATAGGGAACGAGCATGACGATCCCGGCCGATGGCGCGACCGATATCAGCATCCCGCACCGCAAAGATGCGGAACGACGGGCCCTTGGTGTTGCCTGCGGTGCCCATGCGCTGCACGACGGTTATACCGACCTGGTCTATGTTCTTCTCCCGATTTGGCAGAGCGAATTTGGACTTGGGTTCGCGGCGCTTGGGCTGATGAAAACCGTGTTCTCCGGGACGCTTGCCGGATTTCAAATCCCTGCCGGATTTTTGGCCGAACGTTTTGGTGTCGCGGCCGTGCTGGCGCTTGGCACCGCGCTTGCCGGTGCAGGCTATGTGTTCGCTGGGTTCAGCACCGGTATCGCCACGCTGGTGGCGGCACTTTTTATCGGAGGTCTCGGCGCCAG
The DNA here is from genome assembly GCA_963820805.1 of uncultured Alphaproteobacteria bacterium. GTDB lineage: Bacteria > Pseudomonadota > Alphaproteobacteria > Rhizobiales > Xanthobacteraceae > Pseudolabrys. Next base: position 109,886 of record CAWGBH010000014.1, read on the forward strand.
CACGCAACATCCGCTGGCGTCATCGCTGATTGCTCATGCTTTCGCTGGCTCGCGGTCGCTCAAAGCGCTTGGGACGTATAATTTTGCCGGCGACATCGGGAAAATGACTCTGCCGGCAGCGGCGGCACTCCTTTTTATCTTGCTGTCCTGGCGTCACGCGCTCATCCTGCTCGGCTCCCTCGGCGCGGTCGCTGCGATAGCAATTTTCATCTTGATCCCGCGCTTCCGCGATCAACATCCAACGCCGAGCAAGAAGGAAAATACCACGGGAGCGAAAGGCCCTGCTGGATCATACGGCTTTCCATTGCTGCTGTCGGTTGGCGTGATCGATAGTGCGACTCGCATGGCATTCCTGACATTTCTGCCGTTCGTGCTCACCGCAAAAGGCGCCAGCCTCCAAACCGTCGGCTTTGCATTGACGCTGGTTTTCGCCGGTGGGGCCGCGGGCAAACTGGTGTGCGCCTTTATTGGAGCGCGCATCGGCGCGGTAGCAACCGTGTGGCTCACCGAAACCGTGACGGCGATCGGAATCATCGCGTTGCTGCCGTTGCCGCTCGAGGCCGCATTAATCTTGCTGCCGATTGTCGGCGTTGCTCTCAATGGCACTTCGTCGGTGTTGTACGGCTCGGTTCCTGACCTGGTTGAGCCGTCCCGGCGGCAGCGTGCATTTAGTATCTTTTATACCGGCACAATCGGGGCCGGCGCGGTCTCGCCTGCAATTTATGGTGTACTCGGCGATGCAGTCGGCGTGCCTGCGGCGCTGGTCGTGGTTGCCGCAGTCGTGTTGGTGACGTTGCCGATTACGTTCGTGCTGCGTCCCGCCCTGGCTGCGCAGACGCCGTAACGCCAGCATTCACGCAATGCCATCACGCGCGCGCTGAGCGTTTTGTGCTAAAGAATTCAACAGGCGGAAAATGAGCGCACCTTTTGGAACAGGGCGCTTCAGCCGGACTTGTGATGACATGCCGACAAAACCCAACACGGTTCGCCCCATGACCGCAGACCAGGCGGCCGCGCTTCAGAAACTTGCTTTCGATGCGTATGAACCCGAAGCCTTTAATCCGAATTTGACTCAAGCGGAGGCAGAGCAGCGCATTGATGTGCTACGCGCGAAACTAAAGTTGATGGACGAACCGCCACACACATTGTGATGGAAATCGTGAGGCGATACCCCTGAACGCATCCAGGAACCCTCGTGCGCGACGGGGCGTTTTCTCCCCTGAATTGAAATCAGGAGGAGGAACTTATGACACATTTTCGCCAAACCGCGATTATTGCCGCTCTGCTTTCAGGCGTGAGTGCTGCGTATGCGCAGACGACCGTGATCACACGCGAGCCGATAGAATCACGAACCGTCGTGACAACTGAACCTTTGGAACTGACTCCGGTTCAGCGGCACACGGTTTACCGCACGATCGTACGCGAACGCGTCAGCCCGGCGCGTCCGACCGTGCAATATCGCGTTGGGACACGTGTGCCCGAGAACGTGCAACTTTATGCGGTGCCACAGGAAGTCGCGGTCGAAGTGCCTTCGATCAGGCAGTACAAATATATGGTCGTAAACGACCGTGTTGTGTTGATTGACCCGGCGACCAGCGAGGTGGTTGCTGAACTGGCTGATTAACCAGGTACTACCGGCTGAGAATTGGCCCGGCGCCGCGCGCGCCGGGCCATGTTTTTCAGCCCACCATCGGCACCAAGCGTTTACCTTGAGGTAGCCGGGCAGTTATGCACGGCTCGGTAGGTGCTGGATTTTCGGCTTCGTAAGGGCCATATTAGGCGTCGAGGAGCTTCTGATTATGTCGATGATCAACTACCGTGCGCCTTCCGAATTGTTTCCCAGCCGGAGCCGAAAGTCGCGCCGCCCGATCGGTTACAAGCGCTTTCCGACCGCCGCGGAGGCGATTCGCTTCGCGATCGAGGAATTGCCGCCCGAATTGCTCTTAGGCGCGTACCTCGAGGTTGAGGAAAAGCGTTTTGATGGCAACGGCATACGGCAGCTCTACGAGAGCGCCGATTACCCGCTGCCGCGTAAGGCCGCCAAGGCCAAAGTCGCCGCCGCCAACTAACCTTGTTGCCAGCCAGTTTGGCCGTCGCCCCATGTGTCGCCATGGGGCGATTTCGTGTGCCCACTCCGGAGCGGTGTTTGCGATGCTTCGCGGTAAGCAACGTCCGAAGCAGTTTTAGCTCCATGCAACCCGTTCGCCTCTCGGCCGTTGTTCGTGCACAGCCGATGGAGGCTTTTCATGAAAAACAGGCATTCGCTTGCGCTGGGGACCGCCCTTGCGGTCGTCCTCATTTTGACGGCGACGAACACGTCCCTCTGGGCGGCGGAAAATCCGGCCACCTCAAATAATTCCGGGTTCGATCCTGCGAGCGGGCAGATCAATTCCGGTTCAACCACGCAGCCGTCATCTCAATCTGCCGATTTCGCGAATATTCCGACGCCGGAGGAAGCACGCGCAGCGTTGATGGCTCCGGACTCAAAACAGCCGTCGACCGGCGATGCTTCGCCTGCGACAAGCGGAATCGAACCAAAAGACCCAAGCGGGTCTGCCGAGCCAAGCAATGCAAACCCTTCCGCCGGGCCGCCGCCGTCAGGACCGATCGGCTCATTTGGTCAAACCATTCCGGCGAAGTTCTCCAAACGAAACGACATCCTTGATCATGTGCCGACCATGGCCTGGCCGCTGCCGCTCAGCGACCAGCAACGCAAACAGATTTACGATGCCGTGATGGCGGAAAACTCACCGCCGGCGGCTGAGGCCGACGCGCTCAAACCGTCAAGCGAATTGTCGCCGCCGCAGGCGCTTGATGGCATGCATCGCTTGCCGGCGAGCGTGCGCGACATCGACGGTGTCAAAAGTCTCTATTACGTTAAGGCCAAGAATAAGGTCTTGCTAGTTGACGGCGAGACCCGGACTGTGGTCGCGCAAATCACATCCTGAAATAAAATGCCATCGCCGGCTGACCCGACGATGGCATTTCTTTGCGCTCGGCGTCAGCCGGCGGGACGCTGGCTCGAATTATTCGGCGCGTTTTTCCATTGCATAAGACTGTCGCCGATGACTTTCATTGCAGTCATCGCCGCGTGGCTCAAACTCGCGTAGCCGGCAATTTCGCGGCTGACGCGTTCGCCTTCGGTGCGAAGCATGTCACGTACGCCCTGCAGTTCGAGAATCACGCGATCGATTTCTTCCATCGACGCGCCAGATACGCGCCGGATGAGAACATTCAGGTTGTCGGAGACCGGTTCGGGCGTCTGATCCGCGTCGTTACGCTGCCGTCGCAGGAACGCGACGTCACGCCGGACGAATTCGCGAATCTCACCCTCGAAAGCGGTTGCCGCCGCCTGGTCGATATCTGCCAGCTTTTCCGGTGATTTTCGGATCGGAGCGAATGCCTCCGGCCCACTTTTCTCCGGACTTGCCCTGTCCGCACCAAGCCTCTCGGGTCTGATGGCCGTCATGGTCAACTCCTGCATGGCGCAAAAATTTTGCGCGGATGATCCCCAGTTGCGGACCGATTGCCGCATGCGACTGAGGCGGCCGTGGGGCGGGGTGGGGGCGGCGGGAAGGAACTTCGCCTTCCGGTAACGGCTGGTAGCCGGTTATGCACGACTTTTCGGAAAATTCAGTGCTGCGTCCGGTGCCGTGGCTACCAATGCAGCTTGAAGCCGGCGGTAATGCTCTTGTTGCTGGTCGGCTGACCGAAATCCGTAACCGCGGTGGTCACCTGGAGGGGTCCGTAGAGTTTTTGCTCGGCGCTGAGCGTGTTGTGCGTCACCGGATCGTTGCTGGCGGTCGTGACCCCGGCCCCGAGCGTGGTGCCGGTGGGCAGGATATTGAATTTGACCGCTTTCTCATTGCCGTACACCTGGGACGTCGCTGGCGTTGCGCCGGACGGCAACGCCATCAGCGGCAAATCACTGGGACCGGTCGGTTGTCTGAGCGTGTCGGTCACCGAATAGGTGTCTTGCACAGTGACCGCAAATCGGCTGCCGAAGGGGACCGATTGCTTGAGCGTCGTGCCGACCTTGCCCTGCTCATTGTACGGATCAACACGCGCATCCACACTGCCGATGTTCGGTACGCCGAGTGATGCCCAGGCGGCCCCCGAGGAGCCGAAACCATCACGCGTTGCAGGCAGCGGGCGATCGTAGGGGTTGTTCGAAGGTGCGAGCTCGGCGCCCACCGAGTTGCTCCATTCGGTGCGCAGCGGCTGCTTCACGACAACGGTCGTGGTGCCGTCCGGCTTCTCGGTGCGGCTGATGTCGTAATCTTTGTCATTCACGCCGGGCAACCGCAGGGGTTTCTTCGGCGGCGTTGCCAGCGCGGCGGGATCGAAAACCAGCGCGTTACTGAGGATCGCGCTTTCTTCAGGTGTCAGCGTCGCTTCGGGGACGAGGGCGCTGTCGCTTGTCTGCGCCGGCTCCTGCGCGAAAGCCGGTAGCGCCGCGAATGCGAGCGTGCCGATCATCCACCATGCGCGGCGAGCGCTTGCCTTCATTCCAAAGAACTCCCCCGCGGGTGCCATCCGGTCATTTTGGCCACTGAAATTCGGCGCGAACCGGTTAAGCATTGGTTGAAGGATGCCAGGGAACTTTGGCAAACCTGTGGAACAAGTGGGTTCATTTTCGGTCAGCTACAACGTGCGGCAATGGCCTCATTCGTATGTTCGACGTCGGAGTCGAAACGCCCTAAATCGCGTTCACGTTCTGCTCCGGTTTTGCATACGGCGGTCAGCGCGCGCGCTTTCACCAATTCCAGAAAATAGAGCCGGGTCGCGCTGCAGGCGTCCGGGCCGCCACCGGCACCGAGGCTTTTAATTCGGGTCTGCATGGCTGCAACACTCGCACTCAAGTCCGCGAGATTTCGCTCACAGCCAGCCGGCTGCAGCGGTTCTGGCCGCGCGGGTGGTGCGGCCAAGAGCGCGGGCGCGAAGGTCACCGGCACGATGAGCCCAATAAACGCGAGAAAAGTGAGTAGAAATCGCTTGAGCACGTTGAGCCTCCCCGCGTTACCTCTCATTTGTCGAAGGGCCGGGGAAAAGGTTCATGGCTTAAGCCATGAAACCGGAACCGGGCTTGGGCATTATTCTTAAATCAGGGGGAGGCGGTGTAATGGAGCACGACCATGCCCGCACTACTGCCAGTCCTATTGACCGCGTCGCACGTCATTTTGGCCGCGGGTGCGATACCCAAGTTCAATGTGGAGCTGACCTGCCGAGCCGCGGCTGAGGCCTCCACCAGTCCGGGCCGAGGCTCGCTCGACTGCCAGCGTGACGAAACCGACGCACAGGGCAAGCTCGAACAAGACTGGCCGCAATACACGAGCACGCAGCGCGCCAATTGCGTCAGATTCGCCGGGCTCGATCGCGCCCCGAGTTATGTGGAATTGCTGACCTGCCTGGAAATGGCCAAGCAGGCGCAGGAACTGCCGGAGGAATCGAAAGTCGGCACCTCAGGGCTGAAGGTCGACACCACCGGATCGAAAATGGGCACTTCCGGCCGGTAGTGACGGTCAGGACTTTTTGCCGGGCGGTGTGCTGTAGGGGCTGCCGGACGAACCCTGCATCTGTGAAAGCTTGTAGGCAGACATCTGTTTGGGTTTGTCTTTGTCGGCCTTCGGCTTCTTCTTTTCCTTCACCGAACGCATCTGACCCTTAGCCATGGCGATCTCCCTGGAGTTCGAGCGATGGTGAATCCTAACCGGCGCACAGGCTGGCGCAAGGGGATGCGGGCGAGGCGAGGATAACGGTCAGGTCTTCGGCGGCGGCGCGCCCGCGGCCTTCAACTTGTCGTCGATGCATTTGTTGACGAGGTCGGCGCGCTTGTCGAGGCCTTCGCGGGCGCTCGCCTTTTCTGTCTTCATCCAGCATTCCCGCGCGGCGCGCGTTCGCGTCATCGGCTCCTCGGGGACTGGCTCAGCCGGCTTTGCAGCCTGAGGCTTGGGCGCAGCGGCGTCGGGTTTGGCGGATGTGACCTCCGCCTTGGGCGCGTCAGATGCTGTCGGACTGGCGCCATCTGTCTGGCAGGCGGCGAGCGCCAGCGCGCAAGTTGCGAGCAACACAAAGCGCGCGGCGGGTAACATCTTGCGGACGTCAGGAATCGGAACGGTCATACGAATCAATCCAGGTCGCGATTTTTGGGTCGATAGCCGCGGCGGTTCGGCGGTGTCGCTATTTGCCCCAAATCCCCCACCGAACGCAACGCCTGTGGAACTGCCTTCACAATCACGTGCGAGGGTCCGAACCAGCCCTGCCAGAGGACGTTGATCCTGCGAACCAAAATGCGGGAACCCGTTTCTGGAGGCAATCATGCGTATTGTTTGGGCCGCGGCCGCCGTAGCGATGCTTTGCGGAATGGCACGAGCCGATGACCACAGTCAAACGCCGGAGAATGGCGATGCGGCCGTCGGGGTCGGCATCATTTGCAACACTCCGCAGCAGGCGCACCAATTCGTCAGTCTGCGCAGCAAGGGTGCCAATCCTGACAAAGCGATGATTGCGGTCAATGCCGGCTCACGCGGCCAGCGCGCCTGCGGGGTTGCGGCCATCGCCTACATCCGCAACCAGACCGTCGATACCATGAAGCTTCAGGACAATCTCGTGCAGATCGTGCGCATTAATGTCGTCGCCGGATTTAACGGTAGCGGCTGGGAACGCGTGTCCGATATGGTCCAGTATGCCGTGCTCGAGGGCGTGGGAGAATCGATCTAAAGGCACCGCTTTTCGTGGCGGATTGGGATGGCGGAAACCGTTAAGGAAAAACGTCCGCCGATGCTTAACCAATCCGGCCGTTGTGATTTGCCATCACAGCCCTGTTTCGGAGACACTCCCGGCCCGATATCCATTTTGGACGAGTGATGATGCGTTCCAACATAAAGCGAGTGATCTTCTCGGCTGCAATTGCCGCGGCCGTTTTTGGGAGCATGTGCGCTCCGTCTCAAGCTGCGGACCTTGGACCGTATGGCGCGCGCCGCGCTGTGCATGCCAGGTCAACCTGGCACGCCTCGACCTGGCGCGATCGCTGCGCCTTCGCGGGTTACTACTGCCTCTATGCCGAGTACGGATTTGTTTATCACTATCCGTTCGATGATCGTCCGATCGCCACCGGATATTACGCGCGCCGCCACCGCTATCGGTCTTAGTCGCGGCGCACTGCGTTGCATTTGTCATGCCCGCGCTTGTCGCGGGCATCCACGTTTTGGTGGCTTGCGATGTCCAAAGACGTGGATGGCCGGAACAAGTCCGGCCATGACGTCAAATGGCATCGGTACGAGCATCTCTCTCCGGTTCAATTGTCAAACAGCCTTAGCCAACGCTCCGCCGCCCGTATTCTTTGCTGGCGCCGGGTCCGCCGTCGTCTGACAATGCGGGGATTAACCCGCATCTGTATTTCCTGCGCTGCTCCCGAAAGAATCCGAGGGCGCGCGGGACGCCAAAGGTCCTGATGGACCCACGGGCCTCGACGCCTCGCGACATCGAGGCTTGTCGAAGTCCTGTGCCCGCCTTCGCTCTTGCGAGCTTCGGCGCGGCAAGCCGCAAGTCCGCCAGATCCAAAGGCGTCCCGCGCGCGGTGTTTATAGGTTTGCTCCACGCTCTCCCCGGTGGTCGTTCCTTTCAGGCCGCGTTTGCCTGTTGAGGCGCCACCGCGACCGAAATCCACCGTATGAAGCCCTGGCCATTTGGCCGGCGATCTTTCTGACCGTCCGCCGGCCGGTCGGCCGTCAGCGGGGCCTCGGCGTGCGGCAGGCACGCCGGGACAAAGCGCGGCTTGGACCGCCGGTTGGGACATTCGCGCCGCATCTCCGACGCTCCCAGACCGGCCACCGCTCCCCGCCCCGCGTCTGGAGACGCTGATCAGACACCCCTCGGTAACGAGGCGGGATGAATAGGATTATAGTCTACCTAGGAATATAGTCAAGCGGCCTTGCCGTGAGATGCCACGAAAGCCTCCGCGGTCGCGCGGGATGGGAAGCGGCCGCGCACGAGATAGTCCGGGCCAGACACCGCGGACTTTCGGCACTCAAGGACGACGAATTTGTCGCCGCGCTGCTCGACGATCCGCGTGCGGTCGTCGCTCTTATAGGGGGTCACGTCGCGAGCGCCGCAAAACGGACAATCGCTATCAATGACGATTTCCATCTCGCCCAGCCACGTGCCATCGCAACCTTCGCAATAATAGTGGTGACGGAACCAGGACATCAGACCGGCCTCGAATCGCAGGATGCGAATCAGTTTGAGAGTCTGGCGCTAAATTTGCGGCGAGATCGAGTCGTTATCCCCGTTGCGTTCTGCGGCCCGCACGCCGCGTGCAGGTTGGGAACTTTATTCTAGGTCCGCCGTTGGTCTCGCCGCTGGGTTCAATGTCAGCTGAGGAGAAGGGGCGATGCGTCGTCTCATTGTATTAGTAGCAGGCGTGTTTTTGTTTGCTGCGGCCGACCAGGCCGCCGCCGGCCCGTTCGCGCCGGGTGGGTTTTCACGTGCCGATAGCGGCGCGCAGATCGTGCTGGTGCAGGCCACAGCGCCGAAGGACGAAACGTTGAAGCAAAAGGCCAAGCGCGTCTGGCGCAACCTTGCCGGCTACAAATTCGACGTCTCCTGTCCGTTCGCCAGCCGTACCTGCGCCGAGACCGGCAAGGACCGTAACGACGCGCGCGACAAGTGCATTTCGCGCAATCCGTTGTGCTGGGTTTCCGACGCCAAATAGCCGCGCCTAACGCCGCCGCGACGGCTTGAAGCCGCCGCGCATACCGGGGCGGCCCATCGTCGATCGCGGGCTTTCCTTCGACCGCGCCGGCACAGCTTCCACGCCCGGGCCCATTTCATCCAGCGTCGGTTTGCGCGGTCTCTCGCCGCCCGCGCGCGCCGGCCTGACTTCGTGCGACAGAGCGATGCCCATCTCGTCGAGATGCGGCTTGTGCGGCCTGTCTGTCGACGGCGCACTGCGTCCTTTTGTGACAGCGCGGCGGATTTTGGAGTCCTGTGCAATCACGACATCGCGCGCGGTCGGGTTGTCGAGGACCGCCAATTCGGTCTGCCGCAACCGCTTGATCTCGTCGCGAAGGCGAGCGGCCTCCTCGAAATCGAGATCGGCGGCGGCCTCGCGCATGCGCGTCTCCAGATCTGCCACCACCGCTTCCAGATTGTGCCCAATGGTCGCCGCATCGGCGAATTCGCCGTCACCGGCGGCGCCGGTCGCGATCAGGACATGGTCGCGCTCATACACGCTGTTCATGATGTCGTGGATCGAGCGCTTGATGCTTTCCGGTGTAATGCCGTTCGCGGTGTTGTATTCGACCTGTTTTTCGCGCCGACGGTTGGTCTCTTCGATGGCGCGTTGCATCGAGCCGGTGATGGCATCGGCATAAAGGATGACCTTGCCATCCACGTTGCGGGCGGCGCGGCCAATGGTCTGGATCAGCGATGTTTCACTGCGCAAGAAGCCTTCCTTATCGGCATCGAGAATGGCGACCAGCGCGCACTCCGGAATGTCGAGGCCCTCGCGCAGCAGGTTGATCCCGACCAACGCATCGAAGGCACCGAGCCTCAAGTCGCGAATGATCTCGATGCGCTCCAGCGTGTCGATATCGCTGTGCATGTAGCGTACGCGAATGCCTTGCTCGTGCAGGTATTCGGTGAGGTCTTCGGCCATACGCTTTGTCAGCACGGTGACCAGCGAGCGGAAGCCCTTTTGCGCGACCTGTCGCACCTCGCCGACGAGATCGTCGACCTGCAGGCGCGCGGGACGAATTTCCACCGGCGGATCGATCAGCCCGGTCGGGCGGATCACCTGCTCGACGAAAACGCCGCGCGCTTCTTCCATTTCCCACGGGCCAGGCGTCGCAGACACCGCCATGGTCTGCGGCCGCATGGCGTCCCATTCCTCGAAGCGCAGTGGCCGGTTGTCCATGCACGAGGGCAGGCGGAAACCGTATTCGGCAAGCGTTGCCTTGCGCCGGAAGTCGCCGCGGAACATGCCGCCGAGTTGCGGCACCGTGACGTGGCTTTCGTCGGCGAAAACCAGTGCGTTGTCGGGCACATATTCGAACAGCGTCGGCGGCGGCTCGCCCGGCTTTCGGCCGGTGAGGTAGCGCGAATAATTCTCGATGCCCGCGCAAGATCCCGTGGCTTCCATCATTTCGAGATCGAACGTCGTGCGCTGCTCGAGCCGCTGCGCCTCCAGCAGCCGGCCGGCGGCATTGAGCTGGTCGAGGCGCTGGCGCAATTCGTGCTTGATGCCCTGGATCGCCTGAATGAGCGTCGGGCGCGGCGTCACGTAGTGCGAATTGGCGTAGATTTTGACGAAGTCGAGCTCGTCGGTTTTCTGACCGGTGAGCGGATCCATCTCCTCGATCTTCTCGATCTCATCGCCGAACAGATGGACGCGCCACGCACGGTCTTCGTAGTGTGCCGGGAAAATATCGATCGTGTCGCCGCGCACGCGAAACGAGCCGCGGAAGAAATCGCCCAGCGTGCGCTTGTATTGCAGCGCGACCAGGTCGGCGAGGAGCTGGCGTTGCTCGATCTTGCCGCCGCGCTTGAGCGTGAAGGTCATTGCCGAATAGGTTTCCACCGAGCCGATGCCGTAAATGCACGACACCGACGCGACGATCACCACGTCGTCGCGCTCGAGCAGCGCACGCGTCGCCGAATGGCGCATGCGGTCGATCTGCTCGTTGATGGACGATTCCTTCTCGATATAAGTGTCGGTGCGCGGGACGTAAGCTTCCGGCTGGTAGTAGTCGTAGTACGAGACGAAGTACTCGACCGCGTTGTCGGGAAAGAACGACTTGAATTCACCATAAAGCTGCGCCGCCAGCGTCTTGTTCGGCGCAAGGATGAGGGCAGGGCGCTGCGTCGCCTCGATCACCTTGGCCATCGTGAAGGTTTTTCCGGAGCCAGTGACGCCGAGCAACACCTGCGTACGGTCATGGCGCTGCAAGCCTTCGACCAGATCCTTGATTGCCTGCGGCTGATCGCCTTTCGGCTCGAAATCCGACGCGATCACAAAGCGTTTTCCGCCTTCGGATTTCTCCGGGCGCGGTGGGCGATGCGGCGTCCACGGCACGGTGGAAAATTCCGGCCGGCCGTCGCGCAGCAGCCGCTCGAGCGATTGTTGGCTGGCGATGCCGCCAAAGCCGCCGGGCTGCGTCGGCAGGTCGGCACGGGGAAGGCGATATTTCGGGTCGCTTTTCTCCGGCGCGGGCGCGGCTTCATCACCGAGGCCCAGCTCTTTTTCCAGCTGCGGATCGAGCCCGGTGATCGGCGACGCCGTGTAGTCGCGCTGCGGCGCTTCATTGAATTCCTTCGGCGTCGATCTGCGCGCCTTATGGGCCTCTGAAAAGTCGCGGCGGCGGTCCCATGAATTGTCGGGCGGCGGTTGCAGGCCCGTGCCGGAACCCATGCCTGCGGTTCCCCGGCCAATGCCTGGATTGAGCAGATTTGCCAGTGCATCCGGCGTTGGCGTGTCGTCCGGGCGCGCGGCCTTGGCGCGCGTTGGTCGCGCCGGATCCTTCTTCGGCAAATTCTTGGAATTCTTGGGCTTGTCGGGATTTTTCGCCATTGCGCCCTGAATATGGGGCGAGTCCTGTGGCGAGGAAAGGGCGGGACCGGCGCAGCGGGCCGGTGCTAGATTGCGCCGATAAGAAACTGGGGAGGATACCGATGCCGGCGTTCGATCTCACGCGACGCGCGATGCTGGGTGGGCTTGCGGCTGCGCCATTTGTGCGCCCCGCCTGCGCGCAGATCGCGTGGCCCACCAAGCCCGTGCGCGTGATGATACCCTATCCCCCGGCCGGCGGCGCCGACACAACGGGGCGCATCGTCTTCGGCAAGCTCGGCGAATTATTCAACCAGAGTTTCGTGGTCGAAAATCGCGGCGGCGCCGGTGGCACGATTGGCGAGGCAGTCGTCGCGAAATCCGAGCCCGACGGCTACACGGTGCTGCACGATGCGACCGCGTTTTCAGTCAATTCGTCGCTCTATGCGAGCCTGCCGTTCGACTACAACAAGGACTTTGATCCCGTCGCGCTCGTATCACTGGTGCCGAACATCCTGGTGGTTACGCCGACGGTGCCGGTGAATACGGTTGCCGAGTTGATCGCTTACGCCAAAGCTTCGCCCGACGGCATCAACATGGCCTCATCCGGCAACGGCACGCTGCAGCATCTTTCGTTGGAAATGTTCCGCTACCAGACCGGCATCAAAATAAGCCACGTGCCCTATCGCGGCGGCAGCCTTGCGCTCAACGACGTGATGGCGGGGCAGGTGAAATTCTTCTTCGCCAACGGTTCGGCGGCGGTCGGGCTGATCAAAGGCGGCAAGGTGAAAGCGATCGCGCATACGGGCAAAGGCAAGCTCAACAGCCTCCCCGACATTCCGGCGGTGTCAGATACCTTGCCCGGTTTTGAAGCCTATGAATGGAACGGCGTCTTTGTGCCGCACGGGACGCCGGCGGCGATCGTGCAGAAGCTCAATGCCGGCATCAACAACGTGCTGCACGATCCCAACGTCAGCACGCGCTTCGAGCAGCTCAATATCGACGTTCGCCCGGGCACGCCTGAGGAATTCCGCAGCTTCGTCCAGAGCCAGATGACGCTGTGGAGCAAAGTGGTGAAGGACGCCAATATCCGGCTCGGTTAGACCGGCCCATGGATGCAGATCGAGAGCCGCGGCGCATTGCCATTGAAGCTGACCGCCAGTTACTTCAAGCGCGAGAATGAGCGGCCGTTTGATGTCCGCTTTCGGGTGTAAAGCGGACATGGCGTATTGCAATGCAAATGTCTGCTAATGACCCAAAGCGGACATGACATTGGCATTCCTCGAAAAGCCAATGGCACTTCTCTATCTTGACGCCTAATTTACGCCGTTGCAGCCGCGACTTGATTAAGCTCTCTACTGGCTGACAAACGGAGGGTCGAATGAATTTCACCGGTGGATTAATTTTGGTGGCGATTGCGCTGGCCATGATCTTTTTCGGCAAAGCGAGAAACGGAGAGGCTTTGCCAATTTTTCGCGTTTATATCGTCGGACAACTTTACGCAATGACCGCTATGACAATTTTTGTCTTTGGTGTTGCCGATCTCATCGTGAATCGGCCGTTCTGAGTGTCGCGTTCCGGACCCATTAAGGACCTCCATTCTCGTTGAAAGATCGGAGGTCATGGCCAGAATGTCCTTGGCACAAAGCAGACATAGGCTTGTGCGCTGCGTTACCCGAACCAATGAGGCTCTTTCGGCGCGCGCGTAGTGCTGTATTATTTTTGGTATAACGCAGGGGGTTGCAATGAGACGACGCGAGTTCGTCACCCTTTTCGGCTGGGCTTTAGCGGTTCTGCCCGTTGCAGCCCACTCGCAACAAAATCAAAAAATCCCGCATATTGGTTATCTGATGGACCGTTCCGGCCCACCGGGCGTCCTCGATCAGGGGTTTTTCACTGGCTTGCGTGAACACGGTTATGTGGTTGGGCAAAACGTTGTGATCGATTACCGCTGGAAGGATGGCAAAACCGAACGCCTTCCAGCTCTTGCGAGTGAGCTCGTCGCAAACAAAGTCGACATCATTATTGTGGCCGGCGCGGATTCCACTAAGGCAGCGAAAATGGCCACCGCGACAATTCCAATTGTGATGGCCAGTAGCCAAGACGCCGTTGGTGACGGTTTAGTAGAAAGCTTGGCGCGTCCGGGAGGCAATGTAACCGGACGATCTGTCTACGCTCCGGAACTAACATCGAAGCGCATGGAAATTCTCAAAGAGATGCTCCCAAATCTAACCAAAGTCGGAGTTCTCTGGAACAAAGAAAATGCAGGGGCTGCGGGTCAATTGCGAGAATCGGAGAAAGCGGGACATGCACTTGGCATCGCAATAGAATCCGTACCCGCACGAATTCCTGATGGGTTAGACGAGGCGATGGCGCGAGCTGCACAAGCGGGCGCGGGTGCGATTCTCATCGTTTCCGATAGCTCGACCATAAGCAATCGCGCGAAAATCGGCGGTTCTGCTCTGCAACATCGTTTACCAACCGTCTTTGCTAATAAAGCCTATCTGAGTGGTGGCGGCTTAATGAGTTATGGCCCCGACATAGTCGAGAGCTTTCGGTTGGCAGTCATTCACGTTGATAAAATTCTAAAAGGCGCAAAGCCAGCCGATTTGCCAGTGGAGCAGCCGACGCGGTTTGAATACGTGATCAACATGAAGACCGCCAAGGCGCTCGAAATCACCGCGCCTGCAGCCTTACTCGCGCGTGCTGATAACGTGATTGAGTAGCCAATGTCTGCTATTGGCAAAAAGCAGACATCACCTATTGCACCGCACATGTCTGCTTTTGACCCAAAGCGGACATCACATACATCCTCAATGGAAAAGGCGGGGAATACGTATCTCAAGTTGTGTGGCTAAACAGCCACAGACTTCCTCATTCCTCTGTGCGCAATGTTCGCAGCGCTTTTTCGGCAGCGGCTTTTAGATACCATCTTCCATTACGATCATAATTGTGGGGGCGTCTAAAATGATTGCATTAGCAAGAGCAGTTCTTGGCTCAGCAGCGGGGCTCTTTTTTGCTGTAGCGGCACAGGCAGCTGATCTGCCTGTAAAGGCCGCACCAATGCCAGCGCCCATCGCCGTCGCATACAATTGGACCGGTTTTTATCTCGGCCTAGAAGGTGGCGGAGCTTGGGGAACTTCAACGCATTTGTTTCCCGGCGGAACAGGAACGCACGGCCCCTTCGACGTGAGCGGCGGCTTGTTTGGCGGCACTATTGGGTACAATTGGCAGATGGGGCAATTTCTTGCCGGGCTAGAAGGCGATATTTCCTGGGCTTCGTCGAGTGGCACAACGGTTGGCTCACCGACGCTTTGCACTGGCGGACCTTGTTCAACGAAACTGACCTGGCTGAGCACCGTGCGTGGTCGCGTCGGTTATGTCGCTGGCGCGTGGATGCCATATTTCACTGGTGGTGTGGCATTCGCCAACGTGGATACTTGTGAAAATTTTACCTGCAGCAGTGACACTCGCACCGGCTGGACGATCGGCGGTGGTGTTGAGGCAATGTTGGCGGCGCATTGGTCCGTAAAGGTGGAATATCTTTATGCCGATTTGGGGACGCATAACGCCTATTTCTTCATCGCGCAGCACACGGTGAGCCTGACCGAAAACATCGTCCGACTAGGCGTAAATTATAAGTTCTGATCGCAGCATCTCGCGATTGAGATAATAAAGCCCCGGACCGCTCCCGGGGTTTTTCATTTTCAAAACTAGGCCGATGTCTGCTTTTGGCACTTAGCGGACATCCCTAGGTGCACTGCACGCGTCCGCTTTTGACCCAAAGCGGACATTGAATGCGCGGTTAAGCTAACAGCTAATCACAAATTCTCCGGTCGCATCGGTATCAGCCCACTAACAAAGCTAGTAAAATGCGAAAAAACCGGCTGGAGGATTCGCTGTGCGCCTAAAGGACCGCGCCCTGTGGGCGCTGGTGAGTATATTTTGCGGCGCAGTTTTGCTAATTCCCGCCTTTTGGAACGGTTTTCCACTCCTTCAACATGACACCGGCGGCTATCTTGCACGCTGGTTCGAAGGCACGCTCGTACCCAGCCGCGCTGTGGTCTACGGTCTCATTCTTTACGCCGGGATACCGGGCGCTTTCTGGCCCGTTGCGGCTGCTCAAGCAGCGCTGACGGTCTGGGTCATCACGTTGGTCTTGCGGGCGCAAGGATTCGACGGGCGTCCGTATGTATTGCTCTCTGTGGTCGGTGTACTGACAGTATTCTCTACACTGCCTTGGCTTACCTCAATCCTTCTCACAGACATTTTCGCGGGGCTTGCTGTTCTTGCACTTTATCTATTGCTGCTGCGGCCCAGTGGCCTCGCGCGCGGTGAGCGGCTTGCTCTGATTGGGCTGATCGCGGTCGCTGCCGCTACTCACAGCGCGACGCTGGCGCTACTGTTGGCTTTGATTATCGCGGCAGTTGTATTCTCGATTTTCCAACCAGCCCGAATGCCTTTTCGTCGAATCGGCAATGGTATGCTGGCCATCGTGCTCGGTGCCGCACTCGTGTTCGCTGCGAATTTTGCGGTGGTAAAGCGTTTCGTCTGGACTCCGGGTGGGTTTGCGTTGTCGTTCGGCCGCATGCTGCAAGATGGCATCGTCAAGAAATACCTCGACGAACACTGTCCGGACTCGAAACTAATACTCTGTCTGTATAAGGACCAACTTCCTAATGACGCCGATGTCTGGTTCTGGGGCAGCCCTTTGTTTGACAAACTCGGCCGTTTTGCCGGGCTCGGTGACGAGATGGAAACAATCACGATCAACAGCATATTGGCCTATCCCGCCTTACAGGTCCGGACTGCTAGCATTGCAACGATCAAACAGTTGATCGCCGTACGCACGGGCGAAGGCGTCGTAAATAGGATTTGGCACACCTATGGCATCGTTGAAAGATACGCGCCGCGATTGGTACCGCTCATGCGTCAGGCGCGCCAGCAGAGAGGCGCAATGGCATTTATCGCCATTAATTGGGTGCAATATCCCGTGGCGCTGATCGCCATGGCACTGTTACCGGTTATTGTTCTCGTCGCCTCCCGCCAGAAAATACCAGATGCCGGTGAATTGGCTGCCACCTGTGGATTCGCGCTCCTTACGAATGCTTTTATCTGTGGCACGCTATCAAATCCGCATGATCGTTATGGCGCGCGGCTGGTTTGGATCGCTGTGTTGACATGCATCATCACATTCCTGCGTCTGGCCAGCCGGTTCGGATCACGCGGCGCCT
Organism: uncultured Alphaproteobacteria bacterium; assembly: GCA_963820805.1. Classification (GTDB taxonomy): domain Bacteria; phylum Pseudomonadota; class Alphaproteobacteria; order Rhizobiales; family Xanthobacteraceae; genus Pseudolabrys. Next base: position 126,665 of record CAWGBH010000014.1, read on the forward strand.
TGGCCTAACCTTCTGGGGGTAAAGCGGACGCTAAGCCCATATCCAAGTTCCATTGCGGACCATCGACGTCCAAAGCCAGATGGCGCTGCGGAGCAAGGTTGTGAAGGCCGCCAGTATCTGGCTCGGCTAGTTTCTGTCATTCCGGGGCACGCACACGGCGCGTGAACCCGGAATCCAGAAACGTGCACGGGATTCCGGCGCCGTTCCGGAATGACAGGAAAATGAAAACCAATCCAGAACCGCCGCGGATCGCGGGCCCGGTACCGCAGCCATGCAAGCCGCAGACACCGCCGCCAAACGGCGCATGGGACACGCACGCCCATATTTTCGGCCCTGCCGATCAATTCCCCTATACGCCGGGGCGCGGCTACACGCCGCCCGACTCGCCAGTAGCCCGGTACGTGGCGTTGCTCGACCATCTCGGTTTTGCGCACGGTGTGGTGGTTCAGGGCAATGCGCATGGCTACGACAATCGCGTTCTGCTCGATGCGCTGCAGCAGTTTCCACAACGGCTGCGTGGCGTCGCCATCACCGATACGCGCGTCGCGCCGTCGACCTTGCGTGATTGGCACAGGCTCGGCATGCGCGGGCTGCGTTTTCATTTGTTTTCGGACGCAGGAAAGCCCGGCTATGTGCGCGGCGTCGGGCTCGATGTGTTCGAGGTCTTTCGACCGGCGATGCGCGAGCTCGGCTGGGTCATGCAGGTATTCTGTGACTGGCGGCTGATGAGCGATCTTGCGACGACCTTTCGCGAAATCTCGCGCGAGATGCCGGTGATTATCGATCACATGCTGCACATCCCGGCCGCGCGCGGCGTCGGTGAGGCGAATTTCCAGGCGCTTCTGCGGCTCGTCGGTGAAGGGCATGTGCACGCGAAAGTTTCCGCGCCATACCGGTTATCCGAGCAATATCCGGACTATCCCGATGCGCGGCCGTTTCACGATGCGTTGCTGCGGGCCAATCCGGAGCGGCTGATATGGGGCACCGACTGGCCGCATCCGTCGATTGCGGCCGAGACCATGCCGGACGATGGGCATCTGCTCGATCTGTTCAATGCGTGGACGCCGGATGAACAAACGCGCCGGCGCATCCTGGTGGATACGCCGGCGAGATTGTTCGCGACATAACCGCTATCTCCGCTCATTCCCGCGCAGGCGGAAATCCAGAGCTGCAGTTACAAATTTCGGGATTCTGGGTCCCCGCTGGAGCTTGTACTCGGGCCGGCGAAGCCGGACCCGGGTATGGGGACGAGCGGAGGATCGGGCCGTCATTCAGTTCGTCACCATTTTTTGGTCGGCCAGATTCACCGTGACCATGTCGTAACGTGACTGCGCCAGCGTGCTTGCGCCGACCTGGTGGAATCCGATCACAAGTTCTTTCTCGTCGACGTGGATGCGCAGATAGCCGTAATTGGTGTCGTTATATTTCTCGAGCCAAAGCTCTTTGGCCGTGATCGCAGCCTTTTTCCACTCCATATAGTCGACGCGGCTGCCGGGATGCGGCTCCTGCGCCGGCTCTCCCTTCTTCGCGCGCACCAGCGGATTGACGTTATGTCCGCCGTCACCGCAAACGATGAAGGGCACATCGATTTCGCGCCCGGCGAACTGCATCGTCCGGCTGTAGCGCTGGTAGTTGTGCGCGTGCGCCGACAGGACGGCGTGCGGATAGACACCTTGCTTCAGGCAAATTTCGTCGATCTGGCTGAGCATGACGGCGCTCGGGCTGTGATTGCCGCCGGCGCCCTTTTTCGGCGGCGGCATGTAGGTGTAAGGCGGATGATGAACGGCGAGGAGCACTGCGCCTTTGTAGTTCTCTGTTTTGATGCGCTTGAGTTGAGCCGAGAGAAAATCCAGCTGCTCGTTTTTGACCGCCGGCCACTTGCCATCTTCGTTCGAGATGACGCCGGGGTCCTCCAGCGCGTTGCTGAACAGCCCGATGATGCGCACGAAGGGCGCGTCCAGCGCGAAATAAACTCCGGGTTGCGTCATCGCCGTGCGATGCAGTGAACGCGCTTCGCTGGTAATGACTGGTTGCTTGGCGCAAAAATTGCGCTGGAATATCGCGAGCGGAGTCTCTTCGTCCGCCGTGCCGGGAACGACGAACGAATCGTGGTTGCCCGGAATTGCGAAGATCGGAGCGGGGTAGTTGCGGAACGCGTCGTAAAACTGGTCGTAATAATATTGCGACTCGCCGAAATTGTAGACCACGTCGCCGAGATGGAAGAGGAATGCGGGCCGGTTCGCTTCATCCGATTGACCGGAATCGAGCGTCACCTGATCGGAGACTTTCAGCTCGTTGCGGTATTTGCGCTGCTCTGACGCGCCTGAATCGCCGCACGAATGGAAAATAATCTTTTTGGCCTTCTTGATCTTCTCGATCACCAGCGGCCCGTGATTGCTGCCATAAGCATCTTGCAGACTGAAGAGTGCATCGGGGGCGGCGCGTGATTTCGGAATCGCGACGACCTCTTTCGTCAGCAGTTTCTTCACCTCGGCATAGGTCGCGGTGTCGCTGGGGTGCGCCGTGTCGAAACCGGTCGGAGTCGGAAGCGCCTCGTCCTCGCTAAAGATGGGCTCGTGAAAAATCGGCTGTGGAAGCGGGGTGTTGTGATGCTTTGCAGACATGGCGTCGTCTCCCATGAAAAGGAAGCCATTAACTCCAAAGTTCAAGACGAAAATATTACACCCTATGGGTGCATCGATATGTGAGGTAATTCACGCTGGCTGCGCGGACAGGGGCCTCAGGCCGCCTTCGTCCACAATTGTTTCGAAGCGCGCCGGGCGCCTTCGGCCAGGGATTGGAGCTTGAGCCAAACGATCTTGGTGTCAACCTGCACGCGCCCGGCAAACGTGCCGAAGCCGCAGTCGACTCCCGCGATGACATTGTCGCGGCCGACCACCGAAGCGAAATTCAGAATGCGGTCGGCGACCACCTCCGGATGCTCGACGATGTTGGAGGTGGAATCGATCATGCCCGGAATGATTTTCTTGCCGGCAGGCAGCTTCACGTCACGCCAGATTTTCCATTCATGCTCGTGCCGCGCATTGGCGGCCGGGAAAGACACCGCATGCGGGCGCGCCGACAACACGATGTCGACGATGTCCTTGAATTCAACGTCGGTGTGGTGCGGCGCCATGGTCGAGCCCCAGCACACATGCATGCGCATTCTTTCGGGCGGAAGATCACGCACCGCGTGGTTGAGCGCGGCAACATTGGTCGCAATGATCTTGCGGTAGTCGGCGAGCGGCAGGTCGAGATAAACCATGTGCCGGAGCATCGCGAGATCCGGACAATCGAGTTGAAGGATGAAACCGGCTTCGACGATGGCCTGATATTCGCGCCGCATCACGTCCGCGAGGGCGTAAATATAGGCCTCATCGTTCGGGTAGTAGTTGTTCTTTAGGTAGCGCGCGATTTGCCCGGGCGAGGGCGATGTCATGAAGATGTCTTCCGCCTTGGCGCCCTGCATCGCGGCCTTGGCGAGGTCGATGTCGGCCTGCGCTGCGGGCCAATCCTTCCAGGCAACGGGGCCGGAGCAGGCCGGGCGATACTGGAAGGGCGAGGCAAAAAATTTTAGCTGCGCGGCGAGCTCGGGGAATTCCGGCTCACCGGTGCCCATCGGCGGCGCACTTTCGCCCTCGTAACCGGTCAGCCGTTTCAGGACATGCACGGTGTAGTCGGTGCGGCCTTGTTCGCCGTCATTGATGATGTCGACGCCGCATTCGATTTGTTTGTTGACGACCTGCGCTACGGCCTCCCGGACGGCGGCCTGCAATTCGCCTTTTCGTGCGCCGGGTTTTTTCTCTTCGGCGAGCAGAAGCTCGACCACCTTGGCCGTACGCGGCAGACTGCCGGTGTGCGTCGTGAGGATGCGGCTGGTCAATTGCTATACCCAGAGTTAATCTGTTCGTCCCCGCGAATGCGGGGACCCAGAGCAAAATCTACCAGCGTTGCGGTTTTGGCCCCTGGATTCCCGCTTACGCGGGAATGAGCGGAGGTTGGCGTGGTGTATCACGGTCAAAATCCGCGCATCACCTCGACGACATGTTCGACATTCGGCGGCGATGAGAAACAGTGGCCGACCAGCTTGCGCCACTCCTGAAAATCGGCGGATTCGCGAAAGTCCTTGGTGTGGTTTTCCAGCGTCTCCCACTGCACGAACAGCCGATAGCGCTGTGGCATCTCGTGCGAGCGCTGCAGCGTCATGAATTTGCAGCCTTTAGCCCGCTTGAAAATCGGTGCGGCTTTTTTCACGCCGGTTTCAAATTCGGCTTCCATGCCGGGCTTTACGTCGATCTGTGCAATTTCGAGGATCATGGCGAGGGTCCAGTCGTGGCGGATGCGGTGTCGTGGGTTTTCCGTGTGAAGTGCTAGGCGCGGGCGTATTTTCCGCGCCCGAAGAAACGGTCCTTATGGTCGTCGCTCGCCTTGTCGCGCACCGATTTGAGTGTGCCGACTTGTGCGAGCGCGCGCTTGACGGCGTCGCGGGCGGCAATCTTGTCCACCCACTTCTTGATCGCCGGATATTTGCCGGAGTCGATGGCGAGCAGCTCAAAATTGCGCAGCCACGGCCATGCCGCCATGTCGGCGATTGTGTATTCGTCGCCGGCAACGAAAGGCCGCGCTGACAGCCGCTGCTCATAAATGTCGAACAGCTTGAGCACCTGCGTGCGATACCGGCTGGCGCTGTAATCGTGACCGCCGCCAGCGAATTTGCTGAAGTGGACGTGCTGGCCGCTCATGGGGCCAAGATTGGCAACTTGCACGATCAGCCATTGCAAGGTGTCGTAACGTGCGGCCGGCTCGTGCGGAATGAACTTACCGGTCTTTTCAGCAAGATAGATCAGGATCGCGCCGGACTCGATCACGGCATACGCCTTGCCGCCCGGCCCGTCGGTGTCGACGATCGCCGGTACTTTCAGCAACGGGTTGATCTTGGCGAATTCCGGCGAAAACTGCTCGCCCGCCCACACATCCACCGGCTTGATATTGTAGGGAAGCCCGCACTCCTCGAGCATGATGAAGATCTTCTGAACGTTCGGGCTGGTCAGTGCATAAAAGTCGATCATGGAAATGTCTCGCCTGGAGGACCGCGGACTGCGGCGGACTTTCTATAGTCGAACGGCGGCCGTCTGTCTCGGACCCGGCGGTTGCAACGACGCTAGGTGTTATTTTCAGCGGCGCGCCCGTTGTCCGCGAGCGCAGCGGCCGCCTTGCGGATGCAGGTTGGGCACAGACAGTCCTCCACCCGGGCCATGGTCATCGGCAGCCGGTACGGCTCGGCCGCGCACCAGCAATTGGCGGAAAGCCCACATTCGAAGGCTGCGCCACAGCGGGCGCAAGACATGCGGCGTGGGGCGGTCGGTGTCGTGGGTGTCATGCGTCAGAGGCTGCACGCCGCCGGCGTCGAAGGCAAGCAAAGGCAAGCAAAGGCAAGCAAAGGCAAGATTGTCACACAGCCGATCCGAATCAGGCTTATGGCGAAGGCATGACACTCTCTTGGCTCATCGACTTTGCCGGAGCTAGCGGCGCCACGCTTACCACGCTGTGTTGGCTGCCGCAGATGCTCAAAGTGATCCGCGAAAAGGAAACGCGCGCGTTGTCTTTGCCGGCAACCGCCGCATTCACGTTCGGTGTCGTGCTATGGCTGATCTACGGTGTCGCGATCGGGGACTGGCCGCTGATCGGCTCCAACGCAGTGACGCTGACGCTCATGGCGCCGATCCTGGCGATGAAATTGCGTTACGGTTAAATCGCGCGGTCGAAACGCTACTGCGAGTCGCCGCCGCCGATATAGCCGCCGATCTTCCAGCCACTCGCATCCTTCACATAGCAAATCTGGTCGTTGCCGATCGGCGCGACCGAGTCGACCGACACAAATCCGATTTTGCCAGTCGGCGTGACAACGCGAAGGAAGGTCGGAGCGCTCGGTCCGTTTTCGGGCACGATGCGCACGAAAACGAGCCCCAGTTTTTCGATCACCGGCGCGTTGGCTTGTGGCGTCGCGCGCACATCGACATCGGCGGAGACTGGGTAACCCCATTCGCCGATGTCCGTCTTGGTGGTTTGCATCAACTCATTAAAGGCCTTGCGGTCGAAACTTGGATCGGCAGGCGCGCAGAGCGCACCTTTATGCTCGGGCGAGGGTGAGCCGGTGGGGTCGTCGGCAAAGCTTGCGAGCATGTCCCAGCCGGCGCCTTCCTTGTTATTGAGCCCGAGCGCGGCGGCCAGGTTGTCCGTGCCGGATTTGCGCTTGTCGGCGCGGTCGCCGTTTTCGCGCACCCAGAAGAAGCCTTGGCCGATAACCAGTTTTGCCAGCGCCGCGCGGTCCTTGTGCTGCGCGGCTTCGCCCATCTGCTTGCGGAACGCCTCGAAAGCGGGATCGCTCATGGAGGGCGGCGGCGTGACTGAGACTGACTTGTACGGTCCGGCTTTTGCGGGCGGGGGCGGTTGCGAACCGCGCTGAGGATTTTGTGCAATTGCCGGCGTCGCGCCGGCGATCAGCAGGGCCGCGAAAATAAACCACAGGCGAATGCCGTGCATCGTGTCGCTCCGGTTCGGTGCGAGCGCGGCCGTGGACAAGGCCGTGGCCAGGACGAATCTAGCACAGGTCCATGAAGCCGTGACCGGAGCGTGGATAGAGAGTTGCTGGGGGCAAAAAATTGCGGTCCCGGGGCGCAGGTTCAGCGGACGGGACCGCAGATGGGGCAACGCAATAGTACGCAACAAAGACAGGAACACGGTGTTGTTAGCGGGGGGCCATGACGGACCGATGACACGGCAGGCGAAAAGGCAGATCTGTGGACAGCTCTGCCGCGAGGCCGCAAAATCGGTCGCGCGATAATTCCCGCTGAACGAGGGTCCGATGCCTTTCTTGTCTCCTTATCTGACGCCAATCGTGCTGCTGGTTGGCTCGAATATCTTCATGACCGTCGCGTGGTATTGGCACCTGCGCTACAAGGAAGTGCCGATATTTTACGTCATCCTGATCAGCTGGGGCCTCGCGTTTTTCGAATATTGCATGGCCGTTCCCGCCAACCGCTTCGGCAGCGCCGTCTACACGACCGCGCAGCTCAAGACGATGCAGGAAGTGATCACGTTCGTGGTGTTCGCCGGCTTTTCGATCACTTATTTGCGCGAGCCTATAACGCTCAGCCAGGGCTTCGGCTTTGCACTGATCGCGGCCGGTGCATTCTTCGTGTTTCACAAATGGTGAGAGTCTGCCCGCGCGACAATGCCGGCAGTTCCGACAGGCTTTGGCTAGCTATGGGTCTTCTTATGCCGATGATGCGGCAGCGACAGGAACGTCAGCCCGCCCATGCCGATGAACAACAGGCCGAGCAGTAGACGCGAGAGCGAATACGCCGCTTTCATTGTCGATGACGTTGGTCGCCACGTCCGCTCGGGCAATGCCGATTGAGACAACGGTGGCGGCAACAAGCGTGGAGATGGCAAGACCAAGGCTGGCGATCAGTTCGGCAGCCGCCATAGTGCGGCGCTCGCTGCCGAGGGCGCGATTGGTGGGGGGCGAGAAGCCCGCAGATTTGATGTTTTCGCGCATGACGAAGCCGGGAAAAGAACCGTTAGACAATGGTGCCGAGATAACGCCGGAACCCGGCAACGGTTCGACCCGATTGGGGCGGTGGCCGGTAGGCGAACCGCGGCCTTTTCGTGGCGGTGGATTCGAAAAGCCCAACAATTCCGCCAGCTACTGCGCTGGAGTGAGCTCCGGCTGCCAAGCCATGTCGATATAGCCGGGCTCTTCCGCAACTCGATCGAGCCACCGGCAAATCGCCGGATAGCGGCTCAGGTCGAAGTCGGCCTGGTCGGCGACATGGGTGTAGGCGTAAAGCGCGATGTCGGCGATGGTGAAGTGATCCGCGACGAAATAGCGATACTTGGTGAGATGCGTTTCCATCACGCCGAGAGCGCGATAGCCGTTCTCCGTCCAGTCCTCGAGCGCGTGGCTTTGCAGGTCTCGCCCGCCCTTGATCAGCGCGAGCCAGAAATAAGCAGCGCCGATATTCGGCTCCAGGCTATGTTGCTCGAAGAACATCCATTGCAATGCTTCTGCTCGCCCGATGCGATCTTCAGGCGCAAGCGTCGAGCCGCCGGCGACGTACCAAAGAATTGCGTTTGAACTCGGCAAGATGTCGGCCTGGCGCAACCTCGATCAGCGGCACTTGCCCGTTCGGATTCTTGGCGAGAAATTCCGGCGTGCGGCTTTCGCCTTGCAAGATGTCGACTTCGACAAGCTTGTAGGGAATGCCAAGCCGCGCCAGCGCAAGGCGGACCTTGTAGCTGTTTCCTGAACGCTGCATCGAATAGAGCGTGTACATTTAAAGTTTGATCCGTCTATGCACGTTCGCTATCGGAAACGGTGCGATTTCGAAAGCGCGGCCCCCGCGGCGCGCGGACCCCACGATAGGACGAACAAAGTTCGGCAATTACAAGGCCGCAAAATGAAACGATATAACGAAACAATTAAATCGTTCTCGCTGCACTGCAGCGAGCGAACGGGCAATCTCCGCCGACGCGAAATCGCAGAATTCTATTCCGCCGCTACTTTATGCGCGCGCGCGTATTCGATAAGCGCGTCGTCGTCGACCGGCTTGATCGGAGTGAAGTCGCGATGGGCGATCCATTCCGGCCGCGTGAATTTGGTAATGTGGTTGGAAACCGCGCACAGCGTCAGATAGACGATCTTGCGCGGGTAGGGCGTGATGTTCGGCGGCGATGCGTGAACCAGATTGCCGTGGAACATCAGCACCGAACCCGCCTTGCCGGTCGGCGCAACGATACCGACGCCGTCGGGGCCGGCGGCCTCTTGCGCAAGCCGCGTCACGGTCTCCTTGTCCAACGTCCACAAAGGATATGACGTGGTGGTCTTGTCGTGCCCGGCAGCGAGCACGCCCTGCTTGTGGCTTTTGGGAATGATCATCAGCGCGCCGTTGATCGGTAGCACGTCATCCAGGAAAATTGCGATGTTCATCGCACGGGGTTCGGGCATGCCGTCGTCGCGCGCCCAAGTTCCGTAATCCTGGTGCCATTGCCAGACGTCGCCTTCAAAAGCGGCTTTAGCGTTGAGTTTGAACTGGTGGACGTAGACGCTCTCGCCAAAGAGCTGCATCAGCGGTTCGACAAGCCGCGGATGCCGCGACATGACCTCGAACACTTCATTGAACTTGTGTGCGGCGAAAGCCGTTCGCGGTGCGCCATTTTTCTCGCGCCAGACCTCCTGGCGGTCGAGTTTCAGGATGTTGTCCGCTTCAAGGCGCAGCAGCGCAATCTCGTCCTCGGAAAAGCAGTTTGGGAAGAATACGTATCCCAGCTCATCGAAAGCCTTGAGCTGCTCAGCGGAAAGTTTCATGGCGCTCTCCCGGATTCCCATGACCCCTTCAGGGGCCTTTTGCCGCCAGTCTATCGGCGGACCGGCGGAAAGCCTAGTTGCCGGAGGGCCGCCGCCCCCCGGGCCTTATTAAGCTACCCGCTCCTGGCGACGGACTGATCGCCCACAGCGATTGAACCCATCGAATTTCTTCAACAAATGGCCTCTTGCTGGACTCGAAGGCCCGGATTACGACATGTGCGCCGCACAAAGGTGTGGCACGGATTGGAGAGTTTCGATGGCCTTTCTTGCTGACCAGCTCAAGCGCATCAAACCGTCGGCGACCATCGCCGTCACGGACAAGGCGCGCGCGCTCAAATTGGCCGGTCGCAATGTCATTGGGCTCGGCGCCGGCGAGCCGGATTTCGACACGCCGGACAACATCAAGCAGGCGGCAATCAAGGCGATCGAGAGCGGCAAGGCGTCCAAGTACACAAACGTGGATGGCATTGCCGAGCTCAAGGACGCGGTTGCCAAAAAGTTCAAGCGCGAGAACGGCCTCGATTACAAGGCGAGCCAGATCACGATCGGCACCGGCGGCAAGCAGGTGCTGTACAACGCATTTGTCGCGACATTGAATCCGGGCGACGAGGTGATCATCCCGGCGCCGTATTGGGTGAGCTATCCCGACATGGTGTTGCTCGCCGGCGGCGAGCCTGTGGAAGTTGTCACCAGCATGTCGTCCGGTTTCAAGATGACGGCGCAGCAGCTCGAGCGTGCGATCACGCCGAAAACGAAATGGGTGCTGCTGAACTCGCCCTCGAACCCAACTGGCGCCGCCTACACGCGCGCCGAATTGAAGTCGCTCACCGACGTACTCGTCAAGCATCCGCATGTGCACGTGATGACCGACGATATGTACGAGCATCTCGTCTACGACGACTTCGTGTTCACGACGCCGGCGCAGGTTGAGCCGTCGCTTTATCCGCGCACGTTGACGATCAATGGCTGCTCGAAGGCCTATTGCATGACCGGCTGGCGCATCGGCTATGCTGGCGGCCCGGAGCCGTTGATCAAGGCGATGGCGATGATCCAGTCGCAATCGACCTCGAACCCGGCTGCCGTTTCGCAATGGGCGGCAGTGGAAGCATTGAATGGTCCGCAGGACTTCATCGCCAAGCACAACAAAGTCTTCAAGGAACGGCGCGACCTGGTGGTCTCGATGCTCAACCAGTCGAACGGAATCAAATGCCCGACGCCGGAAGGTGCATTCTATGTCTATCCGTCTTGCGCAGGCACGATGGGTAAGACGACGCCGAGCGGGAAAAAACTCGCCACCGACGAGGACTTTGTCACCGAGCTTCTCGAAGCCGAGGGCGTTGCGGTCGTACAGGGCACGGCCTTCGGGCTTGGGCCGGCGTTTCGCATTTCGTACGCGACCAAGACGGAAGATCTGGAAGAAGCCTGCCGGCGCATCCAGCGCTTTTGCGGGAATTTGAAATAGCCCATTAATATAGTGGGCCTGTCGGTTGATCCGGCGGCCTCCGCTCATTCCCGCGTAAGCGGGAATCCAGCACTGGGTCACCGCTTTCGCGGGGACGAGCGGATAGATCCCCGATTCACTATCTCTTATGCAGGGCTTCGCTAATCTGCGGTGATGATTCGCCTCAGGGTTGCGGCTCTTATTCTTACTGTCAGTCTTGCAGGACCTGCCGCTGCGCAGGAGCGTGTCATGGTCGGCACACAGCGGCTGGCCGATAATGGCGCGCTTTTTCTCGCCGCCGCCGAAGGCTACTTCAAGGCTGAAGGCATTGATCTCGGCATGACAGCCTATGAGTTCAGCCAGGCGGTGGCGGAAACGCTCGCCTCTGGTACGACCGACTTCGGTCTCGCTGCTTTCACGCCAGCCGCGTTCAACCTCGCGGGCAAAGGCCTCATCAAGGCAATCGCGGGACAAGCGCGCGAGAAACGATATTACGAGGGCACTGAAGTCGTCGCCTCCAATATCGGTTTTGCGAAAGGCCTGCGCAAGTTCGAGGATCTCGCAAATAAAACGGTTGCTATCGATGCGCTCGGCTCGGCGTCTCACTATCAGCTTGAGCAAATCGCGCGCATCAAGAAGATCGATGTCAGCGGCATCACCGTGAATCCGATGAAGACGCTCGACACCATCACCCGCGCGGTGGGAACGGGTGCTGTCGATGCCGCGGTTATCCCCGCGGCTTATGCACGCGAGCTGTTGTTTGCAAATCAGGCGAAACTGATCGGCTGGTATTCCGAATTGGATGAGCAGCAACTGGGCGCCCTGTTCGTATCTGCAAAAATGATCGTGACGCGTCGCGACGTCGTGGAAAAATTTGTGCGTGCGTATCGGCACGGCGCCGCTGATTACGCGGAAGCGCTCATGCGCAAGGATCGCAATTCGAAGCGAACGTCGGACACAAAATCGCACGAAGCGGCCACGAAGATCGCTCGATATGTTTATCCAGATCGCAGCGATACCGGCGCTGCTGCGGTCGAAGCCAGCACCTATTTCATCGAACCGCAGGCGCGGCTCAATGCCGCGGACGTTGAGCAGCAGATCGCCTGGTACAAGGCAAAGGGCTTGATCGATAAAAGCGTTGCCGTCCGCGATGTCGTCGATCTGAGTTTCGTCAAGTAAGGATTTTTGCCGGTCGACGAAATTCCGCCCTTGCCAGTCCCGGTCCCACCTGAGACGATCATATGACAGGGCCGGGAAACCAGGTCCGACCTCCCGGCCGGCAAGGGAGGTAATTATGGGACAAGACGGCACAAGTCCCAATGGCACAAGGAACTTGGGTCCACGGTGTATTGCGCTGGTGGGCCCGTTCCAAAGTGGCAAAACAACATTATTAGAAGCTATTTTGGCCCGTACAGGCGCAGTTCAGCGTCAGGGCACGGTGGACGCAGGAACCACCGTAGGCGATGCCAGCAAGGAGGCGCGCCACCACAAGATGAGTGTGGAGGCGACGTTCGCCACCACCAGTTTCATGGGCGACAGCTATACATTTATTGATTGCCCGGGCTCCATCGAATTCATCCAGGACATGCGCAGCGTGCTGCCGGCGATCGATGCGGCAGTGATCGTTTGCGAAGCGGATGAAAAGAAAGTGCCCCAACTCCAGCTGATCCTGCGGGAGCTTGAAGACCAGAACATTCCGCGTTTTTTATTCCTCAACAAAATCGATAAGGCCGATAAACGCGTTCGCGAAACCATCAAGCTGTTGCAGCCAGCTTCGCGCGTTCCGCTCCTATTGCGGCAGATTCCGATCTGGAACGGCGACATCATCTCTGGCTTTGTCGATCTCGCGCTCGAGCGGGCCTATGTCTACAAGGAGCACGCGCCATCGGAGATCGTCGAGCTCAAGGGCGAGAATGTCGACCGCAAGAAGGAAGCGCGCTTCACCATGCTGGAGACGCTGGCCGACCACGACGACCAGCTCATGGAGCAATTGCTGGAGGATATCGAACCGCCTCGCGACAAGGTGTTCGACGACCTCGCCAAGGAACTTCGCGATCGTATTGTCTGTCCCGTTTTGCTCGGCGTCGCTACCAGAAGTAACGGTGTGCTGCGTTTGTTGAAGGCGCTCCGGCATGAAGCGCCGGGTGCGAGCGAAACAGCGAAACGTTTGGGCGTCAAAGCTGGTAACGATGCTGTCGCGCTGGTGCTCAAAACCTTTCACACGACGCATGGTGGAAAAATGTCGGTCGCCCGTTTACTTGCAGGGCAGGCCGGTGATGGCACGACGCTCACGACGCCGGGCGGTGACGCGGGCCGTGTCTCGGGCGTGTTCAAGTTGATGGGCCAGCATTTTGAAAAACGCGCTCAGGCGACGAGCGGCGAGACAATTGCGCTCGGCAAACTCGACCACGCCAAGACAGGTGATACGCTTTCGTCAGGCAAGCAGCCGCTCGCGCCACTTGTGCAGGTCAAACCGTATCCGCCGGTCTTAGCGATCGCCGTGCATGCCAAGGAACGCAAGGACGACGTCAAGCTCGGCCCCGCATTCACCAAGCTGACCGAAGAAGATCCTTCGCTCTCCGTCGTGCATAACGCCGAAACCCACGAAGTGGTGATCTGGGGGCAGGGCGAAATGCATTTGCGCGTCGCCGCCGAGCACCTCGCCGACCGGTTCATGGTGCCGGTCTCGACGCGGCCGCCCTCGGTCGGTTATCGCGAAACCATCCGCAAGCCGATTACCCAGCGCGGCAGGCACAAAAAACAATCGGGCGGGCACGGCCAATTCGGCGATGTGGTACTGGAGATCAAGCCTCTGCCGCGCGGGAGCGGATTCAAGTTTGAGGACCGCATCACCGGCGGCGTGGTGCCGCGCAATTACATTCCTGCGGTGGAAGAAGGCGTTCTGGATGCGCTCAAACACGGCCCGCTCGGTTTTCCCGTGATCGATATATCGGTGGCGCTGATCGACGGCTCGTACCACACCGTGGATTCCTCCAGATCAGGCTTTCCGCACCGCCGGGCGCATCGGCATTGTTGAAGGTATGCCGCAATGCCAGCCGGTGCTCCTGGAACCGATCCATCTGGTGGAAATTGTTTGCCCGACCGAAGCCACGGCGAAAATGAACGCCATATTGTCGGGCCGGCGTGGACATATTCTCGGTTTCGACACCCGCGACGGCTGGGATGGTTGGGACACGGTACGCGCGCAAATGCCAGAGGCGGAGATCGGTGATCTCATTATTGAGGTGCGTTCGGCGACTGCCGGCGTCGGGTCATTCATCTTCAAGTTTGACCACATGGCGGAGCTGACCGGCCGTACTGCCGATCAAATCATCGCGGCCCGGCGCGCAGCCGAATAAATACGCCGTAAAAACCTCTTTCGCACGCGCAGTGGCGGGTGCGACCGCAACAATTTTCAGCATTCCGGTAATCAGATAAAAAGCAGCTTTGCACGCAGTCCGCCGTTGTTAACCGTGCAGGCGCTGAGACTCCGCAAAATCTGTTACACGCGCGAGTGAGGCGTGTTGCATTTGATGTGCGGGAACAGCGGCAGTGTTGCAAGGTTTACGCAATCTGTTTTCGTCGGCGCCGGCTCCTTATGCCGACCCGAAATCGTCAATTCCGCTCGGCGAAGTACTGCGCCGCGATTGGTTTGAGCTTTGGTACCAGCCCAAGATCGAGCTGAAGACGATGCATCTCGTCGGCGCCGAGGCGCTGGTGCGCGCGCGTCATCCTACGCGCGGCATCGTTCCGCCCTTTCTGTTCCTGCCGAATGCCAGCGAAGACGAGATGCACGCCTTGACCGAGCGGGTCATTCTCACTGCGCTCGGTGACTGGGAAAGTTTCGCCGAATATGGCGTGCCGATAAAGCTTGCGGTCAATGTGCCGGTATCGGCGCTTGTAAAACTGCCAATTCCGCAAATGCTGCGTGAGGCACGTCCGCTCGCGGAGAGCTGGCCTGGAATGACGCTGGAAGTGACCGAAGACCAAATTATCCATGACCTCGATCTCGCCAAAGACGTGGCGGATGCGCTGAAGGCGTTGAAATGCGATCTCTCCGTCGACGACTTCGGCGCCGGCTATTCCTCGCTTGTCCGTCTCAAACAGTTACCGTTTAGCGAGCTCAAGATCGATCGCAGTTACGTCGCGAATTGCAACACCGACCATTTCAATGGGGGTGTGTGCGAGACAATCGTCGAACTGGGCCGCCGCTTTGGATTGAGAACTGTGGCGGAGGGCATTGAAACAACGCACGAGAGCCACAAGCTGCAATCCATCGGCTGTCAGATCGGGCAGGGTTATCTGTTCGCCAAACCGATGCCGAAGCCTCAGCTTATCGGCCTGTTGCGCCGGCGCATAACGGGCGGCTCGGCAGCCGGTGCAGTGCACGGGCGTCTCGCGCTAACCTAGGCTCCTTCAGGATATCATTGCGCTACAAACACGGATTCCTCTCCCAACCGTGACTTGCCAAGGAATGACGGCCCCCGTACGTCTGGTGTTGCGGGAGGGTTTGTCCGATGAACGTTATTCGCCGCCGCGGCTGGGAAATTCCCGACCGGCTGATTACGCCCGAACACCTGGCTTTCAACCGCCGTAACTTTTTAGCCGGCGGTGTGAGCGCTCTCGCGCTCGCGCCCTACGCCGTGCATGCGCAGCGGGTGACCGATGTGGCCAAGCTTCCGGACCCGAGTGCCGACCTCTATCCCGCAAAACGTAATGAAAAGTATGTGCTAGATCGGCCGATTACCGACGAGACGATCAATGGAAACTACAACAATTTCTACGAATTCGGCACCTCCAAAACGGTTACCGCAGCAGCGCAGGCGCTGCCGATCCGTCCATGGACTGTGAAAATCGACGGCATGGTTGAAAAGCCGATCGAGGTCGGCATCGACGACTTGATCCGCAAATTGACTCTGGAAGAACGCACATATCGCCACCGCTGTGTCGAGGCATGGGGCATGGCGATCGCATGGACCGGATTCCCGCTCGCGAAATTGGTCGACTTCGCGCGCCCGCTGGGCTCGGCGCAATATCTGCAAATGGACACGTTTCTGGATGCGAAGATCGCACCCGGGCAGCGCCAACCCTGGTATCCTTGGCCCTATGTCGAAGGCGTCACCATGGCGGAAGCGACAAACGAACTCGCGTTTCTCGTGACGGGGGCGTACGGCCATCCGCTTGCACGGCAACACGGTGCGCCGTTGCGTTTGGCGTTACCGTGGAAATACGGTTTTAAGTCCATCAAATCGATCGTGCGCATTAGCTTTACCGACAAACGTCCGAGAGGGATGTGGGAGGCCTTGCAGCCCGCTGAATACGGGTTCTGGGCCAACGTCAATCCGGAAGTGCCGCATCCGCGCTGGAGTCAGGCAAGCGAAGAAATCATCGGGACGGGAGAGCGACGCCCGACGCTTCTCTTTAACGGCTACGGCGACTACGTCGCCGGACTTTACAAAGGCATGGACAACGAGCGCCTTTGGGCGTGAGGCGGCACACCGCTATACGAGGGCTTTGAGCGAGAGTATTGTCCTGTCTGCGGAAACTGCGGAGGCTTCCATGTCCACCCAACAAACCGGCATTCAAGGCATTCAAGGCATGCAGCGTGCGGCGGCGGCTGCGCTTCGTGAGCACTGGGTGCTCTTTCTCGTCGAAGGTGTCGTGCTTCTTGTCCTGGGCGCGACGGCCGTTGTTCTGCCGCCAATCGCGACTTTGGCCGTGACGATCCTGTTCGGCTGGTTGTTTCTCGTGAGTGGCGTCATTGGCTTGTTCACCAGTTTCTGGATGCGGCACGCGCCGGGTTTCTGGTGGTCGCTGCTATCTGCGGTGCTCGGTATTATTGTCGGCGCGATGTTGCTGGGTTCGCCGCTGACGGGCGCATTCTCGCTCACGCTGGTGTTGATCGCATTTTTCGTCATCGAGGGCGTCGTCTCGATCATGTTCGCGCTCGATCACAAGCGAGAACTGTCCGGCCAATGGGGCTGGATGCTGATGAGCGGGCTCATCGATCTCGTGCTGGCGGTGATGATCTTCGTCGGCCTGCCGAGCACGGCGGCCTGGGCGGTTGGCCTGCTCGTCGGTATCAACATGATCTTCGGCGGCACCGCGCTGATTGCTATGGCGCTGCACGCTCGAAAATAGGCGTAGCGACTTACGTTTCCACTTCGCCGGCTTCCACTTCGGCCAGCTTGGCGCGCCAGTCGGCGCGCTTGAGTATGAATGCGTAGGCCGATAGCGCGAGCAAGGTGATGCTGACCAGCATCAAACCGAGCGAGATCGGCCGACTGAAGAAAATAAAATAATTGCCATTCGACATGATCAGCGACTGGCGGAGGCTCTGCTCGAGGATGGGCGAGATCACCAGGCCCAGCACCAGAGGCGCGGGATCGAAGTCGAATTTGCGCAGCGCATATCCGAGCACCCCCATGATCAGCATAATCCAGACGTCGACGATCGAGTTGTTCGTCTCGTAGACGCCAATGATGCAGAACATGATGATCAGCGGATAGAGATAGGCATAAGGAATACGCAGCACGGTCACGAACACGCTGACCAGCGGCAGATTCAGCGCAAGCAGCATGAGGTTGCCGACATACATCGACGCGACGAAGCCCCAGAACACGTCGGGATGGTCATTGACCAGCGTCGGCCCTACCGACACGCCGTAAATTATCAGCGCTCCAATCAGGACTGCCGTGATCGGGCTTGTCGGAATCCCAAGCGCAAGCAGGGGAACGAAAGCGCCGGTCGAGGCGGCGTTATTGGCGGTTTCCGGACCGGCAACGCCGGCGACGGCGCCTTTCCCGAATTGCTCAGGATGTTTTGAGACGCGCTTTTCGAGCGCATAGGACAGGAAGCTGGAGATAATATGCGCGGAGCCTGGAATAATGCCGATGATGAAGCCCAAAACCGTACCGCGCGAGATCGGCATTACGGCTTCGCCCCATTCCTTTTTGGTCGGCAACAGATCGCGCAGTCTTGGCGTGATGATGTCCTTCACCGCGTCGGCGCTTGGCGTCGAGAGGATTTCGCCGAGCCCGAATAACCCAACCGCGACCGGCACGATGCCAATGCCATCACCTAACTCGGCAAGGTCGAAACTGTAGCGGAAATGCCCCGTCATATTGTCGATGCCGATCATGCCAAGCAGCAGCCCGAGGCCGGCCATCAGCAGCGTTCGGATCAGCGAGGACGACGACATATAGGCGAGGAAAATCAGGCCGAGCACGAGCAGGGCGGTGTATTCCGGTGGCCCGAACTTGACAGCCAGTGTCGCAAGCGGCGGCGCTACGACGGTGAGCACCAGCACGCCAAACGTGCCTCCGATCCAGGAGCCCACGGCTGCGATGCAAAGCGCAGCACCAGCGCGGCCCTTCTTGGCCATCGCGTAGCCGTCGATGCAGGTCATCACCGACGATGCCTCGCCGGGAATGCGCATCAGGATCGACGTGGTGGAGCCGCCGTATTGCGAGCCGTAATAAATGCCGGCAAGCATGATGATCGCCTGCGTGGCGTTCAGCCCGAAGGTCACCGGCAACAAGATAGAAATGCCTGCGAGCGGGCCGATGCCCGGCAGCACGCCGACGAGCGTACCAACCAGGCAACCAAGAAATGCGTACCACGCGTTGGCCGGCTGCAAGGCAACCGAGAAGCCGAGATACAGGCTGTGAAGAGTTGTTTCCACGATGATCCTAGAAGCCGAACGGCCCGGGTTCGAGCGGTGTTTTGAGCGCGTACACGAACAAAATATAGGTCGTTATAACGACACCTAAGCTGTAGGCGGTGGCGGGCAGCAAGCGTCGACGCTCGATGACGACAAGCAGGGTAAAGATCAACAGCACGTTTGTGGTCAGGAAGCCGAGCGGCTCAAACATGGCGATGGCCGCCGCGGTGATAGCCACCACGAGTGCCGCATGTTTGGCATCGCCCCACGAGAGCGTCGCGAACACTTTGCTCTCGTTTGCGCGCAGCGCCAGGACGAGTCCGAAGAAAATAGTCAGGCCGGCGATGATTTTCGGCAAGAAGCCGGAGCCCGGCAGCGACAGGTTACCCATTGGCAGGTCGCCGCTGAGCGCAATTACCAACAGACCGAAGATGATGAAGAATGCACCCGCAACATGATCGGCGCGTAGAGTCATATCCGGTCCTTGCCATTGGCGAATAATAGGAAGCCCCTACGATGGGGGGCTCCGGTGATCGGTGACGTCATCCTTGCACGCGGCCGATAGTGTTGATCGCGTCTTCCTGACGCTTGGCATCGGCGGTCCAGAACTTCGCGAACTCTGGCTGGTCCATATACGCCAATTCCTGGCCGAGATTGTCGAGCGTATCCAGAAACTGCTTGCTGTGCGCGGCCTTGTCGACACCCTGCCGCAAGGTATTGATAATCGGGACCGGAGTGCCTTTCGGCGCGAAGAGCCCGACCCAAAAATAATATTCAAGATCGTAGCCCTGTTCCTTGAAAGTTGGCACGTCAGGCAACGACTTGGTCCGTTTGGCACTTGATACTGCCAGCGCGTTCACCTTTCCGGCGCGAATATGTGGCAACGCAATCGATGTCGGCGACAGGAAGAAGCTGACATTCCCGCCAAGAACGGCGGTCACCGCCGGTCCGCCGCCATTGGTCGGCAGGTGCCGCATTTGCAGATCGCCGGCCGTTTTAGCGAACAGCACCGTTGGAATATGCGACGCGCCGTATAAGCCGGACGAGCTGTACAGCAGCTTGTTTGGGTTGGCCTTGGCGTCTGCGACCAGATCCTTCAGCGTTTTGTACGGCAGATCTTTGTTGGCGATCATGACGATCGGGTCTGCAACGATGCGTGCGATCGGGATAAAATCGGCATTGGTGAATTTCGGAGTGCGGCCAAACAGTTTGTCGACCGCAGCAAAACCCGAAATCGAAACGATGTGGGTGAGAAGCGTGTAGCCATCGGGTTTGGCCGCAGCGACAAACTGTGCTCCGACGGCGCCGGCGGCTCCAGCTTTGTTTTCGAGCACCACCGGCTGCTTGAGCACGACCTCGAGGGCTGCATCCAGCGGGCGGGTGATTGTGTCGCTGACGCCGCCCGGTGGAAATGGACTCACTACGGTGATGGCGTGCGAAGGATAGGCTTCCTCTGCAATTGAACGGCGCGACGCCAGCGTGGCGGCGGACGCAGCGGTACCGACGACGAAATGACGACGATCCATTTTTCCCTCCCCCTGTTACTGACGCCGGTTAACCCGGCTTATCGATTGATTGGACTTCAGTTATCCCTGCACACGGCCGATCGCCAACACAGCATCGTCGGTGCGCTTGCCATCGATATCCCAGAATTTCTGAAAGTCCGGGCCGTCGAGATAGGCGAGCTCCTGACCCGTATTGGCAAGCGCAGTCTTGAACTGATCGGAATGGGCGGCCTTATTGATCGCATCGCGCAAGATCAGCGTGATCGGAGCAGGCGTCGCCTTTGGTGCGAAAATCCCGACCCAAAGATAATATTCGGTGTCGTAGCCGAGCTCTTTGAGCGTCGGCACGTCCGGCAATTCTTTGGAGCGTGTCGCGCTAAATACCGCGAGCGGGCGCAGCTTGCCGGCCTTGATATGCGGCAGCGTCGCAGACACCGATTGCGTCGTGCACTGGGCGTTGTTGCCCAGGATCGCAGTGATCGCCGGTCCGCCGCCATTGGTCGGCAAGTGACGCAATTTGAGTCCACCGGCCGCTTTGTCGAGCAGAGCGAGCGGCAGATGGGTCGCGCCATAGAGTCCGCCCGAACTGAACACCAGCGTGTCAGGGTGCTTTTTGACGTCCTCGATGAACTCCTTTGCGGTCTTGTAGGATTGCTGATCATTGACCAGCAGTACGACCGGGTCGGCGACAATGCGCGCCAGTGGGATGAAATCGGAGCGCTGCGTTTTCGCCGCGCGGCCAAACAATTTATCGACCTCGGCGTAACCGGAGATGCCGGTGTTGTGCGACAGCAGCGTATATCCGTCCGGCTTCGCACTCGCGACGACCTGCGCGCCGACTTGTCCAGCTGCTCCGGCCTTCGTTTCGACGACAACCGGCTGCTTCAGGATCGGCTCCATCATGCTCGCCAGCGGGCGCGTTACGATGTCGTTGATGCCGCCGGGCGGAAACGCATTGATGATTGTGATCGCGTGCGAGGGGAACGCCTCCTGCGCGAAAGCCGGTCCTGCTGCGACAATTGCGGTCGTGCCGGCAATAAAACTACGGCGATCCATCCTGTACCTCCGAGATTTTTGACTAACAGCGGCGCTTTAACCCTGAACGCGGCCGATGGCGTGCACCGCTGCCTCGACGCGTTTGGCATCCTCGTCCCAGAATTTTGCGAACGCAGCCTGGTCGAGGAAGGCGACCTCGTCGCCGATGTTGCTGATAGCGGTTTTGAACTGATCGCCCATGGCCGCCTTCTTGATCGCTTCGCCGAGCGTCTTGATGATCGGCGCCGGTGTATTTTTCGGCGCGAAAACACCGACCCATAGCGAGAACTCTACATCGTAGCCTTGTTCCTTCAGCGTCGGCACGTCCGGCATCGACGCGGCGCGTTGCGGGCTGAAGCAACCCAATGCACGCAGCTTGCCTGCCTTGATTTGTCCGCTCGCAGCTGCGATCGACGATGCCAGCACTTGTGAATTGTTGCCGAGGATGGCGGTGAGCGCCGGGCCGCCGCCATTGGTCGGCAGGTGCTTCATCTTGATGCCGGCAGCCTGCATGAAAAGTGCGGTTGGCAAATGCAATGCGCCATAAAGGCCTGATGAACTGAAGATCAGCTTATCGGGATTGGCCTTTGCGTCGGCGACCAGCTCTTTGACATTCTTGTAGGGCTGTTGATCGTTGACGACCAAGACCATCGGCCCCGATGTCAGCCGCGCGATCGGAATGAAGTCTGCGCGCGTGAACTTGGGCGGGCGATCGAAGAGTTTGTCGACTTCGGCAAAGCCTGAAATCGACACGATGTGGATGAGCAGCGTGTAGCCGTCGGGCTTTGCGGTGGCGGCAACCTGGCCGCCGACTTGCCCAGCTGCGCCTGCCTTGGTTTCGACGATGCAGGGTTGTTTCAGGATCGGCTCGAGCACCGCGGTCAACGGCCGGCCGACCACATCGGCGGCGCCTCCCGGAGGGAATGGGTTGATGAACGTGATGGCGTGGGACGGATAGGTGTCCTCTGCGAAGGCCGGACGCATGCTCAAGGCCGCGGCTGCAGCAGCGCTACTGACGACAAAATGGCGTCTATCCACGTGAGTCCTCCCTGGAAGTGCTTATTATGCGGGTACTTGGCCCGGCTTTATCGTTGCGTGGGATGCTATCGCCCGGTGCGGTGGGCAATCAAGCATCAATGATTGCGACCGCCCGCGTCCAGCCGGCAGAACCGCCGCGCACCTTGACCGGAAAGCAGCTGACCATGAAGCCTTTCGCCGGGAGCGCGTCAAGATTGTGCAGTTTCTCGATGTGGCAATAGCCAATGTCGCGCCCGGCGCGGTGCCCCTCCCAGATCAGCGACGCGTCATGCGTCTCTGCGTATTTTTTCATTGTGTAGATGAACGGAGCGTCCCAGCTCCAGCCGTCGGTCCCCGTGACGCGCACGCCGCGTTCGAGCAAGTAGAGCGTGGCTTCGCGCCCCATGCCGCACCCTTTGGCGACGTAGTCGGGGCGGCCATAGGCCGCGCCCGCGCTCGTGTTGACGACCACGATCTCGAGCGGGGACAGCGTGTGCCCGATGCGCTTGAGTTCAGTCTCAACGTCTTTGGCGGTCGCGACGTAGCCATCGGCGAAATGCCGGAAGTCGAGCTTTATGCCGGGTTGAAAACACCAATCCAGCGGCACTTCGTCGATGGTGAGGGCGCGCTTGCCGTGGTCCATCGTCGAGGCGAAATGATAGGGAGCGTCGAGATGGGTGGTGCAATGCGTTGAGAGCCGCACCCATTCGAAGCCCCAACCCTCGCCGTCCGGCAGATCTTCTTTTTTGAGGCCGGGGAAAAATTTGAGGATGTCGGCGGCGGTTGCCTGATGATCAAGATATTCGATCTTTGGACCATAGCCCGGAGGGTCGGCCGCTACGTCATTCTCGAGCGGCACTGAGATGTCGATGACTTTACGGGACATGAACCATACCTCTTGTCGTAGCCGGGCTTGTCATCCGCACCGTGATTGGTGTTTTGCGCAACTCGGGCATGCCCGAGTTGCGCGTGCCAACCACGTCATTAGTGTTGAACGCATATTGAAGACGGATGCCCGGCACAAGGTCCGGGCATAGAGCAAGAAGGAACGGCTGATGCCTGCTTATTGGGTTGCACGATCCAAGATCAATGATCCTGTCGAGTACAAGAAGTATACCGATCTGGTGCCCGCCATTATCGCCAAATTCGGCGGCAAGGTTTTGGCGCGTGGCGGACGTTTTCAGATCATGGAAGGTCCGGACAAATTCCACCGGTTCATCGTGATTGAATTTCCGACTCTGGAGCAGGGGGTGGCCTGTTTCACATCGCCGGAATACGACAAAGCCGCCGCCTTCCGGCGGAGCGGGGCCGGCGAGGTCGAGACCATCATGGTGGAGGGCGTCTAGTCATCCCACCTTCTCCGGACAGCCACTGGCGTGGGCAAAACGGTTGGGCTAAAAATTCCGCAAAACCACAATAACTTGGGGAGGGAACCGATCGTGCGATATCTGACATCACGTGTACTAGCCGCTTGGGTGGGACTGGCTGCGTTTGCCGCAATGGTGGCAATGCCGGCCCTGGCGCAGGACAAACAGCCGATCAAGATCGGCTTTGGCATCGCCGAAACAGGCCCGCTTGGGCCGAATGGCAAGTCGGCGCTGCTAGCGATGCAAATCTGGGTCGAAGAGGCCAACGCCAAAGGCGGGCTGCTCGGAAGGCAGGTGCAACTCGTTCACTACGACGACCAGAGCAATCCATCGACCGTACCCGGCATCTACACCAAGCTCCTCGATGTCGACAAAGTCGACGTCATTGTTGGCGGCTACGGCACCAATATGCTGGCGCCGGCGATGCCAATCGTCATGCAGCGCAAGAAGACGTTCCTCGGCCTGTATGGCCTGGGCGTGAATACCGATTTCAAATATGACCGCTACTTCGCGATGATCCCATCGGGACCAGAGCCGAAGACCTCGTTCACCAAGGGATTCTTCGATACCGCCATGGCGCAGAGTCCGAAGCCGACGACCGTGGCAATCGTCGCTGCTGACGCGGAGTTTTCGAAAAATGCATCCGACGGGGCGCGGGAGAACGCCAAGAAGGCCGGATTGAAAATCGTCTACGACAAGAGCTACCCACCTTCGACCACTGATTTCGCGCCCATCGTGCGCGCAATCCAGGCAACCAACGCGGACCTTGTCGTGATCTGCTCCTATCCGCTCGACTCGGTTGGCATGGTGCAGGCGGTGAACGAGGCCGGCCTGAAGCCGAAGATGATCGGCGGAGCCATGGTTGGCCTGCAGTCGACGGTGTTCAAGACCAAGCTCGGGCCCGCGCTCAATGGCTTCATGAACTACGACTTTTGGCTGCCTGCCAAGTCACTGATGTTCAAGGGCACGGCCGAGTTTTTGCAGAAGTACCAGGATCGCGCTGCCAAGGCCGGCGTTGATCCCCTCGGCTACTACATGGCTCCGTTTAGCTATGCCTATCTGGAAGTCCTGGGGCAGGCGATCACGGAATCCAAGAGCCTCGACGACGCGAAGCTTGCCGACGCCATGCGCAAAACGACGTTTAAGACCGTCGTTGGTGACGTCAAATTCGCGCCAAACGGCGAATGGGCGAAGTCGCGGGTCTTTCAGGCGCAATTCCGCGGCATCAAGGGCAATGGGGTCGACCAGTTCAAAAACCCGGACACTTTGGCGATCATCACGCCGGCCGAGTACAAATCAGGTAGCGTGATTTATCCATATGAAAAGGCCCGGCAATAGCCTTTCCCACTTTTGCCCACGGCAAACGCCATAAAGCGCGGCGCGGCCGATTGGCCGCGCCGCGCTTGTTTGATGGCTGGAGCCGGCAACTGCAGGGCTTTTCAGCAATTCGCAACCGCACGCGGGTGGACCATTACGCTGCGCGCTGTCATTATCCGCCATCGAAATAAAAGAAGTTCATGGGAGGAGAAAACATGTTGCACAAGCTTAAGTCGCGGACATTCGCGTGGTTCGCAGGGACGGTGTTTGCCGTCGCGGCCTGCGCAATGTTCGTGGTTTCGGCCACGGCGCAAAACAAAGAGCCGATCAAGATCGGCTTCAGCATGGCGCTGACTGGACCGCTCGCCGCCAACGGCAAGCAGACGTTGCTGGGCATGAAGATTTGGGAAGAAGAGACGAACGCCAAAGGCGGTCTGCTCGGACGTCCCGTCAAGCTCGTCTACTACGACGATCAGAGCAATCCATCGACAGTTCCTGGCATCTACACCAAGCTGCTGGATGTCGACAAAGTCGACCTCGTCATCAGCGGCTACGCGACCAACATGATCGCGCCGGCTATGCCCGTCGTGATGCAGAAGAAGAAGACCTTCATCAGTCTGTTTGGTCTCGACGTGAATTCGGAGTTCAAATATCCGAACTACTTCTCGGTGCTGCCGACTGGGCCTAAGACAAAAGAATCGTTCACCGAAGGCTTCTTCCAGGTGGCGATGCAACAGAATCCTAAGCCGACCACGGTCGCGCTCGTTGCGGAAGATGCCGAATTCTCGCGCAATGCCTGTGAAGGTGCGCGCGCGAACACCAAGACTTTTGGCGTGAAAATCGTCTACGACAAAACCTTCCCGCCGGGCACGACAGACTTCTCGCCCATCATCCGCGCGGTGCAGGCATCGAACGCCGATCTCGTGATCGTCTGCTCGTATCCACTGTCGTCGGTCGGTATTACGCTTGCGATCAATGAGCTTAACTACAAGCCGAAGATGATTGGCGGCGCCATGGTCGGGTTGCAAGCCACGGTGTTCAAAACCAAGCTGGGCTCCAAGCTCAATGGCATCGTGAACTACGAAACATGGGTGCCGTCGGAAAAGATGCTAAAGCCCGCCACGGAGTTCTTCAAAAAGTACCAAGCGCGGGCGAGTGCTGAAGGCGTTGATCCGCTCGGCTACTACCTCGGCGGCTGGGGCTACGCCT
The DNA here is from genome assembly GCA_963820805.1 of uncultured Alphaproteobacteria bacterium. Classification (GTDB taxonomy): domain Bacteria; phylum Pseudomonadota; class Alphaproteobacteria; order Rhizobiales; family Xanthobacteraceae; genus Pseudolabrys. Next base: position 152,589 of record CAWGBH010000014.1, read on the forward strand.
ATGCCGGCATTGTTGGCGAGGCGATCGCCAACACCAAGAGCGTCGACGATGCGAAGATTGCGGATTATTTCCGCAAGACCACCTTCCACACCATTATGGGGTCGTGGAGCTATGGCGCCCGCGGTGAATGGACCAAATCGGGCATGCTGCAGGTCCAGTATCACAACGTAAAGGACGGCAACGACATCGAGCAGTGGCGTGGAATGGCCGTTCAGACCGTGCTGACGCCCGCCGATCAGGCCACCGGCAAGGTGATCTACCCCTACGAGAAGGCGAAGTGATCTAGACCTTCTTCACGACACAAATAAAAACGGCGCGGGATATTTCCCGCGCCGTTTTCATTTTGTCGATGGTTACATGCCCAGATAGAACTGCCGGATCAGGTCGTTGTTGTTGAGCTCGTCCGCAGAGCGGCCCTCGAATGCGATTTTGCCGTGTACGATCACGTAGCCGCGATCCGCAATGCGGATGGCCTGCGTGAAATTTTGCTCCGCCATCAGCACGGTGAGCTGATAGTGGTCCTTCAGTTGCTTGATAGCATCGATGGTGCGCGCAACCAGCAGGGGCGCGAGGCCAACAGAAGGTTCGTCAACAAGAAGGATGCGCGGCGCCAGCATCAAAGCGCGCGCCAGCGCCAGCATCTGCTGCTCTCCACCACTCATGCTGCCGGCGAGCTGACGGCGCCGCTCGGCGAGCCGCGGAAATGCCTCGAAGGCGAAGTCGAGGTTGGTCTTGATCTGCGCGCGCGCTTTCGCGCGAAACGCACCGAGCAGCAAGTTTTCTTCCACTGTCAATTTCGGAAAAAGACGGCGGCCCTCCGGAACCAGCGCGATACCGAGATCCACGATCTCTTCGGTGCGGCGGCCGACCAGGTCGTGCTTCTCGCCGTCGATTTCGGCCACGATGCGACCCGCGGTCGGGCGAACAATGCCCATCACGCATTTCATCAAGGTGCTTTTGCCGTTGCCGTTGGTGCCGAGCAACGCGACAGTTTCGCCGGCCTTCACGTTGATCGAGACGTCCTCGATGACACGCACGGCGCCGTACGAAGCATTCACGTTTTCGATGGTGATGCTGCTACTGGCCAAGATAAGCCCTCACCACTTCGGGGTCGCGCACGACGTCTTCCGGCTTGCCGTCCGCGATCTTCTTGCCTGAGACCAGCACCGCCAGACGCTGCGAGAAGCTCATCACAGCGCTCATGATGTGTTCGATCAGGATGATCGTGATGCCGCGCTCATTCAGCCGTACCAGCAGCGCAAGGATGTCATCGATCTCAGAATGTGACAGGCCGGCCATCAACTCGTCGGCAATCAGGAGTTTCGGTTCGGCCGCCATGGCGCGGGCCAGCTCGAGTTTGCGCATCTCGACTTGAGTCAGATCGCGCGGCATCTGCTTCGCTTTTTTCAGCAAGCCCACCATGTCGAGCAATTCGTGACAACGCGTGTCGAGATCGCCCGGGGAACGTAGGGGGCCCAAACGTGCGTGGACGGTGTAGAGCAGGGGGATGCGCAGATTGTCGGCGAGCGTCATGCTGTGGAATGGGCGCGGCAACTGGAAGCTGCGCGCAACGCCGCGATGCGTACGTTCGTGCGCGGCAAGGCCGTCCATGACGTTGCCGTCAAAGCGCACGCTGCCGCTCTCGTTTTGCAATGTGCCGCAGACGCAATTGACCAGCGTACTTTTGCCCGAGCCGTTCGGGCCGATCAGGCCAAGCCGTTCGCCGGGCTGGACTTCGATATCGACGCCGTCGAGCGCGACAAAGCCGCCGAACCGCTTGCTGATGTTGTCGACATGCAGCAGTGCGGTCATGATTGCCTCCGGCGCAAGCGTTCTTGCACGAGGCCGATCAGCCCGTTGGGCGCGATGATGACGAAGGCAACCAGCATCAATCCGACAATCAGAAGATTGACCGCGGACGAGATTGTAACCGTCGCATATTGCTGGGCTGAGCCGAGCAAGATGGCGCCGACCAGCGGCCCAACCCAGCTGGTGGTGCCGCCGATCATCGGCATGGCTATCGAGTTCACCGCGTATTCGAGCCCAAAAGCTGACGCTGGCTGCAGATATCCAATGTAGTAAGGGAACGGCGCGCCAGCCATGCCCATGAAAGCGCCCGACAGCGTCGTTGCGATGAGCTTGAGGCGCAACGTCGGCACGCCGCAGGCTTCGGCCGCGAGTTCATCGTCGCGGATGGTGGCGAAGCCGTAGCCAAGCTGCGAACGTTCGATCACACGGGCAGTGGTCAGCGCTATCACTGCCAGCAGCAGCATCAGCGCGAACAGATATTCGATATAGTTGATCTCAATCCCGGCAAATTCGAGGTTCTCAGGGCGAATGACGTAAGCGCCGCGTGAGCCGCCGACGAAATCCCAGTTGACGATCAAGGTTTGTAGCACCACCGCTAGTGCCAGCGTGGCAATGGCAAAGAAAGAGCCGCGCAGGCGCAGCGTCAGATAACCCATACCGAAGCCGACAATTCCCGAGACGAGTGCGCCGAAAACGATAAGGACAGGAATTGGCAATGGAAAGATGTGGTGCAATACATTGGCGACACCCTCGGAAAACCAGGAGTTGATTTCGCCATCAAACTTGATCAGTGCGACCGAGGTATAAGCGCCGAGTGCGAAGAATGCGGCTGAGCCGAAATTCACGTAGCCGCAATAACCGCCGAGGATGTTCCAGGCGGTGGCTAGAACGATGAATTGCAAAATCGTGTAGCAGGCGAAGAAGAGATAATCGACGTGAAACCAATGCGCAAAGGCCATAATCAGCGCGCCGATTGCGATTGCGGTGAGGGAGAATTTCACGGTGCTCATCGCCTTCACCGTCCCAAAAGCCCCGCCGGCCGGAAGGCTAGCGTGAGCAGAAGGAAACCGAACGATACTGCCGGTGCCCAGGACGGGCCGTAGAAGGTCGCCGTCAGGCTTTCGACGACGCCGAGCAGGAGGGCAGCAATCAACGTTCCGGGCATGCTGCCAAGGCCGCCGAGAACGCAGATGGCGAATACCCGCCCGATATATTCGCGTCCAACCGATGGCTCGACCGGTTGAATGATAATCAACAAAGCGCCCGCGATCGCGGCGGTCGCGATCGAAATGCCAAAAGCGATGCGCTTGATACGGATTGGGTCGGCGGCCATCAGCTGAAGCGCCAGCTGATCCTGCGACACGGCCATGATGGCGCGGCCGGTAAAGGTGCGTGTGATGAACAGCTCAATAGATGCAAACAGTCCGAGTGCGACCAGGCAGGGCACCAACATGCGCAGCGGCAAGTCGACTATTCCAAAATGCAGGCTCGGTCCGATATAGGCGGCCTCCACATAGCGGTAGTCGACGCCGAATACCAAAATCAGCGTCACCTCGGTGACAAACAACAAGCCAAAGAAAAATGCGAGGCCGCGCAAGGATTCCTGGCCACGCCGTTCGAACGATAAATAGTAGACCTGGTACACCAGCGTGCCGAGCGCAAAGAAAACCGGCAGCATGATGATGCTGACCAAAATTGGATCAATGCCGTAATTGATATTGACGAAATACGCGATGTAAGAGCCGAGAATGATGAACGCCGGGTGCGCGATATTGACGATGTCGAGCATGCCGAATGATATCGACACGCCCGCGGTGACCGCGGCGTAAAAGCCACCGAGCAACAGCCCTGCAACAATAGCGTTGATCAGGAGATCAAAAGAAATATCCATACGCGCTTAAACCGGCATCGCTACCGTGGCGTTTCGCACTCGCACGTGAAACCGGGAAAATTGCCCCGGCGCGATGCGCCCGCCGCGATCGGCGTTGTCGAATTTGCCGGTGTTACTCCCCTCTGAAGCCTCAGTATTTTTCTTATCACACAGCGGCCGTCCTGCCGTCATGTGGTGTTTTGCGGCAGTTTGCAGGATGGCCCGAGACTTGACTAGCCCATTAATCGAGCTGCCGATGCCGGACCTGCGTGACAGACTAAAACGCCCGCCGTGGGCTGTAGACCCCGACGGGCGCATCGATTGTTGACGGTTTAGGCGGCAGCGGACTGCGGCCGTACCCCGGCGGGCAGCTGCATCGGCTTGTTGGCGCTGTCCTTGAATTCGACGGTCATGAAAACCATCTCGCGGTCGCCGAGATTTTCAAGATCGTGCACCTTGAATTCGTCCTTGCCATAACTCTCGTGGCGAGTCTCGCCGGGCTGATAGGTGTATTCGACCGTGGTCCCGTCATGGACGTGTTGGCGGCCGCGGCCGCCGGACACCGATGTCCAGAAATAGTCCAGCACGTGCCGATGGAAGCCAATGCGTTCGCCGGGGGCGAGACGGATGATCCATACGCGCGTACGCTCATTTTCCGACAGGAGCGTGGAGCCGACGCAAGGGTTCGGATTCTTGCTTTCGCGATCGAACTCGGCGGCAATGTCTGCGGGCCACTGAGATTTTTCCTTTTTCTCGGCGGCCTTGTCGAGCATGGTCAGGGCCATGGGAATTCCTCCAAAGCTGTTGGCTGTCATATATAGGATAAATGGGTAAACGGAAAGATCGAGGCTGATCAATTGGCCGGGGCTCGCGTGAAACGCGCAATAATCATTGGCGGCTCAATGAGCGGCCTGCTCAGTGGGCTTTTGCTGCGGCGGGCCGGATGGGCGGTAGATATTTACGAGCGCGTCGACAGCGAGCTCTCCGGCCGTGGTGCGGGGATCGTCGCCCAATACGAGTTGATCGAACGGTTGCGAGGGCTCGGGCTCGCTACCGATGAGCTCGGTGTCCATATCACCACACGCAAAATTCTCGATGTACAGGGGCGGCTGACGCACGAATTCGAATGCCCACAGGTGCTTACCGCGTGGGAACGTGTTTATCGCTTGTTGCGAGATGCATTTCCGCCGGAGCGCTACCACCGTGGGCGCGCCGCTGCCAAATTCACGCAAAATGCAGATACGGTGCGAGTGCATTTTTCCGATGGCGAAATCATTGAAGCCGACTTGCTGGTTGGCGCCGATGGCATCCGCTCGACCATACGCCAGCAATGTCTGCCCGAGGTGATGCCGCGGTATGCTGGGTATTGCGCCTGGCGCGCTTTGGTCGCCGAACGCGCATTTGCGCCCGACGTTCATCGCGAACTGTTCGAATACATGACCTTCGGTTTGCCGCCGGGCGAGCAATTCCTCGGCTATCCGGTGGCGGGGCCGGATAACGACCTTCGGCCCGGCCATCGCCGCTATAACGTCGTCTGGTACCGGCCCGCCGACGAAACGACAAAATTGCAATGGCTGCTTACTGACCAGCGCGGCGTGACGCATGCGATTTCTATTCCACCGCCTTTGATCCGTCCTGAGGCGATTGCCGAAATGCGTGCCGATGCTGAACGGCTTGTGGCGCCGCAATTCCGGCAAATCGTGCGGCTGATCGAAGAGCCGATCCTACAACCCATTTACGACCTGGAATCGCCGCGCATGGCATTCGGACGGGTTGCGATCGTCGGCGATGCGGCCTTTGTCGCGCGACCACACGTGGCGGCCGGCGTTTCCAAGGCGGCAGACGATGCGGCGGCGCTCGCGGGTGCGCTACAGAGTGAGGCGAATGTCGAAGTCGCGCTAAAGAGCTTCGAAGCGTCCCGTTTGTCGCAAAACCATCAGATTATTGAACGCGCGCGTCATCTCGGGGCGTACTTGCAGGCCACGCGCACGCAGGAAGAACAGGCGCGCGCCGGCCGGCACAGCAACGATGCGGCGGTGATCGCCGAAACTGCGGTGTTGGATTTTTTGTATGCCTAAATTCTTTCCCGCTCGTCCCCGCGAAGGCGGGGACCCAGAGCAAGACAACTGGATTCCCGCTTACGCGGGAATGAGCGGAAAACCGGTCTATGCCGTTCGGCAGCTCACATCCCCAGCATCGTCTTCGCATTGCCGCCGGCGAGGGCGGCGCGGGTTTTGTCGTCGAAGCCTTCGACGGATGCGATATGCCCGATCGGATCGTATTCCAGCATATCGAATGGATAGTCGGTGCCCATGACGATGCGTTCCGCGCCGAAGGTGTTCACCAGTGCCTCGAGCTGATGCGGCGTAAAAACGACCGTGTCGAAGTAGACGTTCCTGCGCAGATAGGTCGTCGGCGGCTGCGGCAAATTGCCGTGCGCATCCGACCGCGCGCCCCATGCATGATCGATACGGCCGGAATAGGCACCGAGGAAACCGCCGCCGTGCACGGCAAGAACGCGAAGCTTCGGATGCCGTTCGAAGACACCGTCGAAGAGCAGGTAATGCAACGCGACGGTCGTATCGAGCGGGTTGCCGATGACGTTGTTGAAGTAAAAACGCGAGAAGCGTTGTGGCTGGGTGAAACCGGTCGGGTGGATCAGCACCAGTGCGTCGAGTTCCTCGGCTTTCTTCCAGAAGGACGCGAAAGCAGGATCGGATAGCTCCTTACCGTTGACGTTTGTGAGAATCTCGACGCCCTTGAACTTGAGCTGCTTCATGCAGCGTTCAAGCTCTTTCGCGGCCTCATTGCCGTCCTGCATCGGCACGCCGCCGAGCGCAACAAGCCGGTCGCTATGTTTGCCGACATATTCGGCAATGCCGTCGTTGAGGGCGCGGGCGGCCTGCACGCCGACATCGACGGGCAGGTAGTAATAGATCTGCGGTGGCGCCGGGCAGATGAGCTGCATGTCGACGCCCATTTCGTCCATCACGCTAAAGCGCTCATCCGTCGTGGCGATGCGCGTGCGGATGTCGGCTGCCTGCTTTGCCATCAAGGCTTGCGTCTCCGGCGTGGAGTCCGCGACCAGCGGATCGGTGGATTGCTTGAGATGCGGCGTCACGATCTCGGCGACTCGCGGCACCGCGACATGCGCGTGCATATCGACGGTCAGACTTTTCGGCCGCACGTCGCGGCCGGGCTTGCCATGCTTGCGCGCAGCGGTGTTGGCGTATTTGTTCCAGATCTCAGCCATTTCGCATTGCCTCTGTTGTGGCGTGGCTTCGTGCCACGCATCGACACTTTTTGTATGGAGACTTCCTAGAACACCCCGAGGTGCTGGCGCAAATCGACGCCGTCTTTTTCCAGTTTTGATGGCGTCGAAACCACCGCAACGCGGCCGGTATTGAGGATGACGATGTCGTCAGCGACGTCGAAGACCAGCTTCGGGTTCTGTTCGACCAGCACGATCGATAGCCCACTTTCCTTCAGCTTGCGGATGGTGGCCATGACTTCGGCAACAATCTGCGGCGCTAGTCCTTCCGACGGCTCATCCATCAGTAATACGCGCGGATTTCCCATCAATGCACGGCCGATGGCCAGCATTTGCTGCTCACCACCTGAAAGATGTCCGGCGATCTGATTGCGCCTTTCGGCGAGACGGGGAAACATTCCGAACACGGTGTCGATGGTCCACGGCGCGTGCTTGCTTCCGGCATCGGGTTTGCGCGCGGCGACGATCAGATTTTCACGCACGGTCAGGCTCTTGAAGATGCGGCGGCCCTGCGGCACTAGCGCGACACCGCGAGCCGCGATCATCTCAGGCGAGAGGCCGCCCACTTGTTCACCGAATACCGCAATCTCACCGCGGCGCGGCGGCAACAGGCCCATAGTGACATTCATGCAGGTCGATTTGCCGGCGCCGTTTCGGCCGAGCAGCCCGAGCATGCGGGCCTCGCCGAGTTCGAAAGACACGTCGCCCAGGACATGGCTGTCGCCGTAATAGGCGTCGATATGGCTGAGACTGAGCGCACTAGTGGCCAAGGTAGACCTCCCGCGTGCGAGAATTGGCAACAACCTCGGCGCGATTACCCTCCACGATCACCTCGCCGAAGTGCAAAAGCGTAATGCGCTCGGCGAATTCCAGCGCAACATCCATATTGTGCTCGATCATGACAATGGTGACGTCGCGCGGTATCGCCAACAATAACTGCTGCACATCGCGGCGCTCATCGATCGAGAGGCCCGCGAAAGGTTCATCGAGCAACAGCACTTTCGGATTTTGCGTCAGCGCCATCGCAATCTCGACACGGCGTCGCTCGCCGTAAGAAGTTTGCGCGAGGGGCCGGTTTGCAATGTGGCCGAGGCCAACGCGCTCCAACGCCGCTTGCGCGTGTTCGACGAAGTGGCCCCGGCGCCGCAGATCAATCAATGGATTCCAGCGCGCCGGCGACAGGCCGAGCAGCGCCAGCGTCACGTTGTGGAGAATGGTGTCGCGTCCAAACAGCGTGATGATCTGGTAGGTGCGCGCCATGCCGAGGTGCGCCCGGCGGCGGCTCGGCACACGGGTAATATCCTGGCCGAACAATTGGATCGAACCGGAATCCGGCGTCAGTTCGCCAGTAATCAGATTGAACAAAGTCGTCTTGCCGGCGCCATTCGGGCCGATAATCAGCCGCCGTTCGCCTGGCTCGACATTGAGGTTCACGTCGGTGGTCACGTGTAAGCCGCCGAACGATTTGCAAAGGCCCTTTACCGTGAGCGCGGTCATGGCTTCGCCTCCGCCCCGCCAGAAACCGCGGCCGTGCTGCGTCCGCGCTTGCGCCACGCCAGCCGCCACAGCCGGGCAGTTCCTGGCACAAGGCCTTCGGGCATCAGGATGACGATGGCAACGAAGATGGCGCCGAGCAGGAAATTCCAGCGCTCGATAAAGCCGCTCACTACCGTCTTGACCGTGACGACAAGCGTGGCGCCGACGATCGGCCCCAGCAGAGTACCGGCGCCACCCGAGATAACCATGAGCAAGACTTCGGCCGACGAGGTGAGGGCCAACGTCTGCGGGCTAATGAATTGCGTGTAATAGACAAACAAAATAGCGGAAACCGCCGTTAGCAATCCTGAAAACAGGCATGCGTAAAAGCGGATCGCCCAGACGTGATAGCCGAGCGCGTTCATGCGGCGCGGTTGATCACGCGTGCCCATCAAGGCTGCTCCGAGCGGCGAGCGCACAAACACTGCCATCGCGCCGAGCGACAGAAGGAAAATCACAAGCGTGGCGTAATAAAACGTGTTCACGTCAGACAACGAATAGCCGAACGGTTCGGGGCGCGTCTTTAGGCTCAATCCGTTGTCACCGCCGGTGAGGCTGATCCAGCGATAGGCGAGGCCCCACAGGATTTCGCCCAACGCCAGTGTGATCATGATGAAGCCGATGCCGGTCGACCTTAGCGAGAGCGCCGCAAAGATTGCCATTGCAATCAGGCTGACCACCAGCGCGATGAGGATCGAGGCGGGATGGCCGAATCCGAGCTGCAACATGTAGCCGGTCGCGTAAGCCGTCACGCCGAACAATCCGGCGTGGCCAAGCGACACCAGTCCCGCATAGCCCACCAACACGTTCAGCCCGAGAGCGAAGATCGCGTAGAAGAGAATCTGGCTGGAGACGTTGATGTAATAGATGCCGGGCATCCAGTAGGGCACCGTGACCAGCAGGGCAAATGCGGCGAGGAGGGCGAGGAAACGTATCGTCACGGCACGTGCCTGCCGAACAGGCCCTGCGGGCGCAACAGGAGCACCAGCAACATCGGAAGAAAGAGCACGAAGTATGCGAGCTCCGGCAGGAGCGCTTGCCCGAAATTGTAGATGAAGCCGACGATGATGCTTCCCACAAACGAGCCGAGCAGGCTGCCCGTCCCGCCAAGAATGACCACCACGAGCGCCAGCGGCAGCATGTCCTGGTCGAGGCCCGGATAGACGGACAGGATTGGTCCACCGATGATGCCGGCAAAGGCCGCCAGGCCGGCACCCAGCGCGAAGACGATTGTAAACAACTGCGACACGCGGATGCCGACCACCCGGGCCATGTCGGGATCGTCGACGCCGGCGCGGATCATGGCACCGAGACGCGTGCGCTCCAGCAACAACCAAAGCCCGATGGCAAAAACGATAGCGATCACGATGATCCCGAGGCGATAGGCCGGAAATACAAGCACGCCAAAGCGCGCGAAGCCGTCAAGTTCGGGCGGCGTCGGAACGGAAATCGGGTCGCCGCCCCATATCATCAGGCAAACGTCGGCCGCCATGAACGACAGGCCGAGCGTTACGAGCACCTGCGCCAGCTGATCGCCGGGCATGCGGCGCAACAGGAATCGTTCGGCCAGCGCGCCGAGAGCTGCGACACTCAGTGTCGCCAGAACGGCCGCAAGCCAGAAATTCAACTGGAAGCCGTGAATGCCCAGAACGAACGTGACGCCGATATAAGCGCCCAGCATGAACAGCGAGCCGTGCGTCAAGTTCGGAATCCGCATCAGCCCGAAGATGAGGGAAAATCCTGCAGAGAGCAGGAACAGCAGCCCACCGAAAGTGATGCTGTTGACCGCCAGCACCAGCCAAAAGTTCATGGTTGCCGCCGTCCCGAGCTCACAGTGTCAAAGAATCGCGGGCGCCTGTACGGCGCCCGCGCAACGTCTTGCATTATGACTTGAGCGGCGGGAAGTCGCGTGAGTAAACCGGCTGCTGGAGGAACTTCTGTTCGTCGTAGGTCCAGAACTGGCTCACATTCGGATAGGTCTTGACCGTCTTGTTGACGAGCTTGCCGCCGACCTTTTCACATTTGCGGATGTAGAAGTTGCCGACCGCGTTTCCGAGGTGGTCGAACTTGACCGGGCCACGCGGTGTATCCGTGAGCGACACCGAGCGCAGGGCTTTCATGAACTCAGCCTTGTCGTCGCTCTTGCCCCCGGTTTTCTTCAGCGCTGCGTCGATCACCATGCAGTTGATATAGAGACCCGCCGCGTAGAAGCCGGGGTCGAGGTTGAAGTTCTTCTGCATGCCGGCGACGAAGCGTTTGTTCGCCTCGGTCTCCGCATCGAGTGTATAGGGGCAGCAGCTCACGAGGCCGATGGCCTCATCTCCGTAGCTGCGCAGCAAGGCGTCGTCGCCGCCGGTCTGGCCGGTCACCACCGGGAACTTGAGACCGGCGCTGCCGTACTGCTTCATGAATTTCAGCGGATTTCCGCCGGCGAAGCCCTGGCATACGCCATCGCAATCCGCGATCTGCGCGAGGTACGGCGTGTAGTCGGGCGTGGCGAGCGGTGGCCACAGTTTTTTCAGGATTTTTCCGCCGTTGTCTTCGAAGGTCTGCTGGAAGCCGCCCATCTGTTCGTAACCGAAGGCGAAGTCCTCCGAGATGGTGATCATATTCTTCAGTTTCATTTCCTTCGCGGCGTAGTCCGCCATCGGATGCATGGCCTGCGAGGAGCAAGCCGATGCGCGCAGGAAATACGGATTTGGCCGGCGCTGAGTCAGATCTTCGGCAGCGGCGAGGCTGAGCAGCGGGGTTTTCGCCTGTGCAATGTAATCGGTGATCGCGAGCAGTTCGAAAGCTGCGAGCGGTCCGATGATCGTGTCGACCTTGTCTCGTTCGACAAGCTCCTGCGCTTTGGTCTTTGCGCCGGCGGGGCTGCCACCGGTATCGGCGGAGACGAAATCCACTTTGCGGCCAGCGAAGGTGTTGTCCTTTTCTTTCAGATACGTGATGACCCCTTGCTCCATCTGGATGCCGCCCTGCGCGAGCGGGCCGGTCTTGATGGTCAGAAGGCCGAGTTTGAACGGCGCCGCTTGCGCGATCGCCGGTGCGGGGAATTTAAAAGTCGCAGCGACTGCGCCGGCAGCTGTACCGGCCATAAATTTGCGACGGCTGACCTTGCGAGACATTACGTTCCTCCCTCTACGCCCCTGTTGGGGCTGATATTTTGACTGGCCTTACTTGCAATTGTAAGCGGGCCGTCAGGCTTTGGTGACGCAAATGGACCGCCATGCCCCACCGCGGCGGTCCAAATTTCACCCATCATCGACCAAGCCATTCCATGATGTAAAGCCCAGATAGACTGCGGCTTAATGCTCCCACCCATTGCGATGGGCAGGCCGATTGCACAACCCAGATCGGATTTTCAGGAACTAAATGCCGAGGTAGCTGGATTTGATCTCGCTGTTGTCGCGCAATTCTTCCGGCTTGGCGGAGTATACAACCTGGCCTTTGCTCATCACGTGCACATAATCGACTAGCTTCAGCGCGAGGTGCGCGTTCTGTTCAACCAGCAAAATTGAGAGGCCTTCTTTTTTCAGCGTGCCAATCGCCTCCCAAAGGCCCTGAATGATGATCGGGGCGAGACCCTCCGACGGCTCATCCATGATGAGACAATCTGGGTTTGTCATCAGCGCGCGGCCGATGGCAAGCATCTGCTGTTCACCACCGGACAAGGTCTTGGCACGTTGCGTGCGGCGCTCTTGCAGCCGCGGAAACAATTTGTAGACACGTTGCAAATTCCAGCCGTGCCTGTCCGGGCTCCGCTCTGCGACGAGGAGATTTTCTTCCACGCCAAGGGTCGGAAATACGCGCCGGCCCTGCGGGACCAGCCCCATGCCGCCGCGCACCGTTTCGAATGACGACTGGTGAGTAATCTCGCCGCCTTTGAACACGATTTTTCCGCGACGCGGTGGATTGAAGCCGACAATCGAATTCACCAGCGTGGTCTTGCCAACGCCGTTGCGACCGAGCAGCCCCAGAATTTGACCTTGCTCGAGTTGCAGCGACAGGCCCTGCAGGACATAGGCGTCGCCGTAGTACGTGTGAATGTCCTGGACTTCGAGAATGGCCATGGCGTCAGTCGGTCCCCAGATAGATTTCCTGCACCCTGGCGCTCGAATGGATTTGTTCGGGTGTGCCGGTCTCGAGAATTTCGCCGAAATGAAGAACTGAAATTTTCGATGCGACGTCAAACACGACATCCATATCGTGCTCGATCAGAAGAATCGCGAGTTTGGGATCGAGCTTCATCAGGAATTCGGCCATCTCGGTGGACTCGCCTGAAGACAGCCCCGCGGCCGGCTCGTCGAGCAGCAGAATTTTCGGATCGCTGGCGAGGCCCAGCACAATCTCGAGCTGGCGCTGCTCGCCATGCGACAAATTCCGCACTTCGACATCCTTGCGGTCAAGAAAGTTCGCCTGTTCGAGCAAATGGTGGGCTTTTTCGTAGACCTCCTTGTACGACGACAAGAAGCGCCACATGACAAACTTTGTTGGCCGCAGCCCCTTGATGGCCAGCAACACATTGTCGAGCACGGTCAGCTTCGGAAACAGGCTGGTCACCTGAAACGTGCGGGCCATCCCGAGCGCGGTGCGCCGATGGCTCGGCCAGGCGGTGATATCCTGTCCAAAGAGCAGCACTTGTCCCGACGTGACAGGATAGATGCCGGTAATCAGATTGAACAACGTGGTCTTGCCTGCACCGTTGGGGCCGATGATGGCCTGGCGATCGCCCGGCATGACGCGCAACGTCACTTCGCGTGTCGCCTGCAAACCGCCGAAGCTTTTGCAGAGGGCCTTAAGCTCAAGTGCCGGAACCTGGCCGCCGTTCGTCAGACTTTCGGTGCTCACGCCTACATCCTTGGCATTTAAAGTGAGTGCCAGGGCCTGTTTAAAGGCCCCGGCGTTCGTTCGTTATTCGCAGTTTTTGCAGGGCGGGTAGTCGCGGTCATAGACCGGATGCGCCAGGAACTTCGCCTTACCTTCGGTCCAGAATTGGCTGACCTTCGGATAAGTCTTGATCACGGTATTCCAGAGCTCATCCTTGTCGTAACCGAACATCTTCTTCTTCTCGACTTTTTTAATGTAGACGTTTTCAATCGGGTTACGCATGTCGTCGAGCTCGACCGGCCCACGCGGCGCGTCGAGCTTGATGCTCGCCATGATCTTGATGAACTCCTCCGGTCCCGGATACTTGCCGCCTGCCTTTGTAAGGGTCTTATCGAGCCACATGGCGGTGGTGTAGTTGTTCTCCGAATAGTAGCCCGGCACTTTTCCGAACTTCTCGCGATAAGCTTTCACGAAAGTCTGGTTCGCCGGCGTGTCGATTGCCGCGCTGTAGTGCAGTGCCGAGACGTCACCGATCACCTCGTCACCCATGAACGGCAGCACGAACTCGTCATAGCTCACGCCGCTGCCGAGGATCGGCGTCTTGATACCGGCGGCGCGGAGTTGCTTGGGAAACTGCAGCGCCATCGGACCCACCATGGTGGTGAAGATGCCGTCGGCGTCCGATTTAAAGGTTGGGATGTAAGGCCCAAAGTCCTTCGTCCCGAGCGGTGGCCAGATTTTCTGGATGACTTTGCCGCCGCAGGCCTCAAATGCGGACTGGAAGCCGCCCGCGGTTTCGTAGCCGAACGCATAGTCAGCCGCGATGACGATGACTTTCTTGAAGCCGTTGTCGCAGGCCCATTGCCCGAGCGGGTGATGCGGCAGCGACGATGTCCAGCTCGTGCGCAGGAAGTAGGGATATTTGTCGAGCTGGCGTTGCGTCAGGTCGTCGGCCGAAGAGACTGAGGAAATGTAGAGCGTTTTTTCGCTGGTTGAGATCGGCGCCAGGGCATAACCGCTGGAGGCGAGCAGGCCGCCGATAAACATCTGCACCTTGTCCTGCAGAATTAGTTTCTTCGCCTTGGTGACGCCGGTATCGGGTTTGCCTTGATCGTCCTCGACGATGAACTTCACATCCATCCCGCCGAGTTTGTTGTTGTGTTCGGAAAGGTAAAGCTGGAATCCGTCAACCATGTCCTTGCCGACCTGGGCGAAGATACCGGTCACCGGAGCGATGTAGCCGATCCGAAGCTCCTCCGCGCTGGCTTGCACGGTCAAACCGAGACCGAGTGCAAGGCAGCTGCCCAGTAAAATCCTTTGCAACTTGTTCGTCATCGACATTCCTCCCTTGTTGGCGCGACCTTCCCTTTGCAGTTCAGGAAGGTTTCGTCGCGAGTTTTTTTAAACTCTCGTCCTTACTCTTAGAGCTCAATCGTTGTCGTGCGCGGGACAGCAACCCCATCAAGCCCATCGGCAGATAGAGAATGGTAAGCACGTACACCCCACCGAGCACATACTGCCACCACGGTACGAGCGTGCTGAGATATTCGCGTAAACCGAACACGATGGCCGTGCCAATTGCGGCGCCCACCAGCGTGCCGGCGCCGCCGAGCACGACCATCAGCAAGGAATCTACCGACGTGGTCAGCACCACTGTTTCCGGGCTGACGTGGCCATTGGTTTGAGCCCACAACACGCCGGCTAGTCCGCCAAAGCCGCCAGCAATGATGAAGGCGATGTATTTGTGCAGCCAGGTATTGTAGCCGAGAATCTGCATGCGCAGCTCACGCTCGCGGATACCGGCGAGACTCTGGCCAAATGGCGATCGCACCAGGACGTACATCAGCGCCATTGAGACTGCGAAGAAGGCAAACACGAGATAGAAGAAAGTAACCTCGTTACCGAGGTCGAGGCCGAAATTTGGCCGGCCCGACATATTGATGCCGTTGTCGCCGCCAGTGAGCGAATTCCAGCGATACGCGAGACCCCAGACGCACTGGCCGAGCGCCAGCGTGATCATCAGAAAATACACACCGCCCGCGCGGATCGCGAACAGCCCGAACACGGCGGCCAGCGCTGCTCCGATCAGGATTCCGAGAATGACAACAATCCAGAAATCCCATCCGAGTCCGAAGTGAAATTTGGTGGCAAGGACCGCGGTCAGATAGGCGCCGACACCGAAATATGCGGCTTGCCCCATCGATGAGAGCCCGGTGAAGCCAAGCAGAAGGTCGACGCTCATGGCGAGAATTGCGAAGGCCATGGCGCGCGTCGCCAGCAGGACGACAAACGAACCCGAATGCGGAACGACAATCGCGATCAGCGCGAGAGCGGCGGTGACGACGAGGATCTTTGTGAGTGATTTATCCATGTGTCTTG
Organism: uncultured Alphaproteobacteria bacterium; assembly: GCA_963820805.1. Taxonomy (GTDB): domain Bacteria; phylum Pseudomonadota; class Alphaproteobacteria; order Rhizobiales; family Xanthobacteraceae; genus Pseudolabrys. The sequence goes on from CAWGBH010000014.1 coordinate 168,281, forward strand.
TTTACTCGCGCCCGAACAATCCGGTCGGCTTCACCGCCAGAATAAGAACCATCGGGGCATACAGCGTAAAATAGGAAATTTCCGGGAATAGCGCTTTGCCGAAATTGTCGGCGAGGCCGACCGCCAGCGCGCCGATGGCAGCGCCGCCGAGGCTGCCCATGCCGCCAATGATCACGACTGCGAAAGCGAGTGGCAGCATTTCGAAGTCGAGACCGGGATAGATGCCGAGGAAGGCGCCGCCGATCACACCGCCGAGCGCGGCGAGGAACGCTCCAAGCGCGAAGATGAACATTGAAATGCGATTGGTATCGATGCCGACGCCACGTGCCATTTGGGCGTCGTCAACGGTTGCCCGGACGGCCGCGCCCATGCGTGTTTTTTCCATCACCAGCCAGAGCACGATGCCGAACGTCAACGCCATGCCGATCATGAACACGCGATAGAGCGGCAGATAAATGCCACCCACGACGATGCTTTGCGTCAGCGCGCCCGGCGGGTTGATGTCCATGTTGTTGCCGCCCCAAATGTCGAGTGCGCCTTGCTGGAACAAAAAGGCAAAGCCGACAGTGAGCAGAACCTGGCGCAGGACGTCGGTTTCGATTGCTACGATCGAAACGCGATTGAGAATGAAAAAGAATACCGTCGCGACAGCAGCGGCCACGGCGATGAACGGAGCCCAGCCAGCGCCGATAAATTGACCGCGAACGGCAGCTAAAGCGGCCAGCACGCCTAATCCGACACCGATGACAGCATTGCGGACGGATTCGAAACCTTCCGAACGAAGAAAGAGGCGCTCCATCACCAGGCCAATGAGCGCAACAGCGAGTGCGGCGAGTGGGAGTGACAGCGCCCACGATCCTGTCGCGTGAATGACCGATAGCGCGATATAGCCGCCCCACAGAAAATATGCGCCATGCGACAAATTGACGATGCGCATGACCCCGAAGATCAGAGACAGACCGCTACCGACGAGAAACAACAACGCGCCGTAGGACACGCCATTGAACGCCTGAACTACCCAGAATTGCGTACCCATTTCCCCCCTGATCCTTCTGTTACGTCGAAGGTTGCGCGGAGCTTACATTAGGTTCAATGGGAAAGAACACCCCAAATGGCCGCAGCTTCTATTTGTAATGAAGCTTCCGCTCGCGTGGCCTTGTCGCGCTACCGGCGTGCTGCCCGCTTTTTCGGCGGAATGATCGGCAACAGCAAATAAGGCGTCTTGCCGCGGCCAAAATGCAGGCTGGTGGTGCCGTTAAAAATGGCGGTCGGGCGGTCGCGCAGATCATCGTGCAGGAATGGGCCACAGCCCTTCAGCTCATTTTTGAAGTTCGAAAGCTTGCCACCACTCGCACCGCCATATTCGTAATCCTTCCCGCGAACCGACAGGCCAACGCGATAGCCGGCCGGCACAACGATCGACGTCGGCCAGATCTCGATGTCGAGTTCTACCGTCTCGCCTTTTTTCAACGGCTGCTTTTGATCGTGCGTGTGATATGGGCGGTAGGGCTTCGACAACTTTTTGTCGAGCTTCCGGTGAGACGCACGCAGCCAGCCTTGCGCGACCGGCGTGTGTGGGTCGATGGCGCCCTGGAATACGATTTCTTTCAGGTCGCCGGTGAACACCCGAAGGACGATGAAGAAGTCGGCGTCAGAGGTCGACGAAGACGCAAATAGTTTAAGCGCCGATGGGCCTGTGACCTCCGTTTCCTGAGCGAGCGGTGGTGTGAGGAAGGTGAAGCCTTCACCCATCGACGCAAACTTAAGCTGCGCTGTGCCGGACGGCTGCTTTGTCGTCAACGTCATTGCCGCCGGATCAAGATAGAACTTGGTCCACTTGGTGCGCTTGAGCGGCCATTCGTTCTCCGCGCGCGGCACGAATTTGTCGATATGGCGCACTTGCAGCAGCACTTTCGGCTGCTTTGCCCAGCCCTCTTTTTTCCCGTGCAGGAAGTGATCAAAGAATCGCAGCTGCTGCTCGCGCCCATAGTCTGTGTAGAAATGGGTCCAGTGCTCGATGCCGTGCGCTTCAAGCCACTTGTGCTTGGCTGCGGCCCGACCGAAGCCTTCGAAATTCCCGCGTGGATGCAGGCCCTGGCCGCCCCAATTGGCGGCGGAGAACAACGGCGTAATGACCTTGTCCCATTTCGGCGAGCGCGCCTTGTGATAGTCGTCGTCCATCGGATGGGAAGCGATGTCCGATCCGAAATCGGAGCGGTTCTTCGCAAGTTCGGCTTCCGGCAATGTTTCCGGCCCGCATACAAGTTCACCGTGAACGCGGCTGCGTTTACCGCGCTCGCCCGCGCCGTATTGCACCGTCTTCACCTGCATGTCGTACCAGTTCTCCCAGAACGTCGAGAGAATGCCGCCATGGTGTGTCATGTCGCGATACCAGTCGGCGGCACCTTCCCAGATGCACATGGCGGCGAGATGCGGCGGCTGGAGCGACGCCACATGCCACTGGTTGATGCCGTAGTAGGAAATCCCGTTCAGGCCGACCTTGCCGTTGGACCAGGGCTGCACGCCGGCCCATTCGATCGAGTCGTAGAAATCTTTCGTCTCGCGTGGAGAGAAATGGTCGATAAACCCGGGCGAGCAGCCGGCGCCGCGTGAATCGACGCGCACGCAAACATAGTCGTGCGGCACCCATTTCTCCGGGTCGACTACTTCCCAGCTTTGGTAAAGGTTGCTCGAGCCCGCGGTGACATCAGGATGCTTTTCCGTCATGCGCTGCCACGCGCTGGGATAGCCGTCCTGAAAGGCGAGGTTCTTGGCGTAGGGTCCGTAGCTGAGGATGACCGGGAATTTTCCTTCTTTCACCGGACGAAAGACGTCGGCGCGGAGTACCAGCCCGTCGTCCATGGTGATTGGGACATCCCAATCGATCCGCATGCCGTCGCGGATTTCCGTCCGCTGCTGCAATGACGCCATCACGCCCTCCCACAAACATTCCGTCATGCCCGCGCTTGTCGCGGGCATCCACGTCTTCCTGCGATCTTGCAAGACGTAGATGGCCGGGACAAGCCCGGCCATGACGAAGAACGATCGAATGGAGTGAGGCGACCGCGCGCTACTTCTTGCGCCGCTTCACTTTCGCCATCTTTTCGAGCACGGCACAAACCGCGGCGGTATCACGATTGCCGAGGCCGCTCTTCATTGCCTTGAGATAGATGCCCTTGGTTGCATTGAATATCGGTGTCGGTACGCGGATCTTGCGCGCGTAGTCGCCGATCACCTGCATGTCTTTGTCCCACACCGAAATCTTCATGGTGACGTCGTCGTAGCGGCCCTTCGCCATCATCGGCGCGCGCAGTTCGAACACGCGCGAATTGCCGGCTCCGGCCGTGACCAGATCGACGATCATTCGCGGGTCGAGACCAGCTTTCATGCCAAGCACCATCGCTTCGGCAGAGGCGACGTTGTTGATGGCGACCAGCAGGTTAGCGACATATTTCATGCGGCTGCCATTGCCGAATTTGCCAACATTGAAAACATGGCGGCCGAAGGCCGTTAGCACCGGACGCAGACGGGCAATAATTCGGGCATCGCCGCTGGCATAAAAGACAAGGTCGCGGTTCTTCGCCTGCGAGCCGGTGCCGCTCACCGGACAATCGATCGCCACGTGGCCGGCTTTTTGTAATACGCGCGCCGCTTTTTCCTTATCTGAAATTGTGAAGGTGCTCATTTCGACCAGCACCTTGCTCTTAAGCTTGGCGGCAGCGATCTTTTTCACGGTGTCGGCAAGCGCTTGCGGCTTGGGCAGGCTAGTGAGGATGATCGGCACCGCGGCTGCGACTTCGGCAGCATTGTTCGCGACCTCAACACCCGCGCGCTTGGCTTCGCGGCGCCGCGCAGGATTTGTGTCGTAGCCAATCACCCGCCAGCCGGCTGCCGCCAAATTCTTGGCGAAGGCGCCGCCCATAATGCCGAGGCCGATCACGCCGACCGTGCCCTTGGTCCTTCTCACTGCCATTCACCGTCTCCTCGATGCGGAATCGCATCTGCGTGGTCCCGTTCCCTCTTATGCGTTGGGTGTTGGGCTGTCGAGTCGAGCACGCGAGGTGGCTTTTAAGCGCGGCCGTGATCGCCTATCGTCGGCGCCAATTGGATCAAGGAGGTCGTATGCGAATTGGCGTTGCAGGTCTTGGGGTCATGGGTGCGGCGGTCGCCGCGCGCCTCATGGAAGTTGGTCACCAAGTCACGGTGTGGAATCGAAACCCCGAAAAGACAAAGCCCCTCGCGGATGCCGGCGCCAAGGTGGCATCGACGCCGGCGGAACTCGCGAGTGCAGTCGAAGTCACAATCACCATGTTGACGGATGCCGCCGCAATCGACGCCGTATACAACGGACCAAATGGCCTGTTGTCGGGCGACGTGAAGGGCAAGCTGCTCATTGAAATGAGCACAGTGCCGCCAAAGGTGCCGCTTGCGCTGGCACCAAAGGTGCGTGCGAAGGGCGCAGCGATGGTGGAATGCCCGGTCGGTGGTTCAACCGCGCCGGCGCGTCAAGGCAAATTGCTCGGCCTGATGGGGGCTGAGGCCGCTGACGCCGCTCGCGCCAAGCCGATCCTCGATCAGCTCTGCCGGCGGCTCGAGCATTGCGGTCCGGTCGGCACCGGCGCATCGATGAAGCTTGCGATCAACTTGCCGCTGATGGTTGCGTGGCAAGCCTATGGCGAGGCTTTCGCCATCGCGCGCGCGGCCGGCTGGGAGCCGAAACGGCTGCTCGATCTGTTTGTCGACACGAACGGTGCCAATCCGGCGCTGAAGAACCGCGCCGACATGATCGTCACCATGTTCGAGGGGCGTGACCCCGGTCCCACGACATTCAGCATCGCGAACGGCGTGAAGGATCTGCGCACGATGGTGGAAACCGGCGAGGCCGGTGGCGCAGATATGTTCGTCACCAAAGCGGCGCTTGCCGGCTTCGAGGACGCGACCAAGCACGGCTTCGGTGGCGGCGACGGCTCGCGCATGTCGGTCTATTGGGCCAACCGCAAAAAATCTTGAGGAGTGAGTATGTCTATAACACTGGCTCAGGCTTCGACCATTGTTGATGCCACGCTGAAAAAAGCGCGCGACCTTAAGCAAATGCCGCATACGGTGGTCGTGCTCGATGCAGGCGGACATCTTGTCTGCGCCAAGCGCGAAGATGGGTCGGGCATCATCCGCTTCGAAGTGGCCGTCGGCAAAGCCTATGGTGCACTCGGAATGGGCTGGGGCTCACGCACGATGATGGAACGGGCCGCGCAGAATCCGAATTTTCTCACCGCAATCGTCGCTGCGAGCGGCGGGCGTCTTGTGCCCAATCCCGGCGGTGTGCTGGTTCGCGACTCCGATAACCGCGTGCTCGGCGCTGTCGGAATTTCCGGCGATACCGGCGACAATGACGAGATCATCGCGGTCGCCGGAATCGAGGCGGCGGGGCTGAAAGCGGATCCGGGCGGCGCAAAAAAATAGGCGCCCATACGACAATAATCAGGGAGGTTATCGTGAAACTCTTTTCGTTTTGGCGATCGCTGGCGACTTACCGCGTGCGCATAGCTTTGAATCTGAAAGGCCTGGCGCCCGAAGTAATTGAAGTCAATTTGTTGAAAGGCCATCAACGTGATCCGGAATTTCGTGCGGTCAATCCGATGATGGCAATTCCGGCACTCGTCGACGGTGGCGGTCCGGCGCTGTTCGAGTCGCTGGCGATCATCGAATATCTCGATGAGACGCATCCAAATCCACCACTGATGCCGAAGGATCCGAAAGCTCGCGCCCGCGTCCGCGGACTATCGCAAATTGTTGCTTGCGATTCGCACCCGCTGATCGTGCCGCGCGTGCGCGAATATCTCGCGCACGAGTTCAAGATCGATGAAGCCGGCGTCATGAAATGGGCCCAGCATTGGCACCGGGCAGCGCTGACGGCGCTGGAAGAACACCTCTCGACTGAAAAAGAAACAGGCACTTATTGCCAGGGAGAGCAGATCACCATCGCGGACATCTGCGTCGCGAGTCAGGTGGCTGGCGCAAATTTCTTTAAGGTCGACTTGGCGCCATTTCCAACCGTTGGTCGTATCGCCGCCACCTGCGCCAAAAATGATGCCTTTGCGCGCGCTCACCCGCTGAAGCAGCCGGGCGCGCCGGCCGCAGCGTAGTCGCCGGTCCCGCATGATCAATACCGCGATTGTCGGCCTCGGCTGGTGGGGCAAAACGCTTGTGAAGGCCGCGGCCGATTTCGGGGCGCCGCTCCGTTTTGTTCGCGGCGTCACGCTCGAGCCTGATGCGGTGAGGGACTTCGCCGCCGAGCACAAGATTGCACTCAGCACTTCAATCGACGACGTCCTGAGCGATAAATCCGTTCAGGCCGTGGTATTGGCGACGCCACACACCAAGCATCGCGCGCAGGTCGAAGCAATCGCCGCGACGGGCAAGCACATTTATTGTGAAAAGCCATTCGCGCTCAGCAAAACTGATGCCCAGGCCGCACTCGATGCATGTGAACGTGCCGGCATCGTGATTGCGGTCGGACACCATTTCCGACTGATGCCGTCAATGCGCGTGCTGGCGGAGCTTAAGGAGGCGGGTGCTTTCGGCACAATTATGCATGCGGAAGGCAACTACAGCCACGATTGGCTGGCAGATTATCCGGCCGACAGCTGGCGCTTGCGTTCGGAAGAAAGCCGGGCTGGCGGCATGACCGGCATGGGTATCCACGTCCTCGATTGCTTTCGCGATATGGTGGGGCCGATGAAACGCATCAGCGCCTTGTCGAAAGCGCGTGCACTCAAGCTCGCAACCGGCGATACCACATCGGCACTGATTGAATTCGAGAGCGGAGCCACCGGCACGCTTGCGACGACAATGAAGACACCGTTCGCGTGGCGCATTGCGATTTTCGGTGAGAACTGCTGGGCGGAAAGCGTGAGCGAAACGCGTGCGATCGTCCGGCGCGCGGGCAAGGAACCTGAGGTGATTGACCGGCCCGCAGACAACCACCTCGGTCGCAATCTCGACTACTTCGCCAAAGCGGTATTGGGGCAGGGGGCGTTTCCAATTCTGCCGGCAGGTATCCTTCAGACTGCCTCGGCATTGGAAGCTGTGTTCAAATCGGTCGATGCCAATGGTGCGTGGATGGAGGTGTGACTATGGCCGAACCTCAATTCCGCTTCGACGATGGCGCTGCCTACGAGCGCGTGATGGGCATCTGGAGCCGGATGGCCGGCGAGGTGTTCCTCGATTGGCTCAAGCTGCCGCGTGGCTTGCGCTGCATCGACATCGGCTGTGGCAATGGTGCTTTCACCGAGCTGCTTGTTGAGCGCTGCGTGCCCGCTGAGGTGCAGGGCATTGACCCCTCGCCGGCGCAACTGGCCTTTGCCCGTGAACGCCATAAAGCAAACGTCGCCAAATTTCAGCAAGGCGACGCTATGGCGCTGCCGTTTGGCGATGACCAGTTTGATGCGGCGACCATGGCCCTGGTCATTTTCTTCGTTCCTGATCCGGTGAAAGGCGTGGCCGAGATGGCACGCGTCGTCCGGCGCGGCGGCATCGTCGCGGCCTATGCCTGGGACATGTTTGGCGGCGGCTTTCCCTGGAACCAAATCCAGGTCGAAATGCGGGTACTGGGGCTGAAGGTGCCTTACCCGCCGAGCGCAAATGCGTCGCGGATGGAAACGCTTCAAGAGTTGTGGACGGGCGCAGGCCTCAACTCCGTAGAGACAAGGGAAATTACTGTCGAGCGGAGCTTTGCTGATTTCGATGTGTTTTGGGCGACGTGTACGCTGGGGCCGAGCATTGCCCCGACGATCGCTGCCATGCCGGCCGCTGACCTCGAGGGGCTCAAGTCACGCGTGCGCGCAAAGCTGCCGTCGGATAGTGCGGGACGCATCACCTACAGTGCGCGTGCGAATGCAGTGAAGGGGCGCGTACCGAAATAATTGGACGGCAGAAACTATGCCGTCGCCTTGCGCTTCGCCGGCCTCGCGATCGCCCGATCCCAAACTTCATGGATATGTACGACTTCCGCTTCGAAGCGCTGCAGGAATATCCGTGCTTGCGTTGAAAGCGTGCGCCGCGTGGGTTGAATGACCACAAATTCGGCGTGCAGCTCGGGATCGGCAATTGGATTTACAATAAGCTCGCCGCGGCCAATGTCGTTGACCGAGATCACGCTCGGAAGGATGGTCACCCAATCGGAGCGGGCAACAAATTCGAGCGTCGCAATCATCGCATCCATCTCGAGGATTGCCGCGACCTCGACACCATGAGCCTGGAAATAGGTTTCGAGATTGCGACGGCGAATATTATCGGGGCCGGGGACGACAATCTTCAGCGGCCGGCATTCGGCCAGCCGCAACGGCGCGAGCGCCGTAAAGCCAGCGCGCGGTCCCGAAATGAGCATCTCGCGATCGCGCACCAGCATGCGCGACTTTAATCCGATTGTGCCTTCGAAAGCCGGCACTACGGCGAAGTCGAGTTCGTCGTCGAGCACCATTTCGGTGAGCAACGCACTATAGCCTTCGACGATATGCAGCCGCACTTCCGGACAGCGCGGAACGAAATCATCCAGCACCGGCGCCAGCACCGCGCGCGTGAAAGTCGGCATCAGTCCAATGCGCAGTTCGCCACTGACTTCTCCGGCGAGCGAGCGCGCTTCCTCCGCCGCGTGTTCGAGTGTGCCGACCGCCTCGACGCAGCGCTTGTAGTACCGCAGGCCGGCCGGGGTCGGGGTCACCGCGCCGGCGGTCCGCTCGAACAACTTGACCTTGAGGGTGCGCTCGACGGCCGCGACGTGTTGGGAAATTCCGGACTGGGTGGCGTTTTCCCGCTGAGCCGCTCGCGTGAAGGAGCCCTCTTCACACACCGCGATAACGGCCCGGATTTGGCGCAGGGGGATATTGGCCATGAAAGCCTCGCAAAACGCGACTATTAGAAAATCTAATGGTCGGACGCAGAATATATTATTTCTTCTTTACGTGCCAACCGGCTTAGGATTTGGGCCAATCAGCAACGGGCGCGACAACGCGCCGGTCGGGAGGGACGGCCATGGGAGCAAATTTCGGCATTGCCGGTTTGGATTGGCAGCAGCGGGTCAACTGGGACCGGCTGCGTGAGTACCGCATCGAGCGTGCGCGCACGATGATGAAGAAGCACGGTCTTGGCGCCATGCTCTGTATGTACGACGAGAACGTCCGTTACATCACCGGCACGCTCACGCCGGGCTGGAACAGGCTCAAGCCGGGGCTGCGCTACGCCATGCTGTGCGGCGACGGTCGCCCGATATTGTTCGAGCAAGGCGACCTCGGCTTCCAGATCGAGCGTCACTCACCCTGGATCCCGAAGGAAAACGTGCGTCACTCCTTTGCGTGGATCAAAGGTGCTGCGGGCCCTGCTTCGACCCAGCAAGTGAACAAGTTCACCAAGGCCGTGTTGCAAGCGATGAAGGACAACGGCGTCGCCGGACAAAAGCTCGGCGTCGACTTCATCGACATCAACATGATCAACATCTTCAAGGAGAACAACATCAACTGGGTCGACGGCATGACCCCGATGATGGAAGCGCGCGCAGTCAAAAGCCCCGACGAGCAGGAATGCTTCCGTATCGTAGGCGCGATCGGCGATGCAACTCACTGGGAGTGCATGAAGTTCCTGCGCCCTGGCATCACCGAGAACCAGGTAACCGCGCATCTGATGGAATATCTCTACAACATTCCCGGCATGGAAGACGTCGAAGACGTGATCGTGTCATCCGGTCCGAACACCTGGCCGAACTGGCGTAACTTCTCCGACCGCATCATCCAGCCCGGCGACATCGTGTTCATGGATTTGGCCGCGCTGACGTGGAACGGCTACAAGTCCTGCTATTACCGCACGTATTGCGTCGGCAAGGAGCCATCGAAAGAGCAGAAGGACACTTACGCCACTGCGCTTGAATGGCTGTACGACTCCATCGGTGCGGTGAAAGTCGGTGCGACGACGCGCGACATCGCGCTCAAGTGGCCGTCGGCGATGGAAACCTGGGGCTACGAAGATGAAGACCAGGCAGCCGCAAATCTCTGGGGACACGGCCTGGGCCTCGCACAATACGACCCACCGGTGATCTCACGCATCTGGTCGCTCGATCACCCGGTCGACATCCAGGAAGGCATGACCTTCGCGCTCGAGACCCAGCACGGCAAGCGTTTCCGCTACGGTGTACGCATCGAGGAAATGCTGATCGTGAAAAAGAACGAGATCGAGATCGTGTCGAATTTCCCTGTGAAGCAGATCACAGTCGTCGATCCGCTGCCGGGTTATGGGGATCACGTGAAATAACGCGCGCGTTTGCGCGCGTTGACGCCCTCTCCCCTCAGAGGGAGGGGGATACACGCCGAGGCTTTGTGGCTGCCGAGACGTTGAACGTATGACCGCATTTATCCTGTCCCTTGATGATCCTTTGGCGACCGATTCCGAACGGGTCGGGCCAAAGGCGGCAAATCTTGCGGGTTTGACGCAAGCCGGCCTGCCGACGCCCGGCGGCTTCGCGCTGACGGCCGACGCCTATCATCATCAGCTGCGCCATCTCGGCGTCGACGACATGCTGCGGCAATATCGTGAGGCTGACCTGCCGAATTCGCGTCGTGTTTCGATTCAGATCAGGCTGGCGCTCTACGAAAAGCCAATTGCACCTGAAATCCTTGAGCCGCTGCTCGCGGCCTGGCGCAACCAGCGCAGCGAAGCACCGCTTGGGGTCGTGCGTTCGTCGGCGCTGATCGAAGACAGGAAAGGCGCCAACTTCGCGGGACAGTTCGAAAGCTTCCTCGGCCTTTCCGACGAAACCGAATTCGTGACGGCGGTGCGCGCCTGCTGGGCCGCGCTTTGGACCTCGCACGCGCGCCGTTACATGGATAACCACGGCCTCTCGCCGGCTGACACTGCAATGGGCGTTCTTATTCAGCCGCTGATCTCGGCGCGGGCATCAGGCGGCGGCTTGAGCGAGACCGCCGAAGGACAAATGCTGATTTCGGCGACTTGGGGCCTTGGCTCCGCAATCGCGCAAGGCGAGGTCGTGCCCGACCGCATCGTGCTGAGCAAATCCGGCTTCCTGCGGACCGTCGAAGCGGGGCGCAAGAGCCATCGTGATACCTGTGATCATGGCGTGTCCGCGTCGCAGCTCGTGCCCGATAATCTTGTCAGCGAGCCTTGCCTGTCGGCCGGTGAAGCCGTCGCTCTCGGGCGCCTGCTGCGCAAATGCGAACAGCTCGCCGGCGGTCCGGTCGAGATCGAATGGGCGATGGATGAGGGCGGCTTCAAACTTTTGCAATCGCGTCCACTTCATATGGAGCCAGCCATCGTGCCGGATCAGATCTGGCTGCAGCATCCGGGCCTCAACGGCCATCCCGCCGGCATCGGCTGGGGATCGGGCCGTGCGGTCGTGGTGAACTGCGAGTGTGAACTCTCGCGTGTTGCGCCCGGTGACATATTAGTGACGCGCGTAGCGGGCCCGGCGCTTAGCCATATCCTGTCGCGGGTCTCAGGCGTCGTCGCAGAGCTTGGCGGCTCGACCTCACATCTGGCTTCGCTTGCCCGCGAACGCGGCATTCCGATGGTTCTCGGCGTGCTCGATGCGACCCGCAAAATTCCCGACGGCGTTCAATGCGCTGTCGATGGCGTCGCGGGTGTCGTGCGGTGGCAGCGGTGATGGCCAAACCGCGCGTCTTTGTCAGTCAGCCGATTGCGGCAAGCGCGCTGGAACGCCTGCGCGCTATCGCAAACGTCAAAGTCAACACCGACTCAAGCAAAGTCATCGCCAAGTCCAAGCTGATCGCAGGCGTGAAGAAGTGCGACATCTTGGTCGCGCTGCTGCATGACCGGGTCGATCGCGCGGTGCTTGCCGCCAATCCGAAATTGCGCGCGGTCTGCTCGATGTCGATTACACCGGACAATATCGATGTCGCGGAAGCAACCAAGCGCGACATTCCGGTAACCGTTGTGCCGCCGATCGTGGCAGAGGCAACTGCCGACATCCATTTCGGGCTGCTGATCGCGGTGGCGCGCCGGATGGGCGAAGGCGCGCGATTGCTGCGATCGGGAAAATTCCCGGGTTCGCAGTCCAATCATCTTGCCGGCAGCTTTGTGTACGGCAAAACACTTGGTCTCGTGGGTGCGGGCCGTATCGGCCAGGCGACCGCGCGGCGTGCCCGCGGGTTCGGGATGAAAATCATTTACTGGGGCCCGCGCCGCAAGTACGAGGCCGAGCGTGAGTTGGGAATCGAACATGTCACGCTCGAGCGCCTTCTGGCCGAGGCCGATTTCGTCTCGCTGCATCCGCCGCTCAACAATGAAACGCGGCACATGATCTCGGACAAGCAGTTTGCGCTCATGAAGCCGACCGCTTTCATCGTCAACACCGCGCGCGGCGCGATTATCGACGAGAAAGCGCTGTTACGGGCGCTGAAAAAGAAGAAGATTGCGGGCGCTGCTCTTGATGTGTTCGAGCATGAGCCAAATGTGCCGCCGGCTTTCAAAACCCTACCGAACGTCGTGCTGACGCCTCATCTCGGCAGCGCCGTGGTGGAAGTGCGTGAGCAGATGGCAAATATCGTGGTAGATAATATTCAGGCGCTGATCGACGGCCGCACGCCGCCGAATTGCGTCAATCCGCAAGTGCTGGCGCAATCATAGCCTCGCACGCGTAACGGTCGGGAGGACTGCCATGGCGGACTTGCCCAAGCTTGATGTGGTGATCGGCAATAATTTCGGTCACTTGCCGATGTTTATCGGCGCGGAAAAAGGCTATTTCCAAAAACACGGCGTCGACGCGAAAATGCTCGTCGTCGATACCGGCACCGACATGGTCAATGCCATGCACGATGGCCGGGCGCAAATCGGCGATATGAGCACCACTACCTACTTGAAGGCGGTGCATGCCGGCGAGCCGTTCAAGGTGATCGGCCTCATCATGAACGATGCCACCAAAGACAATTGCGATACTCCGCTCGCCATCGTTACCAAAAAAGGCCGCGGTATCGAGGTCGGTAAGCTCAGCGATCTCAAGGGCAAGAAGATCGGGCTGGCGCGCGGGCAGACATCTGACGAGTATTTCAAGATGGTGCTGCGTCGCGCCAAGATGAAATACGAAGAGCTCACCATCGAAAACATCTGGTCGCAATTCGGCCTCGCGCCGGCGCTCGCCGAGGGCAAGGTCGATGCGATCGTATCGTGGGAGCCTTACGTCACGCAGGTGCTGACCCAAGTGCCGGAGTCATATGAGGTGATCCGGGGCGGTCAACATATGTCTTATGTGATGGTAGCAACCGCGCATGGTCCGACGATCGAGAGTAAGCCGCATTTGGCGAAGGCAATCGCTGCCGGCCTTGCGCAGTCCTCGCATTTCACACGCAACAATCGCGACGAGGCGGTGGAAATCTTCGCAAAATGGGTGCCAGGCACCGATGTTGCGATTGGCAAGAAGGCCATCCGGCACATCTCGTTTGATCCACGGCTTTCGCCCAATGTCTTGCGCGCCTTCGAGAACGCCGAGGATGAGGTGTTGATGAACACGCTGAAGGGCGCGCCGCGCCTCGACGTGCCGAGCCTGTTCCGGCCGCAGTTCATGGCCGAAGTGCAGAAGGAGCACCCGGAGTATTTCGCGGATTTGCCGAAGCTTTAATCGGCGACAACAATAAAGCGCACGGTGGCCGGGCTCGTCCCGGCCATTTCTTTATGATCTGTCGCGCTGCCAGGTCACGATAACGCGCACGACCTTGTCGTTGACATTGGGGTGTGGCATCGGCGGACTTTCGATGTGCAGAAGATCGTCGCCCTCGAAGCGCAGGAAGCGGACCTGCTCGCCGCCAACCCATTCCTCGTTCCACGCGACCTCGACCTTGGTAATGACCTTGCCGTCTTCGACGCGGTAACGCCCGCTATACGCAATCATCGTGCGTAGCGCCTTAGCGCGGTCTTCGTCGGTTTTCGGCACAGGGCGACCGTCGGCGGTCACCAGCGCGATCCAGCGGCCTTCGGGCGTCGCGATCTGGTAACCGCGCGGATGTTCGCCCAGAACCGGCGTCTTTTCTTTGGTTTGGGCATCTTCGTAAAGCACGGAAACCAGCTTCCATGTGCCGACGATCTTTTCTTTGTCGTCAGCGTGCGCTGAAACCCCGGTTAACAGCAAAGCGGCGAACACAAGCGCGCGCATCGGCCCCTCCTGATTGGAGCGAACAACCTATTCTGCGGTCCAGCCGCCGTCGATCACGAGCGAGCTGCCAGTCATCAAGGCGGAGGCATCGGAGGCCAGAAACACGATCGCGCCCATGATGTCCTCGACCTTGCCAAGACGGCCGAGCTTGATCTTGTCGAGTACGGCTTTTTTGAACACCGGGTTCTGGAATGAGGGTGCCGTCATCGGCGTTTCGATGAAGGTCGGCGCCAGCGCGTTGACGCGAATGCCGATTGGCGCCAGTTCGACCGCCAGCGCTTTGGTGAATCCTTCGAGCGCGTGCTTGGCCGCAACATATATCGTGCGTCCGGCCCAGCCGACATGGCCCATCTGCGATGTGACGTTAATGATCGAGCCGGTTTTTTTGGCGGCGACCAGTTCGCGCACGACCGCTTGCGCTACGAAATAGGCCGCACGCATGTCGAGATCGAACAGCCAGTCGTAGACTTCCGGTTTGGTTTCGACGAACGGTCCCGGTTGGTTTCCACCGGCATTATTGACCAGAATGTCGAAGACTTTTCCCTTGAGCGCGGCCTGCAGCGCCGCATCGTCGGTGACGTCGAGCACTAGCGCGTCGGCTTTCTGGCCACGCGCGCGAATTGCACTCGCCGCGTCCTCGATTTCGCTTAATGTCCGCGCGGCCAACGTCACGACCGCGCCAGCCTCGGCCAGCGCAGCGGCGGCAGCAAGCCCGATCCCGCGGCCGGCGCCGGTCACCAGCGCGCGCTTGCCGTCGATGCGGAAGGAGGGCGTTGTCGGCAGATCGACCACGGTCATTCCGCCGCCTGGGCGTAGGGAACGTTACGGCCACCGTAGCGGCGCACGCGGATATTGGCCTGTTCGGCGTGGCCGGAAAAGCCTTCCAGGATGCACAGCCGCGAGCAGTATTCGCCGATCATGGCGCTCGCCTCATCCGTCAGCACTTTCTGGTAGGTGCAGGTCTTGATGAATTTTCCGACCCAGAGGCCGCCGGTGAAGCGCGCGTTCTTCTTTGTCGGGAGCGTATGGTTTGTGCCAATCACCTTGTCGCCATAGGCGACGTTGGTGCGTGGTCCGAGGAACAACGAGCCGTAATTCTTCATGCCGTTGAGGAAAACGTCCGGGTCCTGCGTCATAACCTGCACGTGTTCGGAAGCGATACGGTCGGCTTCCGCGATCATCTCGGCCTCATTGTCACAAACGATGACTTCACCATAGTCCTTCCAGGCTTGACCCGCGGCATCCGCAGTCGGAAGAATCGTTAGCAGGCGGTCGACTTCCGCCATGGTGGCGCGCGCAAGCTTTTCGGAATTGGTGATGAGTACCGCGGGGGAGGTGGGGCCGTGTTCGGCCTGGCCCAGCAGATCGGTCGCGCAAATTTCGCCGTCGACGCTCTCATCGGCAATGATGAGCGTCTCTGTTGGTCCGGCGAGGAGATCGATGCCGACGCGGCCAAACAACTGACGCTTGGCCTCGGCGACATAGGCGTTGCCGGGGCCGACGATCATGTCGACAGGCTTGATCGTTTCGGTGCCGAGTGCCATCGCCGCGACCGCCTGGACGCCACCGAGCACAAAGATCTCGTCGGCGCCGCCGAAATGCATGGCCGCGACAATTGCGGGATGCGGGCCACCCTTAAACGGTGGTGCGCAAGCAATGATGCGCTTCACACCTGCGACCTTTGCGGTCACGATCGACATATGGGCCGAAGCGACCATCGGATAGCGCCCGCCCGGCACGTAACAGCCGATCGAGTTTACCGGGATGTGGCGATGCCCAAGCACGACGCCGGGCAGCGTCTCGACTTCGAGGTCGTGCATTGTGTCGCGTTGCTTCTGCGCGAAATTGCGCACCTGCGCCTGCGCAAACTTGATGTCTTCGAGATCGCGCTTGGGCACCTGCGCGATGGCGGCTTCGATCTCTTGCGGTGATAGGCGAAAATCGTTGGGCGACCAGTTGTCGAATTTTTTCGACAGGTCCTTCACCGCCTGATCCTTGCGCGCGTCGATGTCAGCGAGGATGGTCTCGACCGTCTCGCGCACTTTGGCGTCGGCGGCCTTGATCGCGCCCGCGTCCATTCCACGCTTGAGCCAACGGGGCATGAGTCTCTCCATTCACAATCCGGTCGTCCCCGCGAAGGCGGGGACCCAGTACTCACTGAGTGTCAATCTTACCGCAAACCCCGGGAATACGGGATGCCCGCATTCGCGGGCGTGACAGCGGTAATTGTTGCTCGAGATCCCGGATCGCGCCTTTGGCGCGTCCGGGATGACGCCTGCGGCGTCACTTAATCGCCTGCGGATTAATCGGCGAGCCCGTGCCGCCGGTGATGATCAGCGGCGGCCCGCAGAAGAAGAATTCGTAGATGCCATCCTGTTCGCAATCCTCAGCGAGTTCCTTGAGATAGAAAATCTCGCCCATGCACAGGCCCATGGCCGGGATCACGACCCAATGCCACGGCTGGTTGGCTTCGGTCGTTTCGTTCGGCCGAACTTCCACGCCCCAGGTGTCGGTGCAGATCGCGGCGACCTGTTTCTCCTGGCACCAGTAGCAGTTTTCGAATTTGACGCCGGGCGCATCGCCGCCGGCGTAGCCGCCCCATTCCTTCTCCGCGAGGCAACGCTCCATCTGTCCGGTGCGGACAATGACGAAATCGCCGCGGCCGATGGACACATTCTGCTGCTTGGCACATTTATCCAATTCGTCATTGGAAATGCTTTCGCCATCCTGCATCCATTTCACGCCGCGGAAGCGTGCGATATCGAGCAGCACGCCGCGGCCAACCATTTTGTTCTTGGAGTGCTCGATGCCGAGAACGTTGAGGCCGCGGGCGTCGACCATCTTGGCCTCGTGGCCGTTGTAGCCTTTGTCCTCGTAGAAGATGTGGCCGAGTGCGTCCCAATGGGTCGCGCCCTGCACGCACAGCATCAGCGTGTCGTCGGCATAACGGATTTTGTTCCAGTCCTGCCGCCCGGCAATGGCGTCGGTGCCCGTGGCCAGCATCTGGTGGATCGGATTGAAGCGGCCGCCGAATAGCCCGGTTTGCGGTCCTTCGCGGTCGAGCGGAATGCCAAGCGCAAACACCTTGCCGGAGCGGATCAAACTGGCCGCCTTCACGATGTCCTCAGGCGTGACATGGTTGAGGGTGCCAATCTGGTCTTCTTTGCCCCAGCGGCCCCAATTGCTGAGCTTTTTGCTGGCCTCGGCGATCGCTTGCTTGCCGACCTTGATATTCATGAAGCGTGTCCCTCCGGTCTTTTCGTTATTTCGCAGCGTCAAATTGTGCCGCCCATTATCTTGGCAATATTCGCCGGTCACCGGTGTTTCATCAAGCGGGGTGCGTCATCAGTGCTTTGACAGCGCATGCGACGCTTGCGCATGATCCCGGCCACAAGCGTAAGACAAGAAACAGTCATTCAGGGAGGACATTCATGAAACGCAATCTATTCGCCGTTGCGGTTCTGGCAGCACTCATTATGCCGGCGCAGGCGGCCAACATTATGGACGAGTGGGCAGGGATGAAGGCGCCGGCGGCGCCGGAGCTGAAGCCGGTGACGGTCGATGCCAAGACCACGGCGCTGCTGATGCTCGATTTCATGAACCAGAACTGTGGCAAACGGCCACGCTGCCTCGACACAATTCCGGCGATGAAGAAGCTGCTCGCCCAGGCGCGCGCCGCCAAGGTACCGGTGGTCTATTCCATCATCGCTAACAGTACGCCTGCCGATGTTATCACGGACGTGGCGCCGCTCGCAGATGAGCCGCACGTGTTGTCCGGTCCCGACAAGTTCCTGCGCACCGATCTGGAAAAGATTCTTAAGGACAAGGGCATCACTACGGTGATCGTGGTCGGCACAGCATCGAACGGTGCGGTGCTCTATACCGGGAGTGGCGCGGCGTTTCGCGGCATGAACGTCATCGTGCCGGTGGATGGTCTGTCGGCGGTCGATCCCTATTCCGATTACAGCACAGTCTTCACGTTCGCGAATGCGCCGCTGCTGTCGGCGAAGACCACGCTGACCAAAAGCGACATGATCAAGTTCTGAGGCACAAATCCGTAGGTTGTTGCGGTCCCGGGCGCTGCGCCCGGGACACGAGCCGCAACTAAACCTTTCCTAGCGCGTGGAGGATTTTGTCCGGCGTGAAGGGCATGTCGGTGAGCGGCTGCGTCTCGAGCGGACGCAGGGCATCGTTGATGGCATTCATCACCGATGCCGGCGCACCGGCGGTTCCGGCTTCGCCCGCGCCTTTGGCGCCAAGTTCGCTGTCGGCCGTTGGCGAAACCACGTGCCCGCATTCGATGTCGGGCATTTCAGCAGCCATTGGCACCAGATAGTCGGCCATATTGCCGTTCAGCATCTGGCCGCGTTCGTCATAGAGGCATTGCTCGAACAGCGCCGCGCCGATGCCCTGCACGACGCCGCCGCGAATTTGTTCGTCGACGAGCTGCGGATTGATAATGGTGCCGCAATCTTCGACGCACCAGTGCTTCAGCAATTTGACAAACCCGGTGTCGGTGTCGACTTCGAGATAACTCGCCTGGATGCCGTTGGTGAAGGCGAACGGCCACGCGCGCGGAACATAATGACGCGTCGCCATTAATTCGGCCTGGAATCCGGGCGGCAGTGTGTCGGGGCGGAAGTAGGCGACGCGCGCCAGTTCATTCAGCGGCAGTCGTTCGGTGCCCTTGTCTTTGTCCACGACGATACCGTTGCGGATATCCAGATCGTCCGGCTTTGCCTGCAGCATTGCGCCGGCCACCGCCAACACATTCGCTCGCAGAGCCTTGCCCGCCTGCCAGGCGGCTTCACCGCCGATGCCAGCCGCGCGCGAGGCCCAGGTACCGCCGCCGTAGGGGGTGTTGTCGGTATCGCCGGTGACGACGCGCACCTTGTCGATCGAAATGCCGAACGACGATGCGACGCATTGCGCCAGCACGGCTTCTGCGCCCTGGCCCTGCTCGGTGACGCCGCTGTGAATGATGATTGCGCCTTGCGAATCCAGCTTCACCGTCGCGCCGTCCATCGAGGTGATCCGCGCGCCGCCGACGCCGTAAAAGGCGGCCGACGGATTGGTGACCTCGATGAAGCTCGCAAAACCGATGCCGCGATAAATGCCTTTTTCCCGCAGTTTCTTCTGCTCCGCACGCAAGCCTGCGTAGTTCATCATCGAGTTCGAGATGCGCGAGCGCTTCGTGATGCGACAGCAATTCAAATTTGAGCCCCGAGGCCGATTGCGTGGGGTAGGCGTCGTCGGCGATCAGATTGCGCCGGCGCAGTTCCAGCGGATCCATGCCGATTTTGGCGGCGGCGAGCTCGACCAGTCCTTCCGTCACCGCCACCGCGATCGGATGGCCGACGGCGCGGTACTGGCACATGACATTTTTGTTCTGGAACACCACACGCGCCAGCGCACGGTAGTTCGGACATTTATAGGGGCCGCCCGTCAGGTTGACGACCTGGTTGGCCTCGATGCCACTGGTGCGCGGGTAGACCGAATAGGGGCCAATCCCGGTCAAATCGTCGATTTCAAAGGCCGTGATGGCGCCGTCTTTGGTAACGCCGATCTTCGCTTTGACGCGATGATCGCGCGCGTGGATATCGGTCACGAAGCTTTCAATGCGGTCGGCCACGAACTTGACGGGACGCTTGAGGAGCTTTGACAACGCGACCGTCGCCATCTCATCGGCATAGGTATGAACTTTGATGCCGAAGGATCCGCCGACATCTTTTGTCAGCACGCGTACCTGGTCGGTGGCGATGCCCAGATGCTTGGCGAACAGGTCCTGCATCATGTGCGGTGCCTGCGTGCCCTGGTAGACCGTCATCCGCTTCTCGCCTTCGTTCCAGTCGGCGACGATCGAGCGCGGCTCGTTGGTCACGCCGGTGTGGCGCCCAAAAACAAATGTGGTTTCGACCACTGCATCGGCTTCGGCGAAAGCCTTGTCGACAGCGCCCACATCCAGTTTTCGTTCAAAGCAGAGATTGTCGCCAAGCGAAGCGTGAATGACGGGCGTTTTGCTATCGAGAGCCGTTTCCGGATCGGTGACGGCCGGTAATTCCTCGTAGCTCACGTTGACCAGTTCGCAAGCGTCTTCCGCCTCCGCGCGCGTGCGGGCAACCACCGCGCAAACGGCCTCACCTTGCCAGCAGGCGCGGTCGGTCGCGATTGGAGACTGCGGCGCCGATTTAAGACCCTTCAGATGCGTGAGCACGCCGACCCACGGCGTCATGACTTTGGCGAGTTCGGGGCCGGTCACGACCGCAATCACGCCCGGCGCTTTTTTGGCCGCCTCGGCGGTAATTTTGACGATACGTGCATGGGCGTGCGGCGACCGCACGTAGGCGACATGGGCCATGCGCGGCAGTGTTATGTCGCTGACATATTGCCCGCGGCCTTGCGTCAGCCGCTGCAAATTTGGCCGGGGGACCGAGCGGCCGATGTAAGAATTCGGCCGGTCGAGCGCACTCAGAATTGGCGGCGAGTCGTCGGTGATTTTCATTTTTTTGCTCCCGCGCGCGCCTGTGCCACCGCCTCAACAGCGTCAACGATGGCCTGGTAGCCGGTGCAGCGGCAGTAGTTGCCCGACAGGTGCTCGCGAATGTGGTCCCGGGTCGGGACGCCACCGCGTTTGAGCAGGTCCTGCGCGGCAGCGATCATACCGGGCGTACAATAGCCGCATTGCAGCGCGTTGCGCTGCTCGAACGCCGTCTGCAAGTCGGCAACTTCGCCGGAGTCCGACATTCCCTCGATTGTTTCAACCGAGGCGCCGTCGCATTGCACGGCGAGCATCAAACAACCGCGGACAATCTCGCCATTCACCCGTACGGTGCAGGCCCCGCAGACACCGTGCTCGCAGCCGACATGGCTGCCGGTGAGCGCGAGGTCTTCGCGCAGGAAATCGACCAGGGTCTTGCGAGCGTCAATGCGCTCCTGCACACGCTCGCCGTTGACCGTCAGTGAAACGTCGAGAGCTAGATCGCTCATGGCCGGGCCCCCAGCAATTGCTTGGCCACACGGCGGAGCAGCACGCCCGCCAAATGCTTTTTGACCTTGGCGGTCGCCTGAACGTCATCGTTCGGCTCAAGATCGAGCGCGGCGACGGCCGAGTCGATATTGCCTTGCGCCAACGCTTCCTCGGCTTTTTTCGTTCGCACCGGCGTATTGCCGACACCGAAATAAGCGAGCCGTACCTCGGTCAGCCCTTTGCCGTCGGCGCGCGCAGTGGCCGCAAGGCCGACAATCGCGTAGTCACCATGGCGCCGCGCCAGTTCGGCAAATCCGATCCGACTGTCCTTGTTCGCAATAGGCACGCGAATGGTGGTAAGCACCTCTTGCGGCGCGAGCGCCGTCTCGAACAGCCCTTTGAAAAAGTCCCGGGCCTTGATCGTGCGTTTGCCTTTTGGGCCCGTCGCGTCGATCTCGCCGTCGAGCGCCAGCAGGCAAGCCGGCAGCTCTGCGGCGGGATCGGCAAAGGCGATCGAGCCCCCGAGCGTCCCGCGATTGCGAATGGCGGGATGACCGATGTGTGGCATGGCGTGCGCAATCAATGGCGCGTGTTTGGCGACCGTCTCCGAACGTTCGGCCTGGGTGTGCCGCGTGAGCGCGCCAATCTCGACGGCCCCTCCTTTGACCGAAATGCCGTCAAGACCGGCGATCCCGTTGATGTCGATCAGCAGGCTCGGCGCCGAGAGCCTCATATTAAGTGTGGCGATGAGGCTCTGCCCACCGGCCAAAAGCCGCGCATCCTTGTCTCCCAGAAGCGTCACCGCCTCTTCGAGCGAACGTGCCTTTTTGTACGCAAACGGCGACGGCTTCACGCATCCTCCCCATTCAGTTGCTGGCGCGTGATGTCACCCGCGCTGGCTTTTTTCTTATTGTGACCGGGAACGCCGGGAGGTCAATGCAGGCAGGGTAGTCGCGATCCGGCCGCGTGCCGCGTATAAGAGCCCCACAAAATCCAGGGAGAGACCAGTGCCGAAGGAATTCGAAGGTAAAGTCGTTGTGGTCAGTGGCGGCAGCCGCGGGATCGGCAAGGCAATCGCGACGGCGTTTGCGCACGAGGGAGCACAGGTCGTGCTGGCCGCGGCGAGCGCGGACAATCTCGCCACCGCAGCCAAAGCGATGACAGGTGGGCCCGCGCCGGTCACCATCGCCGGCGATCTGCGGACGCTCGCCGGCTGCGAGCAGCTTTTCAAGGCGGTGAATGAAAAGTTCAAGCGTTGCGACGTTCTGGTCAACAACGCGGGCGCAACCCGCGGAGGAAATTTCTTCGAATTGCCCGACGACGCATTTGTCGATGGTTTTGCATTGAAGTATTTCGCTGCCGTTCGCCTCTCGCGGCTGTTCTGGCCGCTGCTCAAGGCCGCCCACGGCAGCATCATCAATATCATCGGCGCTGCCGCGCGAACGCCGGGACCGGATTTCCTGGTCGGTGGTTCGGTCAATGCCGCCTTTGCGAATTTCGCCAAGGGCCTCGCAACGATCGGCAACCGCGACGACGTGAACGTCAACGTCATTCACCCCGGCATGGTCGAGACCGACCGGGTCGTCACGTTGTTTCAGCAGTTTGCCAAAGCGAACAACACGACGCCGGAAGAAGCCCGCAAATCCAACCTCGCCAAGAGCGGTGCCCGTCGCATCGGCCAGCCCGAGGATGTTGCCGAGCTTGCGCTGTTTCTGGCGCGTCCGCAGTCGCGTCATATCCAGGGTGCGGCCATTATGGTCGACGGCGGCACCACCACAGGGCTCTACTGACGCTTAGCCGACGATCTTCTTGACGATATCGATCGCGCGGCGCAGCAGCGTTTCGGACGCTTCCGGCGTGCGGAACGCCGCATGCGCCGACAGCGTTACATTTTCGAGCTTCGCTAAAGCATGCGTGGGCGGTAACGGCTCGTTGTGAAATACGTCGAGCCCGGCGTGGCGAATATGGCCGCTTTTGATCGCGGCAATCAGCGCAGCCTCGTCGGCAAGCGCCCCGCGTGCGGTATTGACGTAGATGACACCCTTTTTCATCCGTGCGATCCGCTCTGCGGAGAGAAAGCCGCGTGTCTCATCCCCCAGAGTCAAATTCATCGACACCACGTCTGCGCGCGCGAGCAACGTATCGATGTCGACCAGCGGAACATCGATCTCCGCATGCTTTGTTCGGTTCCAGCCGATCACGTTCATGCCCATGCCCTTGCCGATGCGCGCCACCTCGCGGCCGATACCGCCGAGCCCGATCACGCCAAGCGTCTTGCCAAGAAGTTGTACGCCTTCGTGTGGGGTCCATACCCCGCTACGCACTTCGCGATCCATACGGGCCAGGTCGCGCGCGCAGGCCCACAACAAGGCGATCGTGTGTTCGGCGACGGCCGTGTCGCCGTAACCTTTGATGATGTGCACCTTGATGCCGCGCTCGTTGAGCTCGGCGACATTCATGTAGCTCGCCGGTCCCGTTCCGAGGAAAACGATGTGCTTGAGTTCCGGGCACTGCGCCACCAGCGGCGTCGGCATATATGAGTGGTCGTCGATCGCGATGTCATAGCCGCCGATGATGCGGGGCAGGTCGTCGCGCGCAAAAGCCTCGCGATTAACGTCGATGGGCGGATCGCCCGGACGGATAACCCTTTCCCAGACGGGAGCCAGCTGGTCATTGCAGTCGAGAAAAATGCATTTCATGCGTGTCTCGTTTCGCGAGGTAATTTCACTTGCCACAAGGGGATGTGGTAATTGGGAGAAAAAGTCACATCAGGCGGCGGCCCGCAAGCGTTGACGAGGCGTGATGCGCAGAATACATGCAGCGGGCGCCGTACGCAGCAACTGCTGTCGCTTTTCTGCTGCCCGCACCGATGCGGCCATACCCGGGAAACTGAATGAAACTTGCAAGTTTTAAGGTGCGCGGGCGCGACAGTTTTGGCGCCGTCGTAGGAGAGGGCGTTGTCGACCTGAAAACCCGCCTGGCTCCAAAATATTCCAGTGTGCTCGACCTGCTGCGTGGAAACGGTCTTGATGCGGCGCGCGCGGCCTCAAGCGGTGTCCGCGCAGACTTTCCGTTGAGCGAGGTCGAGTTTCAGCCGCCGATCAAGCATCCGGAAAAGATTCTTTGCATCGGCATCAACTATGCCAATCGCAACAAGGACTATGGCGATCAAGACGTGCCGCAGTATCCCAGTATGTTTTTTCGCGCGCCTGACTCGTTGGTGGCTCACGACAAGCCCATTGTGCGGCCGCGAGAATCCGAGCAGCTCGACTACGAAGGTGAGATCGCGCTGGTGATCGGCCGCGGCGGGCGGCGTATTCCGCAGAGCGAGGCTCTGGATTACGTGGCCGGGGTGACGTTGTGCAACGAAGGCACCATTCGCGACTGGATGCGGCACGGCAGGTTCAATGTTACGCAAGGCAAGAATTGGGACGCCAGCGGTAGCATCGGACCGTGGATCGTGACGACCGATGAGGTCGACCTCACCAAGCCCTTGCACATGACTGTCAAGGTGAATGGGGAACTGGCCCAGGACGACACGACCGCGAGCATGATCAAGTCGTTTTCCGAACTCATCGCCTACATCAGCACATTCACGTCTCTCAAGGCAGGCGATGTGCTCATCACCGGAACTCCGGTCAAGCTCAAGCGCGGGGAGCCGGCGGTTTGGCTAAAGCCCGGTGATACAATCGAAATTGCAGTGCCGGAGATCGGCGTGTTGCGCAATACGGTGGTCGCAGAGTCATGAATAAAGAGCACAAAGCCGTATGTATCATCGCCTGGCCCGCCGGCCACTCGCGATCGCCGTTGATTCATAATTACTGGATCAAGCGACACAACCTTGATGCCGAATATCGCCGCGAGCCGGTGCCGCCAGAAAAATTCGAGGAGTTCGTCAAGAATCTGCGTGGCAATGGTTATGTCGGCGCCAATATTTCGGTGCCGTATAAAGAAGCCGCGCTCAAATTGTCCGATCCCGACGACCGCGCACGTGCGGTCGGGGCAGCCAATACGCTCTGGTATGACGACAACAAGCTGCGTTCGACGAATACTGACGTCGAGGGGTTTCTTGCAAACCTCGATGCCGCAACGCCGGGCTGGGATCGTGGATTGTCGACCGCTGTTGTACTTGGCGCTGGCGGTGGTGCGCGCGCCGTAATTTTCGCACTGCTCGCCCGCGAGGTGAGCCGCGTTTATGTGATCAATAGGACTGAGGCGCGTGCGAATGCACTGCGCAAGAAATTTGGTTCCCGCGTGCACGTCGCCCGTTGGGAGGAGACCACCGGCCTGCTCGGCGGTGCGGGCCTTTTGGTCAATACCACCACCCTCGGCATGGTGGGACAGCCGCCGCTCGAGTTCAATTTGCGCTGCCCACCGTCGCTGGTAGTCGCAGACCTCGTCTATGACCCATTGGTGACGGGGTTGCTGGCGTCGGCACGTGCACGCGGTCTACGGACCGCGGATGGTCTCGGCATGTTGCTGCAGCAGGCGGTGCGCGGCTTCGAGTTGTGGTTCGGCGTACGTCCCGAAGTGACCGCGGAACTGCGCGCGCTTGTCGAGGCCGATCTCCTCAAGAAAAAGTGAGGAATAACCCGACCCGATTGGGGTTATCCGCCTGACTGCGACCGGCCTCGCCGGAACCAGATCGGGAGGAATTACACAATGCACAAATCGAATATGATGTGGCGGGCGCTCGGCGCTGGTGCCATTGCACTGTTTTTTGCAACCACTGCTTTCGCGCAACAGCCGAGCCGTATTCGCGGCCAGATCGAAAAGGCCGATGGCGGCACGCTCGCGTTAAAAACGCGCGATGGTGCCATGCTCGATGTGAAGGTGGCGGACGATGCGCGTGTGGCCGCGTTGGTCAAGGCTTCGCTTGCCGACATCAAGACCGACAGTTTCATTGGCGTCGCCGGCATGCCGCAAGCGGACGGCAGCATCGAAGCATTTTCGGTTCACATTTTCCTGCCGGCGCAGCGCGGCGTTGTGCCTGACCGGCACGGTCCTTGGGATGCGAAGCCGGGCAGCACAATGACGAACGCCGTTGTTGAAAGCAGCGTGACCGATAAGAACGGCCAGGTGTTGACGGTGAAATACAAGGACGGAGAAAAGAAGATTGTCGTGACACCGACAACGATGATCACCGCAGTAGCGCCGGGCAACAAGGATGAACTCAAGCCGGGTGCGCAGATCATCATCATGGCGTCAGACAAGCAGCCGGATGGCTCGGTATTGGCGAAGACGCTCTATGTTGGCCGCAGTCTTACGCCAGCGATGTAACGAACACATTATTGTAGCCCAGTATTGGCGCGCCGCCGCTTGATGGCGGCGTCGCCATTGGACGGAGGAAACATCGTGAAAACATTGGCGACAATCGGCGCACTGTGTGCCCTTGCATTGGCTTCTGGTTCGGCGTTCGCACAGGACAAACCGGTGCGCGTGCGCGGCACCATCGATCAGGTCGACGGTGGCCTGTTGATTGTGAAATCGCGTGAAGGCGACACGCTCAAGGTGAAACTGGCGGACGACGGCAAGGTCGTTGCGCTTGTGAAGGCCTCGCTTGCCGACATCAAGCCGAATTCATTCGTGGGGTCGACCGCGATGCCGGAGCCGGACGGCAGCTGGAAGGCCGTCGAGGTCCACATTTTTCCGGAAGAAATGCGCGGCACAGGCGAAGGCGATAGGCCTTACGATTACAAGCCGCAAAGCACGATGACGAACGGCACAGTCAATAGCGTAGGCAAGAGTTCCGTAAGGGGCACTGTAGCTGCTGAAGAAGGTTCGTCGCTGACGCTGAATTACAAGGACGGTACCAAGAAGATCGACGTGACCCCCGAGACGGTGATCGTGACCTATATGCCTGGCAGCAAGGATGAGCTTAAGCCCGGCGCCAAAATCTATATTCCGGCGGCGACCCGCCAGGCGGACGGAAGCCTGATGACAGGCCGGGTCAATGTCGGCCGTGGAGTCGCGCCGCCGATGTGAGCGGGTTAGCAAGCCCGCCGGTTTGGCGCATGCGCCGAACCGCGTGCGGGCACATCAAGATCGCCAGCAAGCTCGGGCATTTCCCGCATGAGCCTGACGAGGCGGCTGTGACGGCCGCCGAGTGCGCGCGCCTCCCGTTGATCCTCGATTGGCCGGCGCACCTCGTCGCAGCGCGCCAGGCCGTCGATTTCGGCACCGTGGTCGGCCAGCTGCGCCAGGAGGTACGTAAGGTCTTCAAGCTGGTCGGCAACGACGTGGATGACGCTCGATTCTTCCTGCACGAGGCCGGTAACGGCCACATAGCGTGCGTTTAAAACCACTGGGCGCAGGCGTTCGAATACCTTCGGCCATACGATCACATTGGCGACGGCGGTTTCATCCTCGATGGTCATGAACACGACGCCATTGGCCGAGCCCGGCCGCTGCCGGCAGGTCACCAGCCCGGAGATACGCGCACGCGTGCCGGAGACGATGCGGCGCAGAGTCTCGTTAGGACTGATGCCGCGGGCATGGAGATCGGGGCGCAGGAATTGGGCCGGATGCGCTCGCAGCGAGAGATGCAGAAATCGGTAGTCGTTGATGACTTCCTCGCCGATCGGCATCGGGGGCAGATGCACGTCGGGCTCGCGTGAAACGATGCGTGCCCGAGCGGTACCGCCACCGGCAAATAGCGGCAGGTCGTCGTCGCGATCACCGACGCGGCCAAGTGCCTTGGCTGCCCACAGCGCGTCGCGGCGGGTAAGACCGAGTGAACCAAACGCATCGGCATCGGCCAGGCGTTCCAGCACGCGCGGAGAAAGGCCGGTGCGCAGCCAGACATCGCGCACAGAATCATAAGCAACGCCGCGCTTTTCCACGATCAGTCTGGCATCTTCCTCTCTCAGCCCTTTGATTTCACGTAGACCGAGACGCATTGCCTGCGTTGTCCAGACATCGTCCTGCATTTCGCGATGCAGCTCGTGCAGGTGTTCGGCTGCGCGGGAGCCCGGTTCGAGTGTTGAATCCCAGTGCGAATGGTTGATGTCGGGTGGCCGCACGTCGACGCCGTGCTCACGCGCGTCCCGTACGATTTGTGCCGGGGCGTAAAAGCCCATTGGTTGCGCATTCAAAAGCGCAGCGGCGAAAGCATCCGGATAACGGCATTTCAGCCAGGCCGAGGCATAGACCAGAAGCGCAAAACTCGCGGCGTGACTTTCCGGAAAACCGTATTCGCCGAAACCCTCGATTTGCTGGAAGCAGCGCTCGGCGAAGTCACGTTCGTAGCCATTAGCCAGCATGCCGTCGATCATCTTGCGCTGGAAAGTGCCGATGGTACCGACGCGTTTGAAGGTCGCCATGGCACGGCGAAGCCGGTCAGCTTCCGAGGGCGTGAATCCGGCAGCGACGATGGCAATCTTCATCGCCTGCTCCTGAAACAGCGGCACGCCCAAAGTCTTGTGCAACACCTCTTCCAGTGCCTTCGATGGATACGTGACCTGTTCCTGTTTGCGCCGACGGCGCAGATAGGGGTGCACCATGTCGCCCTGGATGGGGCCGGGCCGGACGATCGCCACCTCGATCACCAGGTCGTAGAAATTGTCCGGCCTCAGACGCGGCAACATGGTCATCTGCGCGCGGCTTTCCACCTGAAACACGCCAGCGAATCCGCGCGGCACAGCATGCGGTAGACGGCAGGGTCTTCTGACGGAATGGTGGCAAGCGTGCGCCGGTCTCCGTAATGCTTGTCCACCAAATCGAGCGCCTTGCGCAGGCAGGACAACATGCCGAGGCCGAGCACGTCGATTTTCAAAATGCCTAACGCGTCGAGGTCGTCTTTATCCCACTCGACGAAGGTGCGGTCGTCCATGGCCCCATTGCCGATCGGCATCACCTCGTCGAGCCGGCTACGAGTGATAACGAAACCCCCGACGTGCTGGGAAAGATGACGCGGGAAGCCGCTGATCTCTTGTGCGAGTGCAAGGATCTGACGCATGCGCCGGCTTTGCGGGTCGAGACCGGTCCGGGTGAGGGCCTCTTTCGATACTGCACCACCGCCACCACCCCAGATCGAGGATGACAGCGCACCGATGGTGTCTTCGGAGAGACCAAAAGCCTTGCCGACTTCGCGGATTGCCGAGCGGCCGCGATAGGAGATCACGGTGGCGGCGATGCCCGCGCGTTCGCGCCCGTATTTGCCATAGATATATTGAATGACCTCTTCGCGCCGCTCGTGCTCGAAATCGACGTCGATATCGGGCGGTTCGCGCCGCTCCGGCGAGATGAAGCGTTCAAACAGAAGGTCGGCGCGGTCGGGATCGACCTCGGTCACGCCAAGACAAAAGCAGACGGCGGAATTGGCGGCAGAGCCGCGGCCTTGGCAGAGGATGCCCTGCGATCGCGCAAAACGAACGATGTCGTGGACGGTGAGGAAATAGGGCGCGTACTGCAATTGTGCGATCAACTTGAGTTCGTGCTCGATGTTGATGCGGACCTTGTCGGGCAATCCTTGCGGATAGCGGTGGGCGGCACCCTCATAAGTGAGATATGCCAACGCATCCTGCGCGCTAGCGAAACCCTCAATTTGTTCGTCGGGATATTCGTAGCGCAGTTCATCGAGCGAAAAGGAAAGCGCATCGCTTAAATGCAGCGTTTCCTCGATGGCCTCCGGCGCATCACGGAAAAGGCGCATCATTTCCTGTGGCGGCTTGAGATGACGTTCGGCATTGGCGGCGAGCTTGCGCCCGGCGCGGTCAATCGTGGTCTTCTCGCGGATGCAGGTGAGGATGTCGGCGAGCGGCCGCCGGTCGGGATGGTGATAGAACACGTCATTGACCGCGAGCAGAGGCACATTCGCGGCGCGGGCGAGGTCTTTCATGCGTGCCAACCGCGCACGATCACGTCCATGATAGGGCATGGACGCGGCGAGCCGCACGCGATGCGGGGCGGCTTCGCGCAGGCGCACCAGCAGCTGCGCATCGCCACCCATGGCGATCAATTCCAGTCCGAACGCATGCGCCAACAAATCGTCCAGATGGAGGATGCAGTTGCCTTTCTCGGCGCGCAGATTGCCGGAAGTGAGCAAGCGGGTGAGCCTTCCCCAACCGGCGCGATTGCGCGGATAAATGAGCACGTCGGGCGTACCATCGGCGAACACGAGCCGCGCGCCCGGGTGATAACGCAGCGACAGGTTCTGCTCGCGTTTGGCCAGATGCGCGCGCACGACGCCGGCGACGGAATTGCGGTCGCACAGCCCGATCCCGGCAAGCCCGATATGCACGGCCTGCACCATCAGTTCCTCAGGATGCGAGGCACCGCGCAGGAAGGAGAAATTCGAGGCAACGGCAAATTCGAGATAACGCATGGACTTAAACGCTGACGCTTTCTACGCAAATGTCCCGTGCAGGAACCATGCGGGCGCGGTGGCGTCCGGTGTGAGGTCGCGGTAGAGGCCGGCGCGAAACAGCCAGAAACGCAAGCCGCTTTTGTCTTCTACCCGGAAGTAATCCCGTGCAGGACTGCCGTGCTCGCTCCACCAGGTCCCCTCGATGCGCTCGGGGCCTTCGGCGGCGACTACTTCGTGCAATGCCCGCCGCCATCGGAAGCGCAAGGGCGGGCCGTCCGGCACTTCCGCCACCGCCTCGATCGGCTCCGGCCGAACGAGCAAACGCAGTGGGCGCGGTGGAAGTGCTGCCGCCTCACGATACCGCCGGAAGGCATCCCAGCCGGCATCGCCATTGATAGCCTGCGCGGGAAGTATGGCTTCGGCCAGCTCCGGAATATGACTGTCCTGTGCAGTCAGCCGGTGCACGCGGCGGGCACCTAATCGTGCGCTCAGACGATCGACAAGGCGGCAAAGCTCGGCCGCGTTTTCGCCGCCGCCGATGCCGATTTGTTCGGGCGGGCAGGGCTCGGCAACAATGACGGATAGCCGAGCCATATCGAAGCCGAAGCCGGGATCGAGTGCATCGGCGAGCGCGGCCAGCCGCTCCACAAAGAGCCCGCGGATTTCGCCAGGATTTCGCAAGGGCCGTGAGGTGCTGGCGGCGATGCGGCGTACCGCGCCATCAGTACGGAATAAGGTCAGTTCGATGCGGCGGGCGCCATCGCCGCGCCGTTCCAATGCGAATTGCAGCCGGCGCGCCAGCCGAATAGTAATCGCCAGCACATCCTCCTCGCGTGCAATCGGCTCAGGAAAACGCTGCTCGGCAACATAAGGCGCAACCGGCAACCGCGGCGTCAGGGGTTCGTGTTCATGGCCCAAGGCACGATCGAGCTGACGCAGCACTTCGGGCCCAAAGCGCGCGGTGAGCGGTGCGCGCGGCACATCGACGATATCCCCGATGCATTTCAAGCCGACACGAGCAAGGCCTGCGACGGTTGCTGTCGGAAGCCGCAGCGCGGACAAAGGCAACGGCGCGAGCAGTGTGCGTTCTTCCCCGCAAACATAGCTTGCCGGCTCGCCGTAACGCGCAGCGGCCCAGGCCGCGCCGATCGTGCCGGCTATGGCAAGCGAATAGGTGAAGCCGGTGTCTTTCAGGCGCGCTGCCAAATCGGAGACAAGCTTGTGCTCGCCGCCGTAAAGATGTGCGCAGCCAGTGATATCGAGCAGCAAACCGTCAGGCGCATCGCAAGCCACCAGTGGTGTGTAACGCAGGCACCAGTCAGCAATAATTTCGAGCAAGACGGCATCGGCCTCAGTATCCTCGGCCATCGTGTCGATGCCGGGATGCATGGCACGCGCCTGTGCCAATGCGAGGCCGGGTGAAAGTCCGAGTTGTTCGGCGGCATCATCGGCAGCGGTAAGGACATCGGCATTGCCGCGCTTGCCATAGATGACAAGCGACGAAGACTGTTCACACGATTTTTCACGCGACCTGGCGATGCGGTCGGTCGAGAGCCGGCGTAACCAAAGGCTGAGTATGCGTTGCGAGGATGAAGTGCTCATCGCTGTTACTCCATTCGAGAATCCATGAGCCGACTGGACCGCGGCGGTTGCGGATGAGTTGCGCGTTAAAGCGCGGCGCACCGGGACCGTGAGCGGCTACCGACGATGCGCTTCCGACAATCCAGCGGGTGGCGGCAGTTGAGGCATCGTTTGATGGCATGGCGCGCAGCAGCAATGCCAGTGTGCCGCTGTCTGACGCGGCGAGTGAGAGTCGCCGCACCGCGACGCTGTCGATTTCACCGGCGCGCATTTCGCCGATCACCACGTCGACGGCGCGGCAGCGCAGCGCTTCTTCCATTGCCCACAGCAGGTCCCGACGATGCGCCGCGGAAACTCTTACCAATCGCTCGGGTGCAAGGCCGAAAGCATCAAGACCGGCACCATGGGGCACGCCGTTTTCGGCGAGTGCCATGTCTTCGGCGATCCAGAACACGTGAGGCGCCGGAGCCGAAACTATTGCCAGACCCAAAGTAAAGCCGGCCGCTGCGGCGAGGTGGGCTTCACCAGGTGCCGAAATTTCGTGCAGAGCGCCGCGCATGAAACCGCCACCAAGCGCGGTATCGATGGCCGGAATAACGAGCGGCAGGGCGTTGAGACCGTCAGGAATACGGGTCGTCCGTTGCAGGGTCAGAAGGCGTTGGCGGAGCTGCTCGATCATCTGCAAGCCTTTGAAGACACGGAGACATTCGGCCGAAAGCGGGCCGTTCCGACTTCCCATGTTCATGATTTGTTCTAATGTGGCCAAGCGCCTGGCAGACGTCAAGCCGCAAGGGCATGGGGTGATGCGGGACGAACGGACCCCAAGCCTAGATGTGGGCGACGTAAAGAACGCACACAGCCACCGCCAGCACGGTGGCCACCCAGACGAGTCGAGGATCAGCGGGCTTATTCATGACGGTTCCTGCACATACAAATCATGTGCCAGAACCCTCACCGCAGCCTTAATTTCCCTGGACGCTGGACGAAAGCCGATCAATTCTGGTTGAGGAGCTTTCGCCCACGTGACGTCAGCACGACCCGCGAATTTTGCATGCCGTCGCCATTTTCAAATCGAATCAATCCGTCGGCGATCGAGTCTTCCCAAACTGACAGATGTGGACAACTTCGTCGCCATGCTTCCGCGTCGGCATAACTGCGCGGCGCTTCGGCCACCCAGGCGAGGAACTGCTGTGTCAATGCGAGTGCGGCGTCTTGCATGGCGATCCCAATACACCCGTTCGCCCTATAAATTCAAATCGGCCGCTCGAATGTTCTGATATCAATTTCCGATTTCAACGTTCGATGGACCGGGCACTTGTCGGCGATTTCCATCAGCCGCTTGCGGTCTTCGGCGCTGAGTGTACCTTCCATCGTAATGTTGCGATCGATGCGGTCGAGCATGCCTTCCTTTGTTTCACAATCGAGACAATCCTCGGCGTGGATTTTATTGTGGGTCAGGCGGACCGACACGTGATCAAGTGGCAGCTTCTTGTTATCGGCGTAGAGTCGCAGTGTCATTGACGTGCAAGCGCCGAGCCCTGCTAATAGAAGATCGTAGGGGCTCGGCCCGGAGTCTTGTCCGCCAGACTTGACCGGTTCGTCGGCGAGAAATCGATGTGGTCCACTTAAGATTTCCTGCTGGAGTTTTCCATTGCCTGTTTCGCGCACGAGCACGATGCCGGCTTCAATTTGCTCGTTGCTGTGTTCAACAGGCTGTTCCAGATAACGATCCACCCACGCGGCGATCACATTGGCTACATAGATCGCATCGCTTCTTTTACTCAGCAAATGATCGGCTCCCGCCAGCGAGACGAAGCTCTTCGGATGCTTGGCGGTGACGAAAATGCGCGAAGCATTCTCGATGCCGACAGTGTCATCGGTCGGCGAATGGAATATCAGCAGCGCCTTGTGAAGGTTGACGAGACAGTCATTGATGCGTTGCTCGGCAACATCATCGAGGAATTCACGCTTGATACGAAATGGACGGCCGGCCAGCGCGACCTCGACTTCGCCCTGCTTGCGGATTTGATCGATGTGATCCTTAAACAGCCCAATGACGTGCGCCGGGTCGGACGGCGCGGCAATCGTGACGACAGCCCGCGCATCCGAAATCCGGTGGGCCGCCGCAAGTATTGCAGCGCCGCCGAGGCTGTGGCCGATCAGGATCGCGGGTGCGCCATGGGTTTTACGCAGGTGGTCGGCGGCGGCGACCAGATCATCGACGTTCGAAGAGAAATGCGTGTTGGCGAATTCGCCCTCGCTCATGCCGAGGCCCGTGAAATCGAAGCGCAGCACACCAATGCCGCACAATGCCAGCCGCTCGGAAATGCGCTTGGCTGCGAGATTATCTTTCCCGCACGTGAAGCAATGCGCGAACAATGCGAAGGCGGTTGGCTTGCCAAGCGGAAGATCGATCAGCGCTGCCAGTTTCTCGCCTTTGCTATTGACGAAATCGAGCCGCTCGGTGCGCATGGCGTGCCTTTCTCTTTGGTTATGCCTGGCCCGCGGTATGTATGCGCCGGGCGCAGCCCGCACCCACCAGCAGACTTCGGCGCGGCGTCGTAATGGCTATAAATGGGCGCATGCGAGGGAGGCTTTGGCAAGGTGGGAGAAAAACTGGCGTAGAAATTGCTTAAAACTTCGCATCAAACATTTGTGACGCAGCATAGGAGTGACCCATGAACCGTGCCGATCTCACCGAAAAGCTTCTCGACATCAAACGCGAGAAGGGTTGGACCTGGAAATACGTCTGTGAACAGATCGGCGGCATGTCGCCAATTCTCGTGACGGGCGCGATCCTCGGGCAGCATAAACTCACCAAGTCGCAGGCAGCCGCTGCGGCGAAACTCTTTGGTTTGTCGAAGAGCGAACAAGCATTGATCAACGAAGTGCCGATGCGCGGCACTGGCACGCCAATGCCGCCGACCGATCCGCTGATCTACCGCTTCTACGAACTGATCCTGGTTAATGGCCCTGCGCTGAAAGCCTTGATCGAAGAAGAGTTCGGCGACGGCATCATGTCGGCGATCGATTTCGATATGGATATTACGCGCAAGACGGATCCAAAAGGCGACCGCGTTCAGATCGGCATGACCGGAAAATTTCTTCCGTTCAAATATTATGGCGCAACAGGCAATGCCCTGGCGTATGGATTGAAGGAGGAGTGAGCCTCAGCTTTTGCGCTTGCGCGCTGTCTTTTTCGCCAGCGCGCCGCCGACGAGGACGTGAGGCCCGATGTCACCGATGCTGGTGACGCCGGTAAGCGCCATGGTGACGCTGAGCTCTTTTGACAAAATATCGATCGCTTTTGCTACACCCGCCTCGCCGCCCGCACCAAGTCCATAGACATACGCGCGGCCAACCATGCAGGCGCGCGCGCCGAGCGCGAGTGCGCGCACGATGTCGGCACCGGTGCGAATGCCGCCATCGAACAACACCTCGGTATCGGAGCCGACTGCCTGCGCAATCGCCGGAAGCGCGGAGATGGATGACGGCGCTCCGTCAAGCTGACGTCCGCCGTGGTTCGAAACAACAATCGCATCAGCCCCGAGCTTGACCGCTGTCTTGGCGTCGTCAACGTCGAGAATGCCTTTGATGACCAGCTTGCCCGGCCAGATTTTCTTGATCCATTCCACATCCTTCCAGTTCAGTGCCGGATCGAACTGGTCGGCGGTCCATTTCGAGAGTTGCGTGACATTCTCCATGCCCTTCACATGGCCGGCGAGATTTCCGAAAGTTTTGCTCTTGCCGTTGAGTATACTCCAGGCCCAAGCGGGCTTGGTTGCGATGTCCAAGACGTTTTTCACACGAATTTCCGGCGGCACGGTCATGCCGTTTTTGATATCGCGGTGGCGCTGGCCGAGGACCTGCAGGTCCACGGTGAGCACGAGCACGTTGCACTTGGCATTCGCCGCGCGCGCAAGAATGTCTTTGGAAAAATCGCGGTCGCGGATGACGTAGAGCTGGAACCAGAACGGCTTGTCGGTTGCCTCTGCCACATCTTCGATTGAGCAGACTGACATGGTAGACAGTGTGAACGGGATCCCGGCTGCATTTGCGGCTCGCGCGCTCAAAATCTCGCCGTCGCCGAATTGCATGCCGCAGAGCCCGATCGGCGCCAACACAAGCGGCGCTGCAACTTTCTGCCCCAATATTGTCGTGGCCGTGCTGCGACTGGAAACGTCAACAAGCACGCGTTGGCGCAGCTTGATTGCTTCCATGCTCGACCGATTGGCGCGGAGGGTTTCCTCGCTATAGGAGCCGCTCTCTGCGTATTCAAAAAAAGCGCGTGGAACCCGGCGGCGCGCAAGCACGCGCAGGTCCTCGATGCAGGTAATCGTCTTCATGTGATCAGTTCTGGGGCTCGAAGTGGATAATTCGAGTAGCACAGTGCCGGCATGCAGCGAAATGGCCTGCATTAAGTGTCGTTTGCGCCCACTGCACCCGTTAACTGCACTCGGTAATGATTCCTCACAATTTTTGAAGTAATTTCACGGCGTTGGCGCTATTTGTGCGCTTGTTGGGCAGGCTTGGCCGCCCCGCAAAAGCCGGTTAATCAAGGACACAAAGCCGTAGTAAAGGCGTCGGGGGATTGTTGCATGGGTCGTCGTTATTTCGGAACCGACGGTATCCGCGGCCGGGCCAACCGGGTGATTACGCCAGAACTGGCTCTCAAAGTCGGCCAGGCCGCGGGGCTTATCTTCAAAAATGGCGACCACCGTCATCGGGTCCTGATCGGCAAGGACACCCGACTCTCCGGTTATATGATCGAGACTGCCTTGGTTGCTGGCTTTACGTCGGTTGGCATGGACGTGCTGCTAACCGGACCAATTCCGACGCCGGCAGTGGGAATGCTTGCACGTTCGATGCGCGCTGATCTCGGCGTGATGATCTCAGCTTCACATAACCCTTTTGACGACAATGGAATCAAGCTGTTCGGGCCGGACGGCTATAAACTCAGTGACGATACGGAATCCAGGATCGAAGACCTCATTGATTCCGATCTCGGCAAGCAGCTCGCCAAGAGCGACGATCTCGGCCGCGCCAAGCGCATCGACGGTGTGCAGGATCGCTATATCGAATTCGCCAAGCTTACTTTGCCCAAGGCGGTATCGTTCGAAGGCCTGCGCGTGGTTATCGATTGCGCCAACGGTGCCGCATACAAAGTTGCACCTGGCGCACTGTGGGAATTAGGAGCCGACGTTATTTCCATCGGTGTCGACCCGGATGGGTTCAACATCAACAAAGATTGCGGATCCACCGACCTTGCGGCGCTTTCGCGTAAAGTTCGCGAAATGCGGGCAGATATCGGCATCGCGCTCGATGGTGACGCCGATCGTGTGTTGATTGTGGACGAGCGCGGACATGTGGTGGATGGCGATCAACTGCTCGCGGTGATCGCCGAGAGCTGGAAAGAAGATGGCAGGCTGCAGCGCCCCGGCGTCGTCGCAACCGTGATGTCCAATCTTGGCCTTGAGCGCCATCTCGGTGGCATTGGCCTCGAACTGGTGCGCACACCCGTGGGTGACCGCTATGTGCTCGAGCAAATGCGTGGGCAAGGCTACAACATCGGCGGCGAGCCATCCGGCCATATCATTCTCTCGGACTATACGACCACCGGGGACGGCTTCATCGCCGCCTTGCAGGTCCTTGCCGTCGTCAAACGCGGTGAAAAACCTGTCTCGGAGTTATGTCATCGTTTTGAGCCGCTGCCGCAGGTGCTCAAGAACGTTCGCTATCAAACGGGCAAGCCCCTGGAAAATGCCAAAGTCCGCTCGGCAATCGCGAGTGCGGAACACAAGCTCGGCCGTGGCGGCCGGCTGATCGTGCGACCCTCTGGAACTGAACCGGTAATCAGAGTCATGGGCGAGGGCGACGATCGAACGCTGGTCGAATCGGTGGTGGACGACGTCGTCGAAGCGCTTAGCGCCGCCGCCGCCTGACCGCCGCGCCCGATTAATTCGGCGGAAATTTTTGATGTAAATAATTTCTTAAATCGCACACTGCTGTGCGTGCACTTGCACCTGCGCAGAGGGTTTTTTGCGTCGCCACCCAGCCCACATGGTTAACAAGCGTAGTTAAAAAACAAGGTTAAGCGCCGATTAAGGATTTGCTGCCATCGTCCTTTCAGTCGTCGTCCGATCGGACGTCGTTTGAGTAAGGGACGGTTCCAATGGTTTCTTTGCGTAACCGCACTTTGGCGCTGGCAATGATTGCTTCAATCGCCGGCATCAGCGGTGCCCGCTCAGCCGATCTTCCAATGCCACCTTTGGCACCAGCGGTGGATTATTCGGGCTGGTATCTGCGCGGCGACTTCGGATTTAGCAATCAGCACGTCGGCAGCCTCTTCAACGAAAACTATAGCCGCTTCAATTCGGTGACCAACGTTGATAAGGGATTCGATGCCGCGCCGTTCTTCGGTCTTGGCATTGGTTACAACGTAAACAACTGGCTCCGCTTCGACGTCACCGGTGAATATCGCGCCAGAGCCAATTTCCACGGCCTCGATATCGGCTTTACGTCAGTCGCCGGCCCTTCGGGCAATAATTTCTGGCCGGATCGATACACCGGCAGCAAATATGAATGGACCGGTCTGCTCAACGGCTACGTCGACCTCGGCACTTGGTGGAATTTCACGCCGTTCATCGGGGCTGGTGTCGGTTTCAGCCGTAATACAATCACTAATTTCGGCGACACATTATCGCCGTGCTCGGAAGCCTCTGGTAAGCGACAGCACTCCTGACGCCAGCAAGTGGAATTTCGCTTGGGCGTTTTACGCGGGCTTCGGCTATCGCGTGACACCCGCCACGACGATAGAGCTCGCATACCGCTACATCGATCTCGGCAACGCAACGACCGGCACGATGGTCAACTATGTCGGCGGCACCGACACGCCGTTCGAATTTCGGCATTTGACGTCATCGGACCTCAGATTTGGCGTCCGTTACAACTTTGGTTCGTACGACGTGCCACCACCGCCACCGCTGCGCAGCAGAGGCTAGCGGCGATTGGCTAACTGCGTGTGATTGAATTGAAACCGAATGGGACTGTCGTCATGAGTTGGTTGAGTCAACGTGTCGGGGTCAGCCTGCGTCAGCGCACATCGTGTCGCGCGTCATCGCTGCGTTTCGCCGTCGCAGTATGTTCCTTAGCGATGGCGGCTTCTGCTGATCGCGCCCGCGCAGCGGATTGGCCACTGCGTGGTTCATTGACACCGACCTATACCCGCTGGGACGGGTACTACGCCGGTGGACAGGCCGGGCAGAGCTACGCCTCGGCAGATTTCAGCAACGGGAGCAGCTCCCAAATCAACTTCATCTTGGCAAACACGGAGTTGCAGCCGATCGTTTCTACGTGGACGACATTGCCGAAAGGCACGACCGGGGGCCAAAGCTTTGGCGGCTTCTTCGGCTACAACGTCCAGTGGGATAACGTCATCATGGGCGGCGAGCTGAACTACAACCACTTCTCGCTCCACAACGGTTCACAGGATTTGGTCGGACCGATTTTGGTTCCGGGCGCGAACCTCCCGGATGGCTCGACGGTCCTCTACAGTGTCACCGTTGCTTCGTCTGCTTCGTTGGCAGTTACTGACATATTGACGGCGCGGGGACGAGCCGGCTGGGCTTATGATCGCTTCTTGCCATATGCCTTCGTCGGTCTTGCGGTTGGCCGATTCGATGTCACGCGCACGACGAGTATCACCGGCACCAAGACAACACAGGGCCCGCCCGTCGCCGGCGTTACTCCGCCTCCGTCCACCGGCGCCCTGATTTTGCCGCGCAACCCTCAGACGGAAGGGACAGAAGGCCAAATTTCCTATGGTTACACAGCGGGTCTGGGTGTCGATGTCTCGCTCTTGCCAAGCATGTTTCTCCGCGCCGAGTGGGAATTTATACAATTCCCGAATGTCAGTGATTTCCGGATTGCGATGAATTCCGCCCGTTTAGGCTTGGGTGTGAAGTTCTAGAGCCAGCGTCGCTTTTCGCCCCAAAAGTCTGGTCTTTACGTCCGCCCGATACTCCAGCGCCTCCTGCGACTTTAATCTGTAGCGCGGCAAGTTGACCGCGGCCGGCAAGTCGCCTATCTCCGCCAGTGGGACACCCCTCCCCAACGAGGGGCGCCTATCTGGAAGGATAGATACATGACGGCAACCAAGCCCGGCGTGCGGCCGGCCACCCCGCACTTTTCGTCCGGCCCTTGCGCGAAGCGCCCTGGCTGGAGCCTGCAAAACCTCACAGACGCAGTTCTCGGACGCTCGCACCGATCCAAGATCGGCAAGGCGAAGCTCAAGCGCGCCATCGACCTCACGCGCGAGGTCCTGGAAGTGCCCGCCGACTACCGCATTGCCATCGTACCGGCCTCCGATACCGGCGCGGTCGAGTTGGCGCTGTGGTCGCTGCTGGGCGCGCGCCCGGTGACGATGCTCGCCTGGGAATCCTTTGGCGAAGGTTGGGTCACCGACGTCGAAAAGCAGCTCAAGCTCAAGAACGTCACCGTCGTCAAGGCGCCTTATGGAGAGCTGCCAGACCTCGGCAAGATCGATTTCTCGTCCGACGTCGTGTTCACCTGGAATGGCACGACGTCCGGCGTGCGCGTGCCGAATGGAAACTGGATCGCCGCAAACCGCGGTGGCCTTACCATCTGTGACGCTACCTCGGCGGCTTTCGCCCAGAAGCTCGACTGGCCCAAACTCGATGTCGTCACGTTCTCCTGGCAGAAGGCATTGGGAGGAGAGGGCGCACACGGCATGCTGATCCTTTCGCCGCGCGCGGTCGAGCGGCTCGAGAGTTACAAGCCAGCATGGCCACTGCCGAAGATTTTCCGTCTGACCAAAGGCGGCAAGCTCAACGAAGGAATTTTCGCCGGCGAGACCATCAACACGCCATCGATGCTCTGCGTGGAAGATTATCTCGATGCGCTGCAATGGGCCAAATCGGTCGGAGGGCTGTCGGCAACCGTCGCCCGCTCAGATGCCAATGCAAAAGTGCTGTCTGGTTGGGTCGCTGCGACGCCATGGATTGACCATCTCGCAAAGAATGCCGACGAGCGTTCCAATACGTCGGTGTGTTTGAAAGTCGTCGACCCGGCGGTCACCAGACTTTCCAATGATGATCAGGCGGCTTTCGCCAAGACTTTGGCCGGGTTGCTTGAGAAAGAGGGCGTTGCTTACGACATCGCCTATTACCGCGATGCGCCGCCGGGCTTGCGCATTTGGTGCGGAGCGACGGTTGAACATCGCGACATTGAAGCACTCACGCCCTGGCTCGACTGGGCGTTCGCCGAAGCTAAAGCCGCTTTGCCCAAAGCCGCTTGATCCTATCGCTGCCCGTCAGCGGGCGGAAAACCTTCCCGATCATTTTTGAAAGCAACCGCAATGCCCAAAGTTCTTATATCCGATGCGCTGTCCGCTGCCGCCGTGCAGATATTCAAGGATCGCGGCATCGATGTCGATTTCCAACCTGCGCTCGGCAAGGACAAGGAAAAGCTCGCCGCGAT
Source organism: uncultured Alphaproteobacteria bacterium (assembly GCA_963820805.1). Taxonomy (GTDB): domain Bacteria; phylum Pseudomonadota; class Alphaproteobacteria; order Rhizobiales; family Xanthobacteraceae; genus Pseudolabrys. The sequence continues at coordinate 209,801 of CAWGBH010000014.1, forward strand.
CGTCGGCAACTACGATGGTCTCGCGATCCGCTCGGCCACCAAGGTGACGGCGAAAATCCTCGAGCAGGCCAAGAATCTGAAGGTCATCGGTCGTGCCGGCATCGGCGTCGATAATGTCGACATTCCTGCAGCGACGGCGCGTGGCATCATTGTGATGAATACGCCGTTCGGTAATTCGATCACGACCGCTGAACACGCGATTTCGCTGATGCTGGCGCTCGCCCGGCAAATTCCCGAAGCCGATGCGTCCACGCGCGCCGGAAAATGGGAAAAAAACAAATTCATGGGCGTGGAGATGTTCGGCAAAACGCTGGGCGTCATTGGCTGCGGCAACATCGGCTCGATCGTCGCCGACCGTGCGCTTGGGCTGAAGATGAAAGTGATTGCCTATGATCCGTTTTTGTCGGCCGACCGGGCCACCAACCTTGGTGTCGAAAAGGTCGAGCTCGATGAGCTGTTTAGACGTGCGGATTTTATCACGCTGCATACGCCGCTCACCGAGAAAACCCGCAACATCATCAGCGCTGCAGCCATCAAGACCATGAAAAAAGGTGTGCGCATCATCAATTGCGCGCGCGGCGGTCTTGTGGACGAAGCGGCTCTCTACGACGCGCTCAAAGGCGGCCATGTTGCGGGCGCTGCATTCGACGTTTTCGTCACCGAGCCTGCAACTGAAAATCCACTGTTCGGCCTGCCGAATGTGGTGTGTACGCCGCATCTCGGCGCCTCCACGTCCGAAGCGCAGGAAAATGTCGCGTTGCAAATCGCCGAGCAGATGGCGGATTACCTTCTACGCGGGGCCATCGCCAACGCCATCAACTTTCCATCAATCAGCGCCGAAGAGGCTCCACGGCTCAAACCCCTCATCGCATTGGCAGAAAAGCTTGGGTCATTCGCCGGGCAGCTGACTGAAACCGGTATTAGCAAAGTCCAAATCGCCTACGAGGGCGCCGTCGCGCAAATGAATACCAAGGCGCTGACATCGGCTGCACTCGCCGGGCTACTGCGGCCCATGCTGGGCGACGTCAATGTCGTATCTGCCCCGGTTGTCGCCAAGGAGCGCGGCATCATCGTTGAAGAGGTCACGCGTGAAATGCCGGAGGACTATGAAAGTCTCATTACGGTGACCGTGACGACCGAACGGCAATCTCGACATGTCTCGGGCACAGTGTTTGCCGACGGGCGGCCGCGTCTCGTCAACATCAAGGGCATCCGCATGGACGCGGAGTTCGGGCCTTCGATGATCTACATCACCAATCTCGACAAGCCCGGCTTCATCGGGAAATTCTCCTCGACGCTGGGCGAGGCCGGCATCAACATTGCGACCTTTCACGTCGGTCGCGATGCGCCGGGCGGCAACGCTGTCGCATTGATCGAGATCGATGGAGACCTGCCCGAGGCTGTCCTTGCCAAAGTGCGGGCGCTGCCCCAGGTGCAGCAGGCCAAGCCGCTGCATTTTTGAAATTAACGCGTCGGATCAAGGTTTTGCCGACTTTGCCCGGCGCGATGGAGCGGTGGACTTTGGCTTGCTTCAGAGGGGAGCATCCATTATCCGAAGGTGGACCTGGCCGGTGGCTCCCGGCTCCAAGTGTCCGGGCGCTGGCTTAGGGAAGGGATTCCGATGGCGAATGTTGTGGTTGTCGGATCCCAGTGGGGCGACGAAGGCAAAGGCAAGATCGTCGACTGGTTGTCAGAGCAAGCTGACATCGTCGTGCGTTTCCAGGGCGGTCATAATGCCGGCCACACGCTGGTGATCGATGGCTCAACTTACAAGCTGTCGCTGTTGCCTTCGGGTGTTGTCCGGGGAGGCAAGCTGTCGGTCATCGGCAACGGTGTCGTGGTCGACCCGCAGGCGCTGATCGACGAGATTGCTCAATTGAAGAAGCAAGGAATTATGGTGACGCCTGAGACCTTACGCATCGCCGAAAATGCGACGTTGATCCTGCCGTTGTATCGCGAGCTTGAAGCGCTTCGTGAGGCGGACGACTCTGCGACGCGCATTGGAACCACCAAGCGTGGCATCGGCCCGGCCTATGAGGACAAGGTGGGTCGCCGTGCGATCCGGTTCATGGATCTTGCGGATTTGCCGGCACTGCACGGAAAAATCGATCGGCTTCTGACGCATCACAACGCGTTGCGGCGTGGACACGGTTTGCCTCTGATCGAGGCTCAGGTGGTTTACGACTATCTTGCCGCGGTTGCACCGAAGGTGTTGCCCTTCATGGACTCGGTCTGGTCGCTGCTCGATGGAAAGCGGCGCGAAGGTAAGCGCATCCTGTTCGAGGGCGCGCAAGGTGCGCTCCTCGACATTGATCATGGCACTTATCCTTACGTCACGTCGTCCAATACGGTGGCAGCGCAGGCCGCGACCGGTTCGGGCCTCGGCCCCAACGCGATCGACTACGTGCTCGGTATCTGTAAAGCCTATACGACGCGTGTCGGGCTGGGTCCGTTCCCAACCGATCAAATGGACAATGTCATCGGGAAGACCCTCGGAGAGCGGGGGCGCGAATTCGGCGTCGTCACCGGGCGTGCGCGCCGGTGCGGCTGGTTCGACGCGGTCCTCGTTCGGCAAACTGTACGGACGTGCGGGATCGACGGGCTGGCGCTGACGAAGCTCGACATCCTCGACGGCTTCGAAGAAATCAAGGTTTGCGTCGGCTATCGTCTCGACGGGCGCGAAATCGACTATCTTCCCGCCGGCGAACGGGCACAGGCCCGCGTCGAGCCGGTTTATGAGACCATCGCCGGCTGGAAAGAGCCGACGGCGCGGGCGCGATCCTGGGCGCAATTGCCGGCGCAGGCGATAAAATACGTTCGTCGTGTCGAGGAGCTGGTCGGGTGTCCGGTAGCGCTCTTGTCCACCAGCCCCGAACGCGAGGACACCATCCTCATGACGAATCCATTTGAGCTATGATTGCTGAAAAAAGACATGAACCGGGGTCAAGCATGATTCCGATAGTGGGAATCGCTGTGCGGACGGGACCGTGCTCCAACACAATAGCGTGCAATGGCTGACTATTACCCTTTGATCTCCCGCGCGGTGGGCGGCCTCGACAAGAACACGGGCGAGAACCGCCGTGCGCTATACGACCGCGCGCGCGCTGCGCTTGTCAGCCAGCTGCGCGGCGTCGAGCCGGCGCTTGATGAGACCGACATCACGCGTGAGCGGCTGGCGCTGGAAGAAGCGATCCGCAAGGTCGAGGCAGAGGCTGCAAAGCGCCGAACCGATATTCCTGAAGTGGAGGCGCCGCCCGAGCCCTCCTTGCGCGATCGCGGTTTGCGCGACTTCCGTGAAACCGTCGCGGAAGCTGAGGGGCTGGGAGGCGCCGCCGCCGAGTCGAGACGCGCCGCGCACGCGACATTTGAGTCGATGCCCGTGGAACCGGTGCCGCACTATTTCGAGCCACCGCGATCGCCGGAGCCTTCGCCGTTGACGGAGCCGGCGCTCAGTGAGGAGGCGCTTCAGCCAGGTTATTCGCCTCCGGTCCCGCCTCCCTCCGCGTACGACGATGACGATGCCTATCGGCGCCCGGCTCGCTCTTACGGGGGCATGATCAAATGGGCTGCATTAGCGCTGGTCGTGGTTGGCATCGCAGGTGCGGCCTATTGGCAGCGCCAAACAATCACGTCGATGGTGGCGAGCTTTCGATCGCAACCTGCTTCGAAGCCGAAGGATGCATCGCAGCCTGCCGGCCGGCCAAAAATCGCCGACCGGATCGGGCAAGCTGGTGACGCAGCGCCCAACGCGGCTAACGCGCCGTCGGCGGCGGTGGCGCAGAAGGTCGTCCTCTACGATGAGGACCCGAATGATCCGCAGGGCAAGCGCTACGTCGGCTCCGCGCTCTGGCGGACAGAGACCGTTTCCCCTGGACCGGGGCTCGCACCCGAACTGGCGGTCCGCGCTGACATTGAGATACCGGAACGTAAGTTGCGCATGACCTGGTCGCTCCGCCGGAATACCGATAAGGCCCTCCCGGCCAGCCACACCATCGAAATCCTGTTCACGCTGCCGCCGGATTTTGCGGAAGGTGGCATCGGCAATGTGCCAGGCGTGCTGATGAAACAGAACGAGCAGGCGCGCGGTGTTCCTCTTGCTGGATTGGCGGTCAAGGTCACCAACGGATATTTCCTGATTGGCCTGTCGGCGGTCGACGTCGACGTGCAGCGCAATATTCAATTGCTCAAGGAACGTGATTGGTTCGACATTCCGGTCGTCTACACCAGCGGTAAGCGTGCGATTCTCGCGGTGGAGAAAGGCACGCCCGGCGCCCGCGCCTTCGAAGAAGCATTCCGGGCGTGGGGCCAATAAGAGAAATCCGCAAGGCCGCGCACTAACAAAACGGCCGGGCAAATTGCCCGGCCGTAAATGTTTGAGCCGCTGACAGCGATTACTGCGCGGCAATCGCCTGTGCTTCTGACGGCTGTTCAATGGCCGTCATGCGGCTCTTGACCGCCTTCTGCACTTTCTCGAAGGCGCGAACCTCGATCTGACGCACCCGCTCGCGCGAGACGCCGAATTCGGCTGCAAGGTCCTCGAGCGTGATCGGATCGTCGGCAAGACGGCGCGCTTCGAAGATGCGCCGCTCACGATCGTTCAGAACGTCGAGCGCGGAGATCAGTGCCTTGTGGCGATTATCGCTCTCCTGGCTTTCGGCCAGGATACGTTCCTGGTTTGGCGCATTGTCGACAAGCCAATCCTGCCATTCGCCACTTTCGCCATCGTCGCGGATCGGCGCGTTGAGTGATAAGTCGCCACCGAGGCGGCGGTTCATGTCGACGACGTCCTGTTCCGTCACGCCAAGACGCTTGGCGATGATCTGCACCTGGTCAGGCCGCAGGTCGCCTTCCTCGAGTGCCGAAATCTTGCTCTTCGCCTTGCGCAGATTGAAGAACAGCTTCTTCTGATTGGCGGTGGTGCCCATCTTCACGAGCGACCACGAGCGCAGGATGTACTCTTGTATCGCGGCTTTGATCCACCACATCGCATAGGTGGCGAGGCGGAAACCTTTTTCCGGCTCAAACCGTTTGACCGCCTGCATCAGGCCGACATTGCCTTCCGAGATCACCTCGGAAATCGGCAAGCCGTAGCCACGATAGCCCATGGCGATCTTGGCGACGAGGCGGAGATGGCTGGTGACGAGCTTGTGCGCGGCTTCACGATCGCCGTGTTCGCGCCAGCTGCGGGCCAGCATGTATTCTTCCTGCGGTTCCAGCATCGGGAACCGGCGGATTTCGTCGAGATAGTGTGAAAGACCGGATTCGGCCTTGAGAGCCGGCAATGCGGCGGTACGGGCCATGACAGCGCCCTCCTTACTTTGCCCCCGTGTGATCGGCAGGCGGGTTGTCGCCGCCGCTCCCCGAGCCGACGGCAAGCATTCTATGTTGCGACCGCTAACTCCCTCGATCGCAACTGCAGCATAACGGCTTGGCGGGTCGAAAGATAGCATTTCGCCCGTCACGACCCCGTGACGCACCATTACATCGCGGTAAGCCGCCAAGCCTTTGAGGTGGCTTGCTTATTTTCGAAGTTTACGCCCGGCCTCGGGGCTTTCCGTGAGCAGGGCATGACGTAAACGACGCAAATCGCCCGGCAGTTCCGATTGGAACTCCAGGACGTCGCCAGTTTCGGGGTGTTCGATGGCGAGTAGATAGGCATGCAGGGCCTGTCTGCCAAGGGCCTCCAGCGCCAAGCGCGCTTCGGGGCCAAGGCGGCTGATCTTGGTTTTAAAGCCGGTCCCGTAGGTGGCATCGCCCAGGATCGGGTGTCCGATATGGGCGAGATGCACCCGGATTTGGTGGGTCCGGCCCGTCTCGAGCGTGCATGCCAGGAGTGCGGCCAACGGTTTTCCGTCCGGTGCCGGAAAGCGCTCCAGCACCTGCCAGTGCGTAATGGCCGAACGCCCGCCTTCGCGCACAGCCTGTTTGTCTCGCGCATGGGGATGGCGGTCGATGGGGGCTTCGATCGTGCCCTTCGGGCGGTCGGGCACGTCCCACACCAAGGCCAGATAGCCACGCTTGAGCGGCCCTTCGGTCTTTTCTGCGAATTGCTTGCTGAGGGCGTGGTGGGCCTTGTCGTTCTTTGCGACGACCATCAGACCCGTGGTGTCCTTATCCAGTCGGTGGACGATGCCTGGCCGTTTGACTCCGCCGATGCCGGACAGGCTCGCCCCGCAATGGGCGATCAGCGCATTCACCAATGTGCCGGTGGCATGCCCCGCGGCCGGGTGAACGACGAGGCCTTTCGGTTTGTCGATGACGATGATCACGTCATCCTCATAAACGATGTTGAGTGGGATCGCCTCGCCCTCCGGCGTCGCTTTCTCCGGGGGTGGCAAAGTTACGGTGATGGTATCGCCGGAATTGACGCTTGCCGCCGGATCGCGGATCGTGCGCGCCGCGATTGTGACGTGACCGGCGAGGATCAACGCTTTCAGGCGCGAGCGGGACATCGTGGGAATATGCGCCGCCAGCGCGCGGTCAAGCCGCAAGCCGGCTTGTTCGGCAGTAATCGTGATTGTCTCGGTCGCTTTATCCGTCATGGGTCAAAAAATGTCTGGCGACGACGAAAAACCTCTCGATCTGGAAGGCACGCGTATTGTCGCCAAGGTGCGCCGGCTGATGATGATCGCAAGCCTGACCACCTTCATCGCAGTTGGCGTACTCATCGCTGTCATCGGCTATCGTGTTTTCAGAGGTGAGGGAAGGGCACAGCCGGTAGCGGACATCTCGGCGGTGCTGCCGACCGGAGCAAAGGTGCTGTCCAGCGCGATCGGCGAAGGCCGCGTCGTATTGACCGTTGAGATCAATGGCGCAATCGAGTTGCTCAGCTTCGACCTGAATTCACTCAAGCCCCTGGGTCGCACCCGCCTCTCGGCACCGTAACGGCGCACAAAATGTGCGATGCGGTCTGGCCTATCCACCAAGCTTGCGGACTTACCGGATCGAGGCTATTTCGAGGGCGCAGCTCCCTTCGTCTAGCGGCCCAGGACGTCGCCCTCTCACGGCGAAAACAGGGGTTCGAGTCCCCTAGGGAGCGCCAAGCCATAACTCATCATTTTGATTTTCCTTTCGACTTCGGCATTTTCCCAAACTTGCTTCGCGTGGTTTGGGCAACTTTGTTCTTATTCTGTCTTTCCAATTTTATTATCGCTGCGCCTGCCAACCGAAGCTGATCGGCATCGCGCGTGTATCTTTCGGCTTCTGAAAGTGTCTTGTGGCCTAGGACGGCCATGATCTCGTGTGGGGTGCATCCGGCGTCTGCGAGGCGTCGCCCCGCTGCCTTGCGGAGTCCGTGAGGCTGACATTCGAGTGGCAGGCCGGCAGCAGTGATCGCATTACGCATCCACTGGCTGAAGCCGTCGACCGTGAATGGCCTACCGTATTCTGTGTTGATCATGGTCGCGTGTTTCCGTTCGGTAGTGGCGAGGATGATGAGCAAGTGTTGGTGAAGCGGGATCGCCAGTTTACGTCCCGTTTTTTGTTGGACGACCCGAATGCTATCGCCATTAACGTCCGCCCATGTCATTCGGTGAACGTCTGATCGGCGCTGGCCGGTATAAAGTTGGAGGGCGAATGCGAGTCGCTGTTTCGTGCCTATTGGCCACCGGCTCTCAAAGGTTGCGATTTCGTCCTCGGTCCATGAGCGAATTTCCTTGATCTTTGGGCGTTTGATACCGAGCGATGGATCGTGATTAAGCAATCCAATTTCAATTGCATGGCGGATGAGGACACGCAGTATTTTTAAAATCGCCAATGAAGCACCCGGTCTATTGGCGTAGGGCTGTATGATGTTGGTAACGATTCCGGCGCGGGTCATTCCTGATACCGATCGATGACCATGTCGGGTGCGAAGTGTCTCGATCCGCGACGAATATCCGGTCTTGGTAGTGTCCCTGAGGCCGACATAGGCTGCGCTGCGTAGATACGAGCGAACTAATGCCGCGATGGTGTCGGGTCTATCTGGCTTCCTTCGCTCGCGCTTTGCCGCAATCTGTCCAGCAAGCGCCTCACGATATGCTGTATTGAAATCATCCGAGCCAATCTCGCCGGGCAACGCTATGCGGGGGCCTTTGCCCTTGCGGAAATAGACGCGCACTTTTTTGTGGCGGTCTCGCCAGCATTCTACAAAGGGTGGCAACCTACGCGGCATTGCCGTCGTTCCATGTATTGTCAGCGACGGTATCGCCTACGACCGGTAAACTGTTAACGGCCCTGTCGAGATCGTGAACATCCCACGCGATGCGTCGTCCGCTCAGAGCTTTCGGCTTGGGCATTCGTCCGTCCTTGACCATCTGATCAAAAGTGTTCGGACAGACAGAAATAAAAGCGGCTGATGCCGCCCGGTCGATCAGCCGCGGAGCCAGCGTCTGAGGTAATGCAGTTTGCCGGGCCATTAAATCGTTCCTCGTTGAGGTGTGCATCTTCTTGCATCTCACCTGACTGCACTACGCTCCGCGAGCGTCCTAGTCACATGGGGACTATAGGCACCTAGTTCTGGAGTATCCCCCATGAAGGGTGGCGCAATGCGATATTTATAATCAGCGGTGATCGATCAATGACCTCGCTTCGTCCGAGTTTCCAAGCCCTTTTTCCACTTGCCCAGTTTTTTACTGCCGAAGATAAGCCGAAGTTGCCATTGCCGAAAACCAGCGACCATATAACTTCAGCAAATTCCCAGAATGGCCCGGTGTCGCCCTTACCGTCGCGGTCCACTTGTCTGGTTGCCTCCGCCTTCGTGATCCACTCGAAAATGGCAACGATATCTAGGATCACTAGGTACGCGATGTAATTACGTTGGCGGCCGAATTTGAACTTTTGACCTGGGTGAGGATTTGCCGGTGCTACGCTAGTCAGGAAGTTGTGCAATGCGACAAGTTCTTCCTTCACCAGAGTGAGTTCGTTTTGGCCAACAACGGCTGTTTCGCGAGTAGCCACCCGATGCACGATCCGCCGCCGACCTAAATCATCCAGCGCATCGAGTGCGTGCAATAAAGCGCTTGCGTGTTTCTCGAATAATTCAACCTTTTTTCCACGTTCACGAATGATTTTGAGAGATTCAAGCGATAGATGCCTCGGCAGTTCGGTGCGGCTCCATTCGCGTAGTACTTTCGGAAGTAATTTTAGTCCCTTTTTGGAGACTCCGTTGGGCAAAGACTGGACTATCAGATCTATATCTCGGGCAGCGAATTTGACGGCGATGTTCGCCGATTTTCTTTTCCTGCCCATCAAAAATGCTCTAACCGGCAGTTCGCCACCACGCATAAATTACTACGAACGCACTAGTCACAACGGCTACAATGAGCGAGATGGGGATTTCAATACCTCGCCGCCAAGGGTGGGGATCGTTCTTATTTATCTCTCGGCGCTTTTCTGCCAGATGGTCATGTAGCGATACAAGAACCCCGCCCGTGCAAGCGGCTATCAACGTGACCAAAACGGTCGCAGCTGCCTTCTCCGCATTTGTAGGCGGCGGCGAAATAGTATGAGCGACCCCGTACAACGCGCCAATCAACGTTATTGCGGCCGTCGTGACGTACCATTGCTGCTTTTTTGTAAACCGGATTTCTTCATCTGAATTGCTATTTCGCTCACTAGCCATCTTACGCTCCCCCGGACCCACGAAATGGATTGTATCCACACGTAATCGGGTCGTGCAGGGAAATTTCGCACAGGCCGGGAGTACAGCGAGCGGTTAAACGCGGGCCTTTGGAAGGGCCTGGCTGTTAGGCCACCCTCCTGGTTTTTTCAGAAGTTGTGGGGTGACAACTGATGTCCGCTTTTGGGGGTAAAGCGGACATCGCCTTGTGCGATGCACATGTCTGGTTTTGACCCAAAGCGGACATCAACCGTTCAGGCACCCCAGCAGACTAGCGCCGCCAAAATCACTGACACCGTAGGGCGCACCCGCAAATGATGCAGTTCCCAAATTAATCGAAGCGCTGACCGTGCTCTGTCATGCACCTTCCGTACACTGCGAATTGCTCAAGCTGCCAAACGTGGAAAAGAAATTTTGCAGCCTCTACGCTACACGCGTGAATAGCTGCTGACCTTAGGGGGCTGGCCTGCTCCGCTTTCGAGAGGGGGGCAAAAGCAAGTGCGGCCAGAGCGAATATGCGGAAATATTTCTTCATGGCGGGCTCCATCAAACCGACCCACTTTACCGCCGGAATGCTTAGTTTTCTGTTTCGCTGGGTAAAGCGGACATGCGCGTTGTGCACCGACTATGTCTGCTTTTGACCCAAAGCGGACATTCGGTGGCCCTTCCAACTGCTTTTTGAGCCGTTACGATCCCCCGAAGTAGGGGGCGAGTATGGACAGATCACTTCTGGCGAACGTCGCGGCCTTCTGCGCGGCGCTGTGCGCCGGCGCCAGCGTAGTGGTGACGCGTTTTGCCGTCGGTGAAATCGACCCAGTCGCACTCGCGTTCTATCGTTACGCGATCGCGATGGTCTGCCTTTTGCCTGTGTTGCCTTTCGTCTGGCCGATGGCGCGTATTCCGGCCGCCGATGTCATTACCATCGCGCTGCTGGGCGCGGCGTTCTTCGGATTCTTTCCTTGGGCTTTCAGCGCCGCGCTGCAATACACGACGGCCGCGCGCGGCGCGATCGGCATTGCCACTATCCCGATCCAGACCCTGATCGTTGCGACGATTTTTGGCCGCGAGAAGTTGACGCGCCGCAATCTGCTTAGCGTCGGCCTCGGATTTGCAGGCATCGCGATCGTATTCGGCCCTGAGGCATACCGTGGCGAAGTATCGCGTTACTGGTTTGGCGACGGGCTGATGCTTCTCGGCGGACTCAATGCGGCGATCTATTCCGTCTTCGGCCGGCCGATGTTCGGCAAGCATGGCGCCATGCTTGTCATGGTGCTGGCAGTCGTCTTCGGTCTGTTGACGCTCACATTGCTCGCCGCCGCCAGCGGCGTCCTGACGAGCTGGCCGACGTTCAGTCGAAGCGGTTGGATTGCCGCGATATTTCTCGGCACCCTCGGCGCCGCCATTCAATTCTCGCTTTTCACCTGGGCGCTCCGCTGGCTGCCGCCGTCTCGCGTCGTCATTTATCTGACGCTCAATCCAATCGTTGCGATCCTGCTCGCCAGCCTGTTCCTCGGTGAAACGGTGACACCGGTATTGATTGCCGGGCTTGCGTTTGTAATCGGCGGCATTTTTGTTGCCAACCGACGCGCGGCCGCTGCAGGCGCCGGTGGTCTACAAGCGCCAAAGGCATAAAGAATTTCGTTCAGCAAGATCGCCCGCGCGTACGAATATCAAAGAACTTTTGACTTTGACGCGGCGCACTAATTTTCGACGAAATGTCTATTGATTTACATCGCGAACGAGAGTCGAACATGCGCAGCGGGCCGGATGCGTCCAACATCCAGCCCGCCACTTGCCACAACGCATGGGATTGATGGAGCGTCATGACCGAATACAAAATACCCAAAAACGCTGAACGGCGCGACTCCGAGTCCGGTGCTCCCTGCTTCCCTAATCCGCTTCGTCCACGTTCCGGCCGGTGTTCGTGAAGCCGGATGGCACATTCCACCGGGGCGAGTGCTCGCAGTGTGGCTTGATGGCACCGTAGAATTTGAGACGAGCGATGGGGAGGTGCGGCGCGTTTCGGCCGGGGGCTTTGTGCTGGTAGAGGAACGATGCGTGGAACCGTCTTCGTTCTGTGCGCGGAACTAAGTTACGGGAGGTCGGTTATGGGAGTGAATTGGATCATTCCCCAATAACCGGAGAATTTATGGTGTCCATACCTTCAAATGCTGTGTCGAAAATGTTTCGCCCGGCCGCTTTGGCGATGGCAGTTTTATTTTTTGTCACGGGGGACGGTCTAGCGCAGCGCGCAGCCACAGTGGGCGCGGCTTCCGGAGAGAGTCCTTTCAGCCAACTCGCAGGAAGCTGGTCGGGCTCTGGCACCATCGATTTGTCTCACGGCAAGCACGAAGCAATAAAATGCCGGGCTTCCTACGACGTTTTGGATGAGCAAAATAAGCTCCAGCTCAATATACATTGCGCCAGCGACAGCTATAATTTCGATCTGCGCGGTAGCGCGACCTACAAAGACGGCGCGATCACCGGTAACTGGAGCGAATCGCACCCGCAATGCTGCCGGCACCCTGTCCGGAAAGGTCGAAGGCGTTGGCTTTCAGGTGCTGGCTAAGGGCCCGACCTTCACTGCTGATATGAACCTGGCCACACACGGCGACAAACAATCAGTCACCATCAAGTCGCAAGATACGCAAGCCGATGTGCAGGGCGCAACCATCACTCTCCAGCGCGGGTAGTTGCGATCTCACAGCCTGATCTAAACAATAATCGATTTCGTAGAGACCGCCGCGAGGCGGTCTCTCTGTATGGTAGTTGCGATGTCCGCTTATGGCACTTAGCGGACATCGGCTTGTGCGCTGCACATGTCCGCTTTTGACCCAAAGCGGACATTTGCCGAGTTAAAGGAGTGCGGAATTGGGTGCCAGACCTTCAGACGGCCAGACCTGACGCGGGCTAAACTGTTTCAATGGCCAAGAAACGCGCTAAGGACAGCCGACCACTGACTAAGGCTGAACGCAAAAGGCGAATTCTGGAATACATGCGTAGGTACAACGCTTCGCCGCAAGCGCGTGAAGCGAAACGTCGCTACAAGGCTTCTTCGAAGGGGCGCAAAGCGGCTCATCGTTACAACAGGTCGCAGCAGGGGCGTGAGGCCAAGCGGCGCTATGCTATGTCGCCGAAAGGACTTAAGGCCACGCGCAGGGCGAACGCCTCTCCAGCGGCACGCAGAGCTAGGCTTCGTTACATTGCTAAGAAACGCGGGCGTAATCATCGTTAAGCCGCCTAATATCTCTCTACAATTGGCCGTTGGCGGATATTCACTGAGCGAACGTCCGCTTTCGGGGGTAGAGCGGACATGAACTTGTGCGCTGCATATGTCCGCTAATGACCCAAAGCGGACATTTAGCTGGGACGCGCGCCCCTTTCGTTGCCCGAGGTTGAACCGGTACTATGCATAGCGGGCTTTGAGCGGCGGACATGCAGCGACGCAAATTCATGGCATTTATTGGCGGCGTGGTGGCGATGCCACTTGTGGCGCGGGCGCAACAGTCGGCAATGCCAATAGTCGGCATTCTCGGCGCGGGATCGCCGGGAAACGACGCTTTTCGTGCCGCCGCCGTTCGACAGGGTTTAAAAGAAATCGGTTACATTGAGGGTCAGAGCGTTGCGTTCGAGTACCGCTGGGCTGAGGATCGATATGAGCGACTACCAGCACTCGCGGCGGACCTCGTCCGTCACAAGGTCGACCTGATCATTGCTATAGGCGGCAATACTTCGGCCCTAGCCGCCAAGTCGGCAACCGCAACCATCCCAATCGTCTTTGAAATTGGTGGCGATCCGATCGAATTGGGTCTCGTCGCCAGCCTAAGTCGTCCCGGCGGTAACATCACCGGAGTGACCTTTTTAGTCGGTACGCTGACTGCAAAACAGTTTGAGATTCTGCACGAGACAGTTCCGAAGGCGGCTTTGATCGGCTTCCTGCTAAATCCGGCCAATGCAGACGCCGAAATCAAGACCAAAGACGCGATGGCGGGGGCGGAGGCTGTTGGACAAAAACTATTGGTCGTGCCAGCGCGCACGGATAGCGAGCTAGAGGCGGCCTTTGTCACGTTGGCTCAACAACGTGTAGGTGCGCTCGTGATCAGCGCTGAACCGTTCTTCTCCAGCCGACGGGATAAGCTTATCGAACTGGTCACACGTCAAAAATTACCGGCGATCTACACTCTTCGCGAATTTGCGACGTCCGGCGGTTTGATGAGCTATGGCACGAGCCTTACTGAGGCGCTTCGGCTCGCGGGGCTCTACGCTGGACGGATTCTCAAAGGCGAAAAACCGGCCGATCTGCCAGTCCAGCAGTCTGCGAAAGTCGAACTGGTCGTCAATCTCAAAATTGCCAAGACACTTGGCATCACGGTGCCACCGCAGATCGTGGCCCGCGCCGACGAAGTGATCGAATAAAGCCCGATGTCCGCTATTGGCACTTAGCGGACATCGGCTTGTGCGCTGCACATGTCTGCTTTTGACCCAAAGCGGAAATCGGGACGGCATTCGCTTCATTGATTTTCAATCCAATCGCGCTGGGAAATGGCATCCACCAATTTGGTCTCTCTGGGCCTCCAAAAATGTACCGATCCGCAATGAGTGCAAAGCGTTTGGCTGGCCAACTGCGGGATTCGAGACATGGTCACCGAGTTCGGTCTGTATTCCGGTAGACAGATCAAGGCCCGGCTTCGGACATCTTATGAGCAGTACTCCCATCAACGCCCTCTCATTTGCAGGCGGACCGGTAGAAATCGGGGTAGCGCGATTCCGGAGTTTATGCGAAATTTATGCCGTGAAAAACGCCCGAAAAATCAATATCGAAGATCCGTTGCCGAGCGTGCAGGCACACGATGAAGCACCTCGCCTGCATCGCTCGAGACGATGGTTCGGAGACGAACTATTGGCGCTGTCCCGACTGCACGCAGGTTCAGGTTAAAACCACAGAGCGAAAGCCAAGGAAGAAGGTTTTACAGCACATTGACTGAACCAATTCTCCCCTACGGAATTTCGTTTGATTTCATCTTGTTCACGCTCACGTTGCTGGGCATTGCGGTGTTTCACCGCCATACCCTCCCGGTTGCTCTTGGAGGTCTCGTCGCCATCACTGCTTACAAAGTTTTTTTCACTACATTTAACGAGGGTCCAGGGTTGGTCGGCCTAGGCGTTCATTTAAGTCATGAATTCTCGCTGCTATCTAATTTGTTTCTCCTCCTAATGGGGTTCGCACTACTAGCCCGACACTTTGAAGAAAGCGCCATTCCTGACGAGATGCCGAGACTGCTACCCGACGACTGGACGGGCGGCGTGCTGCTCCTCGTCATCGTGTTCGTACTATCGAGCTTTCTCGACAACATTGCAGCGGCAATTATTGGCGGCACGGTTGCGCGGCACGTGTTTCGGGGAAGGGTGCACATTGGCTATCTCACTGCGATTGTTGCCGCGTCTAATGCGGGCGGGGCTGGTAGCGTGGTCGGCGATACCACGACCACGATGATGTGGGTTTCGGGAGTTAGCCCGCTGAGTGTCCTCGAAGCCTATTGTGCCGCCAGTGTCGCGTTGCTGATCTTCGCTATACCCGCATCACTACAGCAGCACCGCCATTCGCCTGTCGTCAAGCATGTACGGCGAGGGATCGTCATCGATTGGACCCGGGTATTTATCGTCGCTGCAATGTTGATCGTTGCGCTTGTGGTGAATGTCGTCACCAACCTACACTTTTCCGGAATTGCTTGGCCGCGTGCCGGTGCTTGGGCTGTCAATTTGGGTAGTGCTGTTTGGAACCATACCCTTGCGGCGTCCGGATTGGAGTGTGCTGCCAGAGACATTCAAAGGCACGATCTTTCTGCTCGCACTCGTTACCGCCGCATCCATGATGCCTGTCGAGAGGTTGCCAGCGGCATCATGGCAAACCGCGCTCGGTCTAGGGTTTGTCTCAGCCGTATTCGACAACATACCACTCACGGCTCTCGCCCTGAAACAAGGCGGCTATGATTGGGGCCATCTCGCTTATGCAGTGGGATTTGGCGGCTCGATTAGCTGGTTCGGTTCGTCGGCCGGTGTGGCACTGTCGAACCAATATCCCGAGGCAAAGTCGGTCGGGCTATGGCTTCGCAACGGCTGGCATATTGCAATTGCCTACGTGTTTGGATTTTTGGTCATGCTAGTTCTCCTCGGCTGGCACCCCGATCCCGACCCTCAGAGATAGAACATTGTGGGCCGCAATCCGCCTTACCCGACGTAAGCCCTCAGCATCAGGGCAGTCCCCATCGCTAAAAACGTCATGATGACAGGCGGAAATAAAACCACCGAAGCCTCGAATCGCAGAAAGCGCGCAGTTTCACCATGCCTCGGCATGCCGATGAAAACTAGGGCGACAGCAACGATGATAAATGCTGCGCCGATTGCAAACTCTCCAATCATCCCAAGCATTGAGGTCCCCCGTTTCCATTCTAGCGTATCACGGCAAGACACTACCGTAAGGTCCGCTATTGGCACTAAGCGGACATCGCCTAGTGCGCTGCACATGTCCGCTTTTGACCCATAAGTGACATTATTGATTTGGGCTTGGACCGAAAGCGCATTAGCGTCCTCTCTCGGTCAAACAGTTCTGATCGGGGGAAACAATGCCTATCGATAGCTCACTGATCTCTACGCAAATCTCGCGTCGCGTCGTACTTGGAACGGCGGCCGTGATGGCCGCAACGCCAGCGTTGGCCGAAGTGTGCCCGATCGGGCCGCCTACCCATGAAAAAGGTCCAAGAGTGTGGATGGATATGGACCAAGTCGAACTCGATGCCGCTTACGACCAGAGCATCTACGCACCGTTGATCGGGCAGATTCTAAAGCGCTACGCGACCAGCAGCAACGAAGCGCGCCCCCTATCATCGTCACTTATGGCACCAACGAAACGCCGGAATTTCAGCGTCAGAACCGCGATTTTGCTGCGGCAGTGAAGGCAGCTGGCAAACCGGTCGAACTGATTGAAGCGCCTAACTTCAATCATTTCGAAATGTGCGAGAGCCTTGGCAATCCCTACGGTCCGAACGGTCGTGCGGCGCTGAAACTGATGAAGCTTGCGTAGGAGGAGATCTCCCGGCTTTTTACAAGCGCATGTCGCCTATTGGCACTTAGCGGACATCACGTTTTGCACTGCATATGTCTGCTTTTGACCCAAAGCGGACATTGGCCCTTCCAGTATGCCGGCTTAAGTCTGTACGATGGGCGGCCCTGAACTTGGGGAGCGCAATGAGACGGCGTGATTTTATCAATGCAATTGCTTGCTCGATAGCCGCTTGGCCTATCGCCGCCCGGGCGCAGCAGCAGTCGAGGCCAGTGATTGGATTTCTTAGCGCTCTGTCGTCGCAGGCGCAGAATCAATTTATGGCTGCATGGCGACGTGGTCTTAGTGAGACCGGGTTCGATGAAGGCAGGAACGTCACCATCGAATATCGCTTCGCCGCTGGTCACTACGATCGTTTGGCAGGCTTCGCGGCTGAATTTGTTCGTCGACCTGTTGACCTCATCGTTTCAGTAGCACCACCAGCGGCACTTGCTGCCAAGGTAGCAACCACAACGATACCGATGGTATTCATTGTTGGTCTGGACCCCGTTGCGGCCGGTCTTGTCGCAAGCTTCAACCAGCCCGGCGGCAATGCTACGGGGATGACTTTGATTACCGGCCCGCTCGGACAGAAGCGTCTTGAGTTGTTGCGCGAACTTGGCTGCAAATCAAAGGTTGTCCCCGTACTCGCCAATCCCACCAGCCCGGATTCAGTACCGGAGATCAGGGATGTGCTGGCGGCTGCGGGCACCATGGGGATCGAACTACGACTTGTGAACGCGAGCACACCTGATGAAATTAATGCTGCTTTTGCGACTATTGCGCAACTGCACCCCGACGGGCTCTTGGTCGGTAGCGATCCGTTTTTTACGATCCAGCGTGAGCAGATCGTGGGACTAGCAACGAATCTTGGGGTGCCAACCGTGTATCCGTTCCGGGAATTTGTCGCCGCTGGTGGAGTGGCTAGCTATGGGCCGAATCTCGCCAATGCATACCGTCAGACGGGCATCTACGCTGGCCGAATTCTTAAAGGTGACAAGCCCACTGATCTTCCAGTCATGCAACCAACGACGTTCGAACTTGTGATCAATCTTAAGGCCGCAAGGAACTTAAAGATAAATATCCCGGCAACACTGCATGCACGTTCCGATGACGTGATTGAGTGAACGCCCATGTCCGTTATTGGCACAAAGCGGACATTGGCTTGTGCGCTGCACATGTCTGCTTTTGACCCAAAGCGGACGTAAAGGCGGAATTGCTGCGCCGCAGGTAGATCTTGCGTTCAAATTAGCGACCATTTGCTGTTAGGCCACTTTGGCGAACTCTGTCTGCACCGATTTTTCGAAGGCAAGAAGCTTTTGAACGCTCGCGCGTGTCTTCATGCGTTCGAAGTGCGCCGTGCAGTTCTTGAACTGCGACAGGTCGATGTCGAACAAAGTTCCGCGGCGGAAGCACCAGAAGAAGTGCGAATCTGGCGCGGTGAAATGGTCGAAGAAATACTCGCGCCCAGCCAACATCTCATCGGCAAGCTTGTAATTCTCGAATAGGTGAGACTTGGCAATCTTGAATACGCTTTCCTCGGTGCCCGCAACGTCGCACACGGCAATCGGCGAGTTCATCCGCGTTAAGTAGGGATGAATGCCAGACGAGCACCACGATAGTAGCGACACTGCCTGGAGCCGCTGCCACGGGTCTTTCGGAAATAGATTCGCGCTGGGAAAAGTCATGTCGATCCATTGCTGGATCGCGACGTTCTCGCTCAGCGTTTTTCCATCAACGACAAGGAGCGGCACTTTGTGCTTGGGATTGATCTTCAGATACTCGGGCGACTTCTGCTGGCCCTTTTTTAGATTGATGCTACGCACCTCGAAGTCAGCACCGGCTTCGGTGAGGGTGATGTAGGGCGCGAGCGAGCAGGCTATCGGTGCGTAGTAGAGAAGGATTTTCATAGCGATCTCCATAATGCGTTTGGTTTGCCAGGTTTTCGGCAGAAATCCGCAATCGGCTTGCTACCCTAGCGGCCAGATCGTTGGTCGATCACTATAAATCGCGGCAGAATGTCCGCTATTGGCACTTAGCGGACACGGGCCACTGCATACGTCCGCTAATACCCAAGCGACATGGCGGGAAAGCTGGCGTCCGCGTGACTATTGTTTAGTAAAGCCGCACCGCTTTGCGGTAACGTTGCTTTCCCAGCATCCGGTAGACATACATTCCGCAAGATACTTTTTACATGCGTCCGTGCACTTTGGCGCGTTTTTATAAGTCTTCTCGCAGTATGCAAAGCAGACCTGTTGTCGTTCCGTGCAGGTTTGGGCGGCAAATGTCGCGGCTAGCCCTGCGAAGAAATAGAAAAAACCCAAAAGAAAAATAGCGATAATAGAGCATCGCATGACCGGTTCTCCATCGATCCGTCCATACCTACACTTGCACTATAGCAAATCGCTTTCGATTGCGGCCAATTGACCGTCTAGCCTCACGATTGAATGTCTCCAATCGATGGCAAAGCGGTCATCGCATCAAATTCGCCAGATGTCCGCTACTGGCACGGAGCGGACATCGCCTAACGCACCGCATACGTGCCCTAAAGACCCAAGGCGGACGTCCACGGTACTGGCCTCTTTTGGATGTGCAGACTAGACTGTGGATCATGCACTCAAATGCGATGGGAACAGTGCATACGATGCGCTTGAGCCTCGGACGAGTAGTGAGCTGGGTGGCAATCTACGGGGTTGCCTTGCATGCCGCTTTGCTGGGCGTCGCGCCGACCAACACCAGTGGTTTCGTCCGCGGGCGATCCATTTTCCATAATCTGTCGCAGCCAAACCCCGAACGACGTCCCCACAAATCAGGTGCCGGGCAGCCCCGATCACATGCCTGGGCACGCTTGCGAACATTGTAACCTATGCAATATCTCTGTGCCGCCGCGCGGGCCGGATAATTTAGTTGGCATCGTGCTGCCGCTTGGTGCTGCTCGCGTTCTTCGGCCTGCGATGTCCGCGCCGCGCATCGGCCTTGCATCAAATCCCGAACTTGCCAGAGGTCCTCCGCAAGTTGTCTGACATATGGCCGCCCACGCGGCCTTGATCTATTCATGTCATGACAAAATCGGAGCGACCCATGTCCAACCGTATTTTATGCGCATTCAGGTCATCTACACTTGCGCTTCTTGCTTTCGCCCTTGTTTGCGCCAGACCCGCCTCAGCACAACAGGTCAAAATTGGCGATCTTGTACTCGACCATGCTTGGGCGCGTGCGACGCCGGGCGGTGCCAAAGTCGGTGGTGGTTATCTCAGTATTGAAAATAAAAGCGCAACGCCAGACAAGCTGATAGGTGGTTCAAGCCCGGCTGCTGGTAAGGTCGAGGTGCATGAAATGACGATGAACAATGGCGTTATGAAAATGCGCCCGGTGCAAGGGGGGCTGTCTATCCCACCGGGTCAATCTGTCACCCTAGCGCCCGGTGGCTATCACATCATGATGATGGACCTAAAAGGTCCCCTCAAAAAAGGCGACAAGGTCCCGTTGACGCTGAAATTTGAGAAAGCGGGAGAGGTCAACGTCACGTTAGAAATTGAAGGCATCGGCGCAATGGGTCCGACTTCGGGCCAGATGGATCATCCAACGCCGATGCAACAGCCGATGAAAATGAACTCGGACCACAAGATGTGATCCTCGCGGCGATGTCCGCTATTGGCACTTAGCGGACATGATGCTAGGTGCACTGCACATGTCTGCTTTTGACCCAAAGCGGACTTTCACACGGCTTCAGCAGTGGACAATCGACCATGCACGCGCGTGCACACATGACTGAACTGAACCACTATCGCATGGCGGCGGATGGTCCACGTTTGGGAACGAAATAGACGACCACAGGTGTTCGGCCTTTTTTGTCGCCGCGCTCCGCAACACTTGTATGAGCTGGACGCGTCACCGTCGCAATATCCAACATCTCAGATAATTCCGAGGTGTACGCAGTGACGAGGTCGTCGCCGAGATAGATGACATTGGGATCAGGCTGATCTCGGTAATAAATCTTCGGGCTATCCGGCTTAGCCGTGGCCAGGATGATGTCGAAGCTTGCATTTGGGACCTCGATCTTTTGAAATATTGCTTCTCGCTGCTGAGCATTGGCTGCGTTGGTTCCAAGTGCAACGATCGTGGCGACAATGGACAGGAATTTCAGCATGGCATTCATCCTGTTTGCTGCCAGTCGTGAACACAGCGCTCGATTGAGTGACTGAGCCGACTGGCCAACTGAGAGATGGCCATAGCTTCTGTCCTACGTAAATTGAATGTTTTGTATTGTTCCGATACGAAAAATGTATACTACAAGGATGGACCTTAGTGTTCTTAAAGCCTTCCTTCGTGTGGCCGAATTCGGCGGCGTCGCTCGCGCTGCCAGCGTGCTCAATCAGACCCAGCCAACGATCAGTCGCCAGATAGCAGCGCTGGAGCAAGAAGTCGGCGGGCCATTGTTTATCCGTCATCGACGGGGCATGAGCCTGAGCCCCGGTGGCCAGCACTTCCGCGACCAAGTGCAGCAAGTGTTACGCGGTCTCGATCAAGCCAAGGCAGAGTTCGCTGCGCAGGCAGAGGAACCAGCGGGCTCCATATCGCTTGGTCTGCCACCCGCTCTCCTTAAAGTGATTAGCGGACCAGTCGTTGATCATTTCGCAAAAAAATATCCACGAGTGTTGTTGCACGTTTTCGAAGCTATATCGCAAGGGCTTGAGGAGATAATGCGAAGTGGCGAAGCCGACGTGGCGGTGCTACTCGCCGACAGAAATGTTCTGCGCCATGTAACGCTCACTCCCCTTGGGGTGGAGCAGCTGACGCTCGTCGGGCCGCGTGACGCGCGTCTCGACCCTAAAAAGTCGGTCGGGTTCGAAGCACTCACTGGGTTACCGCTACTGACGTACCGACCGCCGAATTACCTGCGCCTCTTATCAGAATCGGGAATTCGCAAGCAGGGGCTCACCTTCAATGCTGCGATTGAGCTCGAAACGCTCCCCCTAATGGTTGAATTGATCGAACGGGGCACCGGCTACAGCATCTTACCGCGGAGCGCTGTTGCTCGCAGCGCGGGGAGAATTGCAATGGCACCGCTGCGTGGCATGTCAGTGACTTGGACACTCGCCGTGAACCGCGAGCGAGCACAAGTCGCAGCAGTACGTGCATTGACCGCGTTAATCCGTTCGCAAGCTGACACGTTGATCAAGGAAGGAATTTGGAAAAAGGCGGCTAGAAGCGTCGCACCCTGAGTACCGACCAGGAGTGGACGGCGCCCTGGCCATGTCCGCTATTGGCACAAAGCGGACATCGCCTAGTGCACTGCACATGTCCGCTTTTGGGGGTAAAGCGGACATGCTGAGCGGTGATGGCGCGAAGGTAAAAAGGTGAAAGTGTGAGGCCGCTTTCTCAGTTGCCTCTTGCAGCCCGAAGCGTCAGGAAAATAGAGGCAAAGGTAATACGGTTACACGCGCTCACGCGACGGGCTCTTACCACTCTGTTGGAGAGACAGTTACGAACGCTCCCAGTATGGAGCGTATCGCGCATTTTTTTTGCCTTGATTTGGATCAGCAGGAATAATTCGTCCCGCCTTTCTTGCATCGGAAATAACCGCGGACGCAGACTGGTATTCGGCATCGGGGAGCCGGAAACGCTCCCTCAGTGAAGTATTGCTCATATAATCATGGCGTATCCACCGCACGACACAATGGCAGAAACAACTCCAGACTTTGTCAGCCTTCGATAACTGATTAAATTTTTTCGGACCGAAAACAACAACTCGCATAGAGTTTTCCGAAGGAAAGAACTCTGGAGCTGGAAGGCTCATTTCCTCTATTTCGATAATCGCCTTGTCAATACCACCACCGCGCTCCTCACAGAGGCCAACTTCCCGCATTGCAGCGGCAAATTTTTCATTTCGAGAGCGCCGCTCATCAATAATTCGATCAACGTGAATAAGTGAGTTTCCAGGGTTAGTGACCTCTATTCGATCTTGATATATTTCTACTACGGGACCAGACCCCGACACTGTGAAGTCTTGGCGTATCAACGCATTTGCAACGATCTCGCGAATTGCTGTTTCCGAATACGTTGAAGTTTTCTTTCTGACACCTTGTTCGAATTTTTCTTCCTTAAGAAGTCTGTCAGAAATGTATTTTAGCATCCCCCGAAATCCAACTGCATACCCCTTTTTCCCCTCGATCTCTCCTTCTGATTTACTCTTATCCTTGCCAGCGTATTTGATTACTCGCACTGACTTTGTAGATATTGATGGGAACAACGTTATGTCATTTGCGAAAAGGAGTGCGCCGAGGTTCAAAATGTCTAATTCGCCCTCCATATCTTCTTTAATATAACCAAGCTGCGCAAATCGCCTTATTATCTCGGCAGGGTTTTTTGGTATTTCGTCTCCGCGCAATTGATAGTACGTTTCAGTATGTAGTTTTTCCAAAACATCATCTGAACTTTGATGTGGCAGGGCGACTGCCGTTTCGAATTTTCTTCGGCCGGTCGCAAGCCATAAAGCTCTTTCATGCTCGGGAAACTCTTTGAGGCTTCGTATATTTTCTCCAATGCGAATGGCCGTGACAATCGCATCCGGCACCTTGGCGGCGTCGGGAAACCGCTCGAACGGATTCTGCGCCGTGTATTCGATCATCTGCTCCTTGGTGAAGCGATAGATCTGGGAGTGCGCCGGCAGCGCTGCCAGTGCCGCGGCCACGCAGGCCGGCAAATCCGAACATCGTTGGTCGAGTCATTCGTGTCCTCATTCTGCTCCTCAAGTTAGCTCCACAGTCGATCCGCCGACCGCTCCCGATTCCATTCCGGCGTCGGCTCAAAATAACCCGGCTCCAAAAGGTGCTGCTTTACCACGGCTTCGTTCAGCGTGACCCCCAGCCCCGGCTTCTCCGGCACGGCGATGAACCCCTTCTTGACGATGGCTTCTCCACGCCTTCCACCAGATCGCTCCACCACGGTACGTCCACCGAGTGGTTTTCCAGCACCAGGAAGTTCTCCGTCGCCGCCGCGCAGTGTACGTTCGCCATGCAGGATATCGGCGTGCCCGCAAAGTGCATCGCCATCGGCACCCCCAGTTCCTCCGCCGCGTCGCCGATCTTCTTGGTCTCCAGAATTCCCCCCGAAGTCGCCAGGTCCGGATGAATGATGTCCACCGCGTGCGCCCGGCACAGCTCGATGAAATTCTCCTTCAGATAGATGTCCTCTCCGGTCAGGATCGGAATGTCCACCGCGTCCGCGATCTGCTTCAACTGCTCCGTGCGCTGCCACGGAATCATGTCTTCCAGCCACGCCATGTTGTATTTCGTCAGCGCCTTGCCCAGCCGTATGCAACTGTTCACGCCGATGTGTCCGAAATGGTCCGCCGAAAGCGGAATATCCATGCCCACCATTTCGCGGACCTGCGCCACGTAGTCGCACATCATCTGGACGCCCTTCTCGGTGATCTCCATGCCCGTGAACATGTGTTGCGTATTGGGATTGGAATTGACCCGCTGCCCCACCGGCATGGTCAGCGCGCCCGGCGTGTCCGCCACCAGGTCCACGCCCAGGTCCATCTTCAGCCACGTGAAGCCCTCGTCGCGCCGCCCCTTCAGACGCTGCTCCGTACACCTTCGGGTCGTTCGATTCCGTGGTGTCCGCGTAGCAGCGTATGCTGTCGCGGAACTTGCCGCCCAGCATCTGGTACACCGGCACGTTGTACGCCTTCCCGGCCAGGTCCCACAACGCCATCTCGATGCCGCACACCCCGCCGCCCTGCCGCGAATGTCCGCCGAACTGTTTGATCTTGCGGAAAATCTTGTCGATGTTGCACGGATTCTCGCCCAGAATCCGGCTCTTCAGGAACAGCGCGTAGGTCTTGCTCGCGCCGTCGCGTACTTCGCCGAGTCCGTAGATGCCCTGGTTGGTGTCGATCCGTATGATCGGGCACGTCATCGGAGCGCCGCGCACCGTCAGCGCGCGCATATCCGTAATCTTCAGGTCGGTAGGCTTGGAATTCGTGTTCGTGTTTTGCGGCAGCGCGTCCAGCGTTTCGTCCGCCCAAAACCCGAGCCCAAGGACTCCCGCCGCTCCTTTCAGAAATCGACCGTCGCAGGTGTGTACCGTTTTCCTGTGCCATGGTGATTAACTTCCTTTCGAGAAGAGTCCCGAATCGGGCCCCGTCCCGTTGCCGATTAGTGTATTCCCGCGCGCGTCCGAGCGCCAGTGTGTTCTCGGCGCATCCAAACATTTTATTTATTTCTGTCTTATTTGCAGCACTATCGAATTCTAAACTCCGAAACCCTAAACTCGCCGTGCTACGTTCAAGTTGGAAAGAGGTCGTGCGCACCACTCGCCCGGCCCCAACAGTTTTTATCCTGGCCAGGATACGTTGCATGTTCGGTGGTGCTGACTTCCCGTAGGCCTTGACCGGCCTCGCGGTGCTCCCCTATATGGCAGGAGCGCCGGCGGGAAGATCTTCCGTTCGAACGGAAAACATCCAGGGGATGTCCGGATAGCGTGGATCGCCGGCCCCCCGGATACAGAGGTTGAGAATCGAAACGAGGGGACGCTCGATGTGCTCAAGGTAATAAGCACTGCTCCTACGTCTTCGTAGATTCCAGCTGAATCATTGGCGGCCGGACACGCCCGGCAAACACCCGAAAGCCCCTGCTGCTGTACGTCAAGCCCGGAGCCGCCCTCCGTGCGGCTTCCGCTACTTCTGCGTCTCCGCGTTGAATCCGAGTCATCACTTCGCCTTGATAGCGAATTCCTGAACACTGGATGTTCCAGCTTGCCTTCGGTGTACTC